>CAWKZY010000007.1:0-118338 GCA_963854625.1 Gammaproteobacteria bacterium | reverse complement strand
GCCAGATTTGATTATTTTCCCATCGGCCAGAACATGCACGTAATCTGGAACAATATGGTCTAGCAAGCGCTGGTAGTGAGTAATCATGATGATGCAGCGATCGGGTGCGCGCAGGGCGTTGACGCCGTCAGAAACAACTTTCAGAGCGTCGATATCCAGGCCAGAATCGGTTTCATCTAAAATCGCTAGTTTTGGCTGCAACAATAGCGCTTGCATGATTTCATTACGTTTCTTTTCGCCGCCGGAGAAACCTTCGTTAACGCCGCGCTTGAGAAACGCTGGGTCAAGGTCTACCTGTTTGGAAACTTCTTTGGCCAGCTTCATGAATTCTGCTGCGTTCATGTCCTCTTTGCTTTGGTGCTTGCGCATGGCATTAACTGCGGTACGCAGAAATTGCAGATTACTAACGCCGGGAATTTCAACTGGGTACTGAAACGCCAAAAATACGCCTTCCCGAGCACGTTCTTCGGTAGCTAGGTCCAACAGGTTGTCGCCGTTAAGGGTAACTTCGCCTACAGTGACATCAAATGCCTCGTTACCTGCCAACACCTGTGACAGGGTGCTTTTGCCGGAGCCGTTGGGACCCATGATGGCATGGACTTCGCCGGCTTTGATTTCCAAGTTGATACCGTTGAGGATCTGTTTGCCCTCGACGCAGGCGTGTAGGTTTTTGATGCTTAGCATTTGCGGTTTCTCTCTTGTAAGCTTTGAATTTGGGTCAATAAAATTTGGTTTAAAAAATATGGCTCACTAAAATCTAGTTCGCTAAGATCTGATCTAATCAATCGGGTCTCATAAATAGACAGCTTAATTAAAGCCAGCCCAATCAAACAACGTGTCTATTAAGTATAGACTCCAAGTTAATTTTGGCTGGCTACACATTAACCCACAGAGCCTTCTAGACTGACTTCTAGTAGCTTGCCAGCTTCCACCGCGAACTCCATAGGAAGCTCTTTAAACACTTCTTTACAGAAGCCGTTGACGATCATAGACACGGCTTGCTCAGGGTCTATGCCGCGCTGGCGGCATAGAAACATCTGTTCCTCGCTGACTTTTGAGGTGGTTGCTTCGTGTTCTACGATTGCTGACTTGTTTTTGCTTTCTATGTACGGAAACGTGTGAGCGCCACAGCGATCGCCGATCAGTAATGAGTCACACTGAGTGAAGTTTCGAGCCCCTTCGGCTCCCGGATTGAACTTCACTAGGCCGCGATAAGCGTTGGAGCTGCGACCTGCGGAAATGCCCTTGGAAATCACTGTGCTGCGGGTGTTTTTACCGATATGGATCATTTTTGTGCCGGTGTCGGCTTGCTGGTAGTTATGGGTAAGTGCGACCGAATAGAACTCACCCACGCTGTTGTCTCCGCGAAGGATGCAGCTGGGATACTTCCAAGTGATAGCGGAGCCGGTTTCGACCTGAGTCCAAGACACTTTGGAGTTTTTGCCATTGCAGGCGGCGCGCTTGGTGACAAAGTTATAGATGCCGCCTTTGCCTGTTTCATCGCCTGGGTACCAGTTTTGCACTGTGGAGTATTTGATTTGAGCATCGTCCAGAAGCACCAGCTCTACAACCGCGGCGTGGAGTTGATTTTCATCACGCATGGGCGCGGTGCAGCCTTCGAGATAGCTAACATAGCTTCCTTCGTCGGCGATGATTAGTGTGCGCTCAAACTGGCCGGTGTTGGCAGCGTTGATGCGGAAGTAGGTGGATAACTCTAAAGGGCAGCGCACACCTTTAGGAATATAAACAAAGGAGCCGTCTGAGAACACCGCTGAGTTCAGCGCAGCAAAATAATTGTCAGCCACGGGAACAACACTGCCTAGGTACTTCTTCACCAGCTCAGGGTATTTTTGTAGGGCTTCTGAAATAGGGCAAAAGATAACGCCAGCTTTTTCTAGAGGCTCTTTAAACGTGGTGGCAACAGAGACAGAATCGAATACGGCATCTACAGCAACACCGGCTAATTTGGCTCGTTCGTGCAGTGGGATGCCTAGTTTTTCATAAGTGCGCAGCAGCTCTGGGTCGACTTCGTCCAGGCTCTGAGGCATATCTTCCGGGCGTTTGGGCGCTGAATAATAAGAAATATCGTTGTATTTAACTTTTGGGTAGTCCACGTGTGCCCATTCTGGTTCTTCCATTTCCAACCAGCGGCGATATGCTTTGAGTCGCCACTCAAGCATGAACTCGGGTTCTTGTTTAAGGTTCGAAAGGCGGCGAATTACGTCCTCACTTAGGCCTGGCTCAAAAGTGTCTGATTCGATCTCAGTCACGAAGCCGTGTTCGTACTCCCGCTTGATGAGTTCTCTCACCTCTTGGTCTGTGGTCGCCATAAATAGTCGCTCCGTATTTTCTAATCGTGGGCTGTGATGCCCTTCCATTTGAATTTGCCGTCAACTGTGGGGGGTTGTCGAGCTGATTCTTTGACTGCGAGATTGAATTGTACAATACCCGACTAATTTAGTCAGGTATTAAATAGAGCAAAACCGCACTATATCGCAAACCGCCTAGAAAGTGGACTGATGCTCAGCATGGCAGTTGCTGTCCAAGCGGGTCGGCTTGGTGCTTTGCCCGCTTCAGAGCTTGCAGCTAAGTGAGCCGTTTCTAGCCAAGCGCTTGGTTTTTCGGTGTGGCAGAAAATTAAAACTAGCGCCAGGCTTATTGGCTATGCCGTGCAAACAATAGGTTATTGATTCTCGCAGCCATGAAACGACCAACTGCCTGCTTACAGACCACATGTAAAAGACGCATGTGGAAACAATGGCTTGAGTTTAGTTAGACTATTGTCGTTAAAAAGCGCCAAGATTTAAGAGAATTGGCTTTGGTAGGTCGAGCAAAGTTTGGCGAGGCTGGAGATTCGGGTGGGGGTTATCTTTTTTGGGGCTTAAATCCGGCAGTCTCAGATCTGGAGGTGTGAAATTCAAAGTTAAAGTCATTGAGCAAGAACTATTAAAAACTGCATCAGGGGCTGTTAAATAAGTGGTTTTGTGAAGCACGGTGCTGATAGCTGGATCTTAGCCGGCAATTCTCAGCATTCAAGACTTGGCGGTTATTTTGTCAAGTGACGAGGGCGCCTAGTGGTTTTACTTGTTAGAGTTTTTAGGTGTATTAATCAGGTTTGTGAAAATCCTCAGCTGTTATGACTGAGGAAATTTAATAAGCGCAAAATGCAGAGCCTAGATAAAAGAAGAGGTCGGTGTTGGAGTAAATACTCGAGCACTAGCTCTAGAGCGCTGACTCCAACACCGACCCGTTTTGGTCCTACGGGCTAAACGCTAAGTTTTTTATATTTAACCCGAGTCGGTTCGGCGCCGTCCCCAAGCCTTTTGCGGCGTTCCGTCTCATAGTCCGTATAGTTACCTTCATGCCAGACCACTTCGCTGTCTCCTTCAAAAGCTAGGATGTGGGTGCAGATGCGGTCTAAAAACCAGCGATCGTGAGACACGACAATGGCGCAGCCGGGGAATGCCAAGATTCCTTCTTCCAGAGCGCGTAAAGTTTCCACGTCGAGGTCGTTAGTGGGCTCATCCAGTAAGAGCACGTTGCCGCCGCGCTTAAGCAGCTTGGCCATATGGAGCCTGTTCCGCTCGCCGCCGGATAGGTCTTTGACGAATTTCTGCTGGTCGCCGCCCCGAAAGTTAAAGCGGCTAGCATAGGCTCTTGAAGAAACTTCATATCTGCCTACTTGAATCTGTTCTTGCTCGTCCGAGATTTCCTGCCACACGGTGTTATCACCGTTGAGTTCATCGCGGCTTTGATCTACATAGGCAAGCTCAACAGTTTCACCTAGTTCAATAGTGCCGCTGTCGGGTTGCTCGGTGCCCACTAACATTCGCAGAAAAGTGGTTTTGCCGGCGCCGTTGCCGCCGATGATGCCAACAATACTGCCTTTGGGAATCGAAAAAGTTAGACCTTCTATTAAGCTTTTATCGCCGAAGGCTTTGCTTAAGCTGTTTACTTCAAGAACCTTGTCGCCTAGGCGCTGTCCCGGTGGGATATACAGTTCCTGAGTTTCATTGCGTTTCTGAAAATCTTGTGAGTTGAGCTCTTCGAAGCGTGCGATTCTTGCCTTGCTCTTAGACTGGCGGCCTTTGGGGTTGGAGCGCACCCACTCTAATTCGGATTTGATTGTGCGCTCGTGAGCGGCTTCTTTTTTGGCCTCCGTCTGCAGTCGACTTTCTTTTGTCTCTAACCACGTCGTGTAATTGCCCTCGTAAGGGATGCCGTGGCCGCGGTCAAGTTCCAGAATCCAGCCTGCCGCATTGTCGAGGAAGTAACGATCATGGGTAATTGCCACAACTGTACCCGTGTAATCTTGCAGGAACCGCTCGAGCCACGCCACACTGGCTGCGTCCAAATGGTTAGTTGGTTCGTCGAGCAAAAGCATATCTGGCTTGGATAGCAATAAACGGCATAGCGCGACTCGGCGTTTTTCCCCGCCGGATAAAAGGGTGACGTCCGCGTCCCATGGGGGCAGGCGCAAAGCATCTGCTGCTCGCTCAAGGGTTCGTTCAATCTGCCAGCCATCGACGGCATCGATCTCATTTTGCAGGTTGCCTTGTTGCTCCAGCAGAGATGTCATCTCATCATCGCTCATGGGTTCGGCAAATTTGTCACTGATGACGTTGAACTGCTCAACCAGGTTGATAATCTCCTTGACGCCTTGTTGTACGTTGCCGCGAACGTCAGTAGTTTCATCGAGTTCCGGTTCCTGAGGTAAATAGCCTACTTTAAGATCGGGCTGGGGTCTGGCTTCGCCGTTAAACTCAGTATCTAGCCCAGCCATGATTCTCAGCAAAGTCGATTTGCCAGAGCCGTTGAGCCCAAGTACTCCAATTTTTGCGCCGGGGAAAAAAGACAGTGATATATCTTTGAGAATCTCGCGCTTGGGAGGAACGACTTTGCCAACCTGATGCATGGTGTAAACAAACTGGGCCATTTCATAAAACCTTGCTAAAAAAATAGATTGTCATTATGGCATAGCTGTTGTCATTTTGGGGGCCAAAACCCTTGTTTGTGACTAGATTTCGGGTGCTCATCGCACTGTCATCATGTAGAATGTGGCCTTCTCAAAACGCCTTAACTACCATGGAGACTTCGATGTTTAATTCCGATATGAGTATTTCTGAGTTTGATCCGGAAATCAGCGCCGCTATTGAAGCTGAGCGCACTCGGCAAGAGCAGCACATTGAATTAATAGCCTCAGAAAATCACGCCAGTCCGCTCATTTTTGAGGCACAAGGCTCGGTTTTGACTAATAAGTATGCAGAAGGCTATCCGGGCAAGCGCTATTACGGTGGTTGTGAACATGTGGACGTGGTGGAGACCCTCGCCATTGAACGTGTTAAAAAACTATACGGTGCCGATTACGCGAATGTTCAGCCCCACTCTGGTTCGCAGGCAAATGCCGCGGCTTACATGGCATTGATCAAGGCCGGTGACACAATTCTTGGTATGAGTCTGGCGGACGGTGGTCATTTAACTCATGGTGCTAGTGTAAGTTTTTCTGGCCGTATCTATAATGCGGTGCAATATGGCATCACTGAAACCGGTGAGATTGACTACGATCAAGTTAACGCGCTTGCCCAAGAACACAAACCCAAATTAATCGTAGCAGGTTTCTCAGCTTACTCACGAATCATAGACTGGCAGCGTTTTAGAGATATTGCCGACAGTGTTGGTGCTTACTTTTTAGTGGACATGGCCCATGTTTCTGGTTTGATAGCCGCAGGTGTTTACCCAAGTCCGGTTAACATAGCCGACGTTACGACCTCTACGACTCACAAGACTTTGCGCGGCCCTCGCGGAGGTATCATTTTAGCGAAGTCCAACCCAGAGCTTGAGAAGAAGCTCAACTTTGCAGTTTTCCCTGAAAGCCAGGGCGGTCCCCTTATGCATGTTATTGCCGCCAAGGCGATTTGCTTCAAAGAGGCTATGAGTCCTAACTTTAAGATCTACCAACAGCAGGTGGTCAAAAACGCACAGCTCATGGCGAAAATATTTATCGAGCGTGGCTACGATATCATCTCTGGTGGCACCGATGATCATCTCTTTTTGTTGAGTTTGATTCGTCAGGGGATAACCGGGAAGGCGGCTGATGCAGCTCTTGGGCGCGCTAATATAACGGTGAACAAAAACGCGGTTCCAAATGACCCTAACCCTCCTTTTGTAACAAGCGGATTGCGCATTGGTACGCCGGCAATCACTACTCGTGGATTTAAGGAAGCTGAAATTACCGATCTCACTAACTGGATTTGTGATGTTCTCGATAACATGGAAGATGAGACTGTCATCAACGTTGTAAAAGAAAAAGTGCTTAAGCTTTGCGCTAATTTTCCTGTCTATATTTCTTCTTAACAGGAAATGGAAGTGCTCGGCTAGGGCTTGGTGATAGGGCTAAACTGCAACAATCTATACTGAATGAAAGGTTATTTATGCATTGTCCATTTTGTAGCGCAGTAGATACTAAAGTTATTGATTCGAGACTGGTTACAGAGGGCAATCACGTTCGAAGGCGTCGCGAGTGTGTTACTTGCCAAGAGCGTTTTACAACATACGAGTCTGCTGAATTAGTAATGCCTCGAATTATTAAGGCAGGCGGGATTCGCGAACCATTTAATGAAGACAAATTGCTCGCCGGTTTTAGTAAGGCGCTCGAAAAGCGCCCGGTCAGCATCGAAAACCTTGAAGAAGCAGTGACTCGAATTAAGGCGCATTTACGGTCTACTGGCGAGCGAGAAATACAGTCTCGTGATGTGGGAGAGCAAGTAATGAAAGAACTTCGTCAATTAGATGAAGTTGCTTTTGTTCGTTTTGCCTCAGTTTATCGCTCGTTTAAAGATCTTAACGAATTTCGTGAAGAAATTGACCGCTTGTCTCGCGACAACTCTGATTAGATTCAGATATTGTAAAATGCCCGCATAGTAGGTCGGGGCTCTATTTTTTTGTGGAGCCTGATGACTATATTCCTCTGAACTTGGCTGATCAGATTTATCATGCAGATAATACCTAACGTCAAGCTAGACATTGAGTTTTTTGACTGGCCAGTTCACATGGCACAGGCAATTAATCTCGCTCAAACCGTTATCAACACCGCCCCGAATCCCAGAGTGGGCTGCGTTATTCTGTGCCAAAGCGGAAAGCTTGCGCAGGGGTGGCATGAAATGCCCGGGCAGGCCCATGCCGAGATTATGGCCCTTGCCAATGCCCAAGCCAGTGGTTTGGATGTAAAAGGAGCGACTGTATTTGTAAGCCTCGAGCCTTGTGCTCACCAGGGTCGTACTGGACCCTGCGCAGAGGCCTTAGTTAATGCTGGTGTTGGCAAAGTTGTTATTGCATCTTTAGACCCGAATCCTGTTGTGGCAGGCAAAGGTGTGGCTATTATTGAATCGGCGGGTATTGAGGTTTCACACCTGTCCGATTTCGATGGGCCTGCCCGGTCGATAAATCCAGGCTTCTTCAAACGAATGGAAACCGGTTTGCCCTTTGTAAGAGTGAAACTCGCGATGAGCTTGGATGGCCGTACTGCGCTGGCCAGCGGCGAGAGCAAATGGATCACCAGTGCGCAGTCGCGCCAAGATGTTCAGCGATTACGGGCATCGGTCAGCGCTATAGTCACTGGCGTTGCATCGATACTCAAAGACGATCCATTGATGAACGTCCGTATTGATGAGCTGGGTTTGACCGAATCTGAGAAAGTCTTTAATCAAAAGTCCCTTGGCGTGCAACCTCTCCGTGTTGTTCTGGACAGTAAATTGCGCACACCTACCAACGCAAAAATTTACGGTGTAGGTCCGGTAAAGGTCTTTACTGTGGCTTCTGAGCCAGAAATAGACGCGTACAGCAAATCCATTCCGGCTACTTGCAACGTAGAGGTCATTGCCACCGCGGCGACGCTTACCCGAAGTCAAAAAAGAGTCAATTTGCAATGTGTGCTAGAATCGCTCGCCCAAATTGAGTGCAACGAAGTGTTAGTAGAGGCAGGATCTATTTTGTGCGGCGCTTTTATAGACGCTAATTTAGTCGATGAGTTGGTGGTTTACATAGCGCCTAAACTGTTAGGTGCAACGTCAAAGCCATTGCTTGAGCTTAAAGAGCTGAGCCAATTGGCTCAGGCCCCAGAGTTTAAAGTTGGCGAGTTAAGCCAAATTGGGGACGATATTAAGATTATATTTCATCCCCAGCGGGTCACTTCAAAGTGACGCTGAATAGTAAGAGAGTAGGTTAAAGTTAATACGGGGCCTTCTAATGATAGAAGTGCTGTTTTAAAGTTAGCAGAGTGAGATTGAGTTAAAAGAATGTTTACTGGAATTATAGAAGCTATCGGAAGTGTTAAAAGCCTGCAGGAAATCAAGTCTGAGTGGAGGCTAGTGCTTAAGACTGAAAAGCTGGACATGTCTGATGTAAAACTAGGAGACTCAATCGCAGTTAGCGGCTGTTGTCTGACAGTTGTAGAGATGTCCGATTCAAGCTTTGGAGCCGACGTATCAAATGAGACTTTACGCTGTACTTCGCTGGGCTCGTTAAAACCCGGGTCACGGGTTAATCTGGAAAAAGCTATGATGGCTACCGATCGTTTCGGTGGACATATCGTTAGTGGGCATGTCGATGGTGTCGGAAAATTAGTCACCAGCAGCCAAGAAGGTCAAAGTATCAAACTAACGTTTGCAGTGCCAGATGACTTAAGAAAATATATCGCTGCAAAAGGTTCGATATGTATTGATGGTACCAGTCTGACGGTCAATGAAGTATCAGCTAATAGTTTTTCGATTAATGTTATTCCTCATACTCAAGAAGAAACGATTATCGGTGAATACGGTGTCGGTCGAGTAGTCAATTTGGAAGTTGATTTGGTGGCTCGCTATTTGGAGCGGCTGATGACTGGAGCTCAAGAGTCTACTGGGGGTGGAATTACCAAAGACTACTTGATGGAGCATGGGTTTGGTAAGTCATAGAGATTTGAGCCATTTATTTGTACTACTTATTATTCGCAAAACAGCATTTTCGCTATTTTATAAACGAAGATAAAAAGAGTTAATTTTTTGCCCATGGAATTGAATTCAATAGAAGAAATAATAGACGACCTTCGCCAAGGCAAAATGGTTGTGTTGATGGATGATGAGGATCGCGAGAACGAAGGTGATCTTGTCATCGCGGCGGAGCGAGTGCGAACAGAAGATGTTAATTTCATGGCAACAAACGCTAGAGGTTTGATCTGCCTGACCTTAACTCCTGAGCGTTGCAAGTTTTTGAAGTTGCCGTTAATGGTGGACGACAACAATACGCCCTATGAGACCAATTTCACTGTATCGATCGAAGCGGCCAGGGGCGTCACCACAGGAATTTCCGCGGCAGATAGAGCAAGAACAATTCAAATGGCTGTAAGTCGTGATAGTCAGCCTGATGATATCGTTCAGCCTGGACACGTGTTTCCAATCATGGCTCAGCCCGGTGGAGTGCTCCGCCGAGCAGGGCACACTGAAGCTGGATGTGATCTAGCAAGAATGGCAGGATATTCAGCGTCATCAGCAATAGTAGAAATAATGAATGAAGATGGCTCTATGGCTAGAAGGCCTGACCTCGAAGTGTTTGCCAAAAGGCATGGCCTGAAAATCGGGACTATTGCAGACCTTATTCACTACCGTATTGCCAACGAGCATACGGTGGAAAGGACAGAATCAAATTTTCTACAAACCGAGCATGGCGAATTTAACGTGCACACTTATAAAGATTCACTGAGTGGCAGTACGCATCTGGCCTTTGTAAAAGGCGAAATTGAAGCTGAAGAGCCGTGCTTGGTGAGAGTGCATATTCCTAATACCATTCGAGATACTTGCGAAGTTTTTAACGCCGGCCGAACCAGTTGGTCCTTTGGTTCGGCATTAAAACGAATCAATGAGGAGGGTAAAGGAGTCGCTGTGCTGCTGTCTGAAGAAGACTATGGCCAAAACATGGCTCATAATCTGGCAACAGCCGTTGGCTCTCCAGGTGAGACCCAGCCGACCAGCAGAACCGGCAGTGACCTAACCATAGGAACCGGTTCTCAAATACTTCGGGATGTAGGAGTGGGTAAGATGAGATTGCTTAGTTTTCCCGCGCGCTTTAATGCTATTTCCGGCTTTGATTTAGAAGTTGTCGATTTTGTGGCATTTGATCGTGAAGGCTTGGATGAATAATTATAAAAATTTTGGGTTTTCAGCCTCGCCATGCGAGCAATGCAATAGGAATGGGATATGAGCATTAGAACTATTGAAGGTAACTATAACAACGCTTCAGCAAAATATGCCATTACGGTAACTCGCTGGAATAGCTTTATTGTTGATCGCCTTTTAGACGGCGCGTTAGAAGCTTTAAAGATGCATGGTGTTAGCGAGAAAGACATCACCATCATTAAGGTGCCTGGTGCATTTGAATTGCCGCTGGCAGTCAAAAAGCTGTTGGCATCAGAATCATTCGATGCAGTGATTGCATTGGGGGCAGTGATTCGTGGAGGTACCCCGCATTTTGATTATGTGGCAGGCGAGTGCGTTAAAGGCTTGAGTCACGTTAGCCTCGATAGCTCAGTGCCGGTCACCTTCGGTGTCTTAACGGTTGATTCAATTGAGCAAGCAATTGAGCGAGCGGGCACTAAAGCAGGAAACAAAGGTGAAGAAGCAGCGCTCACGGCGATGGAAATGGTCAGTCTTTCACGCCAGTTGGAAAATAAGTGAGTACTGAAAAAGAGCCTTCTTCGGTCGCACTTACTCACTCAAACCGAAAGCGAATACCGCTAGTTCAGCGCCGCAAAGCCCGCCGAGTTATTCTGCAGGCGGTTTATCAGTGGTTAATGACGCAAGACAATCCCAAGGACATCGCTAAACAATACCGCGAGGAAACCGAAGGTAAAGTTGACTGGGATTATTTCGGTGAAATATTCATCGAAATCCCAGCACAGGTCGAACAGCTCAATGAGCACCTGGCACCAGTAATAGATAGGGAGTTAAAGTCGTTAGACCCTATCGAGAAGTCTTTGCTGTACCTCGGCACTTATGAGCTGGCCTTCCGAGTAGATGTACCTTATAGAGTGGTGATCAATGAGTGTGTCGAGCTTGCTAAAGTGTTCGGCGCCACCGATGGTCATAAATACATAAACGGCGTATTAGATAAGTTGGCGAAAACTTTAAGGGCTGTAGAACGAAGTGCCTAATGCTTTGTCTGAACTATTGGGTTAGGGAAGCCTGACCCTTTTTATTGTAAGGTTGTTGGCTTTTGTTTTCGATATTATCTGCAGAGCCATCTGCTCTGCAACTTTTCTATTTTTTACTACCGCTTAACTTACGTCAAACGATCAGTTAGCTATCACTTCACTGTTACTATTATGAGTCTTTCCGAATTCGACACCATATCACAGTACTTCAATAGCGCTAGGCTAGGCTTTAGACGAAGTGGCGTTAGCCTAGGAATAGGTGATGATGGCGCGGTAATCGATCCTCCGCAAGGAGCGCCTATTAGCATGTCTATGGACTTGCTTGTAGAAGGCGTCCATTTTCCTGTCAAAGCAGAGAGTCGGCACATTGCAAGTCGGGCGCTGGCAGTAAATCTCAGTGACTTAAGCGCGATGACGGCAAGACCCCTGTGTTTTACTCTGGGCTTATCTTTGCCAAATTTAGACAATGATTGGCTTGAAGGTTTTAGTGAAGGTCTATCTTCAATGGCCAAGCGCTTTGACTGTCCCCTGGTGGGAGGAGATTTAACCCGCTCACCGGCTGGAACGCCTATAGTGATCGCGATACAAGTTCACGGATACCATCTCGACAATGCACCAGTTTTAAGAAGCACCGCTCAAACTGGGGATGGCGTATTTGTAACTGGATCATTAGGTGATGGTGCAATTGGGCTGTGCAGTTTGGGTTTGGAATCCCATTTAGGAAGTTCGATTGCTTTAGACCTTGCCGCTCTTAGTGAGGAGCATCGATCTTACCTCAGCCGTGCTTACTATGCGCCAGAGCCCCGAATAGACTTTGCGCTAGCTGCGGCCAGTTTGATGACAGCCTGTATCGACATCTCTGATGGTTTGGCGGGCGATCTAGGTCATATACTTACCAGTAGCGGGGTTGGTGCAACGGTGAATAGCACTCTAATCCCATATTCTCTTGCTGCGCTGGCTCATGTTAGTTTGGAGGGCCGCTTACAGGCCGCGCTGTATGGCGGCGATGACTACGAGCTTTGCTTTACAGCTCCTGCACATGTGGCAGAGCAACTTTATCGGATTGCTGCCAGTGAAAATTTAGGCCTGCAGAGGATTGGTGAGATTACTCTGGGGAGCGAGCTGCGCCTGCTAAATGGGAGTGGCATTGAAATTCTAAGCCAAAATCAAGCTTATCAACACTTTGCTCCGAGGGCTTCAGAGCAGTAGTATTGCTTTTGATTAACATAGAGCAGTGCGCTAACTCCCGATGACATGTTTGCTATGAGCAAGACCCCAAAATCAGTCTGGCGCAACCCTATACATTTCCTAGCCTTCGGCTTGGGCAGCGGGGCATCGCCTTATGCGCCGGGAACCTTTGGCACTGCAATGGCAGTAGTGATCTACTGCTTGCTGCCAGCAATGTCAGTGTTGGTCTACGTGATATTCCTTGTAATAACCAGTTTGGTAGGCATTTATCTTTGTGACAAGACCTCCAAAGATCTTGGCGTTCACGATCATGGAGGCATAGTCTGGGACGAATTTGTAGGCTATTGGATTACCATGTTTCTAGCCCCCAGCGGCTGGGTTTGGATAATATTGGGCTTCATATTTTTTCGTATTTTCGATATATGGAAGCCATGGCCCATAAAATGGGTGGACAAAGAAGTTCATGGGGGCGTCGGAATCATGCTAGATGACGTTTTAGCAGGTATAATGGCGGCTCTGTGTATCCAAGCTCTGGCATTTTGGTTGCTGTGAGATCTAGAGATATAAAAGTAGTTGGCATTCCACATTGCCCGTAAAGAGGAAAATCTGTTGTCAGTAACCTTTGCCGCATCGGCTCAATTGCCCACCCAGTGGGGGCTATTCACTATCCACGGATTCGAAGAAACAGCCACAAGAAAAGAACATGTTGCTTTGGTGTTAGGCGATATAGATTCAGTAGATTCTGTGCTGTGCCGGGTTCACTCTGAATGCCTGACAGGCGACTGTATGTTTAGTTTGCGCTGTGACTGTGGGCCTCAATTGCAACACGCCATGCAAGCGGTGGCTCAAGCGGGAAGTGGCATAATCCTCTATCTACGCCAAGAAGGCCGAGGTATTGGCTTGCTGAATAAGATTAAAGCTTACGCGTTGCAGGATTCAGGGGCTGATACGGTTGAGGCTAACGAACAGTTAGGTTTTGATGCCGATGGTCGTGAGTATGCTATCTGCAAACCCATGTTTGAGCACTTCAAGGTCAGTAAGGTCAGGTTAATGACGAACAACCCTCGCAAAGTCGAAGCACTAGAGAGCATGGGTGTGGAGGTGACCGAAATTGTTCCTATCCACATGGGATCAAACCCTCACAATGAAAGCTACCTGGCTGTTAAGGTCGATAAGCTTGGTCATATGATGTAGTTGAATTGAGATTGGCGTAGCTGAAATTTGGGTCATCATATTCATCATGGCTTCTATCTAGTTCGCAGAGAGTTAACCTTTGAGCGCAATAGACTTACCACCAAAAAAACGCATTATTATTGATTTCATTCGTCACGGAGAGCCTGAGGGTGGAGATATCTTGCGGGGACGAGTAAACCCAGTGCTGACAGCCCAAGGCTGGTCTCAAATGCGCAACGCAGCCGCTTTGGATGATAGCCACAAAGCGTCAGCTCTAACTCCGCCTTGGACCCATATAATTTCTTCACCGCTTTTACGCTGTCGCGAGTTCGCTGACCGCACTGCTAGCTCAGTTAAACTGTCAGCTAGCATAGAGGATCAGTGGCAGGAAATTGACTATGGCGATTGGGATGGAATGTTGATCAGTGATTGGCGTAAGGTCGCTGCTGAGCAGTTCAAAGCGTTTCAGACAGACCTCGCCGCATTGGCGCCACCGAATGGCGAAGATTACCTTTCTTTTAAAGAAAGGATTCAATCATCATTTGAAAGATTGGCTGAATTGCCTGATAAAAGTCATGTTCTGGTTGTGACTCATGGTGGGGTGCTAAGGGTCGTGCTGCCAACCGTTCTAGGTATGCCGTTAAATAAAAGCTTCCCGCTTTTTATTCCCTTCGCTTGCTATAGCCGGATTAGTGTTGATGTTGTTGAGGGGAAAATGTATTCGGCGCTCATGTTTCATAACGGCGCCGAATACGCTGCGGGCAACTACAAGTGATTAAAGAATAGCGAGTAGACTTCATCGCAATTTACCTAACCCACCTGATTAGTAGTCGATTCCTTTTTGAACTTTGACTCCATCATAAAACGCATGCTTAGACTCACCCAATTCGGTAACCGTGTCGGCAATTTCAATAAGTTCTTTTGAGGCACTGCGACCGGTAACGATAACGTGCTGCATCGGAGGGCGGTTCTCTAATGCGCTAATCACCATCTCCTTGTCAAGATAACCATAGGTGAGCATGTAAGTTAGTTCGTCCAGCAAAACCACGTCAACGTCTTTATTATTCAATAACTCAGCTGCTTTTTCCCAGGTTGCCACAGCGGCCGCAATGTCTGCCTCACGGTCTTGGGTCTCCCAGGTGAAACCAGTGTTCATGACATGAAATTCGACCTGTGGGTGATCTTGAAACAATAGATGTTCTCCGGTTTCCCAAACGCCCTTAATGAATTGGATGACTCCGCAGCGTAAGCCGTGACCAACGCTGCGGGCCAGCATGCCAAATGCAGAAGAACTTTTACCCTTACCGTTTCCTGTGAGGACTATCATAAGACCCTTATCAATAGTTGCTTGAGCAATCTTGCCATCGATATGGGCTTTTTTACGTTCCATTGCTTTCTTATGACGTTCGTTTCTTTCATTCTGCTTTGACACGTTTATCTCCGTTCACTGTTAATTGAAAAGGGTGGCAGGCTCAGAAATTCAATCGAAGACCTACATAAGAACCTCTGTCTGCTGAATTAAAATCAAATATTTCTTGATATTCTTCATCCAAAAAATTCTCAATTCTCGCGTAGATTTCTATTGTTTCATTAATTTTGAAATTTGCATTTATATCCAGCACGCCGAAGTTTTCCAAGGAGACCACTCCACCTCCTATCTCATCAATAGAGTCTTCCGAGGTGCGGTAGAACGCGTTAAAAGATAAGCGTTCATCTGTGCTGTTGTATGAGACGCCAATATTGGTCAAGGCTTCAGGCCGACGTCTGCGTTGTAGACCGTTGGGGCGCTCGGTGTCATTGTAAGTGTAATTGGCGGTTAGGTTCCAATTACTATTAAGCGCAAAATTGCCAGACAGTTCAACACCTTTAGACGTGCTAGTGCCGATATCTTGCAGATAGCCGCTGAAACCAGCGATGTCAAAAACTATGGCATCTTCGATTTTTTGATCAAAGTAAACAGCTTCCAATTTAAGGCGTGTACCGGAATAGTATTCAACCCCAATCTCGAAACCCTCGCTATTTTCTTCTTTAAGGGTTACTAGCGAAGCTGGTGGAGACGCAAATGCGCCTGCGTTATAAGCAACTTCGGCAGGTGCTGGTGCTCGAAAACCTGTTCCGAAACTCGATTTGAATTTAATCGTATCGGTGGAGTTAAGCTCCATCAAATAAGCGCCGGTTACTCGATAGCTTGTGTGTTCACCGAATTCATCGTTGTCATCTTGACGCACACCGGCAGTGAAAAACAGTGTTTCCGAGAATTTGCTAAGGGCCTCAACGTAGAACCCTTTATTATCGCGAGTCGCATTATTGTTACTTTCTTCTTCTAAATCCACGCCAAATACTAGATCGAGTTGTTCAAGGCTCTTAAGTTGGCCGACATATTCCCAGCGCTCTAATTCGCCAAGAGCGGAAAAAGACGAAACACCAAGGGCAAGATTGTCACGGTCACTTTCTATGTTGGAATATGCCAAGGAATGACTCATAGATTCGGTAGAGTAAACAGCACCGAGTCGGGTGGCTTGTAATTCAGAGATCGAATTACAGTCGTGAACTGTGCCGCCGGAAAAGCAGCCGTCAAACTGTGCGTTGGCATTTACGTCACGATGAACTAAGTCGATTCTCAGGTTCTCTGAAACGTTGAGACCGACTCGCGCGTGAATAGTATCGTTATCGTAGCCGTCGTCATCCATTAAAACATTGTCTGAATCTCGGGTATTAAAGCCGTCAACGTCTAAGGTGCTGGCAGATATAAAAAAGTCGGCTGTGTCGTTGCCGCCGCTTATGTCGCCTGAAACCTGAGTTGTTCCAAAGCTGCCGGATTGCATGTCTACGTTACCGTCAAGCCCGCTACTGCCGCGTCTTGAGGTGATGTTGATAACTCCACCTGCGTCGGCTCCGTAGCTTAAGCCCTGTGGTCCACGGAGTATTTCGACCCGATCGATACCTGAACTCACGACATGTTGAAGTTGGGGGCCAACTTGAGTGCCACTGGGATCAGCAAGCTTCAAACCATCAAAACGTAAAAGGGTTCTAAACCCTTCTTCACCCCGGATACGAAGAGATGTCGCTGCTCCTATGCCGCCGTTGCGAGAGACGCTGACCGCTGGAAGTTGACGAATAATATCAGTGAGAGATTGATTGCCGCGTGCGGTGATTTCCTCTTTTGTTAAGATTGATACAGAAGTGCCAACTTGTTTGGTAGGAACCGGTATGCGGTTAGCTACGACGATGATTTCTTCTAATGGATCGATTGATTGTCCAAGAGTGTTGTGGCTCAACAGCAAAGCCGCTGCCATTGTAGTAAGGGTAAAAGGTAAGCTTTTCATTTTAGTTCCCAATGAATCTGCGGGCCTAATCGCTAACGCGACGGCTAATAAGTTTCAGGTTCAGTAGGGAGGGAATAGGCAGGAGAATCCTAATAACAAGATTCCTCCACTGATGTAGCCCTCCGCTGCATCTGGTAGTGACTTTATATAGGCTGGTATCGGACTTGCTTTTGAAACTCGTATCGAGGTTTCAGTGGCTTACCGTTGCGGGGGCAGTGTTGGATTTACACCAACTTCCCAATTAAGTCAGCCGGCCTAGCGCTGGCACCTAATAAAGAATATTCGTATCAGAGCACCGAGATGACCTGATTCGAACAGCGAGGAGTCTATAGACAAGCATTTGTTGAGTCAATTGACATCTAAAGACTGGGTCTTTGACAGTTCGAAGGACTAGTCTCTATAATCACTGCAGTCTTAGGTGCCTGTATGATGGATAAAATCAGTACAGGGTAAACGGGAACGCAGGTAATATTGAGCTTTACGGCTCACAAATCCTGGGCTGCCCCCGCAACGGTAACTTCTCATGGCATTTGTCATTGGAATAAGCCCGATACCGGCCTGAGCTATGTGATTCTCATAACGTGCAGCAATGCGTCTGAGGGTCGCTCGGTAATAAGCGGAGGGCTTATCTGAATCGATCAAGGAATATTCTTTTCCTGATTTTTTCTCTAATCCCTTCTTCCGAATCATTGGCCAGAGCTCTCAGCTTACGGGTTATGCCGATAATTCCCCCTGTTTTTCTAGCACTGCGATGGACTGAAAAAAATGGCTAGCCACAAAGAAAAAATGCAAAAACAGAAAGAAAAGGTGGACGCAAACATCGCCAAGGCGGAAATTGATCGCGGCACTGTTTTATTGCTCACAGGCAATGGTAAAGGTAAAAGTAGTTCTGCCTTTGGTATGGTAATGCGCTGTTTAGGACACGGCTATAGGGTTGGAATTGCGCAGTTTATTAAGGGCACTTATTTCACTGGCGAGAAAGAATTTTTAAAACCCATGACCGATATGATTGAATTCCACCAAATGGGTACAGGTTTTACTTGGGAGACACAGGACAAATCCCAAGATATAGAGGCGGCTAAAAAACTCTGGGTCATCGTTGAAAAGATGCTGAAAGATGAATCACTCTACTTAGTTGTTCTCGATGAGCTTACCTATATGATCGCTTATAACTACCTCGATGAAGATTTGATTATCGACGCTATTAGAAATCGTCCGGAGTCACAAAGTGTGGTTATTACCGGCCGTGGTGGTGGGGCAGCCCTCAAAGATTTTGCCGATACAGTTTCCGAGATAAAAGCAATAAAGCATGCCTATCAGGCTGGCATTAAGATGCGTAATGGGATCGACCTTTGATGGTTTATGTTTGTAGAACGAAGCCTCCATGCCTAGCTTAACTTTAATGGTGCAAGGCACGACCTCGGATGCAGGGAAATCTGTCTTGGTTGCCGGCCTCTGTCGATTGCTGGCACGCAGGCAAGTTAAGGTCGCCCCGTTTAAGCCACAAAACATGGCGCTTAATAGCGCGGTTACGATCGAAGGTGGCGAAATTGGTAGAGCGCAAGCGGTGCAGGCCCAGGCCTGTTTCCTGGAGCCGCGCAATGACATGAACCCGATTTTGATTAAGCCCGAAGCAGATAGCGTCGCTCAAATTATTGTACACGGGAAGGTTCTAGAAACCATGGATGCACAGTCATACCATGCTTATAAGAAGACCGCGCTGAGCTTTGTAGTGGAATCTCATGTTAGATTGGAAAAGGAATTTGAATTCATTGTCGTTGAAGGTGCTGGCAGCCCGGCTGAGATAAACCTGCGAGAAAATGACGTAGCCAATATGGGTTTTGCAGAGGCTGTTGATTGCCCTGTGGTTTTAATAGCAGACATTGACCGTGGTGGTGTTTTCGCAACAGTAGTGGGAACTCTCGAACTATTATCCGAATCAGAGCGCGACCGCGTCTGCGGTATTGTCATTAACCGGTTTCGCGGTGATATTAAATTACTTGAATCAGGCCTACGTTGGCTGGAGGATAAAGTGGGCAAGCCAGTTATAGGGGTGTTGCCGTACTTGAAAGAGTTTTACCTAGATGCAGAAGATGCCATTAACGCAAAGCAGCTCTTGGACCTAGAAGTTTCTCATCTAAAAGTTGCGGTTATCGTTTTTCCTAGAATCAGCAACCATACAGATTTTGATCCCCTTCGTTTGCACCCTCAGGTTGATCTTACTTATCTTTCTCCCATGGACAGGATTCCTGAATGTGACTTGCTTATCTTACCTGGCTCGAAAAGTGTTAGATCAGATTTAGCCCAATTGGTTAAAAACGGCGGTGCAGATAATATAGCTCGCCATTTGCGCTACGGCGGAAAACTGTTAGGTATCTGTGGTGGCTTTCAAATGTTGGGCGAGGTGATTGATGATAGCAACGGCGTCGAAAGCGCGTCCGGCGTTACTAAAGGTCTAGGATTTTTGGAAATGAAGACTATCCTCAAGCCTAGCAAACACTTGAGGCGGCGTGAAGGCACATTAAGTTTTAGCAAAGCCCATGCGGTTGGATATGAAATTCACTGTGGTGAATCTAGTGGCCCAGCTCTGAACCAGTCATTTATTCAGTTTGTAGACGGTTCATCTGACGGTGCTCTGAGCGGTGATGGTCAGATCATCGGGACTTATTTGCATGGTCTTTTTGATGACCCTGCTTCAGCAAAGGCGTTGCTGTCTTGGGCAGGTCTCGACAGCTTGCACCATGTTGACGTGGCAGAAATTCGGGAGCAACAGTTGGAACGTCTCGCTGATGCTTTAGAGGAGCATGTCGAAGTGGAAAAGCTTTTTCCAGCCGTATTTAATCGCACTGATTTAGAAAATAAATTCACCCAAAGCGGTAGAACGAGGCAGGTCCCTTGGAGAGAATAAACCATCGATTGTTTATCTTTTTTTTGCTGTGCGTGCTGCCACTGATAATGTTGGTGTACCTGTCTGTAGGGCCTAGTTGGATTCCTCCATGGCGTATATTCTCGCTACTGGGCGATACTGGGAATGTAGATTCGACGGTGATTCGTGAAGCCACGATCGTTAGCGCCATTCGTTTGCCTAGAGTGTTAATGGCAGCCTTTGTTGGGGCATGCCTTGCTTGCTGCGGAGCGGCGATGCAGGGGCTTTTTAGGAATCCACTTGCCGATCCTTCACTAATTGGTGTGTCTAGTGGTGCCTCAGCCGGTGCCAGTTTTATGATTGTTTTTGGCGCCGCTTGGCTAGACAGCAGCCAAGTTCTTGGCCTTTCTATGGTAAGTGTCGGTGCTGTAGCCGGCGCCGTGGTGGCTGTATTTTTGGTCTACAAGTTGGCTACCGATAGCTACGGTACATCTGTAATAACGATGCTTTTATCTGGTGTCGCGATCAGCGCCGTGGCAAGCGCCATGAATAGTATGTTTAGCTATTTTGCTGATAGCGAAATGCTGCGAAGAATAAACGTGTGGGAGATGGGTAACTTAGATGGCGCTAATTGGGAGCGGGTTGCTCTAATTGCTGCAGTTGCCGGTGTCTTACTGTGGCGTTTGCCTAGCCATGCTTTGGCGTTAAATGCATTTTTACTTGGCGAGTCCGAAGCCCGTTACCTTGGGATCAATGTGGATTGGGTTAAAAAAGAATTAGTTTTGCTAACCGCCCTTGCTATTGGGATTAGCGTCGTGATCTCTGGAAATATCGCCTTTGTAGGGCTTGTGGTTCCTCATATCTTGCGTGGCTTCATCGGGCCCGATCACCGTTACTTGTTGCCGAGCTGTGCCGTAGCAGGCGCGATGCTGCTGATAGTAGCCGATCTGATTGCAAGAACAATTATTGCTCCTGCTGAGCTTCCCGCTGGAATTTTGACTTCACTGGTGGGTGCCCCGGTTTTCTTTTACTTACTGGTAAAAAGTAAATCGCTTAATAACCCTGAGCGCCTTTAAGGCAGGGTGATAATATTCCAATGACACTAAAGATTCATAACGTAACAGCAAAAATTAGCTCTGCTATATCGCTTGTTGATATAGCGTTTGAGGTTGAGGCGGGCTGTGTCACTGTTGTTATTGGGCCCAACGGCGCTGGCAAGACCAGCTTGTTGAGAGCTATTTGCAGTGACCTACCCTTAGGCGATGGGGTGATTACGCTAAACCAAAAAGTTATTTCTCAGTGGGATGCCCAGTCCAAGGCCACGCTGCTCGGTATATTGCCCCAACGATCTTCTCTTGAATTTCCTTTCACCGTTGAGGAAGTAGTCACCATGGGGAGAATCCCTCATAGCACTTCGAATAGTCAGAATCGTGAAATCGTCAATAAGGCCTTGGCGCTGGTGGATTGTAATCATCTTATTGCTCGCTCATTTATTAATCTGTCCGGTGGCGAGAAACAGCGGGTGCAACTTGCCCGCGTGGCTGCTCAGGTTTGGGATGCGGTTGATGCTGGTGATCGTTGCCTCATCTTAGATGAACCAACCGTTTCATTGGATCTCGCTCATCAGGAAATGGTTGTTCGGATGTTCGAGTTTTTCGCAGCACAGGGTGTCGCTATATTGGTTGTATTGCATGACTTAAATTTAGCCGCTAAATGCGCCAGTCAAATTTTAGTACTCAAGAATGGTCGCAGTGCGGCATTAGGAAAACCTGAAACGGTTCTGACTGAGGAAATGCTGAAAGATGTTTTTAGTATTTCGGCTAAAGTGATAAGTAATCCAGTGAACGGTAAACCAATGGTGGTGACATGAAAAAGCAGCCAAAATCCTTAGCCAACCTACACTTTATTTTAGGTGGTGCTCGTTCTGGTAAAAGCCGTTTAGCGTTGGCGAGCGCTCAACAGATTGCAAGCAGCATTGGTGCATCGCTTGTGTTCATTGCCACAGCGACTGCAAATGATGAAGAGATGCGCAAACGTATCGAAAAACATCAGCTTGAAAGGGTTTCCACTGACGGTGAGAACCCCTGGGCTCTGGTAGAGGAGCCATTACACCTAGCGAGCTCACTGCTTCAAAACGATGGTAAGGGAAAAGTAGTAGTGGTGGACTGTTTGACGCTTTGGATAAGCAACTGCCTTCATCACAATGTTTGGGATAAGCAGGAAGATGAGTTGTTGAATTGCCTAGAGCAGCTGAAATGCGAGGTGATTTTCGTCAGCAATGAAACTGGCCTAGGTATTGTACCGATGGGCGAACTGACAAGGCAATATGTTGATGCCAGTGGGTTTTTTCATCAGCGTTTGGCCCAGCATTGCGCTCATGTGGTTTTTACCGTAGCGGGCTTGCCTCATATTCTAAAAGATGAAAGACACTTAAAACGCAGTGTGTAAGCGAGTCAAACCGCAATTGTATTTTTAGATTAGGAAACACATGGCTAAGCATTGGTACCACAAAAAAACCAAGACAATTGACAGTGAAGCCATTACTGGCGCATTGGTTAGGCAGGCAGTCCTTACCAAGCCAGCAGGATCACTTGGTCGCTTAGAGGAGATCGGAGTCAATTTTTCTGGCTGGCAAAGCGCGGAAAAACCGTCTTTGGATAAAGTTCAAATTGCTGTGTTCGCAGCAGACCACGGCATTGCCGAGGCCGGTGTTTCTGCTTTTCCGCAGCAAGTGACGGTGGAGATGGTGAAAAACTTCGCTCGTGGCGGCGCTGCTATTTCAGTTCTGGCGAAGCAGTTGGGTGCACGATTTTCTATTATAAATATGGGGACAGCCTTTCCTTGTGAGGAATCGTCCGGGCTGATCTCTAGCCCTGTTGCAGCGGGCACTCATAATTTCGCCAAGCAAGCTGCGATGTCATCTGCCCAGCTTGAGCAAGCCTTGCTTCGGGGTTCCGAGGCTGTATTGGCTGACAGCCAGATATTTGTTGGTGGTGAGATGGGGATAGCTAACACCACGTCGGCGGCCGCTCTGGGCTGCGCGTATCTTGGTCTCGATGCCGCCCAGCTTACCGGCCGTGGCACAGGTGTTGATGATGTAGTGTTGCGCCATAAAATGAAATTGATAGATTCAGCTCTAGATTTGCATAAAGAGGTTGCAACCACTGCCTTCGAAAAGCTTCGCTGTTTTGGTGGTTTTGAGATAGCGGCGCTAGCAGGTGCCTACATTGCCTGCGCCCAAAAAGGTGTGCCGGTGCTGGTTGATGGTTTTATTAGTACCGCAGCGGCAGTGGCAGCAGTGTCTTTAAATTCGGGGGTTCGCGATTGGATGCTATTTAGCCATTATTCTCAAGAATTCGGTCACAGGCATTTGCTAGATTTTTTGGATGCCAGCCCTCTGCTAGATTTTCAAATGCGGTTAGGCGAAGGCAGTGGTGCAGCACTTTGCGTGCCGCTGCTTCAGTCGGCGTGCTTACTGCAGTCCGAAATGGCTACCTTTGAAGAAGCCGCAGTCAGGGTAAGCAGGTAGATGAATGATAGCGATGAAAAAGTAGGGTCAGCCAAGAGTGAAAAGCTGAATGCATGGGGCCGTGCCTATGAGTCACTGCGCACGGCTTTAGCGTTCTTAACTCAAGTTCCGGTTGGTAGTGATGTGTGCTTTGATGATGATTCTATTCGCCATTCAATTCTTTTTTATCCTGTTATTGGCTTGCTGTTAGGCGCTGTCAGTTACTTCGCCGCCAGCTTAATGCCGTTTACCTTGATTTTAAACTCGGCGCTGATCGTATGCTTTTTAGTAATGTTAACTGGCGGGCTTCATCTCGACGGCCTAGCCGATTGCACAGATGCTTGGTTTGGGGGCATGGGAGATAAAGTAAGAACTCTCGAAATCATGAAGGATTCCCATAGCGGGGCCATGGCAGCTGTGTCAGTGTCGATGTTTCTCCTTGTTAAAACAGCTGCGGTTTATGAAGTGCTGGAAGCTGAGCAATTTGCTCTGTTGATTTTGGCGCCAGTGCTTTCCCGCCTTTCTGTGCTTGGCTTGTTTATGTCTACTCCCTACATTGGTCTCGGACCAATCGGCAAAGCAATCTCCACATCCAACCCTATTCACCTTTATGTGACGTTGATTACAACTGTTGTGCTGTGTTTCTTCGTGATTCCAAAAGGAGGGTTAATTCTGCTGTTGGCACTCGTTTTTGGTCTTGCCTTGCTGCTTCGAAAACTTATGCTAGCCCGCTTGCAAGGGTTTACTGGAGACTGTGCAGGTGCGCAAATTGAATTGCTTGAAGCTTTCGTGTTAATTGGTGGCAGTCTTGTGGTGTCTTAATTTGGAATCAGCAGGGGTGGCGATGGCTTGCGCTCTTGCCATCGATTATTTGTTTGGTGAGCCTAAGCGATTCCATCCTCTAGTTGGCTTTGGCGCTATCGCAAACTGGATCGAATCTGTACTTAATGGGAATTCGATAGTCAAAAGTTCCAGCGGTTCTAGGTTAAGTGGCGCTCTTGGATGGATATTATTGTGTATCCCGTTGCCGATAATTTTAGCTAGCGTTCTTATTAAACTCCCGCCATCATGGGCTTTCTTGTCATCCGTATTCAGTCTTTATCTTTGCGTCGCGCCGAACAGTCTTGCTAAACATGCCTATGCAATCGAGGGCAGTCTCGCGAAAAATGATCTTAAAAAGTCGCGAGTAGCACTTAGTGCAATTGTGAGCCGTGATTGTGGAGAATTAGATTCCAAGCAAATTGCGGCGGGATCAGTAGAATCCGTTTTAGAAAATGGCAGCGATGCAGTGATAGCGCCGCTTTTTTGGTATTTTCTACTCGGTGCTCCGGGTGTTGTATTCTACCGATTAGCGAACACTCTCGATGCTATGTGGGGTTATAGAACTAAGCGTTTCAATAACTTTGGCTTTGCTGCGGCTAAACTGGATGACCTTTTAAATTGGGTGCCTGCTCGTTGCTGCGCATTTCTCTATGGTGCAGGTGGCAATTTCTTAAAAGCCATAGGATGCTGGCAAAGCCAAGCCAGGCACTGGTCAAGTCCAAATGCAGGTCCAGTAATGGCAAGTGGAGCGGGTGCACTAAACTTAGTAATTGGAGGCAGCGCTTCTTATCATGGGCAAGAAGAGTCGCGTCCAGTTTTAGGAATTGGAGAAATGCCCAATGAAGGGGATATTCGGCGCAGTGTGAATTTGGTCAACAGGGCAACGGCCTATTTTGTTTTAGTAATTTTACTTTGGGAGCTGTGCCTTTGTTATCTCGCCACGGTGGCAATTTAGTCGCGGCATCTACGGAATTTGGTATTCCAAAGGAGCGATGGATAGATCTGTCTACTGGAATAAGCCCTTGGGTCTGGCCTGTGCCTGATATCCCTGATGCAGTCTGGCGACGTTTGCCTTGTGAAGATAATGATCTAGAAATTGCTGCGGGGCTTGCCTATGGCTGTGAGCCAAGTGCAGTTCTTGCTGTGCCAGGTTCGCAGTATGCGATTCACAAGATACCCGGTCTCGTTTCTAGTTTAGTATCGATATCAGTTTCGACAAAGAAAGGATGCGCTGTGGCTATACCCACAGCGGGTTACCGGGAGCACAAACTGTCATGGGAATCAGCTGGGTATGATATTTTGTCTTACTCTAGCGAAATTCAGTTGCTTGAAATGGTGAATAAAGAACTGATTCAGTGCGCTGTAGTAATCAATCCAAATAATCCAACAACTCAAACGATGGCTCCGAAAATTCTGTTGTTGATCGCCTCTAAATTAGCTGCTCGTCAGGGCTTTCTGATTGTAGATGAAGCTTTTGTCGATGTGGACCCGGAGCTCAGTGTTAGCCACTTTTGTCCAGCGCCAGGATTAATAGTACTGCGGTCGGTTGGGAAGTTTTTTGGAATAGCGGGTATTCGGCTAGGCTTTGTTTTGGGTGACCAAGGTTTGCTCGCGAGGATTAAAAATTCCCTGCCTCTGTGGACAGTCACTACAGTATCGCGGTGGCTGGGAGAACAGGTGCTGCGCGATATCGATTGGCAGCTGAGGCAGCGCAGTAGGCTGAGAATACAAAGCAAGGAGTGGATGGAATTAATAGCAATCCGATATCCCGATTTATCTCTGCAGCTAAACCCACTGTTCGTCACAGCTGCTTGCGAGCCTAAAGAATCCTTGAGGATCTACCAATCATTGGCCAAGCTAGGCATCTTGGTTCGTTTGTTTACATTAGATGAAGGTTTCAGTGGGCTTAGGTTTGGCCTGCCGAGTGAATATGAATGTCAGGAATTTAAAAAGAGGTTAAGCGAATCCCTAACCGCATACGCTTAAAGAAAATTATGATGAGACATAAAAATATTGCTGTGAGAAAGCCTAGAATCTTTATTGGGATCATAAGTTTAAATTTGTTCTTTGGGTTGTTCCTGCCTGCTTTTGCCGTCGCTCAAATCAGCGTGATTGATGACTTTGGTAACATTGTTACTTTACAAGAACCTGCTAAGCGAATAGTCAGCTTGGCACCTCATATTACCGAAACGCTTTATGCCGCAGGTGCCGGCGACAATATAATTGCGACGGTACGTTATAGCGACTATCCTCCATCGGCGTTAGATATTCCGATCATTGGATCTTATAAAGAAGTGTCTTACGAGTCATTGCTCAGCATGAATCCAGATCTAGTGATTGTTTGGGCTAGTGGCAACGGAGATGAGATCACCGCGAGAATCAAAAGTTTGGGTCTTACTGTTTTTCTGGATGAGCCGCGAGAATTAGAAGACATCGCATCTTCACTGCGCCGATTTGGCAAGCTTACAGATAACGAAGAGATCGCCGAGGCGCAGGCGGCTAGTTTCATGGAGAAGCTTGTCGTTCTAAGGCAGGATTATAATGAGGATGAAATCCTCGATGTATTCTACCAAGTTTGGAATGACCCGTTAACCACATTGAACGGAGATCATCTTATCTCCAATATAATTCGCCTTTGCGGCGGGCGCAATATCTTTGCAGACGTCATTCCCTTGGCTCCTGTTGTTAACGCTGAATCGGTATTAACTGCCGACCCTCAAGTTATAGTGGTTAGTGGCATGGGTAGCGACCGGCCTGAGTGGCTGGACGAATGGAAAGCTTGGCCGGGCTTGGCGGCAAATGATAATGACCAACTTCACTATATTCCACCAGATCTACTCCAGCGAAATTCTCCGAGGGTGATACAAGGCGCCCAGCTATTGTGTGAGATACTTTCAAAAGCGAGGACCGTTTACTCTCAGTAATCTAATAACTGTGTTTTAAGTACCGTCTATTTTCAGTTTTCATGAATTTCTTATGCACCCTATGGCGAGCTGATTCAACCAAGCGGCTGTTCATTAATTCTACATAAGCTGATAACTTATAGAAAAAGCGTTACCAACAAACGTCATAAAAATAACTATTGGGGATATTGACAGCTATGTTCAGCTGGCTAGAAAATACCTCGCTCGCTCTCTGGGTTAGTGAATCCTACTATGCCTATCCGGCACTGCTCAGCCTTCATATAGTTGGCTTGGCGATGGTTGTGGGCCTATCTTCTATGCAGAATTTAAAGCTGCTAGGTCTGTTCTCTGGGCTGACGTTAGAGGGGCAGTCTGCCCTGATAAGGTTGGCGCTGACAGGCTTTTGCTTAAACCTTTTTTCTGGACTGTTGCTGTTCTCGTCTCAAGCGAGCTACCTGGTCACCAGTTTGCCTTTTCTGCTTAAGATAAGCTTTATTGCCACTGCGATGGTGGTGTCAGTATTGATTCAAGTGCGAATCAAAAGTCCGCAGTTAGAAAGTTTATCTCTGAAAACTCTAGCGCTGGCTTCGTTGCTGCTGTGGTCATCTGCAATTATTGCTGGGCGATTAATCGCCTATGTTTAGGGGGCAATAAACATGTTGGAATCATTCGCAATTGCCATTGTTGACAGCTCGTTGACTCAGTGGATACAAGCAAACTATTGGTTGTGGCCGATACTGGAGATTGCTCACTTTATGGGCTTATCTTTGTTAATCGGCGGTCTTCTAATTGTGGATTTGAGTTTGGCGGGACTGCTAAAGCTGCAGCCACCGGTCACTCATAAGCTGCTGCCAGTTGTGCTGATTGGTTTTGGTATTAACCTGGTGACGGGAATTTTATTCTTTTACGGTGACCCTATGCGCTACTCGGTGAATATTGGATTTCAAATTAAGATGTGCCTCATTGGCTTAGCCGGAATTAACGCACTTTTCTATCACTGGAAGCTAGGCCCCCTGATGGCAGATTGGAACTCTGAGTCTCCGCCCCCGCTCGCAAAACTGATAGCAACTACTTCGCTCACAGCCTGGATGGGGGTTTTGTTGTTCGGAAGGCTTATTCCCTACGTCGGCACTGGCTAGCTAAGGTTCCTGGGTTTGGTAAATTTAGTCGTCATACTTGGAGGGGAAAAAGCGTACCGATGCTCTTGACGCTTCCGCGTCACAGTCGTAAACATCAAGCTTGTAACCCTTGGCTGCTGGCAGCCAACGCGTGGTGTAGGACGCAGGCTCAAGCAGAAACATCGGGTCTTCCAGGGTCAGGGTCATGTTCAGTTGCTCACCTTCTATCCAATATTTTTCAGTCAGAATTTTTTGTGCTGAAGAAGGAATACCGTTGTAATCATCAAAGCCCGCAATGTCGAAAACAAAATGGGTTGTGGTGACAATCAAAGCATCGTCTTCATATGTGCCAACTGAGAATCCCTGCAAGCTAAAATCTACAGCAGATGGTTCGCGTCCGTCCAACCAAATTGTACGTAGTTGATCGTCTTTCTCATACCGCAGTAAGACTCGATCAGGCCACTGGGTGATTTGCATATGATAGGGATCATATTGAATCGCAGGCGACGAAGCAGGTTGGCAATCGTACTTTGGTGCGACTGTTTCTTCCCAGACTTCTTGATAGGCCTTGGCACGTGCATTTAGTTTGGGAAAGTTGGTTTCGTTCCATGGCATATCAACCCCGTTTACCGGGCGCACGCTAAAACCGCCGTCCCAAATTCGTTCAAGGTCAGGAATCGTGTCAAATCTTTGGGCCTGAACCTGATTTGTAGCCAGAGATAGCGCTAGGGTTGCCGTTAGCGCTACGCTCTTAGTTAAATTTAGATATAGGTTGGATCTCAAAGTAGTAAATAAGGTCATCGTTTTCTCCTCCCAGCTTAGCGGTTTGAATCGCGTTCTTTAACGCCGCGGCCGGCAACAATAGGGCTGCCATCTTCACGAGTCATTCGCACACAGCAAATCCCATAGGAGCCTTTTGCTCGCGAGCGTTGGCCATTCATTTTGACTACTGTGCCGATGGCTAGCGACTCAGGGGTCCAGCCTACTCGGCGCAAACTAACCGGCGCCCCTAGCTCGACTTGCCACTCAACAGTTTGACCATCATCACCGGGACCATCAAGATATAGAAAGGCGTGGGGATTTCTAAACACAAAGCGGCTGACAGGACCTTCAATCTCAACTCTAGTTTCTGGATCATAAAACGGAGCGCTAGCATGGTGGGCTATAACTGGGGCGACTAAAAGCGCTGCACTAACAGCGGAGGCGGCTGCAATTGCCACTAAAAAACGAGGGGTCTTCATAGCTAATTCCTTTTTAATGCTTCTTATTGTTAGATTCATACTACAGGATTTTATCGAACTTGGAAAAAGGGCTATCGGGCGGTGTGAGGAGCTGTTGGGTAGGTTTGCTTTGCGCGTTATTTTACTTAGACGCAATAGGTCTATTTTTTGTGTCAAGAAAGTCAGGTTTAAATGTCAGCAATGAGCAAAAAGGCACACCATTACCCGAGCTGGCCTGTCTTAAAGTGCGGACTCTTGGGTCGGCCTTTCTAGAATAATGCCAGCACAAGGAATAGGTAGGCCAGCAGCTATGTTGAGAAAATCATTAAAACTCGCTGCTATACTCTCGAAACAGTTGGGTCAGTATTGACGATACAATACATTACGTGGAATAGTGTTATTCAAATGCGCGCCGGGTTTGCTGATTAATACAAAATTTTATATTTAGTAATCGCTAATCTAATAATTCGGGCGCGTCGAATCAGGGTGTGTAAGAATCTATCACCTAAGCTCGAAAAAGTTTTTCATTGTTGCAAATAGATTGGTTTTACCTGCAGCGTGATCAGACATGGCATCAAAGAACCTTCAGAGAAAAGATATGAATCTTGAAAAATTAAAGCATGCCGAAAGAACCTTTTTTGAGCGTTTTCCAGGCGGCTTTGCACATCCTGAAATGCTAGCAATAGCCAAGAAGCACAAAGTTGATAAGATGGTCGAGTTCACGCAGGCCAGCTTCGCTAAAAAGAATTTTCGAGACACAATGGATATACTTGATAATTGGATAAAGTTGGTTAGCCGCTCGTCAATGATTTCGATTTTTGAAAAGCCAAAGTTTAAAGAATTTGTGAATTCCTTGACCCCCAAAGAAAAAAACCTGTTAGTTGCTGGGTTGAAGAATCAGCTGCACGGTTCGGAAGAGAAAGGCTTTGAGACGATACTTGATTTGATGAAAATGGCGAGGCTGGCAAAGTGGTCACTTATCAGTATTTGCCCGGTTTACTTTAAGCCGCAAGATGCGGTATTTGTTAAGCCTACAACTGCAAAAGGGGTGATTGCTTACTTTGAGCTTGAGAATCTAGTCTATAGGCCACAGCCGAGCTGGGAGTTTTATGAGGCCTATCACCGCGCCATTACTTCAATGAAAACTAAGTTAGACCCCGCGCTTGCGCCGAACAGTGCAGCGTTCTCTGGATTCTTAATGATGAGCCTTCCGGAAGTCACCAAGTAGTTTCTAGCTTTCTTGAGTCCTTTTTTTTGTTTCTGGCTTTCGCTAACTATTGCTAATGGCTATTAGTTTTTCTTACCCCGGTTAGTGCAGTTGGTGAGTTATTCTGATCTCCATTAAATATTATCTGATGTGGATTTATTAGACTCCGGCTGTTTTATCCTTTTCGGCCTAGCTAAGTAAGTAATCAAAGATAAGTGCCCCCTAAATTATTTTCGCTCCGCTTCTGATACTGGTCTCAGACAATGATAATCTTTTCTTTGTCTAATCTGGCTGTCTTAAAACTTTAATTTTCTTGCCATATCCATGTAACAAAAATCAGTCAGCCTATTGCTCGGGCCAGACAAGCTGAATACAGAATCTATAAGTGTCTAAGAGACTTAGTTTTTTGGTCCATCATTAATTAACTCAAAACTAATAGGGATGCTCATGCGCGATTTAGCCACAATGTTGTTCTGTTTAAGTGTCAGCGGCGTCGTGTTTTCTGCCGATTCCGTCGCCCAAGTAAAAGAGGGTATGATCGAGCAGATCACTGTAACTGCTCAAAAAAGAGAGCAATCAGTATTAGATGTGCCGGTGACTATGGATGTGATTTCAGGAGATTTCCTTGATCGCACAAATACTACAGAGCTTGATGACTTATCTCGATTCCTGCCCAATGTGGTGATTCAAGAACAAGGTGTGAGCCTGCCTTCGTTTAGTATCAGAGGGATCACAGACGACTCGGGTAGCATTACGTCGACACCTCGTATATCAGTGTTTCAGGACGGAATTGATATTAGCAAGAAAACGGTTTCTAGCGTTTCTCTTTATGATATCGAACGTATCGAGGTATTGAAGGGGCCGCAGCCAACCTTATTTGGCGGTGCAGCAGCGAACGGCGCGGTTAGTGTAATCTCGGCTCGACCAAGCAATGAATTCGAAGCTCAGGGCAGGCTTGCTGCAAACACTCTGAACGGTGTTGACTTTAGAGGCATGATCAACACGCCCATAAATGATGTCTTAGCATTTCGTTTAGCAACTGTATACCGGGAGCAAAAGGGTCAGATAGACAATCTCGCCTGTGGACCTGATTCATATAACCCCTCAGGGTTTATTACCGATGCTAAAGGTGTGTCTCGCGCCTGTAGTGGCGGAGATTTGAACGGAGTGTCGGTAGCTGCTTTCCGCGCGACCTTGCAGGCTGAATTGGATAATACGACGTTATTGTTTCGCGCTTCAATGGAGACTAACGACCAGCCCGGGATCTCATTTAAAAGTGGTTCAATTGCACCATTGAACGGGACAACGAACCCCTTTGCTGATGCAGAGTTGGGTCTCGGATCTTTAATTGGTATTGCCAGAGATTTGTCGTCGTTTGATTTCGCGGTTACCCATAGCTTCAATGACAAGATCGAACTCACCGTTGATGGCTATGTGAAAGACGTCGAATTGTCTGAGTACTTTGACGCCGATGGAACAGGCCTGAGAATCCAAGATGCGTTTTTTGAAAATAATGCTGATCTTTCAGGTTTTAGTGCGCGCTTAGTATATAAGTCAGGTAATCGATTAGAGGGTTTCCTTGGGTTCTCATCTACCCAAGACGAGTCTTTTTTGCCTTTTGTACAGTTGGTAGACCCAGTCCTGAGAGATACCTTCGATGCCCGATTGGCTGAATTAGAAATTGAATTCCCAAACGTTTCGCTGATAAACGATGTCAGCACTACCGCCTCTATTGAGAAGACAGAGGCGGTTCGAAAGATGCTGGTTGATTCGCTTTTTAATGCAGATGGGACGCCTATTAGTGACCCGTCAACTTCTGCTACTGAAATAAGAGGGCCCTTTACATTTGAAGGCGATTTAGAAATTGACTCGGTGGTGGCCGAAGGGACCTATGGGTTCACTGATCAGCTTACGCTCACCGCTGGTGTTCGTTATATTGATGAAACTCGGTTTTCGAAAGACACTTTTTTCAACACCTTCTCCGCACAAGAAGCGCGAGATTTTTCCGCTACGCTGCCTCGTGTTTCTTTGAATTATAATTACAATGACGATATGTCATTCTATTTTAATTATGCACAAGGCCGTCGTTCCCCCGTGGTTGATGTGAATCCTTTTGGTGCTACCTCAATAATAGATCCGGAGACCGTGGACAGTTTCGATCTTGGCCTCAAGTACTATGGCAAGAGCTTGTCTATTACCGCAGCGGTATTTGCCTACACTTATAAAGATTTCCAGGAAAGTTTCACAGATGCTCAAACATTCGAGAGCGTCACGGTAACCGTTGGTGATTCTGACATGTATGGTTTTGAAGCGAGCGTGGATTATGCACTAGATGATTCTTTAAGAGTTGGCGCTAATCTTGGTCTGCTTGATGCGCAGTTCGATGATAATACAGAGGCAGGAGCTCGGTTCGATTACGGTGGAAATACCTTTCGGTTGGCCCCGGAGGTGAGTTCCTCACTATTTCTTAATAAGTCTTTTAATGTTGGGGGCTATGAAATAGAGTTTGAACTAATTAGCTCTTTCCAGTCTGAAGTCTTCTTTGATAGCAGTAATCGTCCAGAACTTGCTCAGGATGCATACTGGATAAGCGATGTATCAATAAAGCTCAATAACGATAAAAGCAAATGGCGATTTGAGTTATTTGCAGACAATATCTTTGACGAGGAATATTTGATTGACGCTGGCAACACCGGCGGGGGGTTTGGAATTCCGACATTTGTAGCAGGCATGCCCTTTGTCGGTGGCGTGAGAGTTTATGCTGATTATTGATAAGCACTAACAACACAATACGGCGTTCAGACCTGTGCCTAGCACCGCATTTTCTGCTTATATCGACGACCCTTTAACTCGGCGGATTTCAATTGCTCTCTAGCTTTTTAAGGAATAAACGTACTATTTTATTTTTTAAGCTAAAATGTTGCCTATACCATGAAGTTTAAAATTGTCAGTCTCAAGGGAGAGTAGGAGTGAAGTTTTTTTTGCTGTTGTTAGGTGTTTTCGGGTTAATGGCGTCTGCCAATGCGCAGCATCAAGCTGAAGGCAAAGAAGCCCACATTCCTCATGGGCCCTCATCATTTGTCGATTTTGCTTGCAGATACTCGGATCGATGGTGAAGGTGATAATTCAACCTTCGGTATCGACTATGAGTATAGAGTAAGTCCATTAATTGGGCTAGGCGCAGTGATTGAACACGTTTATGGTGAATTAGATGCGACCACCTTGCTCGCGTTGGCTGATATTCACATCTACGAAGGCTTTACAATGCAGGTCGGCCCGAGGTTCGAGCACAGAGAAAGTAAAAATGTGTTCGTTACACTAGCCGGCATTTTATATGAATTTGAGTATGAAAACTTTACCATGTCGCCACAGCTGCATTGGGATTTTCACCAGGGTGAGGCCAGTGCGATGGTCGCCGTGTTTGCAATAGGGTTTTCATTTTAAACTCCTTCAGATTGAACCTTACAGGCCTGCAATTTATTTTGAATTGCTGTGGTTATGGATTTAGAATCCAAGCCTGCATTCTCTAGCATCTGCGGTACTTTGCCATGGTCGAGAAATTTATCAGGTAGTCCTAAATTCAATACCGAAATCTGGTAGTTCTCTTGTAGTAAAAATTCGTTTACGGCAGATCCCGCTCCTCCAAGGACAGTGTTTTCCTCCACGGTTACTATCAGTTTATGGGTGGTGGCCATACCTCCTATAAGCTCTTCATCAAGAGGTTTAACAAAGCGCATGTCAATAACAGTGGCATTCAATTCTTCAGCTGCCGCGAGCGCTGGCCGAACCATGCTGCCGAAGGCTAGGATCGCAACCGTCTTGCCCTCACGTCGACTAATCCCTTTGCCAATCGCAACGGTTTCAAGTGACTGAGGTATTTGAGCGCCGGGTCCCTTACCCCTAGGGTAGCGAACTGCAGTAGGGCCTTTGTGTTCAAACCCGGTGGAGAGGAGCTTGAAGGTTTCAGCCTCATCACTTGGCGCCATAACAATCATATTAGGAATGCAGCGCAAGTAGCTCATGTCAAAGCTGCCTGCATGTGTTGGACCGTCTTCCCCGACTAGGCCTGCCCGATCAATGGCAAACATGACATCCAGGTTTTGCAGGGCCACATCGTGAATCAATTGATCATAGGCTCTTTGCAGGAAAGTAGAGTAAATCGCGACTATGGGCTTGAGACCATCGCAGGCCATTCCCGCTGCAAATGTGACGGCATGTTGCTCGGCTATAGCCACGTCATGGAATCTGTTCGGGAAACGCTCTGAAAAATCTTTCATTCCAGAACCTTCGCCCATTGCTGGAGTTATACCAACAACCAGTTCATTGTGCTCGGCTTGCAAACAAAGCCAGTCGCCAAAAACTTTAGAATAATTGGGCGAGGGTGGGCTGTTTTTATCAGCTACTGGCTTGGCTTCTTTCTCTTTTACAGTTTCGATTTTGCTTAGGGCATGCATGCCAAAAGGGTCTAGCTCTGAGGCAGAGTAGCCTTTGCCTTTTTGAGTGACCACATGAAGTAGTTGAGGTCCGCGCAGAGTTTTAATATTGCTTAAAATTTCGACTAGTCCAGCAGTGTCATGACCATCTACCAGGCCAATATAGTTAAAACCTATCTCTTCAAACAGGGTGCCAGGTGACACCATACCTTTCATGTATTCTTCGGCGCGGTGGACAGCTTTTAATGCAGGAGGAATCTTTGAGAGAACTCTTTTACTGCCTTTGCGGATGAAATTGTAGGGCTTGCTAGCCCACATGCGCGCAAAATAGCTGGACATGCCGCCAACGTTATTAGAAATCGACATATTGTTATCGTTGAGAATGACCAGAACATTGTCATCAAGATAGCCGGCATGATTGAGCGCTTCAAAAGCCATGCCTGCTGTCATCGCGCCATCGCCGATAATGGCTATGCAGTAATTGTCGTCGCCCTGAAGTCTGGCTGCAACCATCATCCCAAGGGCTGCGCTTATGGAGGTGCTGGAGTGACCAACACCAAATGTATCATATGGACTTTCGCTTCGACTGGGGAAGGCAGCCAAGCCGCCAGCTTGGCGCATAGTGAGCATTTTATCTCTGCGTCCGGTTAGTATTTTGTGCGGGTAGGCTTGGTGCCCTACATCCCAAACCAGGCGGTCATCAGGAGTATTGAAGACGTAGTGCAGGGCTATGGTGAGCTCGACCACACCCAGTCCAGCGCCAAAATGGCCGCCGGTTTGGCCTACGGAATAGAGCAAAAATAGACGTAATTCTTCCGCCAGCTCGGCAAGCTGACTGATCTCTAGCTCCTTCAGATCGGGGGGTGAATTAATTTGATCTAACAGCGGTGTGTCAGGTCTGGTAATTGGTATTTCGTCTAGCATGAATGGTTTTCAACTCTCAGAGCAATTTTTTAAGGTTTCAGCGGTTTAGCTAATCATAAATCGGTAAATAAGCTAAGCCGGGGGCTTTGGAGGCAATTTAACGGCCTCGATTAGTTTTTTCTGGTTATGATATGGCTGGCAAGGTCACGCAGCGGCTGGGCGGCGTCGCCAAAGCCATCTAGCTCGGCGATTGCGGCTTCGCATAGGTCCGTAGCCCGTTGTTTGGCTTGCTGCAATCCCAGTAATGATACATACGTTGGCTTATGTAGTTCTCGATCTGATCCTTGGGGCTTTCCCAGTGTTTCTGTATCGCTGGTTTCGTCTAGGATGTCGTCATGGACCTGAAATGCCAAGCCAATACGCTGAGCATATCTGGTTAGAGCGATAACATGCTCATTTTTCACCCTTGGGTTGCTGAGTGCGCCCAGAATTGCGCAACATTGGATTAACTCACCGGTTTTCAGTTGGTGCATAATCTCCAATTGCTCGAGAGTCAGGTCTTGACCGGCCGCTGCAAAATCGATCGCTTGGCCGCCAGCCATGCCCATTGCTCCTGTTGCTTTGCCAAACACTCTGATCATGCGCAAATTTACGGCAGGGCTCACGGAGAGCGTTTTTCTGGTAAGTACCTCAAACGCCAAGCTTTGCAGGGAGTCTCCGACTAAAATCGCGGTGGCTTCATCGTATTGCTTGTGGACCGTGGGCTTGCCTCGGCGTAAGTCGTCATCATCCATTGCCGGTAAGTCATCATGAACCAAAGAGTAACTGTGGAGTAACTCAACGGCTAATGCCGCTGAATCTGCTGATTCAATTCTTCCACCTACTGCGAGGGCGCTGGCATAGACAAGAATGGCGCGTATTCGTTTGCCGCCATTAAGGCAGGCATAGTTCATAGCCTCTCCCAAGCGCCTACTTGGATAATTTCGCTGTAGCTCAGCCGCTAACAAATCGTTGCTGCGCGCGGCGTACAGGGCAATGAATTCATGAAATGTCGAGCTGCTTGGAGAGGGCATGCAAACTACCCGTCGTCTTCTAAGACGTCGAGATCTTCAGTATCGCCATGTTCATTGATTAATATCTGTACTTTTTGCTCTGCCACTTGCAATGCTGTTTGACAGTCACGGGTCAGTTTTATGCCTTTTTCGAATGCTTTTAACGAATCTTCAAGGCTCAGCTCACCTTCTTCCATCGAAGAAACTAAGGTCTCTAGATCCGCTAGCGTTTTCTCGAAATCAAAGCTTTCAGGTTTGCTCTTTGCCATTTGCGGTACCGGTAATTGAAGTGTTGTTGGAAACAGACTCGATTATACGTCAACTTTAACTGAATGCATCTTCGCTGACTATTATCACTAGTTGTCGAGAATGTGCTTTCGCGAGCCTTGTTGGGGTAAAAATAAGGCTATTTCCTTCAATGTCAAAAAACCAAGCTAGACTTAATTAGAACAGGAGAATTCACGGCCGCAGCATCGCGGGGTGATAACTTTTAGTTGTCAATAAGCTTAAGTGGGAGGGAGATCGCTCTATTCTCTGCTCATTCATTATGAGAATTTGTAAGAGTTAAGGAAGCTATGCAATGGATTTAGCTACATTAATAGGGTTAATAGGCGTTTGGGCCCTAATTATAGTCACCATTATGATGGGTGGCTCTGCCTATATGTTTATCAATGTGTCTTCGATACTGATTGTGGTCGCAGGGTCGATGCTAGTGGTGATGATGAAATTCGGCATGGGCCAGTTTTTTGGCGCACTGAAATCTGCTAGCAAGGTCTTTTCCGATAAATTAGATAAGCCTGAGGACTTGATCACTGAGATCGTGGAGCTAGCTGATGCGGCAAGAAAAGGGGGCTTACTATCCTTGGAGGGTAAGCAGGTTGGCAATGACTTCTTGCAAAATGGCATTCAGTTACTCGTTGATGGCCACGATCCTGAAGTTGTAAAAAACCTGCTTACAAAAGACATGAAGCAGGCTGTAGGCCGCCACGAATGGGGCCAAAAAGTATGGCAGTCAGTGGGCGATGTAGGGCCAGCTATGGGCATGATTGGAACTCTCATCGGCCTTGTCGGCATGCTGGCGAGCATGGATGATCCTCAATCAATTGGGCCTTCAATGGCGGTTGCGCTGCTCACGACCTTATACGGAGCCATGATCGCCAATATGTTGGCGCTGCCAATTTGTGACAAGTTAAATTTGCGTAGCTCCGAAGAGGAAACTATAAAGTCATTGATCATCGATGCGCTGCTGGGAATTCAGGCAGGGCAAAACCCACGTGTGATTGACACGATGTTACGAACCTATTTGCCCGTCTCGCAGCGCGCTGTGGACGCGACAGCCTAGAATTAATAAGAAGTTTATAGAGCCAATAAACCAAACCACGAATAGCCAACAGCCCTAACGGGCAATGCCCAGAAGAGTCCGGTCCATGGAAGCTGAAGAAACTGAATGTCCAGATTGTCCTGCTGGCATCCCCGCATGGGTGATGACGTTTGCGGATTTGATGTCCCTTCTAATGTGTTTTTTCGTGTTGCTGCTTTCATTTTCAGAAATGGATGCGCTGAAATTTAAACGTCTAGCCGGCTCGATGGCACAAGCATTCGGTGTGCAAAACCAGCTTGATGTGGATGATATACCGAAGGGAACAAGTATTATCGCGCAAGAATTCAGTCCGGCTATCCCAGATCCTACTCCCATCAATGAAATCTACCAGTCGACCCGAGAGATTACCGAAAGCACGCTCGATTTTGATGAAACCGACATCTTTGATGTTGAGCAAGGGATTGATGGGCAGTCCCAAGGGGTGGCGCTTCCTATTGTCGAAAAGCTCGAGCAGCTAGTTCAAGAAACTCAGTCCGATGCAGCCGAGCTATCGGAGGCACTGCAGATACAGATTGTTCGAGGAGAGCTGGAGATAGAATCGGAAGGACGAAGAATTGTCGTGCGAATAAAAGAGAGGGGATCATTCGCCCCGGGCACAGCAGACTTGGCTCCAGAATACTTCGCGGTTATCGCAATAATTCGCGAAGTTATAGCGAAGCGAGAAGGGGCGGTGGCGGTAGAGGGGCATACAGACGATATTAATATCCGTAGTAATAGATTCAGGTCTAATTGGGATTTGTCTGCGATGCGGGCAGTGTCAGTCGCCCAAGAGCTTTTTATAGACAATCTGCTCGATTCTCGGCGCTTTGCGGTAACAGGTTTTGCCGATACCCAGCCTTTGGTGCCTAACGATTCGACTCAAAATAGAGGACGTAATAGGCGGGTGGAAATAGTGATTCGACAAGCTATTGATCCTACTTTGCAAGAACAAATAGAAGCGCTGAAGAACGTCGATCCAGAGCTCTATCAGAGTTTTGGCTTGGAAGCGCAGTCAGGGATCTATAATTTACCGCCATCCAGCATTTTTTAGTCTAGGCTATAAGAGGCGAGTACTAAAATAAAGCGCAGATACTTAAATACAGAGTAGGACAGACAATACTGGGTTGGGCTATGGATACAAATAAGAATACTATCGAAGGCAGGGGCTACTTCAGAATAACTGATTGGATGGGCTTTGAGTATAGAGCTCTGGCTGAAGAGGAGTACCACCGTCTAAAAAAAGTTAGTCAATATGCAGAGGTGCCCGCCTTAGATGAGCTTGCTGAAATCGATCAGCAGCTTCAGTTAGTCCTCACCCGGCTTGAGATAAAATCGCCTTATGCGGCAGATTTAGGGAGGCTGCTTAATAAGAAAATCCAACTGATAATGCAGCAGACTAGTATCGCTAAAGATTTGGTTGATTTGGATGGCTTTGAACAAATCCAGGTCGACATTAGCGCGACTGGCATGGCGTTTCCGTCTGTCAAGGCGGTCAGCGCAGGAAAGCATGTGCAGGTTGATTTAGTTTTACAATCGGGCCGTCAGCATTTAAAACTGTTAGCTAAAGTAGTGAGTTGCGAATTAGATAATGAATCATTGGCTGATGGTGATCCACTGTACACTCATTTAGTAAGAGTGATTTTTTCTGACATGAGTGAACACGTAAGCGAATTTTTAATTCAATATCTGGTGAAACGTCAGGGTGCGTTATTAAAGCTAGGCCGTCTTAATAGATAGAACTGAGCTGCGTTCATAAAAAGTTATTGCGGTTTCTTCATCCGAAAAGACCAGCTTCGAATTGATCTCAGCACACCGTTGCAAATGTCGCACGCAGAAGAATCTGGCGTTGAACCTCTTCTTCGACACAGTGCTCTAAATCATCCTGAGTTAAGTCTTGGTCAAGCAGGCGTGTTGTCAGGTTTTGGATAAACTCTTCACTGATATAGTCTGGGTGGGCGCCAAGTTCTCCGAATTTCTGGAGAGAGCAGTCAACAGTCGATACTAGTTGCAAATAGACTTTTTGCATATCCGAAGGTAAGCTTATTAGCTCTTTTAATAAAGTTATTTCTTTGATGATGTGCGACATATCAAGGTCCGCGATCTTAAGCTCCCGCAAAGTGTAACGGCGGTTTTAACTTAGACCATGGCAGTTTTATCACTGCCTCTAATAGTTTAAGAGTCGCGCTTTTTTAATTCGTTCTGGAAAAATTTTTTTAGATCTTGCAGCTTGCGAGCATCCACTGGGCTATTGTGGAGAGCCTTGAGATTATTATTAATGTTGTTGATAAGGTTGTGGATACGACCGACTTCCATACTAGAGGCGTCCAGCTGCTCTAGTTCGTCTCTTTGCCACCCGTGTGTTGAATTGCGCAACGTCTAAGTCCTTTTGATTCTGAATTCATCTTCTTTAAGTCTAGTTCAAAAATGGCGGTGCTTCCACTTTGATTCTCACAATACAGTAGAAGGTAATTGACGTCATACCTTGGGCCGACTACTCTAAGTTTTCTGCCTCCACTCTTTATGCGCGCCGGCTAACTATGATTGAAGAATCTATCGCAAACTCGTCAGATAAACCCTATTTACCCAAGGATTGGCGGATAGCTGCAGGTGTGCTCCTAACTATTCTTTGGTTCGCATTTTTGGCTATATACATCGCAAAAAATGTAGGTTGGTATAACTTTCTCGACCTGCCTATAGCTGAAATGGGCGCTTTTCTAGAAGGAGCCTTCGCATTTTTAGCATTTCTTTGGTTGGTGATCGGTTTGTTTGTGCAGCAGTCGGTGCTGGCTCAAAATAACGAAGAGCTTAGACGCAATAACTTGCATTCAGAGAAGCAAACTCAGGCGATTGCGGCCACCGAGTTAAATGCCCGCCAAGAAACTTTTTTCAAAATATCTGAAGCCACTCGCAGACAGCTTGGTGCGGTTTGCGGCTTGCTTTTGATTTCCAGTCAGGGTCCGACGGGTAATAACACAATTACCTCCGAGCAACTTTCGAAGCTTTGGAATCAGTTTGCAAGTGGCGATAGCGAAGTGTTTTCTCGAAGATTTTTAACCATGGCAGGAACTGAAGGTGCCGACTACTTAGATTTGTTCTACGGTACAGACATCCGGCGAAAGCACTCAGAGAACTTTATTGTCGGGTTTGATCGTCTTATCAAATTGGCTCGCGACTGCGACACTGACAATATTATATTGGATTCAATGTTGTATTCAGCGCATGGATTATTAGACGGGCGAATGCGGGAATTACATCCCGATATAAAATTTAAAGCGCTATTGGGCACTAATTCACAAGCCTACTTGGAGGAAGTTGCTCAAAAGGGCTAGTTGTAACGGTGTCGCAGCCGATATCCTCTGACAACAAATAATGAGAGCGGTTTATCTAAATCGCAAAAAGGAGAAGGGTATGGAATTAGTATTTATTGTGACGTGCTTGATTTTGATTGAATACATGGTGTTCGGCTTTTTAGTCGGAAAGGCGCGGGCTAAATACAACGTGCCGGCGCCTGCAACAAGTGGCGATCCAATTTTTGAGCGTTATTGGCGCGTCCATCAAAATACGTTGGAGCAGTTGGTAATATTCTTACCAAGCATGCTAATGTTTGCCTATTTAGCTAACCCCACCTATGCGGCGGTTGCTGGTGTTTTGTTTTTCGTAGGTCGATTGCTTTACTTGCGCGGCTATGTATCAGACCCGGGTTCTCGCGGTCCAGGATTTTTAATCGGATTTGTTGCGACAGTATTCGTATTAATTGGTAGTCTCGTGCACGCGGTTATGAGTCTGCTGTAATTCTTCCTTTAAGAGCTGGTAGGTATGAGAACAATCACTCATGTTGACTGTTTTACAAAAGCTCAAAAAATGAAAAAGCGGTTTAAGAATCTTTTAGCTGCCGGCGGACTTCCTCTGTGAGCGTGCGGAAGTCAGTTTTACCGCTACCCATTCTTGGGAAGTCTGATACCACGATATAAGATTTGGGTAGGGCGATATTAGGAAGCTCTTTACTGAGCTTTTTCTGAACTTCGCCTTGTTCAATTTTTGCACTGGTGACCGCTACGATCCTCGAGCCTCGCTTCGCGTCAGGGATTTCCACCGCGCAGCATTCTACGTTTTCTGGTGTTATCTCATTGAGAGCTTCTTCCACCATTACCAGAGATATCATTTCGCCTCCAATTTTGACAAAACGTTTGAGGCGGCCCTTATGCCAAAGATAGCCATCGTCATCGAGGTAGCCCAAATCGCCGGTATCGTACCAGCCAGACTTCAAGCGCAAAGATGATTCTTCGACATCATTAAGGTAGCCCTCCATGACGCCGTCACCTTTGACTAGTATTTTCCCAACTTGTCCTGCGGGACATTCAGCGCCTGTTTCGTAGCTTTCTATTTTCACTAAGGTATTAGGGATGGGAATGCCTATGCTTCCGGGTCTGTTCGCTTGTCTAGGGTTCACTGAAATCACGGGAGAGGTTTCTGTGGCGCCATAGCCTTCAAATATCTCAAGCTGATGTTTGTCTCTATAAAGCGTGCGCAAGGATTCAGGGCACTTGTCTGCGCCGGAAACAGTCAACACTACGCTTTTGAAATCTCCAGCGCTTGACTGTCGAGCATAACCTTCCAGAAACAAAGGTGTGCCAATAAGCAATTCTGGCTCGGTTTCTTTGATTATGCTTGCAACAGTTCTAAATTCTAGGGGGTTCGCATAAGTAATTGATGTCATGCCCAGGCACATAGGAGTCCAAAGACTTATGGTAAGACCGAATACATGAAAATAGGGCAATACTGCTAGCAATCGATCCATGCTATAGACGTCCATCATGTCGCAAAAAGCATCGATGTTGGAAATCAAATTGCCCTGAGTCAGCTGTACGACTTTGGGGGCTTTTTCACTGCCGCTGGTAAATAAAATGACCGCTGGTTTTGACAGGTCATGAGATCCGGTCAGGCGTTTAAGTAACGTAACAGGTGCTTTGCTTTTAATGAGCCCGAGCACTTTCTCGAGCTTGCCTAAGTTGGCCATTATATCTTCGATGAAAACCATGCCAGGTAATTCAGGGCAGCCAGTTTTTTCTAGTAGAGGCTTAGTGGTGATGACGGTTTTAAAGTCGCACTGCTGCTGGGCATATATATAATTTTTTTCGGCACCGGTAGAGTAATTAATCATCACCGGGGTGAGACCACCCATTACCGACCCTATGACAGCAAGGGCAGCCCCTGCGGAGGTCGGTAGCATAATGCCTATGCGGTCTGTTTCTAATTTTCTGAAACGACGTGAAAGAATGAGCGAGCCAAGCAGGGCCTGATTAAAGGTGATGTCCTTATCCGTAGTGCGATCCACAAAGGCGACTTTGGAAGGATTTTTAAGGGCAGAATCTATGAATCGGTGTTGTAGCATCGGTCGATATTATATCAACTTCGTCCAGCTTGGAACCGTGAAGGCTTAATGATCAGAGTGGCGCGGAGCCTAATTTTAGACCCTCCAGACAATCTAGGCCGGTGGTTGCCTGGTTTCGTTAGCTGTTGGGGTTAATTGCGGGGGCTTTTGTTGCTAAGATATGTCGCGGCTCCTTAACAGCAGCTACTCTGCGGACCGTAGAGGCTGTAATTTTTAAAAGATTCGAAATCTGCTATCTACATCTAGGGTTGACGCGCGGGTAATCGTCTCTGCATTTAGTCCAGTGTGCCTATAGCGGTCGAGCTTGCACATCGCTAGGCACAGCCCTAAACTGCGCGGTCTGTAATATTAAGAGCTATTGCATTCAGTGATTAAACATTTCAACAGTCTTTGGTTAGCCGCGGTGGCAGTGCTTCTACTTTTGCTAGCGTTTAATCCAGCATTGGTAAGCCGAGAATCTATCTCGGCATTGCTTGGTCAGCTGGGCACATCGGCTCTTATTGTGTACATATTGCTTTCGTTGGCCCGGGCTTTGGTTATGATCCCGTCTACCCCTTTTATACTCGCTGGTGCAATTTCTTTCCCGCAGATGCCAGTGACCATCTTTGCGATTTCCTACATAGGTGTTGTGGTAGGGACACTCTTGATATACAGTTTTCCGGCGTTCGGGAACTATGACGAGTATCTGGAAGTGAAATATCCCAAGCAGATTGGTGTTATCAAGGGGAAAATGCAGGGTCGTTACTCTTTTTGGATTGTAATCGGCTGGTCTTTTTTCCCTTTGGTGCCAACAGATCTGATTTGTTATGTAGCAGGTATAGCTAAGATGTCTTATAAAAAATTAGTAGCTGCGGTTGTTATCGGAGAATTGCCTCTTGTGACATTTTACGTTTTTGCAGGTGTTGAGTTAGGTGAGTGGTTGAGAGTATGACGGCACAGCAAAAATTTAGAGACTCGATAGAACTTATTAAAAGCTTTAAAACCTCTGGGACAATTACCCCTAGCTCGCCGCGCCTTATCCGGCGGCTACTTGGCTCAATAAAGTTTGAGTCTGCCAATTGTATAATTGAGCTTGGACCGGGCAATGGTTGTGTTACCAAGGAGTTACTCGCGAAAATGAGCTCTGGTAGCACGTTGATCAGTTTTGAACTCAACACAGATTTCGTAAATGAGCTCATGTTAATTGATGATCCGCGCTTACATGTGGTGAATGCTTGCGCGTCTTCCATAAGAGAAGTGCTTGACGAGTTAGGTATCGGGCAGGTTGATCATATTGTGTCTAGTTTGCCGCTTGCGCTAATTGATGATGATGTGGTCAAGACGATATTGCAAAGCGCAAAAAGCAATCTTCGCGAAGGCGGGCGATTTTTACAATACCAGTACAGTTTGAAAAACTATGGTGATGTAAAACCCATGTTTAGCGAGGTTACCCTGCGCTTCACGCTTCGCAACATGCCCCCCGCGTTTGTCTATGATTGCGTGAAATAAAGTCCCATCCTCTAAGCCCTTATTCTATAAAAAAAATGCCAGAAACCTCTACGCAGGCATCCAACGGCAATGAATTAGCTCCTAACGCCAATCGAGTATGTTTTCCTGCATCTCCAAACACATCGACCATAAGGTTTGATACGCTATTAATGACTGTGGAATGTCCTGTAAAGTCATTGTCGCAAGCAACAAAACCTTGCAAACGAACACACTGTCTCACTCTATCTAAATTGCCCTCGCAGGCGCCTTTTAAAGCCGCCAGCATATTGATTCCACACTGCTTGGCTGCCGCTTGAGCTTGTTCGACACTTACCTCACTTGGCACTTTTCCAGAGTGCGTTAACTCACCGTTCAAAAATGGGAGTTGCCCGGCAATGTAGGCCATATTGCCAGCAAGTTGATAGGCGACATAGTTTGCCACTGGAGCGGGCACAGGAGGGAGCTCAATACCAAGTTCAGCTAAACGGTTTTCGACGCGATTTGATTGTTGTGCATAAGCGAAGGGTAGTGCGCTTGTAAAGGTCAGCAGTGCGCTAGCTTGGAGAAGTCTTCGTCGGGATTTTTCGACTTTCATTACGATCCTCAATGTGCCGTTGGTTGTAAATTTAACTTCAAATTTATTTGATTCTACCGGTTTTACCAAGGCGCTATCAATTACTTTTCAGCTGCTTCCGTTTTTGATGATCCTTGAAGGCTTGTTGGGCTGGGCGTACACTTACATGGATTTTTTGGACCATGCTAGTAGGCTAACAACAGCCTATTTAAGGAGGAAGCTATGTTATTACGAATAAACGATGAAGCGCCAAATTTTACGGCTGAAACCACGCAAGGGAAAATTGATTTCCATGAGTGGCTTGGTGATCAATGGGGTCTATTATTTTCTCATCCCAAAGACTTCACTCCGGTATGTACAACAGAACTTGGTTATATGGCAGGCTTGGAAAAAGAGTTTGCTAGCCGTAATTGTAAAGTCATTGGTCTGAGCGTTGACGCTGTGGAAAATCATGCGCTCTGGGCGAAAGATATCGAGGAAACCCAAGGCCATGCGGTAAAGTTCCCTATGATTGGTGACAGCGAACTAGCGGTGGCCAAACTCTATAACATGCTTCCTGCCGATGAACCGGGCACTAGCGCTGAAAGAACAGCAGCGAATAATGCCACGGTGCGTTCAGTTTTTATCATTGGGCCTGACAAGACCATCAAATTAATGATGACTTACCCAATGACCACTGGCAGAAACTTCGATGAAATTCTTCGAGTTTTAGATTCGATGCAGCTAACGGCCAAACACAAAGTTGCAACCCCAGTTAACTGGAAAAATGGAGAAGACGTGATAATTGTTCCCTCGGTGTCCAATGAACAGGCAAAAGAAATGTTTCCAGATGGCTGGGATACTATCAAACCTTATCTGCGGAAAGTTACGCAGCCAGATTAGTTTTGAGTTTATTGGGTAAGGGTGTCGGAGTTATCACTCCGACACCGCGTCTACTCTCATTGATAGAAATAAAGGTTTAAGGAAGTTTAAATGCAACTAGTTCAGGGGTGTGTAGCCTATCCCCAATAGCAACAACGATATATTGTTCATCCTCAAACATATAGCTAATTGGCGCCCCTGTTGTACCAGCTTCCAATTCGACCTCCCATTCAATATTACCGTTTGACTTGTTGTACGCCCTGAACATTGGGCCGCCGCTGTTAGTGGCTATTTCGATAGGCATGCCCACAGGAACTCGCCCTCCTGGCCTCAGATTGGTTTGGCCTTCACCTATGAACAGCAGGGTTTTAGTCAGCAGTGGAGATGGTCGGCCAGGTACCCCAAGTTTACCTAAATTCAAGTGAGCGATGGCAGGATTGTCGACAGGGCCAACACCATTGGCAACCATCCAGCTATGCTCGCCTGTATTCATGTTGATTGCGGTTATGCGCCCATAGGGTGGTTTAAAAAGTGGCAGGCCCCGTGGCCCGCCTATCCATTGGCGTGCGCCTTTGACAAAGGCTAAATCTGTAACCTCTGGGTCGCCAGGAAGTACGTCTGCTACAAAAGCTGAAGTGATCGAAGGAATGTAGAGATAGCCGGTTTCGGGATCAAAAGCAGCTCCTTGGACGTCGCCCCCCCCTTGCGAACCTGGTAACTGAATAGTGCCTTGGGTCCCATTGTCACTGCTTATAGATGGGGGAGTAAAAAGTGGTCCGGTAACATAGTTGCTAAAAATCTCTAAAGCCTCAGCTCGGAGCTCCGGGGTAAAATCGATGAGGTTCTCTTCAAGTGCTCCCTGTAAATCGAATGGGGCGGGCTTGCTGGGGAATGGCTGGGTAGGGGAAGTCACCTCGCCGGGAACAGTCGATTGGGGTACCTGAGTTTCAACCATATCCCAAACTGGCTCGCCGGTTTCACGGTTGAGCACATAGGCAAAAGCCTGCTTGGTAATTTGGGTCAGCGCCTTAATGTCTTCACCATCGACTTTAATGTCCATTAGGATCGGTGCTGCGGGAGGATCATAGTCCCATAGGCCATGATGGACGGTTTGGAAATGCCAGACCCGTTTTCCAGTTTCAGCGTTGACAGCGACAATGCTTTGACTGAATAAGTTGTCGCCAATTCGATGCCCGCCGTACATGTCATTGGTGGAGGAAGATATAGGCATATAAACAAGACCTAGCTCCTCGTCGGCGCTAAACAGGGCCCAGACCGGCGCGTGGCCGGTATAGGACCAAGACCTGTCTTGCCACGTGTCGGTGCCAAACTGTCCTGCTTGAGGAATGGTATTGTAGGTCCAGCGCAATTCTCCGGTGCGAACATCAAAGGCGTGTACGTCACCGCGAAAGGCTTCTTTACTATCGAAGCTATCAGACATCGCTTGGCCGATGACCACCACGTCACGAATAACCATGGGGACACCGCCCCAGCGAAAGCGTTCAAACTCCTTTGGCATTAACTGGAGATCAACTCTGCCTTGGTTGCCAAAACTAAGATCAGCTTCTCCGGTTTTTGCATTTAATGCGTAAAGATAGGTGCCTCGTTGGCTAAAAATTCTAGAATTGTCCCCGTCGCTCCAAAAGGCAGCGCCACGGGTTGGAGCCCCTGGTAAGCCCTCAATTCCTCCGGGAGGGTGCTGTACCCACAAGGTTTCTCCAGAACCGGGATTGAAAGCCTCCACTAAACCGACGCCGTTAGGAATATAGCCGATACCGTCATTTATAATAGCGGCGGCAACGAAGTTGTTGGAGAACCTTTGATTAGGATTCAGGTCAGTATAGAAGGAATCTAGAGCAGGTCGTTGCCAAGCGATCTGCAGTTCGTCAATATTTGATGCGTTGATTTGATCAAGGGGCGTATATTTTGTACTGCCAACGTCTCCGCCGTAGGCTTGCCACTCACCTGCTATTGCGCCGGTTTGAGCAAATAGGTTGCTGGGATTAGCTAGCAGAAGCACTAGCAGCGGTAATGAAAGAAGTTTTGCCAACGCCCGAGTACCGTTGAGAGTCGAGGGTGGGGCCGAGTCTAGAGCCGAGCGTGGGGTTAGGTCTCGGATTAAGTGCCGGGCCACGTGAGGTAGAGCTAATTCCATGAAATCACCCTTATTAGAATTATTATTTTATGTTGATTCTAACTAAACCTGAATTAAGAACAACCTCCATGCAGGCTTGTTAGTAAATCTTGGACTAGTGGGCGGGGTTAAGGGTTGCTAGCGGCGTTTATTAATGGACGTCAGAAACAGCGTAATAAAGTAGCGTGGGCACAACAGGGGGGAATAACGAAGAAATAAAAACAGAGGGCCACCAACGGGGCTGACGAATCGAGCGAATCGAAAGATTAAGCATTGGTGTGCTGAGTCTGGATTTGACTGATTCAGGCCTAATGAATTCTATGCTCGATCTTTGAAGTTTGAAAAAATCTCAAGCGGGATTTGTCGTAGGTCTGAGGCACTTAAGCTAGGATGAAATCAAGCAAGCAAGTAATGTCAATTTCCCAACGCCGGGTCTCGAAGTGTTTTTTTTCGAAGGATACTGTTCGCCGGGAAGTTTACTTTAAACGGGACCTTAAACGTTTGATCACCGCGCCAATAATAGGTAGGTTTTCATAAACAACGGCGCCTAGATCAAAGTAATCTCGTTGATAATAAATTCTTCCGTTGCGAGTTTTAAGATAGGTTGAGCCTTCTACACGAATTGTTTTTCCACCAGCTAATCTTTTATGGGTGAAAATTTGTGTCCAACTAATAAACACATCTGTGTCGCCGGCCAGAGTTTTATGGGATTTGAAACTGAAATTCTCTATATTCAAAAACGTGCTGTCGATATGACTCATTAATGCTGACTTGCCTTGAATACCCTGCGTTGGGTCCTCAAAGTAAATGTCTTCCGCATACAAAGCTGCGACTTTACTAGAGTCCCCTTCACCAAGAGATTGATAGGCATCAACTAAACTGAGAGACAACTGATTGGCATTGACTACGTCGGAGGCAGGCGTCGTTGTTAAGCTATGGTGCATAAGTGGAAAGCCGTACTCATTCAAAGATGTCTTAGTTTAACGGCTTCTGCTAATGTTTGGATCACTTATAAATAAAGCACATATTCTTGTGATCCGAGCCAGCAGTTATCACGTTAACTAGGTTATGTACGCCCTCAGCCCAAATGTGAATAATTTTACCGCTGGCTCTATTGCCGCTAAAGATAGAGCGAAGACGCCTGTGAATCAAATTAAACCTTTAGCAAAGACCGATCCGAACAGCGACGAATCGCTTCTCATTGCGGTGGGCAATACGCAGGACACGAGCGCTTTCAACCAACTATTTATCAGATTTTCCAAAAAAATATTTGCGATGGGTATGAAACTAACCCGAAACGAGCAAGTCGCGCACGACTTAGTGCAAGAGGCGATGTTGACTGTATGGCAAAAAGCACCGCTGTACGATTTGGATCGGGGTACAGCGCAAAGCTGGATATTTACACTAACGCGTAACCGCTGCTTCGACATGCTTCGTAAGCAAAAGCGACAGCCTAACACAATCAGCGCTGATGATATTTGGCCGACCGAAGGCGACGGGGATGCGGTTTTCGTTAATGAGGAAAGAGGCTCCCTCGAAGTCGAAATAGCGCAAATCGAGCGATTTTATTCGGACTTGCCAGACGCCCAACAGGCGGTGGTTAAGCAGATATTCGTATTAGATAGAACTCACGAAGAAGCTGCCAAAGCTCTTCAAATACCCCTCGGTACGCTCAAATCTAGGCTGCGGCTTGGAGTGGGCAAATTAAGACAATTGATCGGACCTACACCATGACGAACACTGCTAACTTTCACCCATCTCTTGAGTTACTGACTGATTTTTCTCAGGGCAAACTTGCCACAGGCATCAGCGTCGCGCTCTCAGCTCATCTCGAGCTTTGCGAAATATGCCAAGAAAAAGCGAGTAAGCTGGAGTCTGAGGCAGCAAAGTTTTGGGCGAAGGCCGCTGACGATAAGACATCACCGGACTTTTCTGACATGATTTCGGCAATTGTCGGGCAAGCGCAAACTACTTATGACGAGTCTGCGGGCAAGCAGGAACGTCCTCCTGTTAACGAAATACATATGTTGCACCACAGCGTCACTCTTCCTCGGGTGCTGGCGAAAGCTGCATCTCAAGGTTTGGTGTGGAAAACGCTGGCCGGGGGTATTAAGCGGGCATCAGTTATCGTAGACAATAAGACTCAATGTGAATTCATTTACATGACCCCAGGAAGTCAAGTGCCGGTGCATAGACATCAGGGTAGTGAAGTCACATTAGTATTAGATGGCAGCTTCAGTGACGAATTGGGGCACTACAGAGCGACGGACTTTATGGTTCGCACTAAGGACAATCTTCACAAGCCTACCAGCGAAGAGGGTTGTTTGTGCTTCGCGGTGTTAGATAGTCCGCTGACTTTTACTAAAGGCTTCGCCAAGCTTATGAATCCTTTAATTGAATACAAATTTCGCAAAGCCCTAGCGGCGCGCGCTTAATTTAGCCGATGGGTCGATTGGAATTCCAAAAGCGGACTTATATTTGGGTCTGCTGTTGGAGAGCTGAGGTTTTTTTTGCGTCTCCTGTGATAGTCCTATCCTCCTTATCTTCCCTAGCTTTATTATTTCGGATATTTTTTTAGATCAGCTCTTTGCGGGTCTGACTTTCTTATTTCGGTTTCTTAACAGCATCAATATTCATAGCGATGGAAATTCTTTTTCTCTGGCCGGTGTACTGGCGTACCCCGTGCCTTAGCCATGCCGGGAAAATAAGTAAGTTACCTCGCTCTAAATTTAATTCAACCTCATACTGCTGGGGTTGACCATTTGAGCCGACCAACCTTGCTGCTGGATTATGCATAGCTGCCATCGGAAAGCGTGGATCTTCAATAAAAAATGCGCCACCGACATCTTCTGTGCTGCCTGGCTTCTCTCCTAGATCTAGATAGAGTACGCCTGACCAAAGATTTCCTGGATGAGCGTGAGTCTGATTAAGCCCGCCATTTGATGTGACGTTAGCCCACATTCGCACCGACCAATCATAGCTATCCACGGTCGATTCTTGAAAATGACTCAGCCGTTTACATATTTTAATTGCTGTATCTGCGAGCTTAACCGCCGCGGAGCCTCCCCAGCTAAACATGTCGGTGTCAGAGTGCCAGCCACCTATATTGGATCGATTCAGGCCATTTGAGATCGTTAGATTTTGGCTGATGGCTGCATCTAGGTCTTCCAATAAGTGCTCTGCGTCTTTTAAACGCGTATAAGCGAGTGGCGTCTCAAAGAAACCTAAGTGTTGTGCTTCAACTTTTAGCGGTGCTGTTTTGTTATGATCTCGCATAGTGTGGGTAATAATACTCAAGAAAAATTACAACTGATTGACTGTAGGAGCTTTTATCCTCCCGATATCGATAGCATTACAAATGCTCACGGGTATAAGGTGTCACAAAAGTGCAAAGTAAACGTAGCACAAATGAAATATGCCTCACCTATTATTATCGCAGCTTAATGCAAAGCAGCAAACAGTCCAAAAACCCTAACGCTGAATAATTGAAGTCTGGAAAAGACTTAATAGGAGTCATCATGAATTTTAAGCGCTCAAAACTTAGCTCAATCGCAACAGCTGTAGCACTAGGAATTACTGCTATGTCATTACAGGCTGCTGACCAGCCCACTTTGTCAACGGCTGGCGCTAGCTCAGACGCGGTATTTACTGGCGGCGCGACAATAAACGGCGGCGCGAGCTTTTTGTCAGCGGTTCCTGCCACTGAGGCGGCCGATTTAGTTGCAACCATTAAGCCTGCTGCTGCCGATATCGGCAAAATGGGAGGCTTGATCGTTGTAGCCGATGTTCCTGGATTGGGTTTATTCAATCTTCTATCTGGGGGTATTTGGGTTCCCCTTGTTGACACAGCTAACGTCCAGCCATTCGCAAGCAAAATACTATCAGCATCCGAAGAAGTAACAGTAATTAATGGCTTAGTTGGTATTGACACCAACCTTGCTGGCCTGACTATCAGAGCATTTGTTGGTTATTACACCGGCGGTGACCTTACAACACTCACCTATTCCAGCACTCCGGCGGCATTGGCAATTTCAACGGCAGTCACCCCAGGATGTCCGGCGAATACAACAAGCAGTGGTTTGAGCTTTAAGAATAAGCCCACCTGCGTGCTGTCAGGCAGAATTACTAGCGATACGCATTTAACGTCTAATAACACTTACCTGATTGAAGGTCAGGTGATTATAGGTGAGAACACAGTTGCCGGGGAGAAGACTCAGCTAACAATTGACGCTGGAACTTTCATTTTTAATACCGGCGGTGTTCATTTGCTAGTGATTGATCGTAACGGTCAAATTCAAGCTAATGGCAGCGCTGCTAAGCCAATTATTTTCTCCTATGAGGGAGATGAAGATGCAACCGCTGATACTCGTGGTCAGTGGGGCGGATTGGTTATTAACGGCAGTGCGACTATTAACGAAGCAGGTGGTGTCGCCGATGGCGAGGGCGCAAGTGGCCTTTACGGTGGCACTAACGATAAAGATAGCAGTGGCTCGATAACCTATGTACAGGTCAAATACGCGGGCAGAGTTTTTACTGAATCCGATGAATTGAATGGGATTGCTTTCCAGGGCGTGGGCAGCGGCACTAATGTTGATTATGTTCAGGTTCATAACAATTCAGATGACGGTGTTGAGTTCTTTGGTGGCAGTGTTAATGCCAAGCACCTTTTCTTGACGGGCAATGAAGACGACTCAATCGATTGGACTCAAGGCTGGACTGGTAAAATCCAGTATGCAGCGGTTCGTATGGGTTCTAGCTCTGATCATTGCATTGAGGCTGATAACAATGGCGATAATAACGATGCCACGCCTCGTTCAAATCCCACAATCGCTAACCTAACCTGTGCCGGCGGTTTTAACGACGATGGTCAAGGTGTGCGATTGCGCGAAGGTACTTCCGCCACAATTACAAACTCAGTGATTTCAAACTTCTCAAGTTACTGCGTGGATATTGACCAAGACGCAACGTTTAATAATGCCGGCGGCTCAGTTGCTGGTCTAAACGGCAACTTGGTAATGCTAAATAGCCGTGTATCAGTAGGCTGTGCCTTTAGTGCTAGCAACGGTGATATTTTCTCTGTCGATGCCTGGTATGCCGCGCAAATAGGTAGCGGTGCTGGCACTGACCTAGGAGGGACGTTAGGCCTGACCAATGGCAATGTAATTAATGCGGTGCCGGTTGATAGCACGTTAAGCGACCCTTTCTTCGATCAGGTCGACTATATCGGTGCTATTAAGGACAGTACTTCTAATTGGACAGCAGGCTGGACATTCAAGAGCTTTGTTCAGTAGATAAGCTGGGTTTATTTTAATTTAAAAGGGCGTCTTCGGGCGCCCTTTTTTTTGCCCGTGCTGGCTGCAAGGCCGATGGCTAGAGACTGCCGGCAGTATGGTTGATTCGCTCCCTTCATTGTAATATTTCTGACTTATTGTAGTAATACAACTGTCACGAAGTAGTAATACACTCTGCTCAATTACAGAATACAAGATTCGGAGCTTCATCGTTATGTCAGCTGGACTAACTCGAAAACTACTTATTATTAGTATCGCGGCAGTGGTAAGCAATATCGCCATTGCACAGTCAATAGGTCAACCTAAGATAGAAGAAATTGCCGTTATTGGGCAGTTCGTTCCAGATGAAAAGCGGGGTACCTCCGCTGTTGCTAACGTGATTGGCTCAGAACAGTTCACTAAATCCGGTGACGCTAATATTGCCGAAGGCCTTAAGCGAGTAGCGGGGCTTAGTACGGTAGGCGGTAAATTCGTTTTTATACGCGGCTTAGGTGAACGTTATTCTACTACCCTGCTAAACGGTGCGATTCTTCCGAGTCCTGAGCCGGTTAATCGAGTTGTTCCGCTAGATCTTTTTCCGACGTCTATTTTGGACAGTGTTTTGGTTCAAAAAACCTACTCTGCTCAATACCCTAGTGAGTTTGGTGGTGGTGTCTTACAGTTGCGAACCAAAAAATCTACTGACGAATTTTTCTGGAACGTATCCTCTTCAGTGGGCTTAGAAGACCAAGTAAATTTCGCAAATGGTTTCACTATGCCAGGCGGTGGTAAGGACTGGGCTGGTTATGACGATGGTTACCGTGATATTCCAGGGCCACTGCAGGAAGCCACTGCCGGTGGACAAGAGCTGCGGCCCTTTAGCCGATTCTTAGGCAAGGGTTACACTCAAGACGAACTGCAGACGATAGGTCGCAGTTTGCGCAATGAATACAATCCAGAATTTGATAGTTTACCTGCCAATTATAACGTGCAAACATCGCTGGGTAATTTTCATGAATTAGGCGACAACGGCGCCAAAATTAATTACTTGGCTGCTGTTAATTACTCGAACTCTTGGGATACTGAGCTTATTGAGCGAAACTCTTATAAGAACAGCAGCACCGCCGAAGGCGGTCTTGAAATTGAAGACGACCTCGATTTTGTAGGCACTGAACATAGCATTGATGTTAGTGCGATCGTGACCGCTGGTTTGGATATCAATGAAAATCATAACGTGCGCTTTACTTCAACGACACTTCGCAAAACCGATGACAGAGTCAATGAGCTAACGGGTGATTTGGCTGCTGAGAATATTGTTCGCATTAATGAAATTGAATATATTGAACGACAGCTAATGTCTAACCAACTTCAGGGAGATCACTACTTCCCTAGTATTAACGAGTTGGTGCTCAACTGGCGTTACTCTGATGTGACCGCGACCCGTGACGTTCCTGACAACCGCCGCTATCGCTATGACTTATTGAATGGCGATTATACTTTTTCTACGCGGGCTGATGGCAACGTTAGACGTTTTATGGCTCTGGAAGACAATGCGTCCGACTTCGGTCTCGATGCAACGATGGTGTTCTACGGCCCAGCTAATTCAGTGATTACCGCGCAAGCAGGCTATGTGCAAAACGAGAAAGAGCGTAATTCTGAGATCCGTCGATACACGTTTTTTGATCGCGGCAGATTGGCCAATGATCAGAACCTCCTTCAACAAGATTTAGAAACAGTATTCGCCCCTGAAAATATTGGCCCAGATGGGTTTGAACTCCGAGAATTGACTCGGGCAACAGATAACTATGTTGCCAATAACGAGTCCGAAGCTTTTTATCTGCAAGGAGAGGTGAATATTGATGAACGCTTAAGGGTGATGTTAGGTGCTCGGAATGAGACGTTTGAGCAGAGAGTGGACACTTTTGATCTATTTAATACAGATCAAGCGGTGACAGCGGGGCAGGCGAGCGACGACATTCTTCCAGCTTTCAGCGCCACCTTCATTAATTATGAACACCAGTTCCGCATCGCTTATAGCGAAACTCTGTCACGGCCAGATTTTAGAGAACTATCTCCGGCGGCATTCACCAACCCAGTGACCGGCCGCGAAGTAATCGGTAATCCTGATCTCGAGGTTACCAGTATTCAAAACTACGACTTCCGTTGGGAGTGGTACTTTGGCTTTAATGACTATGTGTCCTTTGGCCTTTTTTATAAAGAATTTGAACTTCCAATAGAATCAACTGTTCGTGCGGGTCCAGCCCAGCAGCAATCTTTCTCCAACGCCAAGAGTGCGGAGAACCAAGGCGCCGAATTTGAATTCTATAAGCGGTTGGATTTTTTAGGAGGTCGATGGGAAGACTTCTACGTGCAGGGAAATGTTTCTTACATTGAGTCTTCGGTCGAAATCAAGGAAGAGGACAAAGGTGTATTGACGAATACTTCTCGAGCGCTGCAGGGCCAGTCTGATTGGCTGTTTAATGCTCAGGTCGGTTATGAACCTTACTCAGGTGTGACGGCGACTTTGCTTTATCATTACTCTGGCGAGCGTATTGCCGAGGTGGGCACCAGTGGCGCACCAGATCTTATTGCGCAGCCAATGGGCGAGCTGAACTTTGTCTATATCCATGAATTTGGTGATGCTTGGAGACTCAATGCGAAGCTGAAAAATATGATGAATGAGCGTATGGAGGTCACGCAGGGTGGGTTTATCACTACCGGGTTTTATCAAGGCCGCACCGCCAGTGTTCAGCTAGACTACACTTTTTAATATTACCGGTTGCAAATGCGATCGGCTAAACGAAAGTTTCTGTTTTTCCTACACTTTTTGCTAAAGACTGCTTGTTATTGTCATGCAAATGTCATATAAAATTGCTTAAATAATCGCAATATCAATGCCATTTCTTGTAGTTAAAAAGTGAAGCACACGATGACTGAATCCACTGTATTAATTGTTGATGATGAAGCCGCTATTCGCGACATGGTAGCAATCACGTTGGACCTTGCCGGGTTTAACAGCATTAGCGCTGCCAACGCCCACGACGCTCATGTCGCTATTATTGATAGCAAACCTGATTTAGTTTTGCTTGATTGGATGCTCCCAGGCGGCAGCGGAATTGAACTAGCCAGGCGCCTGCGCCGAGATGAGATCACTGCCAACATACCTATTATTATGCTTACTGCTAAAACCAGTGAAGATAATAAGGTGCAAGGGCTTAACGAAGGCGTAGATGATTACGTTACCAAACCTTTCTCTCCAAGAGAGTTAGTTGCCCGCATTAAGACGGTTATGCGCCGTATCAATGGCAAACAGAAGGACAAGGTTCTGCGTGTCTTTGACTTGCAGCTAGATCCTACTAGCCACAGAATTTCCATTGAAGACCATCCTGTCGATATGGGCCCTACTGAATTTCGGCTTTTGAAGTTTTTCTTAACCAACCAAGAAAAAGTCTTTAGTCGCGACCATATTCAGGATTCAGTTTGGGGTGGAAACGTATATCTCGAAGAGCGCACAATTGACGTTCATATTCGCCGTTTGCGTATGGCGCTTTCTTCGGTTGAAGTTGCTGCTATTGACTATGCGAAGCTAATCCAAACAGTGCGTGGTGCCGGCTACCGTTTTTCTGTTCGACCTTCTTAATTTGAGCCTAAGCCACTAACAAGTTCTCTGTAGGGATGAAAGTTATAGAGTGAAGTCGCAGGGATAAGGTGGTGAAACAAGGTTTAGAGATAAGCCATCGGCGAGGAAGTTTATGCCGGGTTTGTTGGTACTCTGACACTCTTTTGGCAGTTGTAAAGCTGCCGTATTTGGCACCTTTTAAACTGCCATGTCTTCGGTTTTCAAAAAGTTCCCCTTTCAATGATCTCTTTTTTCAATGCTCTCCTTCCGTAATGTTCTATTCTCCCGATGTTTTACCTTTTATGAGGCTCGTTTTCTAAAAGTGCTTTTACGATCGCCTAGCAATAACTCATTAGTGAAAGGTCCATCAAGAAAGGCTGAAAATATTGGCCTTGCAGCCCTAATTGACCCGATTGTGCGGTGGGGAAAATAGCGTCCACAGTAGCAAAAATAAGGTGGCGGCAGATAAGGCCAGCCATTATTCGGCTAATACGATGCTAATTTCAGTTTTTTCCGAAGGGTTTTCCAATTAGAGATGGGTGATCCTTCGCGCCTCAACCAAGGGAAACTTAAATGCTCAAAACTACTAAGAAGGCTGCAGCCTTTAAATTGGCTTTTGCCGCAATCGCAGGGATTACGTCTGTTACAACAGCGCCTGCAATATTTGCACAAGACGAGGTGTTAATAGAAGAAGTTATTGTCACAGGTTCGCGTATCAGAAACCCGAACCTTACCCAGTCTAGTCCGGTCGCGTCTGTTGACGCCGCTACAATCGAACTAAGTCAGGTAAACGTTGTTGAAGAGTTCCTCCGGGAAATTCCAGGCGTTGTTCCCAGTGTTGGTGGCTCGGTGAATAATGGCAATGGCGGTTCTACGTTCATCAACCTCCGTGGTCTAGGCGACAACCGTAATATCACTCTATTAAACGGCACTCGCGTAGTGCCTGCCGACCTTCGGGGTCGCACTAACCTCGACATCATTCCTGTCGCCTTGCTTGAGCGTGTCGACGTTCTTACCGGCGGTGCGGGTTCTACTTATGGTGCTGATGCTATTTCAGGTGTGATCAACTTTCGCACCAAAAAAGATTTTGAAGGCATAGATTTCCGAGTGTCCCAAGCCGACACCTTCGAAGGCGGCGGTGAATCTAATCGGTATGACTTAACCCTTGGTGGTAACTTCGATGACAACCGTGGTAACGCGGTTATCAGCATTGGTTACACTGACCGTGCAGCGCTATTGCAGGGTGAGCGAGAGTTTGGAGAATTCAATATCTCATCAGTCAGCGGTAATGCTGGAGGCTCTTCTACAACAGTGCCAACACGCTTTACCCTCCCGGGTGCTTCACCTGCTGATATCGCAGCTGTTGTTCCTGGATACACCACCGGCTTCCTCCAAGCGTCTCCAGATGGTTCGGCTTTAGAGCCTTTTTATCAGAACTTCAACTTCAACCCATTAAATTTATTTCAGGTTCCACTAGAGCAGTTTCGCACTTATGGTGCAGCAAACTACCAGGTAACCGATGACGTTGAGTTTTACACGGAAGTTATGTACGCCCAGAGCTCTAACATCACTAACCTAGCGCCTTCGGGTAGCTTTGGTTTTTCTGCATTGACTCCGCTGTCTAATCCGTTTATCCCACCAGCGGCTCTCGGCCAGATCTGTGGCGCGCTGCAAATCGGCGACGCGACTTGTAACGCAGCTGCAGGTGCAACCAGCCAAACTGATCCTGCTTACCAGGAAGTGAATATCAACTACGCTCGTCGCTTCACTGAGCTTGGTCCCCGTACTAATGAACGTCAAACTAGCGTGTGGCAGTTCAAAACTGGTGCCCGCGGTGAAATCACTGACGATTTGGCATGGGATGTATTTTACGCTACTGGCCAATCTGATTTGACTTTCCGTCAGGGCGGTAACGGTACTCGTACTCGGTTAACTCAGTCTGTTCAGTCTACTAACACTGAAACTTGTTTAGACGCTTCTAGCGGCTGTGTGCCTATCAATCTTTGGGGCCCTGAGGGTAGTATTACGCCTGAAGTTGGTGCGTTCCTTGATGTTGGTAACGGCGGTTCAACATTTACTGAGTTAGATCAGTTGCAAGCTTTCATTAGCGGTGATCTGCCATTCTCCTTACCTGGCGTTGATGCGCCTATCTCCGGCGTATTCGGTTACGAGTATCGCGATTACACGGGTGGCCTTGTTAACGAATTGCTGACGCAAACTGCTGGTGAAGTCTTAGGTAATGGCGCTGCTGCACCTAACCGCTTCGGTACTTATGATGTTAGCGAATTCTTTTTCGAAGCCAACATCCCTGTATTGAGAGATGTAGCTTTTGCAGAGGAATTAACGCTGCAAGCTGGCTTCCGTACCTCTGACTACTCCACCACTGGCACCGAGGACACTTGGAAAATCGGTGGTACTTGGTCACCAATTGAAAGTCTCCAGTTCCGCGGTAATTTTCAGAAGGTAACGCGTGCGCCTAACATTAGTGAGCTATTTAACCCGCAGGTGACTGGTCTGGATAATTTCTCTGTTGACCCGTGTTCTGGTGCGGCTCCTAACGGGAATGCTGACCTGCGCGCTATCTGTTTGGCCCAGGGTGCGCCCGCCAACACTATCGGCGGCATCATTGTGGACCCAGCGGGTCAGGTAAACGTCACTACCGGCGGCAACCTGAATCTAGACGCTGAAGATGCAGAGACTTGGACGCTAGGGGCGATTTTTCAGCCTGAAGCGATTCCTGGTTTAGCTATTACAGTGGACTACTACAGCATCGTGGTTGAAAACGCGATCACTAACCCAACCGCAGATGATGTGTTTTCGGGCTGCTTTGGACCGGGTTTTGCTGGTGGCACCCTAGCGATTACCGGTGCTTCCGCTGGAACTGCTGCATGTAGCGGCATCCGTCGTAACCCTGAAACAGGTAACCTGTTCGGTAATGTTGGAACTACTTTCGGTCTGCCACAGGTTCTGACTAACCAAGGCACTTTGGAAACAACCGGTGTTGACGTTACCGCGAACTACTCTTATGACCTTGGCAGTATGGGCACGCTGAACTTTAACGGTGGTCTTAACTGGACTGACCAGTCTTTGTTTCAGGCTAGCCCAACGGGTATAAACCGTGAATGTACTGGTTTTTACAGTGCTAACTGCGCCTCTATCCAGCCTGAGTTCATGGCAACAAACCGTTTAACGTTGCAGAGCAATGTGTTCGATCGCAATGTTGACGTGTCACTGCTTTGGAGATACTTAGCTGAGATGGAAGTTGAACCGGGTTCTGGTAATTTCCAGCCTCAGTTCACTTCAATGGATGCAGCGAACTACTTCGATTTGACTGTTCGCGGAGACATTACTGATGAGTTTCAGTTTACTTTAGGTATTCTAAACATAGCTGACCGTGAGCCTGACTTCGTAAGTTCCAACATCGGTGCAACAGCCTTTAATACGGGTAACGTATATCCATCTACATACGATCCATTGGGTCGTCGTTATTCCCTCACTTTGCGTTACAGCTTGTAATAGGATCTAGCTGGCTTTAATCCAGCTAGAAGAATAAAAAAGGCGAACCTCGGTTCGCCTTTTTTTTTGACTTAAATAACATCTCACCTCGGGGTCATATCAACGAGTTATGACAAAGGTAATCTCTGAGATTAGCAAAATGGCGAGGTGAGTGACGATGTATAAAAGATCACTTTATGCAGACTTCATGTTCGCTTCAGATTACTGCCAATGTTGCGATTATAGGCAAGTTCTCTAACGACACCAAGAAAGTGCATAAGTTGCTTGTTGGTGCAGACATTTTACAATAAATTACGAAATTTGTAGGAAAATGCCCTATAAAAGTGACTTTAGTGACGGTTTTTGCGGTTTTATAGTGCCAATGTCACGACTTGTAACAATTGTTACTATATGTTTCTCCTTAAGGCGTGTAAAATCCGCGCCACGCGAATCATGGTTTTAATTGTGGTTTGCATAAATAAGCCGAGAGATAGAGTACCAAGACTAAAATTTTGGGCTGTATTTTCTCGAATTTCTATTTAAGGGGGAACTTAAATGTTCAAAACTACTAAAAAGGCTGCTGCCTTTAAACTGGCGTTTGCGGCGATAGCAGGAACAAGCTCTGTTGTTATCGCTCCAAGCGCCTTCGCGCAAGATGATGCGATCGAGGAAGTGGTCATCACAGGTTCACGTATTCAGCGTGCAGACCTTTCAGCCGTTAGTCCATTTACGACTGTTTCCGGTGAAGAATTTCAAATTTCCGGTATCCTCAATGTTGAGCAAAAATTGAATGAGCTTCCGTCAATTATTCCATCATTCGGTCCTAGCTCTAACAATCCCGGTGATGGTACAGCGCGTGTCGATCTTCGCGGACTAGGTACTTCACGTACTTTGGTCTTGGTGAACGGTCGCCGCTACATTCCGGCTACACAATCGGGTGTCGTTGACCTTAACTCCATTCCCGCGACGCTAATCAAGCAAGTCGACGTTTTGACGGGTGGTGCTTCTGCTGTATACGGATCTGACGCGATGGCTGGTGTTGTTAACTTTCAGCTGGTGGACGATTTTGAAGGCATGGAAATCACTAGCCTCTATGATATTACAAGTGAAGGAGACGCTGAAAAATATAACTTCGATGTAACTATCGGTGGTAATTTTGACGACGGTCGCGGCAACGCGGTTCTCTATGCTTCCTACATGTCTCGAAAAGCTCTTTTCTCAGACGCACGCGATTTCTCTAGCAATGCCTTAGGAGATCGAACTGTAGATGGCAGGCCAGCCTTGGTTCCTGGTGGCTCATCAGGTGTTCCTGGCACTCGCGTATTTGGCGGCCCAACGCTGCCGAACGGTGATAGTTTGGGGACTTTTGATGTCAACGGTGAAGGCCGTGCTTTTCTTGATCCAGAAGATCGTTTTAACTATGCTCCTGATAACTTCCTGCAATTACCACAGGAACGTTATCTTCTAACGGCCATGGGTCATTATGATCTTACTGATACAGTAGAAGTTTATAGTGAGATGAATTTCTCTCGTAACCTCGTACCACAGGAATTGGCTCCTACACCAGCGTTCACGTCCGTATTTGTGAACCCGAACAGTGCGTTTTTTGGCCCTAATGCCCAAACAGCTTTAAGGGGTGCTACAGCCGATGCAGATGGTAACGTTCCACTTTATATTGGTCGCCGAATGGTTGAAAACGGCTCTCGTCAATCTGTAGATACCCGAGATGCTTTCCGTGTTCTTCTCGGCGCCACAGGCGAAATTACTGATACTTGGTCTTTCGATGCGTCGTACAGCCTTTCTAATCTTGATAACAGTAATGCCCTTAACAACGACGTATCTGCCTCGCGATTTGTTCAGGCTGCAGCCGTTACTGACGATGGTCTTGCCTGCCAAGATACATCTAATGGCTGTGCTCCAATGAATATTTTTGGTGCGGGCAACATCTCACAGTCTGCTATCGACTTCGTAAACATCGGTGCTACGAACATAACCAGCATTGAGCAGGAAATTTTTGGAGCAAGTCTTTCTGGAGACTGGTTCACGCTTCCGACATCAGGCGTGCCTATCGCAGTCGTAGTTGGCTATGAACATCGCTCTGACTCATCTAGCTTTCGTCCAGACAGCTTTCTGTCTTCAGGTGACGTGCTAGGCTTCAATGCGGGCAAGGCTACAACCGGTGGATACAGTTCGTCAGACTTCTTTGGTGAAGTATCAATACCGATTATGCAAGACCAGCCTATGATCGAAGAATTGACTTTCTGGGCCGCGGCTCGAACTTCAGACTACTCGAATATTGGTAACGTTGGATCGTTTGCTGCAGCAATTAACTACTCACCGATTGAAATGCTCAGCTTTAGAGTTGGTTACCAAGAAGCAGTCCGCGCGCCTAACGTATCGGAATTGTTTTTAGGTCAAAGCAACGGCTTCCCCAGTGCGTCTGATCCATGTGCATCTGATGGTTTCGAATCTGCAACTACTGACGTAGCCTTATGTCAAGCAATGGGTGTTGCTGCAGCTGATGTTGGAGTTTTTCAACAGGCTAACTCTCAGATTCAAGGTACCTTTGGTGGTAACCCTGGACTGAAGGAAGAAACTTCAAATACATTTACCGTAGGTGCTGTGATTCGTCCTATGGATGGCTTAGACATCACTGTAGACTATTACAACATCGAAATTGAAGATGCGATTAGTGTTTTGGGTGGCAGTGTGTCGAACGTGCTCGATCTTTGCTATAACGTAGTAAAAGATGCGGCCTCGCCTTTCTGTCAGGCAATCACACGCCGTTCGGATGGCAACGTTGGCCTGGTAAACGTTCTAAACTCTAATATTGGTTTGGTCGAGACTAGCGGTGTTGACCTTAACGTAAACTATGCAACTGAATTGGATTTTGGTATTGGCGGTCAAGGTTCTACTTTGAACGTAACGTTTAACAGTACGTTTCTAGATAAGTTTGACTCGACTCCGGTAGCTGAATTGGCTAATCGCGTTGATGTTTGTGCTGGAAGCTTCGGCAACACTTGCGGTTCACCATACACAGACATCGCTTGGAATACGCGCGCGACGCTGACCTCAGGTGCTTGGACTATTTCAGGTTTACTTCGCTTCCTAGGTGAAGTTGATGACGATCGCATTGAAAACGGCCCTGTTGCTGCTAGCACTTTGGCGGCTCCAAAGATCGATTCTATGTATTACCTCGATCTGAGTGCTGCTTACCAGTTCAATGAGAAAGCTAGACTTACCTTTGGTGTGCAAAACGTTACTGATGAGCTGCCAAATCCAGTAGGTTCTGTTTCTGAGCAGAGTAATACGTATCCGTCAACTTACTCGTTGTTTGGTCCACGTGTATTCCTGAGCGCAAGCTACAAGCTATAATCGCAAGATTTTAGAGGAATCATAAAACGGTGGGCTTAGGCCCGCCGTTTTTTTTGGATAAAGGGAAAGTCATGGCCGATCTTAAAACCCAGCAGTTTCAACAACTACTAGGCCAACTTTTTGTGGAGATTAATAATCATGACACTGCTGTTCTGGGAAAAATTCAGACTCTACTTATCAAAATTCCCGAGGAGCCTAATTTACTGCATCTTGCAGGGCTAGCCAGCGCCGACCAAAATAAATTGAGCGCGGCAATCGATTACCTATCTCGATCTTTATCTCGCCAGTTCAAGCAGCCTGAAGTTCACAACAATTTAGCGAATATTTATGTCAAACAAGGAAACGAAACTCTTGCAGAACAACATTACCGGCAAGCACTGCAGCTAAATTCAAATTTTCAAGACGCACGGAAAAATCTAGGTCTGCTACTTATACCGGTGAACCCGGAGGCGGCATTCATTGAGCTCGATCGAGCTGTTGCTCTAAACTCAAGTGACATCGGCGCACTTACCGGATTGGGCGATGCTCACAAGGCCATGGAAAACTTCGAAGAAGCAAAAGAGTGCTACCAACTTGCTCTCGAGATTAATCCTGATCATGTGACAGCAAGGCATAATCTAGCATTGTGCTATAAGCTAAACGAACAACTAGATCTCGCGACTGAGAGTTATCAACTTGCTCTGAATCTCGCGCCGAGAAGCGCGGAGATTCATTACAATTACGCTAACGCGCTATTTGAGTCTGGTGAACACGAGCAGGCAGAGTTTGAATATCTAAAGAGTCTTGAACATAATCCAGAGTTTGTTATAGCTCATGAAACCCTGCATGAGTTTTATTGGCAAGCAGGTCAGCATGAGAAGCTGGAGCTTAGCTATCAGAAAGCGATCACGCAAACCCCTCGAGACATAGCGCTGCGCTTGTCTTACATAAGTATGTTAAGCGCCATAGGGCGTGGCGAAACTGCGCAGCAGCAGTTAAATGAGGCGTTATCGATTGAGACGACTGCTGCACTTCTTCATGCACAGGGAAGGCTCGCAGCGGATCAACTCGACTATAGTCGAGCCTTGATAGCTTTTACCAAGGCGCTAGGAAAAACTTTTGACCTAGGCATCGCGCAAGACTTAGTGCGATTGCATATTACTCAAGCGAATTATGATTTGGCACAAGCGGTACTTGATCGACTGATGACATTCGCCCCGATGAATCAGCTTACTTGGGCACTTCAAGGTCTTTGCTGGCGCTTGCTAGGTGATGAGCGCTACCATTGGCTTATAGATCATGAAAATCATATCGGCGTTTTCACGTTGCCAGTCCCACCAGGTTATCGCAGCTTGGCCGATTTCCTCGCTGAACTAGAATCTGTGCTGCTGGGAATGCATAAGGCACAGGTTGCACCTTCTCAGCAGACCTTGAAGTCAGGTACGCAGACGCCGGGGCGCTTGTTGCACAAGCGTAACCCCGTTATTGCGAGCTATAGAGAGTCGCTGGAGCAGGTGGTCGAGAGTTATCTACAGCGTTTCTCGCCTGACGAAAATCATCCATTTCTAAAGAGGCTGTCTGTGGTAACTAATAGTCAGTTTAACTTCTCCGGCTCATGGTCGGTGAAACTCAAACCGCAGGGCTTTCATGTTAATCATGTACACCCAGAAGGTTGGATTAGCTCCGCGAGCTACATTTCGTTGCCATATACTATGGCTAATCAAACGAATCACTCTGGATGCATTAAGTTCGGTGAAAGCGCGCTTATGTTAGGCGACCGTGAAATAGTAGAGAGGATTATTAGACCGGTAGCGGGGCAGCTGGTGTTATTTCCCTCTTACACTTGGCATGGCACCTACGCATTTGAAGGTGAGTCTTCCGAATTTAGGCTTACTGCACCCTTCGATGTAGTACCTGCTTGAGAGCAGGGATAATTGCCGGTTTGTTACTCACCTAGCGGGTTCTAAACCAGGATCGGCACCAGCGCGAAGCCAGCCAGTAATAGAAAGACGCTTGCCGCTGGCATAGGGGGGAAGGTAGCTAACCGCGTGTGGCTGCGGCACCCTGAAAACATTGAGAGCGTTGTAGCTGGGTACGAGAGTATCGACACAGTTATCTTGTGAATCATAAAACTGCAGAGCACCACCCCAGTTGGGATTCCAAGAGGGTGTTAAGTTTAAGACATAACCCGCAAGGCGGTGCTTACCGGGCGCACTGTCGTCGTGTTTATTAAGAAAGTCACCGCTGGTGTAGCAGGTCGCTTGAGCATCGGCGAATACTATGTCCCGCATTTGCAGCGTATCGCGCAAATAGTCTAAAAAAGCTGGGCTATTGAGGAACAGGAAAATTTCATTTAGGAAATTTCCGGGCAGCATCTGCTTGTGGTAGATATCGTAGATGGGTATCGTTCTATACAAGTATTGAAAGTGTGCATTCGCTTGCTCATGCAGTTTAGTTGTGAACTTTGCGATTTTCTCCTCACTCCAAGCAGCGCTGATATTGTCATTTAAATCCTGATGTATTCCATCGTGTTGGCAAACAAGATTCCAAGCTGCTTGATTGTCGAGGCACTCGAAAGCAGTCGACGCGGCGTCTTCGGTCAGGAAATTGGGTATATGAACGCGTCCTTTTTCGGCGAATAGTTGTTTCCAGGGGTTAGTTTTCAGGTCTGGCGAAAGAGATAGAGTATTGTTGATTATCATTTCAATAGCCTACCATGCCGTTGCCGTTGCCAGATTAGCATTTTCGCAGAAATAACTTTACTTTTCACTTGCCGGAAATTCAGCGCGTTGATGACTAAATGGTATGCGACAATATCAATACATACAACATGCTTTAGAGCGATCAATGTCAGCAACTATAAGTAGTAATTAACTATGGATTCTTTGGTCCAGCAAGCCGAAGCAGCTCATCTCAGGGGCGACCTCGAGGAAGCTAAGCGGCTCTACGCCGAGCAATTAGACTCTGATTCTCAGGATGTTGATGCGCTCTACGGATTGGGAACGCTGTTCATGCAAATTCAACGATTTACTGATGCTGAATCGTTGCTTTCTAGGGCACTAGCACGCGAACCTGATGCCGCGGAGTTAGCCTATAACTATGCTATCTGTCTGCGAAGCAAGGGAGACAATTCGGCTGCGGCTATGCTCGCTGTTCAAGCAGGTCGTAACGGAGGAGTCGATGAAAACTTCTCGTTAAATGTCTGCAAATTGCTAATCGCCCTTAATCAACCGCAACTAGTACTTACACAGCTAAACCGCTTTCCTCACCGTTCTCAGGCAAGCTACTTACTTCGGGCAGAAGCATTTGGTTTATTGGGAGCTTGGGACCGAGCAGTCGCACTTTTGAGGGAGCTTTTGGAAGCGGACCCTAAGAGCGTTCAGATTGCACAGGAGCTTGCGCTCGCTGCTGGACGATTACGTGATTATGATTTAGCAATAAAGACCTATGCGCATTACCTTAGTTTGATCACCCCAGGCGTCGCTGAATTTGTGAAATTTGCCGACTTATTCCTACTGGCGCGAAAAGTCGATCAATGCGAAACCTATCTGCAATACGCAAAAGATGTGGGAGCCGAAACAACAGAGTTTCATTTGTTGCAAGCAAGGCTGTCGCGTCTCAAAGGAGACTATTCACAAGCGATTGCATCAAGTGAGGCAGCTCTTGCAAAGAATTCGAGTAACGCTGAGGCATGGAGTGTTCTGCTTGAAATTTCACAGCCAGATGCGCTGCCACATTTCATTCGGCGTATTCAAGAATGTTTACAAGAAGGCACTTGGTCAACTTATGAGAAACAGCTAATCGCCTATGTTCAGGCTGATGCACACGCTCGGCTAGGCAATACTGAAGCCGCATTTAATTGTTATATGAGCGCGAATATTCAGCAAAAATTGAGTATAAAAGCGGCCGGCACCGATTATGACCCATCTGCCAATGACTTAGAGTGCGAGAGTACACTTCAACAATTTACACATTACTCTGCGGCTCCGGCCGAGGTGGTCAGCCAAGCAACGCCGTTGTTTATAGTAGGCATGCCGCGTTCGGGCACAACGTTAGTCGAGCGCATGCTGGCTCAGTTATCGATGGTAAAGGCTGGTGGTGAAAGTGAAGCGTTAGGTTTTCTTGTCACTCAATATCAGAATGACGTCGCTTCAGGGAAAGCGCCCTCGCCTGAAAAGATGGCGCGTCGAGATTGGCAGGCACTCGCCGCGCGCTACTTTGAGAAGACCCCGCTTTATTTAGATTCCGAGGGCGTTGGTGCTGCTGGGAATTTCATCACCGACAAGATGCCGCATAATTTCCAACATGTCGGAATGATCCTATCGCTGTTTCCTGATGCAAAGGTGATTCAAATGCGTCGTGATCCGCGCGATGTTTGTTGGAGCATATTTACTCGAATGTTTCCCGAAGGACACAATTATGCGGTCGAGTTTGAATCCCTCGCTCAAACCTACTCGATATCTTGCAGGCATATGGATCACTGGGCGGCACTGGCGCCTGACAGAGTATTAGACATTAGCTATGAAGCTTTAGTCGCGAGCCCCCAAGAGGTGGGGCAGCGGATTACCAATTTCTGCGGGCTAACTTGGAGTGAGAGGTGCTTAGATTTTCACAAGACTGTTGCGACTAGTTTTACGTTTAGCGAATTACAGGTTAGAGAGGCTATAAATGAAAAGCGTATAGGAAGGTGGCAACCTTTTGAAAAACACTTGGGACCACTCATCGATGAGTTGAGGCGACTTGGTTGCTTAAACTAAGCCTTTTTCCTTTTGTTAATTCATGGGCCCTGGCGTTTTTCCAGCCACCGCAGCCGAGATCGGAAAGAACGCTTTACCGCTTGCTGCTCAGATTCAGTAAGATCTGGATGCCAGATCGAAAAGATTAAGACGATTCTTTCTTCTGCGCTTTCATTTCGTGCTTCATGGATAAAAGTGTCGTCAAACGCAGTAATTCTTCCAGCCTCCCACTCGCGGGTCTCATCTCCAACGCGCAACCAGCATTTTTTTGGAATCACGAGCGGTAAATGAACAGTTAGGCTGTGGTTCGATAAACCATAGTGAGGCTTTATATGCTGGCCGGGGCGAAGCAGGGAAAAGAACACTTCAAATGGATTGTCATCGAGTCCATAAAGCGGCGCATCTTTGAGCGCGGCAAGGGTTGTTGGGAAGTGAGCAATCATTTTGGTGTTGGGGGCTCCGTTTACGAATAGATCCAATGCCGTCCAGTTTAACGACCCCACTAGCTCAGAGAAAGACTCGCCAGCTTGGCTGCCTGCGGCGAGGTAAGGACGGCCTAAAGTTCTGATAGCGGGTAATGCATTGAGCAATTCATTCTTAATATCTGTGGCTACTGTTTGCAATCGCTGCGCCCACTTCCAATCGGTAGGTTTTTCAAAACCGCGAGCGGAAATATCAGGAAGATAAAATAGCTGCGGCATTTGCTTTGCATTTCTAAACTGAAAATCATTATTGTGAGTGCGTGTCCATAGCGCCGAAGCAACGCGCCGGCAATCACTGCCTGATCCGACCGACGTTGCATGTAGTTCGGTCAGATGTTCGCGCAGAAGGCTACTGGCAGCCGCTGAGCGCAGTCGAGATTGAATGGGCTGATGGTCGGATTGCCATAAATACAGAATGTTCTCATCGATATCGGCACCAAGCGAATACAATTCGGCCGCACCTCCTTCGAGCCCCTGTTGCTGCAAACAGTAGCCCGCGTAGAGATAAGCCTTTGCTATTGTTGGCGCTAGAGCAAGGCATTGCAGGTAGGCGCGACGAGCATTTTCCGGCGATCCAAACTCTTCTTCCATAACGCCGAGCCGATGGTGAGCTTCGGCATCCTCTGGGCACCGCTGGCAGAGAGTCTGCAGCAGACCAAGCGCTTTGTCATGAGCGCCCTGCGCAAAAGCAAGGTCGAACTGACGCATAATATACTGTACAGAGTGTTGCATAAAACGCTGCCGGACTCTTAAAATGAATGCTGTGGTGGTAATCATAAACGCTTGTCAGGCTATCACAACTGCAATTTGGCCTCTCTTCGGATTCTTGATTTGTAGGCACTATGTTATGGTAGCCTCTTATTTATCGCAGTAAAGACGAGAGCCCATTGCTATGCATAATTTCCGAGGCTTACTATTGAACCCTTCGATAGATCAAGTTGCCATCGGCAGCGAGCTTGCGGAAGTCGGTTCGGTAAAAATCCCGAATTTTTTGGACCAATTTGCTGCTGAACAGGCGTTTACCTGTTTGAATGAACAGGTGGTTTGGGAAATGGCGTTTCGAAATGGGGTCGAGGCTATGACAAAAACCGCAGCCCAACTGTCAGCTATGACGCAGCAAGATCGGCAGGCATTTCATGGTGCTGTCATTGATCAAGCTAAAAGGGACTATCAATTCGCCTACTATCGCTACCCTATGGTCGACGCGTATAACAATAAATTGGAGCCCAAGCTTATGCTCAATGCGATTTTGGAGGCAATCAATAGTTTGGACTCGATCAAATATTTTCGTGAGTTGACAGGTGACGCGCAAATTCGGAAAGTGGAATTGCAGGCTACTCTCTTTGCCCCCGGACATTTCTTAATGAGGCACAACGATAGTGCCAGCACGGCTGATGACAGGCGTTTCGCAATTGTCATTAACCTTACAAAGGAGTGGGAATCGCATTGGGGTGGCATGCTGGAGTTTGTTGATGGTCAACAAGTTACTAAAATACATGTGCCGACGTTTAATACCTGCAGCTTATTTAAGGTGCCGCGCGATCACCAAGTGTCGTACGTTGCTCCTTTTGCGACAAAGCCGCGTTATGCGCTTACAGGTTGGTTGCGAGCTGACTAGTCACTTGGGCAATGGCTAAAATATTAAATAAAGTTAATTTTTGAAATTGGAGAGTTAAACGTGACCGATGAACAGCAGGCTAATCCTTTAGCGTCGATGGCGGGCAAGAAGTTTCTTTACAGGCAGCCGGAAATCCTGACGTATGATTCCCATGGTGGAATTGGGATTACTCCCTCTGAGCGGCCGTTCGATTTCGTAAAAAACGAGCGTGCAATCCCTCTAACGATGGTTGAGATAAGTAGTGCCCAGCGTCATTATCCTATAGTTTTTTCGAACATAGAAAATCCTGTCCCTATGGCAGTTTTGGGCTTGCCGGGTGGAGGCAATCTTTTTATAGATGAGAATGGCCAATGGGATCCCGACTGCTACGTTCCATCTTATTTGCGGTGCTATCCCTTTGCATTTGCTGCACAGGAAGACGGAAGCCGAGCACTTGTCCTTGATCGCGCGGCTGAGACCATTACAGAAGATCCTCGCTTTCCATTCTTCGTTGTCGAAGAACCCTCGCCAGAAGTCAGAGCAGTTATGCAGTTTGTAGGAGAATATGAAGAAGAACGCAAACGCACCGGTGAGTTTGCGCGGCTGCTTGTGAAGCACAAAGTTCTAGACCAGATGCAGGCGAATTATACGATCGAAGGGTCTGACGAACAGAAAGTACTCGCAACCTATGTCGGAATTAACCTTCAAAAGCTCAACGCCCTAGATTCAAGTGTCATTATTGAACTACATGAATCGGGTTGGTTGGCACCAATGTATCTTATGCATTATTCGATGCAGTGCTGGCGTCCATTAAGGTTGCGTGCTGAGTCACAAAATACCTAAACATATTGTCTGTGTGCGATGCCAATTGATGGTATGACCCAGTGGTGAATAAGTGTTGAATCTTAACGATATCTTGCAAGAGGCGTTGAAAGCTTACAAAGTTGGCCAATTCGAAAAATCTCGTCAACTACTAGAGTCGGGGCTCGCAATAGATGCGCATAATCAGCCTTGTTTGTGGGGGTTGATAAAGGTCTGTGATGAGCAGGGAGATGAAAGCGGCAGTTTTAACTGCCTTCATCAATTAGTAACACTACTTCCAGGTGATATTGTTTTGCTTGAGACATTCACCGCTCGGTGCCATACGCCGCAGCAAATGGATCTCGCGCTGGATCTGTATACTGCCTTTTTGCACCGTATTCCAGACTCCGCTAATGGCTACTATAATAATGCCTATTTGCTCGCTCGAGCAGGTAAGCCCTCTGCTGCCATAGCTGCCTATGAGAAATCTATTGCCTTGAATGCCGAGCGCCCCGAAGAAATAGTGCTCAATATTTCAACCATTTACTCACAGCAGTTGCGCGATGATGCAGCCGCCAAATTGCAACTTCAGAGAGCGGTCGATCTCAACTCGCGCTACGTGCCAGCCTACTTTAATTTAGGTTGTTTGGCTGAACAGCAGGGTGATCGAAACGACGCATATGCACATTTCTCTTACTGTCTTGAACTAGATTCTAACTACTTGCCTGCGCTGGCACGACTGGCTGATGCACGGCAATTCAGCGATAAAACGGATCCACTACTTGATAGGCTCACAGCACAAGCCGCGATTAGTGATGACCCTGATCTCCATTTTGCTCTTGGTCGCGCACTCGAGCAATGCGGAGATTTTTCAGCCGCTCTAGCTTATTTTGATAGTGCAAATGCCGTGGATCGATCAATATACAAAGACTATGATCCAGCACTCATCGAAGCAGAGTTCGATGCAATAAAGGAAAACTTTGATGTTAAATGGTTTCGGAAAAACCGATTGTCAGATAGCGCTTCTCCGGTTTTCATCTGCGGCATGTTTCGCTCGGGTTCCACTCTCGTTGAGCAAATATTAGCAGCACATACAGCATTTACCCCTGCCGGCGAGCGAGAGTTTTTTAGTCGTTTGGTGGACACGGAGCTTCCAAACTACCCCCGAGACTGCGACTTGATAACTGGCGTCGCGTTGCACTCTTGGGCGAAGCGCTACAAAGAGGAGTCAGAGCGTATTTTCGGGGTAAATACGCGTGTCACTGATAAGCGTCCTGATAATTTCCTATTCCTCGGACTAATCAAGGCGCTTTTTCCATCGGCTAAAATCATTGTTACCCGTCGAGCCTGGCGTGATATTGCGTGGTCAATCTACACGACCCGGTTTGGTCCCAGTCAGCATTACGCTACAGACCTTAGGTCTATCCGCCATTACATCAATTTGCAGTCCGATCTGATGAGGCATTGGCAAGAGCTCTTTGGCGAAGACATATTTAATGTGGACTACGAGGCGCTTGTGACATCGCCACGTACAGCGATAACTGAACTTTTAAAATTTCTCGAGGAGCCCTGGGAAGATAGCTGCTTGATGTTCAATACGTTAAAAAATACTGTGAGGACAGAAAGTGTTTGGCAGGTAAGGCAACCCTTATACACCTCTTCCATCGACCGTTCGGCCTCGTTTGTGGCGTTGCGGCCAGAGCTCTTTATTTAGCCTAGGCCAAGCAACCTTCCAATTCTCAGCCACTTACGGGTCCATTTTACCGTTAAATGCTCTAGGTCTCTAATTAACTAGATTCGAAGAGGAGTCGTTTAGCCATCCAACTAGTAATATTCGGGGAGTAAGGATTCTCTGAATGACGCGTGCTGGCGCGAGAGTCGCAAGTGGGTGAAAAATTTTTAGAATTGACTGTTGATAAAAGGTTACGATTTTTGCAATAAATCGATGTTTTGATGTTAGAACAAAGGCGAAAACAGTCGAAATCATGAGAATTTATATATAGTTAAGGTACGTGCCGGCTTCATCGTGCACTACATAAGAAAAACAAGAGAAAACTGCCACTGGAGCCAATAGTAGGCATCATATTTTCATTACGAAGTGAAAAACAAAATGTTCAAACTAAATCGCAAGACTTCTGCCTTCAGTGTCGCATTTGCCGTTATAGCTGCAGGATCGGCCGGATTCGCTCAGGAGTATTCGCGCAAGATGATGAAATTGAAGAGCTGGTCGTCACGGGCTCAAGATTAACAAGATCAAACGTCACTTCTTCGGTGCCTCTGGTACAAACCGGTTCTCAAGAAACCGACAGCCGCGGCGCTGCCCGGGTAGAGGGTGTTGTAAATATTTTTCTAGCCCAGATACTGGAGCAGGCAACAACAATGCATACCTTAGTCTATTTGACGTTAGTCGATTTCATTTTGCAGGTATCAACCTCAAGTTCTAAAACAGACGCAGGACTTTGAATAAAAAGGGGGAGCTAAGCTCGCCTTTTTTTCGACTGTTGGAAATCAACTCTGACTCATTTTAATGCCTCCCTAGCTTTGGCAATGTAAGTCAATCGAACTCAATCATTCCTCCTTACGTTTGATTAGCTGCGACTTTTGAGGAATAGATTAATGTTTCTGTCTGCGTATCCCATAAGGTATATACTTCTACTCGAATTTATCGCAGCCTCATTAGGAGACGCTACCCATGAAAAAAGAAACTATTGCTATTCACGCAGGCTATACAACCGACTCGGCGACTAAGTCGGTCGCCGTGCCTATCTACCAGACAGTCGCCTACGAGTTCGACAATGCACAACATGGCGCTGATCTTTTCGACCTCGCCGTGCCTGGCAATATCTACAGCCGCATAATGAACCCGACCAACGACGTGCTCGAGCAGCGCATGGCGGCAATGGAAGGCGGTATTGCTGGCCTCGCAGTGAGCTCCGGTATGGCTGCGATCAACTACGCGATCCTTACGCTTGCGAAGACCGGAGACAATATTGTCTCAACTCCGCAGCTCTACGGTGGCACTTACACACTGTTCGCTCATATGCTGCCGAGCCAAGGTATAGAGGTTCGCTTTGCTGAAGACGACTCTGCTGAAGCTATAGAAAAGCTTATCGATCAAAATACTAAAGCGGTTTACTGCGAGACTATTGGAAATCCAGCTGGCAATATTATTGACCTTGCGCCTGTCTGTGAGGCTGCTCATCGCCATGGGGTGGCAGTGATCGTCGACAACACAGTAGCGTCTCCCGCCCTGTGTAATCCTATCGAATTTGGAGCAGATATTGTTGTGCATTCGCTAACAAAATACGTCGGCGGCCATGGTACGACTATCGGAGGCATGATTGTTGATTCAGGCAAGTTCCCTTGGGCTGAGCATGCGCAGCGCTATCCTGAGCTAAATCAACCAGAGCCTTCCTATCATGGTGTGGTCTATACGCAGGCGTTTGCGGAGGCCGCGTTTATAGGCAGGGCGAGAACAGTGCCGCTTCGAAATACTGGTTCAGCGCTTTCACCAATGAGTGCATTCATGATCATGCAAGGGCTCGAGACTCTTAGTCTGCGAATGGAGCGTCACTGTGAAAATGCCATTGCTGTAGCGGAGTATTTGCAAAGCCATGAGAAGGTAGATTGGGTGAGTTTTGGAGGCCTGGAAAGCGACTCTCAAAACGCAATGGCAAAGAAATATTGTGGAGGAACTCCAGCCTCTCTTATGACATTTGGTGTTAAGGGTGGCTTCGATGCGGGCGTTAAATTTTATGATGCCCTCAGGATGATTAAGCGTTTAGTTAATATTGGCGATGCTAAATCCTTGGCTTGTCATCCTGCATCTACTACTCACCGTCAGCTGTCGCCGACCGAGCAATTGGCAGCAGGCGTCAAGCCTGAGGCGATTCGTCTTTGTATAGGTATAGAGCATATCGATGATATTAAAGCCGACCTAGAACAAGCTCTTAACGCGGTATAGGGGCTATTGTCCCAGTTAGCAACGCACGCCCATTATAAGGCGTGCCTCGCTAGCGCTTGCTAAGCCGCGGTCATGGGATTTTGCTTTGGCAGCAGTAAATTCAACTTGATTCGCATTGTCGATGGCTAAGTTGCCATTTTCACTAAGCAGGTTATTCTCAAACCCTATTCGGCAATGACCACCCAAGTCGATAGCTTCGGCCATACATTCGCTCTCACTTTGTCCGAAGGCGCAGACTGACCAAGAATAATGTGGTTGTAGAGTCTCAATTAAGGATGATAATTCTTTTGGATCAGACTGCTGGTTTTGTGAATATTTTCCCAACACAAGCAGCACGCTTGGGTTATCGCTATGAATGACGCCTCGCTGTACCAACCTTGTAAAGTGTTCAATATCAGCTTCTGAATAAAGAATGAACTGGGGAGCAATTTGACTTCGGTAAAGCCATTCCAAAAATCGAGCTACCTCTAGATCGTCTCCAGCTACTGGTATCAACTCAGCGATAGCGATGGAAACGGCTTCAGGCTTTAACTGTTTCACACAGTCCATCTGCTCAACCGGTTTATACTTTCCGACCGCTTCAGTGGTGACCTGAACAATCATTTCGTCCCCAACCTGCGCCCTAACTTTGACAATTGCGGCCCGATAACGCTCAGGGTCTAAAGAGTGTTGATCTTGCGCGTCCCGCACATGGAGGTGGATCATTGACGCACCTGCCTCTTGGCACGCCCTGGCCGTTGTAGCGAGTTCCTCAGGCGAGATTGGCAATTTCCCATGGTCCATTTTAGTTTTGCGAGCCCCGTTTGGAGCGACAGCGATTATTATTTTGTGGGCTGTGTTATTTGTCATTAGTTATTTTGGTAATTGCGAGGTTGATAGATGATTCTAACTTATTGCATATCTCTAAAACTTGTTTTTCGGTAATAATAAATGGCGGTGCAAGCAAAATGTGGCAACCTTCCCTGCCATCGATTGTGCCTGCCCCTGGGTAACAGATAAGCCCTTGGCTTAGGGCTGCGTCTTTGATGTGTTGATGCAAATTTAGCTTGGCATCAAAAGGCTGTTTAGTATCTTTGCACTCAACAAGTTCAACTCCCCAGAAAAGACCGCGTCCTCTTATGTCTCCGATATGCGGGTGGGATGCAAATGTCTCGACTAAGCAGCGCTGAAACATGCCTCCAAGGTCGTTGGCCCGATCTAAGAGGTTGTTGGCTTTAATGACTTTTTGCACAGCAAGAGCCGCTGCACAAGCTATTGGGTGGCCTAGATATGTATGTCCGCCCAAAAATGCGCCACTGCCATTGCTGATTGTTGAAACTATTTCCGCAGAGCAAAGCATGGCACCAATGGGTTGGTAGCCAGCACCAAGGCCTTTTGCGACCACAATAACATCAGGTTCAAATGACTCTTGTTCGCAGGCATACATCGACCCTGTTCTACCCATGCCACACATCACCTCATCGGCGATAAGTAGGATGCCATACTGATCGCAGATCTCTTTGATGCGGAACCAATAGCCAGGCGGAGCCACCTGAACACCAGCAGTTGCCCCACCGACGGTTTCCGCCACAAAGCCTACTATAGTGCCAGCTCCTTCGTGCAAGATCAGGGTCTCCAATTCGTTCGCTATTCGACCTCCATAGGCCTCCAAAGATTCATCTTGGCGTTGATCTCTATAGGAGTAACAAGGGCTAATATGAAAGCCCTGGTTGAGTAGACCTTCGAAAGGTTTTCTTCGCCAAACATTACCACTAATCGATAGCGCGCCTAAAGTATTGCCATGGTAACTCTGCCGTCTGGAGATAAATTTTGTACGCTTGGGTTCACCTTTGTCGAAAAAATATTGTTTAGCTATTTTTAGTGCCGACTCGATAGCTTCGGAGCCACCTGACACAAAGTAGATGTGCTCGATACTATCTGGGGCTTGTGCGACAAGCGTGTGCGCTAGTTCTTCAGCGGGCTCGGAGGTGAAGAATGCAGTATGGGCAAAGGCAAGTTTTTGAGTTTGTTCGATGATGGCCTGAATGACGTCAGGGTGAGCGTGTCCTAGGCAGGAGACCGCCGCACCGCCCGAAGCATCAATATAGCGTTTGCCACTTTTATCAATCAGATAGGCACCGTCACCAGCCACTGCGATGGGTAACGTCGCATTAAGTTGACGGTGAATTATTTTAGATTCGAGTGACATGAATTTTCCTAGAGCCTAAGCCCTGTTGAAAGCCTGATAGAAATCATGGAAAAGCTTATTAATAGAAGCGTACTAAAAAGTCCGGTCGGACCTGCTTTAGAACACCAAGTTAAGATTCTTGTGTCGGCTCACCCTCTTTTAGTCAGCGCATGATCGATGATAGCAGCATTAATAACAGTAGCGTCAACGCCAGTGCGTCTCAATCGTACAAAGTTCTGGTGATGCCTACAGAGCTGGAACAGCGTGCATTTTAGATGCTAAGAGCGGCATTAAAAGTGAGAGTCCTTTGAACACAACAGGCGCAGTTCAAGGTCTAGTAAAGACTTCAACACCAAGACAGTTTGGCGGACAGATCTGTAGAAGATTTATAAGTCAAACTGACGGATGCAGCTATCATTATAAGAAGCTTCAGCGAAGTGAGTTTGGGTATCGGCAAAACATAAACATAAACATAAACGGGAAAAGAAAAATATTATGAACAATACTCAATTGAACCCATTCGCTTGTGGTTACCACGGCGCCGTGAAATTAATTATCGCCAGCTCGTTAAGTCTTGCAGTATTGGTTAGTGAAATTTCTCATGGCCAAGAATCAGAGTGGGAGCTGGAGCGCGACAGAGAGGGTATTCAAGTGTTTACTCGCTCGATTGAAGGCTCCCCTTACAAAGAAGTGAGATCTGTAAGTCGAATCGAAGGAGTGAGTTTAACCTCTCTGGTGGCGCTTATTGAAGATGCTGAGGCTTGTCCGCGGTGGGCTGACAAATGTGCAGAATCCTATTTGCTAAAAAGGTTTAGTGAAACCGAGTCATTGGTATACACCCACAATGACATGCCTTTTCCCATAACAGACCGTGATGTTGTAGTTCGAGTTAGGTGGGCGCAAAACCCAGAATCATTGCAAGTGACTATGCAAAGCAGTGCGGTGAGCGAGGGGGTTGAGAAAAAAAGAGGCCGGGTTAGGCTGACGCAGGCTAATGCAAGCTGGCGTTTTACGCCTCAGCTGGACGGGTCTATCAAGATATCGAATCGAGCTCATATTAATCCTGGATCCAATATTCCTGGGTGGTTTACTAATATGTTGTTAGTAGACACGCCCTTCAAGACCATGAAGTCTTACCTTGCAGAGGTGGTTAAACCAAAATATCAGTCAGCTCAGATTGGTTTCATTCTAGAGATCAAGGAGTCTCAGCGGTCTTGTGCGGAAACTAAATCAGGCTCTAAGAGGATTAGAGAGGTCGGAGAGAAAAGCTAGGGACTGTTAAGGAGGGTATAAATGAGATTTCCATGGCCGTGGAATTGTATTTGCAAATGAGAATCATTCGCATTAAAATAGCACTTCTTAAAATGATCATTCACCGGCCAACGCGCAAAGGCTGGAAATCCCCCTGGAGGGCTAAATGACTAACAGAATTTTACTTGAAATCGATTGTGCTGCATTTGAGCGGTTATTGGCTTCTAACGAAATTTCCCTAGCCGAGTTTCGATGCGCTAACGCTCAAACTAAGCAACAGGTACATGATATGTACCTCAATGTTATGCGCGGTCAGGTTCAGCTTAGCCCCGGTTTATAAGGCAAGGCATATTCCTGCGGGCTCAGGGGAATCCCTTAAAGAGATTCTGGGGGTGCTATGTGGCGCTTGCTTTGCCACAGCTCCTGTGGGAATCTTTTAAATATACCTATATAAATATTTGCGACTTATCCTTTTTACATTTAAGCGAATCCAATGGCTCATTCAGATGACGAAAACATGCATTCCCACGACGGCGATCATGGTCATTCTCACGATCATACCGAGCCGCCGCCGGAGCTCGAACTCAAAGTTAAGGCACTGGAAAGTTTGCTGGTCGAAAAAGGCCTAGTCAATCCTGACGCTCTTAACGCCATTATCGACAATTACGAGCATAAAGTTGGCCCTCAAAACGGGGCAATCGTGGTGGCTAAGGCCTGGGTGGATGCAAGCTTCAAAGAAGCATTGTTAGCGGACGCTACGGCCGCAGTATCTGAGCTTGGTTACTTTGGCAGGCAAGGGGAGCATTTGCGGGTTGTTGAAAACACAGATGAAACTCACAACTTAGTCGTTTGTACTCTTTGCTCATGCTATCCATGGACTGTTTTAGGTCTGCCTCCTACTTGGTATAAGTCAGCACCTTACCGTGCCCGGGCCGTTAGTGAGCCGCGCCAAGTTCTGGCTGAGTTCGGCACTTCTTTGCCTGGCAGCACGAAGGTTCGAGTGTGGGATTCAACTTCAGAGATGCGTTATTTAGTTATGCCCCAGCAGCCAGCAGGGACGCAGCACTGGAGTGAAGAAAGGTTGCGATGTTTGGTGACGCGCAATTCGATGATTGGCGTTGAGTTGGCGAAATCAGCTGATGCTGCGTCGGAGCAAGACCAATGCTAGCAGATCAAAAACAATGAAAGGTGGGCACGATCTTGGCGGCCGGCAGGGGCTAGGTCCAATTAGTCCTGTGCCAGAAGCAGAAGAACCTGTCTTTCATACTGACTGGGAGCGCAGAGTATTTGCCATGACTTTAGCCACAGGCATGCTAGGTCAATGGAATATTGATGAGTCTCGATTTGCACGAGAATCCCAGCACCCCGCTGACTACCTTAGAAATAGTTATTATGAAAATTGGCTTGTAGGCATTCAAAACTTATTAGTGAAAAAAGGTTTACTGACAGAGGGGGAATTGGCGGCAGCTTGCATGATAACGGATGGAGCCGAAGAATTGAGAGTGCCAAATTCAGAGGAAGCAATAAAAATTTTAGGAACCGGTGGCCCCACACTGATGCCAAGTGATGGTGAGCCTGAGTTCAGTGTTGGTGATGCGGTGCGGGCGAAAAAAATACACACCAAAGGCCATTCGAGATTGCCCACCTACGTCCAAGGCTCTGTCGGGGAGATCGAAGAAAATTACGGGTGTCATGTGTATCCAGATAAGAATTCAGCAGGCGAGCGCAGCGGCGAGTTTTTGTACCGCGTACGTTTTTCCAGTGCCAGTTTATGGGGCTCAAGTGAAGACAATAGCGAAGTACTTATCGACCTTTGGCAGCCCTATCTAGAAAACGTTGAGTAAATATGTCAAAAGATAGAACCTATCCCTTTCAACCCTGTGACAATGAGGGGCCTGTGTTTAAAGAGCCATGGGAAGCCCAAGCCTTTGGCATGGTTGTGGCGCTTCATCAGTCCGGTGCGTTTAGTTGGGAGGAATGGGCGACACATTTAAATGCTGAAATTACAGCGGCTCAGCTACAAGGTGACCCAGATCTAGGCGACTCTTACTACCGGCATTGGCTGCGAGCGCTGGAGAAAATAGTAAGCGAAAAGAAGCTATCAACAACGGCAGAAATATCGGCCCGGGTGAAAAAATGGCGCTCAGCTTACATTAATACGCCCCACGGCCAAGCCATTGAGTTGGCTAACGCATCCAACTAGCGTAGTTATTGCTTATTGTGCTCATGCAAAGACGATAAGTGTGCTTTTTTGGTTCATTTTTAAAATAGAATATACCGCTAGTGATGGAATGCGTTTGATGTTTCGAAAAAGTTCAATTCAAAATGCTTCTCACTGGTGCCAAAACCCTCCGCGCTTTGATTGTCTATAATCGAGGCAGCTTGTCTACGCTACGTCTCATACAAAACATTAAAACGGACTAATATAAAAGGCCTAATACTATTTTCAGCGTTGGCTCTTTTCGCCTTTCTAGCGTCGTGCTCGAGCAATTTAACTGCTATTCAAAGAAAATCTTCTGAACAAATTTTATACGATAATTAAAGACGTTTCTTCTACATCAGACCGCTTACAAAAGATTAATATTTACCTTTCCAAGGATGCATAAAATCTTGTTAAACATAATCACTCAGTTATTGTTTTTTACACGGGGGAGGCGATTATCTTAGTCACAAAAGTGAGGAGGAGCGATATATCGTGCTCTATTTCAAAAGAGCTAATTGTGCTCAATATGAATTACCGCTAAAAAAAGAGTGAAAAATTGCAGCCGCTGATTTAACAAATGCATTGAGTTTTCTGAAAGCCGAAAATGATGAGTACTCGTTAAATTTAGAAAGTATTAAAGTATTAAAGTATTAAGGTATTAAAGTATTATAGGAAGGAATTTTTCTGCAGAGGGATGTATGGCGCCAAATGTAAGGTTTTAACGAAATATTCCAGAATCCCCCAATACCCTAGATCAAGATATGACGCTATCAATTTTTCAGGTTCAGTCGTTAGATAAGACGTGATCGAAAAAACCTTTATTGTTAGTAATATTGAAATAATAAGTAAGCTTGGTAAAGCGCTAATCACTTCTGATGGTAAGCGGTAGAAGACGTTTATGCAGTATATGAACCCATAACCTACTTTGACAAAATTAACCTGCCACTATTTTATGGCAGGGCGCAATGGATGACCAGTATGTGCCTAAGACGTTTGACACGTCTATTCCATTATTAAGAAAAAATAAAGAAGAGTACATTTTTGTTTCCAGCGCAGAACACGGTCCAACGGAAGTCAGATTTAACAATGCCTATGTTGAGATCTCTTTTTTCTGGATAATCTCTAGCCAGAATGGCTTTTGCAGCACTGCCTATATTTTTATGGCTTAGATGGTTTTAACTCGGCTGTGTTATAAAAATTTAGACAATCCGTGAGTCCCCGTTTGCTTTATTCTTCATTTAGCAATTGATACTCCATCGATATCGACTTGTACCTCGAAAGCAGAGCCGCCTAAAAACCCCTTAGGCTGTGTGTTTTCAAAAATTTCACTGCGTAACATTTTTTTTGCCTAGTCCAAATACATCAACAAGTTGTCAGTTATAAGATCGTTGAAAGGAATCCTTGTGCTACGATAATAGCAATAAAGGTAAGCTGTGCTGATGGCGAAATACAGGTTGTAGCCACAACTTCTAGCGACATGCAGATTTTTATGATGCTAGAGACTGGGTTGAAAAGGGGCCTCCGCTAGCTAATTGAGTGGTTCTTCGATGGCTGCCCAACCTTTGGGTGTGGCGCAAAAGCAATAGTTTTGGTTTTTGCATATTTCATCGTCATTGAAGACTATTCAGTACAGGCCTTTTTTTTCAGAGCATATCCCGGAATAGTAAGCAGAAATTAGAGAACCGAATAGAGGAAAGCAGTCCAAAAAATGACCTCATTTAAAAAGATTAAAGAAAGAGCAGAAAAGCGTAAGGGCGGACCCTTAGGACTTAAAGAATTGCTGCCAAAATTGGCCAGTAAAAAGAGTCTGATAGAGACAGGTGACGATCGTTATCTGGCGATGATGACCAAATGCATTAATCAAGCGGGTTTCAGCTGGAAAGTTATAGAGAAAAAATGGCCGGAGTTTGAGGAAGCGTTCTTTGGCTTTAAGCCTGCAACCTTAGAGATGCTGTCACCGGAACAATGGGAAGCTTACACATCCGACAGGCGTGTGGTTCGTAATTGGCAAAAGATCAAAGCCCTGCAAGAGAATGTTTATTTTGTTCAGGATGAGGCCAGGCGCCATGGCAGTTTTGGTAAGTTAATAGCAGATTGGCCAGAGTCGGATCAAATAGGGCTAATGGCATACCTAAAAAAGCACGGTTCTAGACTTGGCGGACAAAGTGCACTCTGGTTTTTGCGCAGAATGGGCAAAGATTGTTTTATTTTAGCTACCGATGTCGTGGTCACGCTGCGCAGTATAGGGCTGGACATCACGGAAAAGCCAAGCAGTCAAAGGGACCTCAAGAGAATTCAGCAACAGTTTAACGATTGGCATGATGAGACCAAGTTGCCCTATAGCCATATGAGTAGAATTTTAGCCTGCTCGGTGGGTGAAAATTACTTATAAAAAATGATGGAGCCGCAAATGCCCGACATAGACGTCTATTTTTCTTTTAGAAGCCCGTACTCCTATTTAGCTACGCCGGATATGCTTAAGCTCAAGCAAGACTATGGGGTTGGCGTAAATCTTCGGCCGGTATTTCCTATTGCGGTTCGAAACCCGGAATTTTTTGATCCCTCCAATGTGAAGCGCGCTCGTTATATAGGCCTCGATTGGGTGCGGCGGGCTGAGTTTCTAGGGATGGCTAACCATTGGCCAAAACCTGATCCTATTAATCAGAATATGGAAACTTATGAGATCGCTAAAGAGCAACCCCTTATTCATGAGCTAACTAAGCTAGGAGTTGAGGCCCAGCGTCAAGGTAGAGGGATAGAATTTGCAAAGCATGTTTCACACCTCATCTTCGGGGGAACCAAAGGCTGGAACGAAGGTGCACATTTATCTAAAGCCGTGAGCGCTGCGGGGCTTGATCTTGCTGGGCTCAAAGCTAATATTGAAAACGGTAGCCATTTAGATGAGATAAGCGCTAACCAAGATGCCTTGGAGGCTGCTGGGCACTGGGGGGTTCCAACTTATGTGTTCAATAATGAGCCCTATTTCGGCCAAGACCGAATAGATCTTTTGCGTTGGCGTCTCGACAAGGAAAAGCTCAACAAGGGCTCAGGTTAATCAAAAGCGAAATCGAACGACCTTGGGACTGGCGTAGAAATTAATGCTAAAAACTCACTAGACAAACGTAGAGAAAAATCTACTTGATAGCTCATAAAAAACTTCACTAAAAAAATTGGCACGAAACGTTTACGCTACAAAGCGGCGTAAAATTCGCGCGTTCTTGAACCAAAGCGCATTCGTTATTATTCTTACAGTCCTAGTTGAATTTGCAGCGGCTAAAATTGCCCAGCAGAGACTGCTGTTTAGAAAGCTATATCAACGATAGGGGCTGTCTTCTTCATGGTTGCGAATTTCAGCACTGGCAAATAATTTTATAGTTAGCATTGTGGTGTTTCTGCATTGGGTCTAGGCGTCGTCGATTTCTTTTGGCGCGATTAGCGTCAATTTAATAAGAGGAATCGATTGCTTCGCTTATGGAAAGTGATGATTTAGTTTGTGAATGATCCCAATGTGTCTGAAAGGTAGCTAAAACTCTTATGGTTTAAGAAAACCTGCGGCAGGGCGGGTTATCCTTATGGCCAGCTTGGTAGAGTTTTCGATGTTGAATGCTGCAAAGTAGGATTATCCGAGGTTTATTTTCTAGCAGGCTGATTATTACGGTATTTTTTGGTCAAAAACCTGCCTAATCCCTTTGCATTCCAGAAGTTTTCAGCAGTATGATAGGTGAGTTTAACGAATAACAATAAAAGAACCCGGTAAAGCAGGATGGCCGGTAGTTGCGGATTCTTTGTAAAAAATTACTATCAAGGGGTATTGTATGAAATTCACCCGTCGCGGTTTTATCCAAAGTGCCGGCCTAGGCACGGCAGCCGGCGTTATCTCTGGTGTTGGTCTTCTAAATCCTATTATCCATGCTCAGACTCGTGAGGCGGCCATTGCTGGTGTTTTCGATGGCGGCATCATTCAGCTCAATCAGAATGAGAGTGCACGAGGACCGGGCCCAAAAACAATGCAAGCCATTCATTCGGCGATTAGCAAGCGCATCGGCCGCGGCTATGCCCCAGATTACTTGCGTGAATTGCAGGCCAGTATCATCCACCACTTTGACGTTGGTGCTGACAATATTCTGATGTCCACAGGTTCGACTCCCATTCTGCAAGGAACCGTTCGCGCGTTCTGCGGCGCGGATAGGCCATTAGTAACAGCAGCACCTTCTTTTACCACTTCCGAACAAATGGCTAGGCAAATTGGTGCCGCGGTAAAAGTTATACCGCTGGATAGTCACCTTAATATCGATCTCGACGCAATGGTCGTTGCATCCGCAGGCGCTGGGATGGTGTATTTGTGTAATCCGAATAATCCTTCCGGCACTGTTCATGGACCGGCGGCGATGGAAGCCGCAATTCGAGAAATAGTGCGGCGCTCACCAACAACAAAAATATTAGTGGATGAAGCATACATAGACTATGTAGATGCATCAGCGATGCGAACAGCTTTGCCGCTGGCTAAAGAATTTAGCAACGTCATTATCGCCAGAACTTTTTCAAAAGCCCATGGCATGGCAGGGCTGCGAGTTGGCTATGGTCTTGCCGATTCTGGGACCTTAGAAGAAATCAACAGCGCCTGGGGAATGGGTGATATAAATATGATTGGGGCTATAGCCGCTCTTACTGCGTTCGAGGACACGGACCACATCGCTTGGGAGCGGCAGGAGAATTCTGAGATTAGAGCCTTCACAGTTGGAGCCCTCAACGACATGGGTTTTGATGTACCTGACTCACATACCAATCACATTTTCCCCAACTTGAAGCGCCCGGCTAGTGTCGTCCGAGCAGCTTGCATAAAAAATGGGATTTCTGTTGGTAGGGACTTCCCGCCCTTACAGGATACTCACTGCCGTATATCTCTGGGCAGTCGTGAAGAAATGGAAAAAGCTGTAGCAGTTTTTCGTGCGGTATTAAGTTAGCAAAAAAATGACCCTAAAAAAATATTGAAAGCGCCTTATAAAAGGGCGTTTATTACTTTAAATTAGTACGAAAGTAGAGGAACACTAAAGACCAAAGCGGCCCGTATTTGCTCCAGTGTAAGTGCAATATTGGGAATATTCCTTATGGATTTCCCTCTAAGAAGTTACTGCAGTAAGGTTGATCTGTGACCCTCAATAATATTAAAAGAATAACTACTGTGAGGAGAAATCGATGTCAAAAAGCGTGGGAATAGATAGAAGAACTTTCATGAGGAGTGCCGGAATGACTGCACTTGCAAGCGCCTCTGGCGTAATTGCAACCGGCGCTACTGTAGCGACAGGTCAATCTTCCGCTCGAATGCGTAACGGTCTTTATGACTTTGATACTGTATACGATCGGGTAGGCAGTAATTGCTCGCGCTGGGACAGTCCACCAAAAAGTTATACCGAGGGCCAAGTAAAATATGCTATGGGTGTTGCCACTATGGATTTCGAAGCAGCTCCTTGCATCACCGACGCGTTAATGGAGCGATGTAAGCACCACAACTGGGGTTATATGAGCAGCACCGACTCTCTGCGTGATGCTATTGTTCAATGGAATGGGCAGCGCCATAATCTCGATTTGGATCCTGAATCTGTGGTTGTATCCGACGGTGTTTATCCTGGCGTTATTGCGGCGCTGCGCAGCTTTGCGCCAAAGGGAACCAAGGTCCTCATGCTTACACCCACCTATGATGGGTTTCCTTACCATTGTCGTCACACCCAAGTTATTCAAACTCAAAGCGAAATGATCTATAAAGATGGCACCTATGAAGTCGATTGGGCAGACCTTGAATCGAAGATGACGCCAGATACCCATGCCATGATCGTTTGTAATCCACAGAACCCAACAGGCAACGTGTGGTCAAAAGAAGATTTGTTACGCATAGGGCGGCTTTGCTTAGAGAAACAAATAGTTGTGTTGTCTGATGAGATTCACTCGGACATAGTTCGTGATGGTCATAGCTATGTGCCATTCGCAAGTTTGCCGGATAAGGCAGTAGTCGATAACAGCATTACGTTTAATGCCATAAGTAAAACCTTCAATCTTGCCGGTATGAAGAATGCTTATTTCTTCACGACAAACCCCGTGCTTTTAAGCCGAATTAAACAGCATCATAGGGGTGACTTAAGCACTCTAGGGGTGGTTGCTAATGAAGCTGCTTATCGCCACGGTGCGCAATGGTTCGATCAAGTCAGGCCTTACCTAGATAATAATCATAAAATCGTAGAAAGTGCTGTAGCCAAAATGCCCGGCGTTAGTGTCACCAAGGCGCAGGGAACTTATTTATCGTGGATCAATTTTAGTTCAGTGATTGAATCTGTTGATGCTAGCGAGATGGCAATCCGCAATGGTAAAGCCAGTCCAGAACATTATTTTCAAGATTGGTTGGTCGAAAATGCTGGTGTCTATATGAATCCTGGGTCTAACTACAGCGCCGGTGGGCAAGGGCATATGCGAATGAATCTTGGTTCTTCACGTATTGTGGTTCAAGAAGCATTGGACAGCGTGGCTGCAGCAATTAGTAAAGTTTAATCTGCTGTAAGCATTCAAGTGTTGTTAGAAAAGGGTCGTGTGGCCCTTTTTTTAAATTGAAAGTCTTATCTCTGGAATTTTGGGTTTGAATATTGCTTTTCTCTCACTGTATCTCTTTTTCTTAGATTATCTTTAGCTCGTTATCTAAAGCCTAAGGAGAATCAGCAGCGTTGGAATTTCAGGTGCTTTATAGCGGTCGCTGTTTAGGATTTTGGCGAAAATAAATCAGTCACTGGTGTTGGATAAGTAACTAATACTCTAATTTGTGAATCTTGATAGAGCCTTTTTAACTCAAATGGTCAATTAAAATTCTGACTGGTTTTGAAGTTCAGTTGGCTGTTTAGATCCCCCCATAGTCAGTTTACTAATACTAATACTAATACTAATATTTATATTTATATATTACTAAGAAAGTTCCGACTGGGAAAAATCCACGTTAAGGGTCAAATAATCGGCAGAGCGCAGGCCTATTTGAGGATCAAAAAAGCAATTCAAGAGGCGATTTTTTTGGAACTGAGGTATATTCCAAGCTCACGTCTTGGGAGATTACCGATGCGAAACAAACTACTATTACTCTCTTTATTAATATTAAGCTTGCCAGTTCTGACTAGCGCACAGCAAACAGACAGCTATGATTATTGGCAGCCGCAGCGGGCGATGGTGCAGCGAGGCCAGCAGGCTGTGTTCATGTGCAATGGTCTGTTTACCGGTGGCCGCAGTCTAAAACAGGTTTTCGACCAAGAGTTAGCTTTTTTGCGGAATCCGATAGGGACCGCCAACGGTGGCGATTACAGGGTCGACAGAGTCAGGCGTGCTGTTGAGGTCGGAGCGCCTGGCCCGGTGCCGGTGATGCGAGCGGTTTTCCGTGAAGGCATTGGCTGTGTGGTGCTGCCACCGAATCAAACTCTTGACGATATTGATCAGTTGCCAGAATTGACCCTGCCTTTGCCTGCGGGCGATCCCGCACAAATTCCTTGGCCTAACGGTGACCTTGTGGCTGATAAAGACTTGCCCAGCAATATAGATGAGGCGGCTTTGTTGGCGGCTTCAGACTGGGCCTTTGACCGTGACACGCCAGAGCAGGACACCCTCAGCTTGCTGGTGATTTACAAAGGAGAAATAATTCATGAGCGTTATGGTGCCGGTATCGAAATGGCAACTCGAACCCGAACTTGGTCTACAGCCAAAAGTATCGCTTCTGCTCTTATCGGCACGTTGGTGGACGATGGCAGGATGTCCCTCGATGAACCACTAGGTTTCGATTGGTATCCAGAAAATCGATCCCCGGAATCTGACCCTCGCAATGATATAACCCTGCGCCATGTGCTCAATATGTCCAGCGGACTGGAAACCATTGACAACAGCACAATGGAATACGCTACCGGCTCAGGTCTGTCCTATTGGGCTGGCGCAAGTTCAGTGGCTGGTGCTCGCAGTCGTGCTTTGATTCGCGAGCCGGGTTCTTATTGGGATTATGAAAACTACGACACCTTGCTGGGCGTTTACGCTATGAAATTAGCTCTTGGCGGCGAGAAAGCCTACGCGGAGTACCCTCGCAAAGCTCTCTTGGACAAGATAGGAATGCGCAATACGTTGGTCAGCACCGACCGTTTTGGCGACTTCATTCTCAGCAGTCAGGTATATACAAACGCCCGTGATTTGGCGCGCTTTGGTTTGCTCTATTTGAATGGTGGAATGTGGAACGGTGAACGATTGATCTCGCAGGACTGGATTGAATTTAGCAGCACGCCTGCCCCAGCAACGGTCGGCCGTGGTAGTCAATATGGTGGGCAGTTTTGGCTGGTTCCAGAGGGTCGTGAAGACGTGCCTAAAGATGCTTACTCGACTAACGGAAACCGAGGCCAGTACACCGTGATTGTGCCATCTCAGGATTTAGTGATTGTTCGTCGAGGGCTTGACTATGGTCGACAGGGGTTCAGTAATTGGGATTTGGCCCGCGAAGTTATAAAGGCAATTAACTAAAAGCTATTTATTGAAGACTGCCCGTTTATAAAGGATAGCCACTATTGGAGCTTTTTAGGGACTAGCCGAAGTTTCAGTTTGATCCCATCGCGCTGATCTAGGGCGATTGGGGCACACCATAATGCTGTTCTCGGCGCGACAACATGATTCCGGCATGGTCTGGTCATGGCTGGGGCGGAACAAACTAGTCATCCTAACTAGACTTGGCCGGCTCATGCTCTTATGCTGCAAGAACTCTTCAAAACTGAAACTGAAACTAAAACTAAAACCAAAAAGAGGGAGCCCCTAATGGTTTCAAAGAAAATTGTCCTTCCCGCACTATGCGTTTGCTTGCCCGCGATTTTAGCGGCCTGCTCGTCACCTGATACAGCTGTTGAAGCAGCCGCTCCGGCACCTGTAGCCGTAATGGCTGATGCTGGCAATCCTATTTCCGGAGAAGGCATACCCAATCCGGCCTCAACCGTAATGACAAACTGGGGCGATTTGCCCGCAGGCCGTGAGTGGGGTTCCACTGCGGGTGTTGATATCGATCAAATCGATGGCAATGTCTGGGCTTATGAGCGATGTGGAGCAAGTAGCTTTGGCAGCGGTGTCCCGGTGAATTGCGACAATAACCCCGTCGATCCTATATTTAAATTTGACCGCGACACCGGTGCGGTTTTGGCTAACTTCGGTGGTGGCCTTATGGTAACCCCACACGGTATTCACGCGGATGCCGAAGGCAACGTTTGGGTAACTGATTTCGCGGGCAATGAAGCAGGCACTAAGGGCCATCAGGTCCATAAGTTTAGTCCCAGCGGAGAATTACTAATGAGTTTGGGTACCCCCGGGCAGGCAGGAAGCGGTCCGAATCAATTCAATCAACCTAACGATGTAATCACAGCCCCTGACGGCAGCATCTTTGTATCAGACGGTCATAATGGTCAAGGTATGACTAGTAATGATGCCATGGCTGAGGGCCGGGCATCTGGGTCCACAGCACGGATTATAAAATTTTCAGCCGATGGCACTCGCCTTAAAGAGTGGGGGCAAATTGGCGTTCTTCACGGTGAGTTCCGAACTCCTCACGCCATGGCATTTGACTCTCAAGGTCGTCTTTGGGTTGCTGACCGAGGCAACCACCGACTCGAAATATTCGATCAAGAAGGAAACTACTTAGATTCACGATACATGTATGGCCGCATTAGTGGTCTATTCATCACCGCGGATGACACGCTTTACGCGATTGATTCAGAGTCAGCTCCAACCAATCATGTAGGCTGGCGCAATGGCGTTCGCATTGGCCATGTTGACGAAGATCATATCACTGGATTTATTCCTCCATTTGAGCGAGACGACCGTGTCTATCAGGGTACCGCAGGCGAAGGTGTGGCCGTGGACGCAGACGGCAATGTCTATGCAGCTGAAGGGCCAAACTCTTTGAGCTGGGCTGGTGGTGCGTTAACCAAGTACGCGGTGCAATAGAAGCTGCTTTGCCTCGTTATCCCAATTAACTTTAATTCCAGTTACACCCACCACCGCCAATAACAGGTTTAAGATTACTTAAACCTGTTATTGGATTTCGTTCAGGGCTTTGTGACTCTCACAAACTTGCACCCAACCCCTTTAATTCTAAGATGTCGCAGGTGCCAATCTCGGCATTTCCAGTATCTCTTTGACTATGCAGCCCAGCGCCGTCCGCCTCCCCTCATTCGGCCATGTAACTTCAATGTTAAAACATCAATATGAGATTGCGGCGATCTAGCTATTAAATAGCCCTTATCTCTATGCTAGACTCTTTTGCGACTGAATTTGACCATCCGCTTTAAGCGACTAAAAGCGGCGTTGTCTTAACTACTACTGGAAAGGAATATTCTATGGATTTCGAAACTCTTATAAGCACACGGCGTTCGGTTCGAGGTTACAAACCTGACCCTGTGCCGCGCAAAATCCTAGAAGAGATATTTGAAGTCGCTAAGGGCGCTCCATCTTCAATGAACACCCAGCCTTGGCATTTGCATGTTGTGACAGGAGAGCCTCTCGATAGAATTCGGGAGGGAAACACCGAACGAATGCTGGGCGGCGTTAAGCCTACTCGGGACTTCCCAACGAATGAAGGCTACACAGGAATCCACCGTGATCGCCAAGTTGGTATTGCGGTCCAGCTATTCGAAGCCATGGGTATTGCTCGCGATGACAAAGAGAAGCGTCAAGATTGGGTTATGCGAGGCTTTCGCCAATTCGATGCACCAGTATCTATTGTGCTTACCTATGACAGGGTTCTTGAGCCGGCTGCCATCGCTCAGTTTGATTTAGGCGCTATTTGCCACGCTATTGTGTTGGCTGCCTGGGATCGCGGGCTTGGTTCTGTCATCAATGGCCAAGGGGTAATGCAAACACCTGTCGTGCGCGAGCATGCCAATATTCCTGAAGATCAGAACATTCTGACTTGCATAGCCATGGGTTATCCAAACGATGAATTTGTTGCTAACGACGTTAAGTCTACTCGCGCGCCATTAGAAGATTTTGTTCACTTTGTTGGATTTGATGATTAACTGTAGTCTTTGGTAATGAACGGCTGGCTTTTATAGCCAGCTATTGGTTTTAAAAAATTCACGCCAATTATAATTAAAGGTGCCCGGTGGCATTCATATGTCCGGCGCCTTTAAAGGCAAATCTTTAAGCGGGTAATTATTTAGGCTATTAAGCTTGCTTATATTTTTTGCTAGGCCGGTTATTTTAGCCTAATATTTTCAAGCCGAGCCAGCAAGGGCCTCTCTAGCCAGAACTTCCTTAAGCTAACCTTATCTTGCCACAATCAGTTCAGTTAGCTCGTCTTTGCTCAGAGTCTTCTAGACATTCTTAAACCCACATAGTTTCTTACCTCGGAGCTGTTCACTACCGCGAGGCTCCATACTGGCAGTCTTACTTGCCACCCTCTGACTGGTTGTCTCATTAGTAACTCTAAAGTTACAAATATTGATCCTGCCTCAAAAAGGTCTTGGGCCTGATCTAAATTAGTGCAGTAGTTTGATTTCTTAGGCTTGCTCTTTGGTTTCCTGCGCCTGCTAAAAGCACAAGAAAGCTGGTTGTAATCTGTCTTAACTTTGATACTGTGGAGAGAGTAATTTTTTCCCCTCATTGAAATAATAAAACGAGATCTTGACGATGAATTTTCGCTTTTTCCACTTCGATTACGACTTTTCTCAAAACCTAAAAGTGCTATCTATAGCTGTTTTAATTTTTTTGACCAATTGCTCAGCAACCACTAGTTCTCCCGAAACCGGCGTAACCGAAATTCTTTGGGATAGTTATGGCGTGCCGCACGTTTATGGTGCAGATGAGGCTTCCACATTCTATGGTTTTGGCTGGGCTCAGACTCATAGTCAAGGTGATTTGCTATTGCGACTTTATGGGCAAGCTCGAGCAAGAGGGAGTGAGTATTGGGGGGAAGATTACGAGGATGTAGATGTCTGGTTGCTGAGTAATGGGGTGCCAGAGCGAGCACAGCGTTGGTATAGTCAACAGTCCAAGCAGTTTAAAGCTAACCTTGATGCTTTTGCAGGGGGTATTAATGCCTATGCTGAAGAACATGCAGAGAATTTAGATCCAGATGTATTGATTGTTCTTCCTATCACCGGCGTTGATGTGGTTGCTCACGCTCACCGTTTGATGAATTATGTTTATGTGGCTTCACCAAATCGAATTAACGATGGCAACTCAACGCCGCCCGTTGCACCTGAGCCAAATCCAGGATCTAACACTTGGGCTGTAGCGCCGGCTAAATCGACCAGTGGAAATACCCTATTACTCCAGAATCCTCATCTGCCATGGGCGAGTGGATTCTTTACCTATTATGAAGCCCATGTCACCGGTCCTGATTTTGAAATGTACGGAGCAACGCAAGTAGGGTTGCCAGTAATTCGCTTCGCCTTTAATCAAAATATGGGCATCTCAAACACTGTAAACAATATGTTAGGTGCCACGACTTATTTGCTGACTCAAGAGGACGATGGCTACCTGTTTGATGGACAAAAACGAGAATTTGAAACACAGAAAATAAGCTACAAACTCAAAGGTGGTGACGGTGAGCTTCGCGATGTATCGTTTGATTTACGTTCGACTGTGCACGGCCCGGTGTTTGAAACTCCCAACGGAAACCTTTTAGCTCTTCGTGTGTCTGGGCTGGATCGGCCAAAAATGCTCGAGCAGTATTTCGATATGCTACAAGCAAAAACCTTTGCTGAATTCGAAGAAATAATGTCGCGTAATCAGGTGCCAACATTCAATATCACCTATGCAGATAAAGCCGGTCATATTCAGTATATCGACAATGGCATATTACCAAAAAGAGGCGACGGTGATCGCGCGTTTTGGGGCGCCCATGTTCCCGGTGACTCATCCGAATATGTTTGGGATGAGATTCATAGCTATGCTGAGCTTCCAAAGGTAACTGATCCTGGTACTGGCTTCGTTCAAAATTCAAATGATCCACCGTGGCTGGCAACTTATCCACCAACATATTCTCCAGATGACTTTCCTGCTTATATAGCCCCTCGTGGTCCAATGTCTTTACGTGCTCAGCAGTCGGTAAAAATGATGGCAGAAAAAGAAAGTGTCAGTTTTGATGAATTTATTGAGTTTAAACTTTCCGACTACGCATTGATGACGGAGCGTGTCTTAGATGATTTGTTGGCAGCGGCGTCTAGCAGCACTGATTCAGATATTTTGGCTGCCACCGCTTTACTCAGCGGTTGGGATCGACGCTTTACTGAAGACACTAAGGCGGGTCTGTTGTTTGAAGAATGGGCTTCTCTGTTTGCCGGTGGAAATTTCGCAGGTCAAGACAATTACGCCGAACGCTGGTCTTTAGAAAAGCCATTAACAACGCCAACGGGGCTTAAAGATGCAGTAGCGGCTGTTGGAATGCTGAAGCAAGCAGTTGCCAATACAATTGCTAAATATGGGGCTTTGGACGTGCGCTTTGGTGATGTGTCTCGGTTTGACCTTGATGGGAAAAATATCCCGGGTCATGGTGGTTATGGAAACTTAGGTGTGTTCAGAGTGATCACTTGGTCAGCACTTAACGAGCAGGGATATCGTACCCCACGCCACGGCGAGACCTGGGTGGCGATGGTCGAGTTCTCCGATCCGATAAAAGCCTACGGCCTAATGAGCTACGGGAATTCAAGGCAGAAGAATACAGAAAATTATAGCGATCAGTTGGACCATTTGGCGGCTGATGAATTTAGACCTCTGTTGCTACAGCGCAGTGAGATTGAAGCGGCGGCGGTTGAGACGGTTAGTTTAAATCCTTAGTGTGCTCTTAGGGTTAATTAGTATTTGTCAGTTTAAAAATAATTAAAGGATATTTTATGCTTAGAAATTTAAGGTTAGGCACCGGACCCAATAGTGTTTGCACAGGGTTGTTTTTTACAGGTCTGCTTGCCGCCTCTATTTTTAACGCGGTCTACGCCGCGGATATTGAATTTACCCCGGTGCAAACCGAAACTTTCTCCGACCCCCTTGGTCAGTCCAACGCCTGGGGTGATTATGACAACGATGGCGATTTAGATTTAGCGGTGGTTTTTTTAAATGGGCCACTGCGGCTCTACGAAAACAGGGGTACAGCTGGATTCGTGGATGTCGGCCAAGCGGTCAATCTTATAACTAATCCTGGTAACGCACGTGCGGTTGCCTGGGGTGACTATGACAATGACGGCGATCTGGATCTCTACATTGCCTACGCAGATGGCGTAAATCCAAACGTGTTGATGGAAAATCAAATAAGCAATCACTCAAAGCCAAGTCAAAAATCGTTTATCGATGTCGGTGTTGAAAAAGGGGTAAGTTTTGTTGGCGCAACACGCCAGCTAAATTTTGTGGACTATGATGCCGACGGCGATCTGGATTTGCATGTGGCGCTTCGCACATCCACTAACAGACTCTTTCAAAACAATGAAGGTGTGTTCACTAATGTCGCGAGGCAAACAGGTTTTTACGAGCCGCGCAGAACCGTCGGTGCCTGCTGGTTTGATATGGACAGCGATGGAGATTTAGATGCGTTTACGACCAATCAAAGTGGCGACCGTGATGGCATGTATCAATACGAAGGTGGTCGCTTCAGTGATGTGGCAATGGCGCTAAACATCGATCAGGCGCGCAGACCTCTTATTGATGGAGGTGTTGGTTGCGCTATCACCGATTTTGATGTTGACGGGGATCTAGACCTTTATGTAGCAGAGTACGGTGACGATAGCTTGTTTCGAAATAACGGCGACGGGACCTTTACCGATGTTGCAGCAGATATGGGAGTAGCGACTCATGATCATATCGTCACTGGGGTGTGGGGTGATGTAAACAATGACGGACTGCCAGATTTATACATTGTGGGTTACGTAAACGGAAAGCCAGGGACACCAGACTATTTGTACATTAACAAGGGTGATCATTTCGAAAATGAAATTCCTGATACGGTGATGGCTAATGACACGGACCATGGTGTTCAGTTTGCAGACTATGACCAAGACGGGGATTTAGATTTGTCGTTGGCGGCTAACGATCCCAGTGGTTCTCATTATTTGTTTCGCAATGACTTCGGTGATAATGCAAACCAGTCTATTCAAGTTTTGGTGCTGAATGAAGACGGACATCAAGTCATGGCGGGATCCGAAGTGCGGGTTTACAAGGCAGGTACAGATGAACTGCTGGGTACTCGGTTAGTTGATACTGGCAGTGGCTATAATTCTCAAAATGCTAAACCTGTTCATATTGCTACTCTTCTCACTGAGACAGTTGATATTAAAGTGACAACAATGACCTCAGAAGGCCGGCGCGATACCTTCTTTCGCGAGATTGATGTGGGCTCGTTATCTAACAAGCCGTTTCAGGCACGAGTTGCGCGTTAGCATTTTACATGTGATTCACATTGTCTAGAACCTAAAGAGTGTCGGGGTAAATGCCTCCGCGCTCTTTAAGCCAATTTCAAACTCATTCCTTACTCGTTGCGATAACCTCTAGTTGAGAAGCACTCAGCTTCTTCATCCGGAAAAGCTCTTAAACAGCGGGCTCAGCTGTTGGCGCGGCTGCGGGCTTAGTAGACCACCAAATGCACATCAACAGCAGCACCTGTGCTACTAATCTCAAGGCTAAGAACGATTCAGGTACATCAGGAAAAGCGTCGGGCGTCATCCACATATAAATATTCACTGGCGTCACCACGATAGTGAGCACAAAGAGCCCAATCCCTGCGCTTCTTCTAGTTTTTGAATGAAGCAAGCCAAGAGCGCCAGCTATTTCAAATGCTCCGCTAATGTAAACGGCTGCTAAATGAAAAGGAAGGTACGGGGGCATAATCGCGACGAAAAGCTCAGTGTTTGTGAAATGGCCTAGCCCGCCAAAAGCAAAAAAGGCAAATACAATGGTTAATCCTAGTACTCTGAGGATAGCCGGTATTCTTTTCATCGTGATCGTTCTCGGTAAAATTGACTCGCGAAGTAAAAGTAAACTCTGCCATATAAAAACTAGCTGAACATGTTAAATGCGCCAAAATCATCGCCCAGAAGCTGCTCTGCATTTTGGTGGCCAAGCCAGCCTTGAATTATAGTTTGATATACTTTTCTAAAATCGGTTGTATAGGCCAGATTATCGCCTTCAGCCAATTTGGTAAGGCTTGGGATGTCGCCGTAATGGCCTCCATTGACCTGCTTGCCGACCACAAACATTGCATTTGCTGCACCATGATCAGTGCCGAGGCTTACATTCTCTGGTACCCGTCGCCCAAACTCAGAAAACACCATCAGCACAACGTCGTCCGCCCTGCCAATACGCTCTAGGTCTTGCATAAACCCGGAGACAGCATCGGAGGTGTAAGTTAGTAGACGTTGGTGCAAATTATTTTGAAACACGTGAGTGTCGAAAGCATTGTTTCGGTAGGCAACATAATAGAGCTTGGTCGACATGCCAGCGTCTAGAAGCGCAGCAACCTTCGGTAAGTCCAAGCCATTGGCCAGACCATAATCGACAGGGGACTCATAGTTGTCCCAAGCCTCGCGAACTAATTCTGAGGCGTTGTTGGCACTTTTTGCGATGTCTAATAAAAACCGTCGAGATGGATTTTCTATGTCACCAACATCAGCAACTCGGGCCATAACTTCTTTTTGCTCATGAAATTGTTCCCGTAAAAAGTTATCGGGTGAGTCAAACACCACGGGCACATGTCGCTGACTGCGAACAGCCAGTGACTGCCGGGCCGCTATATTTACCAAATAATTTGATGGGGCTGTAGGTTCCATAGAATCGGCAAGCCGGCCAACCCAGCCATATTCTTCGCCGCTATTGGGTGCTGCTGTATGCCAGTAGGCCATGGAAGTGAAGTGAGAATAAGAAGGGTTCTCATAGCCACAGCCGTGCACGATGGCCATCTTGCCATCTTTATAAAGGCGTTCAAATCCCACCATGCCAGGATTAAACCCAAAATGGTCGTCAATAATTCTTAGCTTATCTTTCGCAATTCCAATGTTGGGTCGCTTCTGATAATAGACATCGTCGGCGTATGGCACGACAGTGTTTAGGCCGTCATTGCCGCCTGATAATTCCATTATCACCAGCACTTTCCCGTCTGCCTCCGCTTGTGCGGCGACGGCTTGAGCTGCAGTAGCCAAGGCGGATCGGCCCATGCCCAAGGCGCCGAGCCCGAGTCCAGCGCCCCCCTTTTTTAAAAGCTCACGTCGTCCTAAAAGATTGCGGATTTGTGACTGATTTTTCATAGTGACCTCTTCAATCATAGGTTCTTAAGTATAATTTTCTAAATGCTTTTCTTTAAAAGTAAAAGCGCTTACCTTAACCAAGTTGATATTCAGGCTGACTTAAAACTAAATGCAGCAATAGCCTCAAGGAGTCTTCCATGTAAGATTGGGCGTCGAGAATATCGTTGGTGCCTAGTTCATCGTTTATAAAACTCACGAGCATCTGCCGCGAATCGTCGCCGGGCGGCACCAGCATAAATCTAGCAATAAAATAATCTACTAATTCGCTGGTGTTTCCGATTTCTTGTTCTAAAACCATCTGGCTTAGATTTATTCGGGCTGTGTGTCTTGGTATTGGCTTAACTCGCTCGATAGCCATCTGCCAACCGCGGTAGCTTCCATAGCGCGTATTAAAATCTTCGTCCCGGTCTGACATCATATTAGACTCTGCCATGGTCTCTCCTTCACCTAGAGACGAAGGCTGGGTGGCAGAGGTAATGTCCATACCTAGTCGAATGCGATCAGAAACGCTGCGAATTTCGCGGCTCGGGTTCCAGCGATCTAGGGGAATGAAGTTGATGTCAGGAAACAAGATATCCCGGGCAAAATTGCCGCGAGCGAGGAGCAGCCCCGGGGTTATCCAGCTGCGACCGCCGGCCCAGCCGGCAACGGTAGGGGGACGAAAAAGTGATTGGCTGAGGGCGCCGGTGGAGCGATTAAAGTCAGGTACGCCTGGCACTGTGTCCAAGCCTAATTTACGGTAAGTGGAAATGGCTAGCTGAACAGGACTTTTGATCTGCTGACCGACAGTGGCTTCGCTGTAAAAATCTTTTGAGTTAAATATGGTTTCGAGTAAGGCCGCTATTTCGTAGTCTGAATTTCGCAGGACGCTGCCCAGTTCGGCTTGCAGCTGGGGGCTAAGGTCTTCACGAACGAAAAATCGATAAATCTTTCCAGCGATATAATCGGCGGTGACAGGCTGCTCCATAATTAAATCAATGACGTCAATGCCATCAAAGTTTCCAGTGTGGCCTAGAAATAGCTTTTGGTCGTTGTCGTGCTGATCCTCGTTAATAACGAAATCCAAATCAATGTAATTCCAGCCAGTAAAAGCCCGAGCAGCCTCTCGGATATCACTTTCGCTGTAATTACCCACGCCCATGGTGAACAACTCCATAATTTCCCGAGCGAAGTTCTCATTTGGCGCGCCTTTCACATTTACACCAGCATCTAGAAAAGACAGCATGGCGGGGTCTTGAGCTACGGCAATCATTAAGTCTCTAAAGCTGCCAGTGCCCATTTTATGAAAGAGCTCTAATTCGTTAAGTAGCTTGCGGTAGTCTCGGACCTTGGTTTCATTGATCGCATAATGGCCATGCCAGAACAGCGCCATTTTTTCTTGCAAAGGACTGTTGGTTGACACCATGCGGTTTGCCCACCAATAGGACACGCGGTTCGTTTCCAGCACGCTGGCCCGAAGCCAATAGAAGAATTTATTAACTACCGGCTGCAGGCGCCGATTGCCGTCGGGCTTTATCTTGATGCCAAGGGCTTCACCTGTGGCTTTTGCAAGTTCTGTTGTAGCTGGACGGCTGGGTGGGAAAGGCTCTAAACCCGGATCATGAATGCCAGAATGGTCAAAGGCGTGAAGATGGCTATTGTCGACGGAATCGAAATCAATAAGTTGCTGAACAGCTGCGGAGGGTCCCATTGCAGCGAGCAAGCTGATTTGCTCTGGCGTGCCGCCAAAGCCTGCCCGCTCCAAAAGATGTGCAGCACTGCTGTAATTCCAGTTACTGTCAGTAATTGCTGTTAAGTCATCTTGCCAGTCAGAACTGTTGGAGATGAACCCGTTTTGCTGCGCGTTGAGCAACGGGTTCGATAAAAAGATTAACGCACAGCTTAGACTCGCTATCTTCAAGGCTCTACGCTGAATACTTGCTCGTAACATAGGAAGAGTTCTCCGGCACTGACAATGGATTACCTACCATATTCTATTTTGACGAGGCTGGCTAAGGGTTTTGCCCGCTCGATTGACGCAGGCAGTGTGTCTAATAGGCTCAGGCCTGAGGATATTTCAGGTTTGGTGTGAGGGCGTGTGCCAGTGTATCTACTCCGATACAGGCTCAACCAGTGCGGTTACTCCAACACAGGCTCAACCAGTGCGGTTACTCCAACACAGGCTCAACCAGTGCGGCAATTTCCTCATCACTGTAACCAAACTGTGCCAATACCTCCGCTGTATGTTCTCCCAGATTGGGGGCTGCCTTGGGCGGGATTTTATCTGCCCCACTAACTTCAAATGGACTGTTGACAGTTCGCATCGGGCCAAATTCAGGGTGGTCTAAGGGAATAATAATACCGTTGGCTTGTTTTTGCTTGTCGTTGGCAGCTTCTTCGTAATTTGACACTACCGTATGGGGTACATCTGCTTCTTCGAGCCTCTTAGTGACATGGCCAATTGTTAGTTTAGCGATGGTATCGGTTAGCTCTTTAATAAGAGTGGGCATGTTGGCAATTCTAGCTTCGTTGTCACAAAAGCGGCTGTCCTCAGGCAGGTCATTTCTATCAATAGCATTACAAAAAGGCCGCCAGTCTTTGGCTGTATTAACCATACTCATTTTTAACAAGCGATTATCGATGGTGGGGTAGTGCAGGGAAATAAAATTGTAGGCATCGTCCCGTGGGCGCTTTTCTCTAAACTTGGCACCACTAAGTTGAGCTTGCAACATCACGGCATTAGACCAAGCCCCATTAGCTAAAAGTGAAGTGGAGACCTTGCAGCCCTCGCCGGTTTTTTCCCGTTGATAAAGCCCAGTCATAATAGACCCGAACAAGGCCATACCACTGGGGTGGTCGCCTGAACCATAAGGAAATTGCGCCAGCCAGCCTTCATAGGGGAATACTTGATGCTCGATTCCTGAGCGAGACCAATAGGACACCGTGTCATAGCCTGGCTTATGCGCCTCTTCGCCATTTTCTCCAAAACCGGTCGCTAGGGCATAAACTATTTTAGGATTCAGTTTACGAATAGTGTCGTAATCTAGTTTGAGTTTCTCAAGAGCTTTTAAGCGGTAGTTGGTAACAAGTACATCAGCATCGGCGACAATTTTACAAAAAGCTTCATAACCTGCAGAAGTCTTAAGGTCTAACACCACGCTTTTCTTATTGCGGTTATCTACCTGAAATGCGTAGGCCATCTCTGAAATAGGCAAACCGTTGATCTTGTGCCATTGGCGATTTAAGTCGCCGGTGACTGGTGGTTCAATCTTTATAACTTGCGCGCCAAAGTCTGCCAGCAGAACTGATGCTGAGGGTGCGAGTATCATGGAGGCTATTTCTACTACGCGTAAATTACCAAAAAGGCTGTTTGTATTGTTTGTCATAGGATGTGATTCTGCGAGGATAAACTACTTGAGTAATGGGACTATAAGATAACGGGGTTATAGGCAATAGGCAATCGGGTCATAATTAATAGGCGCAGAGGAAAAAGAGTATCGATCACCGCCTAAAATTTTCACCAGACTTAAGTAATTGTCACTGCAACCTCATATCTGTTTTTGTCCCTATTTGAGAGACATTATCCTAACACTAACCTTGAATTCCAAGTTACACCTTATCAATCGCTAACCTATTCGTATTTCTCTTTATAGCCTGACCGGCAAAGATTAAAACTACTATCAATAGCGTAAGCCCAGGTATAGCGAACCCCATCACGCCGTTCCAGCCAACTGTAGCTAGAAGAACGCCTGCACTTAGTGAGCCAACAGCCTGAAAGCCAAAGACGGTAAAGTCATTAAGGGCCTGTACTTTGAATCGTTCAGAGCTGCGATAGCTTTGGGTCAGCAGGGTGGTGCCACCTAGAAAAAGAAAATTCCAACCAATGCCAAGAAAAACTAATGTGCCCCAGTAGTGGATAAATGCAGGCTGCCCCCAACCAATAATTACACATGTCACCATTAATGCCAGCCCAGCTCGAATAACGCGCTGGGCACCCAGCCAAGAGATTAGAAGCCCACTGAAGAAAGATGGAATATACATCGCAAGAATATGACTTTGAATAACCCATGTGGTGTCATCTAAAGAATGATGATCCAACTCATGCATGCTAAGGGGAGTCGCTGTCATTATTAAACTCATGACGCTGTAACCCATAGAAGCTGATGTGATTGCTAATATCAATTGGGGCTGCTTGAAAACCTGCCTCAGTGGTCGAGCTTCGCTGCTTTGATCTTTAGATTGAATTTTTGTGTTTCTATAAAAAAAGAGCAGGATAAGAAATGATACGGATAGCATTCCGGCCATTCCCAAAAATGAGCCTACATAAAGTGGTAGTTCTCCAACGGTGCTGAATCGCCTGCCTAATTCAGGGCCAACTATGGCTGCAAAAATACCTGATAGCATTAAGACTGATAGAGATCTTGGAACCTGCTTTGGAGAAACTGACTCGGCAACGGCAAAACGAAATTGCTGCAAGAAGGCAATGTAATTACCGATTAGGAATGAGGCGAAACAAAAAGCAGTGAACGATTCTCGGTAGATAGCAAAGGCAGCCAAGAGGGCGGCGAAAATGGCTAAGGCAGTTCCAGCAAGAAAGCCTATTTTTCTACCCACTTTGGACATTATATAAGAAGCAGGAATTGCTGCGCTGGCGACGCCGGTGATTTGGATTGCAATTGGGAGGGTCGCCAGATCCATCGAGGGTGCGATTTTTGCGCCGATGATACCTCCCAGCAATACCAAAACAGGGGCTGCGGTATGTCCAAAGCATTGGGCGATGGTAAGAACAATGAGGGTTCTATAATTTTTAAGATTCAACCCACAGGTTCCTTATTACAGTGGCTGGTAACGCCAATAAATTATAAGAGCTGAGCTAAAATGAAAACCATATATTTATTGCCTAAAGTCATCGATAGGTTTAATTGATTTTTACCTTAGCTCCATGTCTGGTCAATTTTACCCTAACTCTGAATCCGTCGCTGCCGAGCCGGTGTCGCGAGCCAGCACCGTCTTAAGCTTCTCAATAGACACCTCCATTCCTTGCTCGATTATTGGAGCATACTCATCTGGCTGAATTTCAGTAGTCCAGCTAAACAGACAACTGTTGCCGATTGGGGTAAGTTGAATCGTAGCTAAATGGTGTTCAATTCCCGATGGCGTTTTGATCGCTGAATACTGAAGGCGATGGTTTTTATTGTCACAAAGAAGAATTTCCTCCTGAATTTCACCCACACCCTCCATTACGAATATGCGAATGCTATCTTGTAATGAGATTGCGTCTACTGAAGGCACCCAGTCGGCACGAGTAACGTTGCCAACAACTTTCCAAATTTCAGCGGAGCTGAAAGGCAATTTTTCTTCCAATTTAATGTTTTTCATATTGTCGCTTATTCTCTTATTAGTTTTTGACAACTTGTCAGATGGACGTTCGCAAAATATGGGTCATAACAAAATATGGGTCCAGCAAGGACCGAGGTCACGTTAAGGTTTTCTACCTGCAGCAACCTAGCGATCCAAAAGCAACTGGGTAAATTTTACACTCGACCCGTGTTTACTCCTACATAGTACACGGTATTACTTCGCGAGCTGGCTTGCAATAAATCTATTGATAGAGGCTTCGAGTGCATCAAGAGGTAGGGCGCCGTCGCCAAGAACTGCGTCGTGAAATGCGCGGATATCAAAATTGATGCCTAGCGCTGATTCTGTTTTTACCCGTAATTCCAAAATTTTCATTTCCCCCAGCTTATACGCAAGCGCCTGAGCAGGCCATGATATATAGCGGTCTACTTCGGCCCGCACATTGGCTTCAGTCAAAGACGTATTGTCGCTTAGATAGGCAAGTGCTCGGTCCCGAGACCATCCCTTGGTATGGATGCCAGTATCAATAACAAGTCTGCAAGCGCGCCACATCTCATAACTCAAACGACCAAAGTCATCATAGGGAGTTTCATATACCCCCATTTCGATGCCAAGCTTTTCCGCATAGAGTCCCCAACCTTCACCGAACGCGCTAAATCCGAGTTGCTGGCGAAAGGCCGGCAGATTATCAAGTTCCCGAGCAATAGCGTTTTGCTGATGATGCCCCGGAACCGCCTCATGCAGCGTTAGAGCTGTGAGCTCATACAAAGGCCGCTGATCCAAGGCATAAGTATTAACCCAATAGGCGTCTCCTCGGATGCCGCCAATTGGGGCGGAGTTGTATGACGCCGTCGTATAATTAGGGGCAATTTCGTCAGGCACTGGCACCACGCCATAGGGAGTTCTTGGCAGTCGGCCAAAAAACTCTGGCATTAGATAATCAATCTTCTTTGCTATAAAAGCAGCTTCTTTTAATAACTGCTCTTTCGAGGATGCATAAAATTCGGGTTCGGTTCGGAGAAAGTCAGTAAATTCTTCGAAGCTGCCTTCGAAATTTAGGCTCTGAATGAGAAGGTCCATTTCTTCTCGAATCCGGCTGACCTCGCTTAGGCCTATGGTGTGAATTTCATCGGCGGTTAAATCTGTTAGGGTTGTGTACCTGCGAATCTGATGAGCGTAGTAGTCGTCACCACCGACGAGTTCGGTAACGCCAATACTGGTGCTGCTTGCTGGATAATATTCGTTCTCTAAAAATTCAGCCAATTCACGAAAAGCGGGTACAGCAAATTCATTAATGGCTCGGCGTCCTTCTGCGAGTATTTGCTGTTGCTGTTGTGTGGTTAGATTATCACTAAGGTTTTCGAAGGGTTCGAACAGACTGCTTTGCTCTGGATTGTCGTAAACTTGTGCCTGTACAGTGGGCAATACCCCATCGATTACGATTTTAGGCAACACGAAACCAGTCCTAATGCCTTCTCGCATGTTGTCCATGTTTTCTCGAAAATATCGGGGGAATTCTTGCAAGCGTAAGATATAGGCTTGGTAGTCCTCCGTAGTCGTCATTTGTACGCCAAAACTAGCTCGTAAGGCCCGTGTAAAAAAACCGGAAAAGGTATTGAACGGCACACGGCTGATGTTCAATAGCTGAGCCTCCATCGATATCCCAATCACCCACTCCAGTAAATCCAAGTTTACCTGATTTTGCACACTAAGCTGGGGGCGGTTAAGTTCTTTGATTTGGCCTAGCAGCGCTTGTTCTTGACGCAGGCGGCGAGCGCGGTCCTGGGACGACACTTGTGGCAATAAATGATTGAAATCTGTAATTCCATAATATGTTGCTGTGATTGGGTTTTCTTGCAGGCGATAATTCCAATAGTCAGACATAAGCAGCTCAAGGGCTTCGTCATCGCTCGACTGTGTCCATGCTGCCGGTGCCGAAAGGGCTATAATCATGATAGTGATAAACATCAGCGGCTTAGCAAAAACAAAGCTCTGTCTCTGAGAATGGGTATTCGTCTTTAGTGCTATTGCTGAAGTGATTGACGTAATAATAGTCGTAATGATTGTTGCCGTGAGCGTCGTCGTCATTGTCATTATTCCCAGTGAGCAGTAAGTCGCTTCCAGAGTACCAAATCGGTGGGTTAAATTATTCAAATTAATCTAGAATACTCACTGCGGTTTTACTTTTTACTGTGTTAAATTAATAGACTCTCAAAAAGAGATCTCTATTTAGCAAAAGGTCTTCAGCTATGAAGTCTTACCATCACTTGTCTATTGTCTTGAAAAAAGGTTTAGAGAAGGGTTTACAGAAAGGCTCGGAGAAAACCCTCTCAATTACCCAGTTAAGCCCCCCCGCACCACGTTTACGCGTAGCCCTCAACCTTCGCGATTTTGCTGTGGCCGCTGTATTTACTGCCAGTGCGTTCAGTTTTGGGCAAGATAGCTCGGGACAACGGGCCCATAAACTCAGCGAGCAGGCAGCCCAATATCAACAGCAATTATCTAAGTTGAACGCGAGCTATAACGAGACCACTAGCGAGGTATTTGCAGCGCTTGCGGGAATTCAACACGAGCTAGGGGATTATGAGCTTGCTAATCAAAATTACGCAGAGGCAATTCAATCTTTGCGCGTGTCACAGGGCCTTAATTCAGAGGCTCAGCTGAGCGTAATGGAGGCATTTAACGATTCGTTATATGTTCAGCAGAACTGGAAACAGCTGGATAGCAATCTACATCTGGCAAATTATATTGCTGGAAAATTGTTTGATGCCCAAGACCCTCGTTACATAAAGTCAGCCACTAGTTTGGCAAGTTGGAAGATTACAGCTTATCAAACAGGTATTTATCGTGCTGAGGATGATCGGTCTGTGCAGGAAGCCACAAAAATTTACCGGATACTAATTGCAGGCTTGCCGGAGAAGGACCCTGACTTTGTCGAGAAAAAGGCAGAATACTTGTCGGCGCAGGGGTTGGCCTATTACTACTCGGCGCTGTACGTTGCTGACCTTGATTTGGATGAATTTAGAAGTCAGGCTCCGGCTACCGGTGCGCAACTGCAATGCTATCCGTTAGTGATGTCAGTTGATGGCCCGCAACCCGTTCGCAGCGCTTGCCAAAGTATGAATTCCTCGGACCCTGAAATTTATGCGGCTCAACAGCGGGCGAAAAATGACACTGTGCGACGTCATATTGCATCAATGAGAAAAAGCTTTGCTGATGCGGTTGTAATACTGGAATCCAAACCTTCTGTTAGCTCCCGTGCTTTGGGAGAGGCTATTTTACGATTAGGGGATGCTGGCTTATTGGTGCAAGATTATGCAAGAGCCAATACTCAATACTCCAAAGCATGGAAACTACTAAGCCTTGATGGTGACTCGGTGGTTGTTCGAGAGCAATTAATGGGTTCGCCAGTAAGAGTTATGCAAGGTCTGTTAGATAATCAGTTGTTCGATCGCTCAGCACTTAATAATAAGCTACATGGCACCATTTCTTTTGATGTCAGCGAGCGCGGTGAGATCCAAAATATTGGCATTCAAGGCAACAATGCTGATTTGGTAAGTGAGAATTTGGGAGTCATTGCGATCAAGTTAGACCAATCCACTTTTAGACCAAAGATTGATGAGGGCAGGCCGGTGCTAAGCCGTTTGGTTTTCGATGTTGCGAGGCTTTAATTTGCTAGGTTTTAGGCGTCGAGCCAATGATGCTTGCCTTCTAAGACGCATTTTATAAGAAATGCTTTATAAGTTTCGGCGTAAGCATTAGTCCCGTTCCCATCGCGACCAGCCCTAAAGTGCTGGTAACAAAATAGGGAAATACCATAAGGACGATGCCTGTATAAAAAGAGACCTTGTGCTTTTGCTTGCGCCCGTAAATAAAATAGCCAAGCCCAATTGAGCTGAAAATCAAACTGAGGGCTAGATAAGTAGGGTCTGGCATGTTGACTCACTGAGAGGGCATCGTTGTTTTAAAGGGGTGCAAAAAAGCTGTTAGAAAAATCGCAAAAAAAAGTCGCTAAAAAAGATGTAATACGAACGTTATAATAAAAGCTATTTCAACATCGAACAACCTCTGCCAGAAAATAAATCGCGAGCTAAAGACACTGCCACAGGCTTCTGGTTTAATCGAGTGTCAATTTCTTTAGGCTATCCCACTATCACGCGGAGTCTTGCTTTATGTTTCAACTCAAATTCTATTTATATACATTGTGTCTACTTATTCCTGCACTAGTGTCGTCTGGGGCAGGAGCACAGAATGCAAAATCCACCGTAAGCAATCTTATCGATGATCAAGCTGCTAAGTATGGCGAAATAGCCCAAAAAATATGGGACCTGGCAGAAGTGGGGTATTTGGAGAATCGCAGCGCAGCACTGCTTAGTCAAACTTTAGAGGTCGCTGGGTTTGAAGTTCGTATGGGAGTCGCAGGAATTCCAACAGCTTTTGTTGCTACATGGAGTGCTAATCCGGGACCGATTATCGGCATCATGGCTGAATATGATGCACTGCCTGGTATTAGCCAAGATCGCAGTCCACTGCGTTTAGTCATTGACCATAAAGCAGCGGGGCATGCCTGCGGTCATCATCTTTTCGGCACAGGTTCTGTTGCTGCAGCCATAGCAACCAAGCAGTGGCTGCAAGCATCAGGTCGGCCAGGTGAAATACGTCTTTACGGAACCCCGGCGGAGGAGGGTGGCGCTGGCAAAGTGTATATGGTCCGTGACGGCCTTTTCGATGATGTGGACGTTATGCTGCACTGGCATCCCTCGTCAGTGAATTCGGCGAGCGCCCGTAGTTCACTAGCCAACAAGTCGGCCAAATTCAGATTTTCTGGTTTATCTGCTCATGCCGCATCGGCGCCAGACCGCGGGCGCTCAGCCCTGGACGGTGTGGAAGCTATGAATCATATGGTTAATCTTATGCGTGAGCATGTGCCGATGGAGTCGCGAATTCACTATGTGATCACCAGCGGCGGATCGGCGCCTAATGTGGTGCCAGATTTTGCAGAAGTTTACTACTACGTCCGCCACCCAGATCCTGAGCAGGTTAAGGAGCTTTTTGATCGCGTGGTGCAAACCGCGCAAGGAGCAGCATTGGGTACGGGAACGACAATGGAAGTAGAAGTTATTCATGGTATTTACAACGTGCTGCCGAATGTCTCCCTGCAAGAAGTAATCTACTCGAACCTTCAACAGGTCGGTGGTGTTAACTACACGCCAGATGAAGCCGCCTTTGCGCAAACTTTACAGGAAGCCTTGCCGGGAAACTCTCCTGCCATAACTCAGGCGGCAACGATCCAGCCCCTTACCATCAGCGAGCGCGGCAGTGGTGGCTCTACTGATGTCGCCGATGTTAGCTGGGCTGTTGCCACCGGCGGAATGTCTGCGGCGACATGGGTCCCCGGCACCAGCGCGCACTCTTGGCAGGCAATAGCGGCCGGTGGAACCTCTATAGGTAACAAGGGAATGATCGTTGCAGCTAAAACTCTGGCCATGACTGCGGTAGATTTGTTTACCAACCCTGAGTTAGTGGAAAACGCAAAAACTGAACATCAGGGCCGGATTCCAGAAGGGTGGGAGTACGAGCCATTACTGGGAGACCGAGCCCCTCCATTGGACTATCGCTTGCCTGCCGGGTTAGGTCAGTAAGTAGGCTAAGACTCTAGGCAGGACTGTATCTTCGTGGTGCAGGGCTGCCTTTTACTCTAAAGTAAAATAAGCACAGTACAATTAAATTCAGCACGCCCATAAATGATGCAAAGGCGAAAGACCAGTAGTAGTCTCCATTCATGTCAAAAAATAAGCCGCCAAAATAACCACCTAACCCCATTCCACTCCATCCAAAGAACGAAGTCATGCTCATCGCTCGGGCAGAGAATTTTGCTGACACCATCATGCGAACACACACCAGAATGCTAGACATGACGCCGGAGTAGGTGAAGCCAAAGACCACGGCGAGAAAAAAAATGGCGACGAGGCCGTCTAAGTGAGGGAACCAAAAGACTGATGCGGTTTGTCCGGCGGACATAATAATGTAGGTGGGCAAAGCGCCAATTACGTCACCAAGCTTACCACCCATAATTCGGCCTAAACCGCCAGATAGCATAAGTGCCAATAGGACGCTGGTAGCGACTTCCATTGTTCTGCCATCATCGGTGAGCATGGGAACCAGGTGCACTATAGGTACTGACATACAGTTACAGCAAAACATCACCGCGATGCTTATCCATATAATCACTTCTTTTTCTGAAAGGGGAAAGTTTCTTTCCTCTACATAGGTTGCAACTCTTGCCTGCTCCCGACGCGGAGACTCGCGCACCAAAAAGGCGATGGGCAGAGCAATCACGAGATAAACCCAGGCCATTGTTTGATAGGCCCATTGCCAGCCATGGGCAGTAATTGCCCAACCAGCCAAATAGGGCACAATACCTTGTCCTATTGCGCCGCCCGATGCGGTAAGGCCCAGCGCCAAACCGGGATTATGTTTGAACCAGAAGCCGACATTGGCAAACAGCGGAGTGCTCGCCATGGCATTACCAAAAGCACCAAACACAAAATAAAAAGCGTAAAATTGAAAGATATTTGTCTGATTGCTCAACAAATACAGACTCGTGGACATTGCTATAGCCGCAGCCACGCCAAACCAGCGTGAACCCCAGCGGTCTGCAACATAGCCCCATAAAATACCAAACAGTGCAGATGAAAATGCGATGGCGGTATAGCCTAGGGATGTTTCAGCTCGGCCCCAGCCAAATTCTGCGGCTAATGGCTTTAGAAAGACAGAGATCGCGCCCAAAGCGCCAAAAGAAAGGGCGCTCAAAATAAACACGACAAATACCATTAGCCAGCCATATGGTGGGTCACGATCAAGGGTGTTTTTATTAGGCATGGGACTTTATTCCAGCAGCAAAAGGTATCGATAGATTGACTAAAGTCGACAAGGTTAGCAAAAAAAGGATGAGACGGGTAATTTCGACAGGGCAAGCTGGCAATTGTTGTGAAGGTTGATGAATCCCGGCTGAGATGCAATTAATTGGTATGACTGCGCCTTAGTCATTATCGGACTACATTCAGACTTACTGTTCAGCGTTAGGGTTTAGCGATGAGTGAGAAAAAGCAGCCGCACTGAGCGCTGGCACTTTAAGTGATAAAATACCTAAATGCAGCAGCAATTAGGAAAATGATCATAAGTGGTGTCATGAACCGGTTGATTTTCTGTAACTCTTCGCTAGACTTTTCTTTGCTGTATTTTTCGATCAAGGGTATGCCAATTATGAGCGTAGCGAATAGTATTGCGAGAATAATGACGATAACTGGCATAAATGGTCCCCGTTGGTTGTATTGCTCTAATATATTGTAAAAAAGCGAATAGAGCAGTTAAAAGTGTGCTCGATGAAAGTGCGATTTTAGAAAGAGTGCCGCACCACTGTCGTGTTCTAGTATTCAATAGGTTTTTAGGCAATAGATAAAGCTGAAACAAATAAAAGTAGACTCTCATTCAAAAATTATTCGTCATATGGAGCTCGTCCGTTCAGATTCACGATAATCCGCTGATAAATGTGTGCTGTGATGGGCTGTAAATGTAATGAGACGCTCATTTATCGGAAGATCCGTGGTCTATACCTTGCAAAACCCGATGAGTTGTATAAAGTCGGCGCCTGAATTCGATAAAAAAGAAAGATGGCACGTCTGTCCCTCAGGTATGCCGAAATATTGGCGTAAGCTTTTATCAAGTAGACGATTTTTCCCTAATGATCGTCAAATAATATAAACGGATATAACTATGGCGAAATACCGTCTCCTATTACTCCCGATACTCGCTTTCGGCATGAACTTTTCTGTGTCCGCTGCAGAAGATGAAAACCTGCCGCCCATTGCTGAGTTGGATCGATTGATCTCTTTAGGTCTATACCAAGAAGCTTACGATCTTGGGAAACCTGGTCTGTTTGATTGGGAGGGAGATGAAGCCTTTGATTTTCTTTATGGCCTAGCAGCCTTAGAGATCGGCGAACCTAATGAGGCAGTGTTCGCTCTTGAAAGAACAGCGACGACAGCAACGGACCAAGTTCTTAGAGGGCGCGCTCGCTTAGAGTTGGCTCGAGCCTATTTCGTAACTAATAATCTGACAGCTTCCGAAAATCTTTTTAATGCTGTGTTACAGAGCGACCCTCCAGCAAATGTTCGCCAAAATATTGAAGCCTTTTTGCAGCTTATCGAGACAAGGCAAAATGCTAGAGAGTCTGCATTCAGTTGGACCTTGTCCTCTTCAATTGGCTCGGACGACAATATCAATAGTGCCACGAGCAATAGTTTGATCGATACGCCATTGATAGGGCAGATTGAACTCAGTCAAGATGGTAGGGAAACCGATGATAATTTCAACAATTCTTCACTTGCTATGGTCTATAACTACCCTCTCGATAGGAACCGGTCTATCGACGCCCGAGTTAATCTGACTCATCTTGATAATTTCAATACTGATCAATTCGATATAGACAGTTTGCGCGGTGAGCTGGCGTATCTTTGGGGGGATGAGACGAACCAGTTTCGGCATGGCGTATCTATTAATAAAGTCAATTTGGATGGCGAAGGTTTTCAAGATGCGGTAGCACTGAATTCCTCTTGGCAGCGCAGTGGGTCAACCGGCTGGTATCAATCCGTGTCCGGGTCATACTCTCAGATTAGATTCAATACAGGACTTGGTGCTGAATTGAATGATCTACGTGACATTGATCAGGTTTTGCTAACCGCTGGATTAACAAAGATAGCCGGTCCTTTTACCCAGTCTTTAAACCTTTATCACGCTGACGAAGATCCTGAAAACCCTAATGGCGGCTCCCATAACGGCCGACGTTTTACCGGACTTGCTTACAGCGTACTTTACAATTTGAGCACACAGCACACCCCCTATTTAAGAATCTCAGTTCAAAACGTTAAACATGATGATGAACACCCTGTGTTTATCGATACTGTGCGTAGCGATGATAATCAATCTGCAACGGCAGGCTGGTTTTGGCAGGCCAGCAGAAAGCTAATGGTCACCGGCGATGTCAGCTATACAGAGAATTCAAGCAATATCGAGCTTTTTGATTTCTCGCGGTTCAGGTTTCAAGCTGGTTTCAGATACAGATTCTAGCGGTAATAACTAGACTGGCAAAGAAGCCATCGCATCGAGCATTTTTATGATAAAAAAGGCAAAAAATTATTTAGAGCGCATATGTTACTACCTGTGCTGCTTTGTATTTCCTTGAACTCACCAGTCATGTATGCAGCGGTAGGTGAAACTGCAGCGGGGCGCGTGGTGGCTGTGCGTGGCCAGGTTGTCGCTATTAAAGGTTGATGAGCTTGAGTTTTGTTGAAAGAGGTTGTTAGCTCATAAAGCCTTAATCTGCTTTTACTCAACGTCACTTTTTAGCGGCTGCAGCAGCAACTTGCCAAGGCCGATTGAGTCTGGGCTACTTAAGCCTTGAATGCCTATCTCCATTTTTTCATGGCCAAGTTCCGGCTGATTCTGGTAGCTTCCAAAGAGTTTGTCCCACCATGGGAAGTTAAAGCCGAAGTTGTTGCTGTGCTCCGCTGGGTTCGAGGAATGATGCACCCTGTGCATGTCTGGGGTGACCACGAAATGACGCAGGACTTTCTCTAACCCGAGCCCAATTTTCAAATTGCTATGATTAAACATTGATGAGGCATTAAGCAGTACTTCTGCGGCAATTACAGCGACAGGCAAGGGCCCAATTACAAAGACCAGGGCGAGCTTGATGGCGCTGGATATGAGAATGGATAGAGGGTGGAAACGATTGCCAGTTGAGACGTCATAGTCCATGTCTGTGTGGTGCATACGGTGCAGTCGCCACAGAATTGGTATGACATGAAAAAGGCGGTGCTGAAAATAAATAGTAAGGTCAAATATAAGAAGAAAAGCAACGATGCCAAGCCAAACAGGCAGGTTGATTAGGTTAAGTAGACCTAAATTTTGCTCAGCAGCAAAAATGGCCGCGGCGACCGCGGCTATGGGCATCAACAATCTAGTCAGCAAGGTATTGAGAGCACTGATGCCAAAATTGCTCAGCCAGCGTTGGACCTTTGAATATTTTAGAGTGCGGCGAGGGAAATAATGCTCAAGAACTGCAAGCAAAATAAATGCAGAGATAAACACTAATAAACGAATGATAGCCTCAGAATTTACGATTAAATTATCCATATTAAGAAGAAGTTTCTATCGATAATAAATAAATAATAAGCTTATCCATGACTAATACCAACATCGCTTGATTATGCAGACTTGCCATCATACCGTTGATCTTCGTCTTAGACATCACTATTTAGGCTATTGTAATGAACTGTAAAAGAAGGCTATCTAGCTCACTTATGCCATGCTATCTATATCCTTTAGTAATGCCCAGAACATAATTACACCTTCAACAATAGGCGCGATGACACGTTGAATCAGTTTTCCGCGACTAATTACTTCCTTCAAGAGCAAGGGGTATTAACTGACGCTGCACCCTTCCAGAATTTTACGGGCTTCAGCACTTATCTTAATGAAAGTAACTGCGGCAGTAACAGTGTCTACGTCAACTTTCAGAATAACGACTATATTGGCCTGCCTAGGAGCATACTTGAGCAGTGGCAGGCGAATGAGACTCTAGGCATAAACCTGCGCTTCAGATTTAGCGCGACCGAGCCAATGTCCCTTATGGGCTCACGGGCGGCGAGCCCACCGATGCCTTCAAGCTTATCAGCTATTATAGTTGGAGCTGGGAGGAACTTATAGATCGTCATGTAAATATTGGGATTGTCTGTTTGGCTGTACTTTTGGTTTTTTATCTGTGGGGAATTAAGCAGGTAAATCAGATGATTAAAGACAAAGAACAGCAGGAACAACGAGCCAGCCTATCGGGCTCATCGGAGTCGTCCGCTGTTTGAGTGGGGCTAAACGGCCCATGCTTAAACAAGCTTTATCTCGATCTTTATCAAGGCGTCTATCTTGATTGCTGTATCGACTCCTGCCTCAAATCCCGCCTCAGCTCTCAGCGCAATTGCCCCATTGACAACTATCCTAGCTTCTACCTAAAACCACTAAGTTGTCGAAACTATGGAGTTGGTCGCGTCTGAACGAGTAATTCACGAAGATGGTAGAAGCTTCCACTTTGCCATTGCGTAGTATTGGCCGGAAATTCAATGCCTTGATTCGGCTAACGGTTTTTCTTAGTTCTTGGCCTTTGATTTGGCCGTTGTCGATAATGTTGATTTCCTTTCCAGTTACAAAACTTTTAACTCGGTATCCATCACCACTAACAGTTTTTCTCTTATGTGGATCCAGCGTAACTTCTGCACTTATTTCATTCCAGTTTCCGGGTAGCATATTTTCTTTTCCGCGCTTGGCTATAGTATTGCCAACGTTGGGTAGGTGCTTGCTCATCTCGGTTACTTGAACGCGGTGCTTATTCTCACAGAGCACATCTAACTCCAAATTCTTAGATGAAGTTTTTTGTTGAGCTTCTAGTTGCTCGTCAAAACCCTGTTGTAAATCAGCAGTGGGCAAAACTTTATTTGTAGCAAACAAGTTGTCTATCTGCTGCTGGTTCGCGGAAGTTAGGGTGAACTGTTCATAGATGCGCTCATATTCTACGCTAATGTTTTTCGAGTGGTCAAAAATAGCTTTCCAGTCTGCAATATTAAGCTTCGAAAAAGCGAGTGCAATCGGATCGCTGGCAAGATGTTGGATCATGTGAAGTTTGTCTAAGCCTGCTTCATATCTTTTATCAATAGCGTCTAGGCGGCTGTCTATAAAATCTAATCCGGGGTCGGTGACCCGAAGTCTATAACCGATACTACCACCAGCAATGATAGCTTTGGTTTCAATATAATACTGATTTGCTAATGAATGCAGCAGGTGGGGATAAAAGCTGTCGCCTGTCAGCCCTGAGCGCTGTGCGACCATTACCATATGCTCAAGAAGGATTGTGGAGTTAATGATGTGTAGTGCCGATCGATCTTCAGTATCTTCTAGGGCCGCCAAGTTGCGAAAATTTGAAGCCCATTGCAATTCGTCTATAATCTGTTTTGGTTCTAACTTCAGTTGTCTAGTTACGAGATTAACTAGGTTTATTATCTTTTCCTCAACGCCAACCCAATCTGATTCTAGCGAGTCTATTTCAATAGATAATTTTTGTAAGGGGATCTGTTCAAATGCGTATAAGCCACTGTTAATTTTGCTGTTGTGGATGGCCTTGTCTACAGACCTCCGTGCATCAGCTAATCGGTAGGCTGTTAGCTGGGCTCGCGCGAGTTGAGTATAAGGCTCAATAAGATAGTGAGAATAGCTGCCATATTCACCTTGCACTTTACTGAGTAATGATTGCCACTGAGTGATTTCCGCAGCTTGAGTGGCGTGGTCCGTCGCCCGCGCTTGGGCGGTAGTTAGCAAAAAAGGGATCGTAAAAAGCAGGGAAAAGATAGATTGATAAATTTTATTTGACGCGCATAAAGACATACAAAGCCTCGCAACTTTACAACAATGAAACTACAGTTCTTCAACTAGGCTACATTGTTATGTTGCAATGACTTTGACGAGTCGTTATTCGCTGCTCGCCAGTCATTGATTTGTGTGGTAGCTGGCCCGCTTAATCGAGCAGGCTTTCTTCCGTTGATTTAGCCGGATGCGGCTACTTTTACATTAACTTCACATTTGCAATAGCTATGCCAAGCTTTGAGTCTCTTTGCTTGAAAAATACTATTGCTCTCAAGGGTCTGAATTTATTGTATATTCGAGAGCATTTCTTCTTTAACAACAATTAGAAGACAGTTAGAGAAAATAATACTCGCACCAAAGCCGACCGTGGCGTGCCGTTGTAGAGCGCTGCTTTTTGTCACTTTCCAACATGCTTACGGTGATACCACATCGTTTATTTTCGGGCGACTACTTTGAATTAAGAGCAGTAGAGTGTCCAAAATATTAGGTTTTTTAGCTTAAATGTGTTGTTTCAGATGGTACGTTCAATTTTTCAGAGAATGTCGATGGCTTGACCTTTTTTTAATGGAGGCGGCTATTTTGTTCTTCTATCTGCGAACCAAAGTATTGTTACCGCCTGTTTTGAGTGTTTACGCTGATCTCAAATTTCGATTACTTAGTCTTATTATTTCGCTAAATTTTAACGTTTGGCTGCGCGGCTACTTAATAAAAAGCTTCAGCTAAGTGCGAACTTGTGGGGTTGCAGGCCAGAAATTTGATGGTGTCTGGCCGCCCTGAGTTGAATGATTGTAGTGGTAAAGATACCCATTGGGTTTACGCTAGCGGAGCCTGAAACTGTCTTCGAAGCTTTATTTTCCTGAGGAGCTAAAGGATTTTCCCGAAGGAGCTAAAGGAGGCACAAAAGTTAAGCGGTGGCTTCGAAAAATTACCCCGCTACCCAATCTTTACCTTCCACATCCCAATCCCGTGCGAGATAAATAAAGGGTGTATCAATAAGTGCAATAATGATTTTGAAAAAGTACTTCGTTAAAGCCAATTGCATAGCTGTATCAAAATCCACTACACCCCACCAAACAACTACACCATAGATCCCGGTATCAATAGCCTGAGATAACATTGTGGAAACATTATTGCGTAGCCACAAATGTTTACCCTGAGTTTTGCGTTTAATGATGTGAAATATCCAGACATCTAAGCGTTGGCTTATAAGGTACGCGAGCAACGAGCCAAGTACAAAGCGCGGGGTGAAGCTAAATAGGGTTGCTGTTGCTTGATGCACGCTTTGCGCAAAGTCTGCTGTTTCTGGATGGGTGGATGGCAAGTAGTGCAAGCTTAAGCTAATCATCACAATAATAACAATGCTTACAACAAATCCAATCATCACCGCACGTGTGGCCTCTGCTTTACCGTAGCGCTCGCTTAGAAGATCTGTTGCAAAATAGATGCTCGAGTAAAGAATCACTCCCATGCTGGTTTGTAAGCCAAAAATTTCTGTGAGCTTTGGCCCTTGTAAGTTGGCCAACAATAAGCTGATGACAATACTGGCGTACAAGCCTTGTCGGCCAAACAAGCGAAACAAAAGAATCGCGAAGCTGAGGTCTACCGCAATGGTGGTAAACCAAAGTATTTCTTGATGATGTTGAAACCAATCGATGAGCATGGATAGATTTA
>CAWKZY010000006.1:0-130138 GCA_963854625.1 Gammaproteobacteria bacterium | reverse complement strand
CATGGCGGTCAACCGGTCATAGAGATTCGGTCTTTGGCTTGGCCAAAGTCCTCACCCTGCGGGCGGCTTCGCCGTCTTAAACGCTGCGCGTTTGATCAGGCATTTATTTTAAGAGAATCCCCGCATTCGTTTGAGTGTGGGGATTTTATTATGCCCACTGGAAAGGCAGCCAATGACCGAGGGTGATAGCTTCGTCTGCAGCCAAAACTTGTTGATTTCTATCTAACCGAACTACCCTAAGTTAACAATGCACTGGAAAGGCGGGGCCTGCTTGAACGGGATGAAGACAACAGCACTCTCACCCTGGAGGGGTTGGGCGAAGACCCGATGCAGGACATTCATTCCCATTCGGTGACTTACCGGATAGCTATGGGTCCCCAGCGAGGACGAAAAGTGTTCACCTTTCAAACCATTCCACCCACGCCAGGCTTGCCGCCGGGTTCTGAACGCGTGGCGAAACTGGCCGGTTTCAGTTTTCATGCTGGAGTGGCAGCCAAAGCCCATCAACGCGATAAGCTGGAAAGATTGTGTCGCTACATTTCCCGCCCGGCGGTGTCCGGGAAGCGTCTGTCGCTCACTTCTACGGGCAAGGTGCACTATGAACTCAAGACGCCCTACCGTAATGGCACTCCCCATGTGATCTTTGAACCAGCTGACTTTATTGCCCGGCTGGCTGCCTTGGTGCCAAAACCCCGAGTTAACCTCACTCGCTTCCACGGGGTCTTTGGGCCAAACAGCAAGCACCGGATTGATGTGACGCCTGCCAAACGAGGGAAAGGCCGTAAAGCACAATTCGGCACAGCATGGAAAGACAAGACACAGGCCGAACGTCATATAGCCATGACGTGGGTGCAAAGATTAAAAATGGTGTTCAATATCGACATTGAAACCTGTGAGAAGTGTAAAGGCCCGGTCAAGATCATCGCCTGCGTAGAAGACCCCGCGGGCATCGAGAAGATTCTTAGGTACCTCAGAGAAAAGTCAATTTCAAATAACAGTGCAAGGCTTCCTCCGGGGAGGGCGCCGCCACAGATTGAGTTGTTTGACCGTTCTTAATTTTCTCCTTTTGCTACTTGCTGTCTGGGAAGGTGGTGGGGCACGCTGCGGCCTGATATTCCAAACAATACAAATTAACTGGATTAGACGGCAGATAACTAGCTAGATTGGCCAATATCGTGGAGAAAAAAGGAGATTTCTGAGGTGATTGGAGCAAGCTAGATAATATTTCAGGCAAAGGAGGGCATAGACTTGGAAGGAGATAGCTTTTATTCTACTTATGCTCGGAATTATTAATTAAAGACTTTAGTAGAGGTATTACTTTGAGAAAAGTTTTAAATGTAGGTGGTAATAATAAATCAATTCAGCTGCCTGCTCACTTCGCAGGTTTTGAACACTTGTTGCTGGATATAGACCCGAGGGGGAAGCCCGATATTTTGTGTGATGCTCGTGAGCTTGCAACACAAGAGGCTGATCAGTTTGATGCGGTGTATTGCTCGCACAACCTTGAGCACTATTATCGCCATGATGTGCAGAAGGTTTTGGCTGGTTTTTTACATGTGATTAAAGACGGTGGCTTTGCTCATATTCGGGTGCCTGATATAGCAGAAGTAATGCGACTGACGGTTGAGAATAAATTGGATATCGATGACGTGCTTTATACATCTCCTGCTGGTCCCATTATGGTGTTAGATGTGTTGTACGGTTATAGCGTTGAAATAGAAAGCAGTGGGCAAGATTTTTACGCACACAAAACTGGTTTTACGGAGAAGTCACTATTGGCTGCATTGGACAAAGCAGGGTTCTCGATGGCGAGTAGCAATCTGGAAAACCTTGAGGTAAATGTTATAGCGTTTAAAGGCGAGCCGAATAGTAATACGCGTGCGCTGTTTAATATTCCAAATTCAAATTAGTTTTTGTACGGTTTGTTAGGAAAAGTGCCAAAAAGGCTATTTTCACACTATTGAAATAACAATAGTTCACTAATTAAATCAGTAGTTTAAGTTTTTGAACGCGTGTCGCTGGCAGTGTTGTACCCACAGGGCATAAAAGGTCAGCGGTTACACAAACATTGCTTCAGAAATTTTGATCGACTCGTCGATCCAAAGGGAGAGGGCCTGGCCGCTGAAGATAAATCGTTGCCTGGGTATGTCCAACAGGAGTTTACTGACTTCCTAAAGTGCGGCCTGCTTGCTTATGGGTTTCTAAGAGTACGTTGTGAGAGTTGTTTCCACGAGAAGTTGGTAGCATTTTCCTGTAAGAAAAGAGGCTTCTGCCCTAGACAGCTCAACCAGGTTATAAGATGACAGGGTGATGAGACTTAAAAATAATATCTGTTCATTTTAGCTATTCGTTAATTGTTTGGTTTTTAATAATTTGTTTTTTCGTAATCTGCGCCAGGCCATTACCAAAGAGGTTAACGAGAATATAACTCCGGTTATCGATAAAAATATGACTATGGCTTCCCGCAACGGCCAATTTACTAGTAGAAATTGAAAATCCAAACTATGTAAACCGTTATAGAGCCAGCGTTTTATCCGGTCTGTTTGTGTCGAACGAGCTAATATTTTACTTGTTGTGGCATCAATGTAATACCAAGTGTTTTCGATATCAGAAAACCGAGCTCTAAAGACCGGCAAGGGCATATAACGGTTATGTGTGGTGTAATAATAATTATCGTATTCGGTGATTTTATCTAGTTTGACTAATTCACTATCGGGTAGTAATTGAGAAATTGCGGAACGTGTTTTTAGTTCGAGTTCCTCTGCGTTTAAGTTAGTCACTATGCGCAGAGGATCTAGTAAATTAGCACTCCTTCTTCTTTTAATAAGGCTTAGAGCCGCTCAGGTAAGCGTGGGAATAGTAAGCAGTCCCCACCAGTTTGAAAGACCTAGGTTACTTGAATCAGCCCCTGGATAGTGGGTTGCGACTCCGCCGTTAAAGTATTCCCAAAGAATCAGAGCGAGCGCCGGGATCACTGAAACAATTATGAGTGTAAGTTTTTTTCCAGCTAACATAAGTAAGATCCCTTCGCTGTGCAAAAAAGTAAGGGGCCATTAATAAGTCATTTTGGCTTAACTACAGCTTAATCGAGGAATAGGCTGAATCGAGCATACACTAAAGGCACTCAAGCAATAGCCATATCAGGAGTCCGCTGCTTTAAAGATGGCGCTAGAATTTTTATAGGGAAAGAATATTTTTTTGAAGCTATGATTCGCGTAGCCTCAGGCAAAGTCACTTAAGCTTCTTCCCTATTACTCGCGAGTGTTAATACTTGTGGTGATTTGTGTGTTGAGTCTGTCTGAACTTTTGCCGAATAAGATCTTCGCCGAGGAGAGGCTCCCGTGACAAGGGTGAGGGAGCTTCATTGACATTTTATACACCGGCCGAAGAGTTCGATAGTAGTGTGTTTAATCTGGAATTTCTGGGCCTTCTCAATCTCATCGATTGACTGACTGAATGGCGCAAACTCTAGCTCACGAACTTCTTCGCAGCATTCACAAATTAGGAAATGCCCATGGTGTTCGGTTTCTGGTTGAGAACAACCTAAGTAAGCGTTGAGCGACTCTAATTTGTGCACCAGCCCCTGCGATTGGAGAAAGTCCAATGTCCTGTAGACAGTAGCTGGTGCAACCCCTTTACGTATTGATGACAATTCTGATAGCAGGTCGTAGGCTTTTACGGGCTTGTGCTCAGCCCAAACAATAGCGAACACTTGCTTGCGAAGGTCGGTAAAGCGTTCACCTGCTTTTTCACAAACACGTTTGGCATGATCTAGAGCTTCTTCGATGCACAGCGCATGGTTACGTTCGCAGGCGAAACTTAGAGCGTTTTTTGATGATTTATGAAGTCGATCAGTCAAATCTATATTCCGAATTGAGGTTGTTTGTCGTGATCCCATCATTTTAGTAACTGGTTGGGCGCGTTAGTCAGCAACCCAACTCTTGAGCTGCTCATCAATCATAGAGGTATTGCACTCGGAAATCGACATGGGGTTTCGCATCGACTTGATGTTCGCTCACCGCTTGCTTGTTCATTCATTAGGAGCTGGTTCGAAATCCGATTTGCAATAAAGATATGTTATAATATAACATTAGATTTTTAGCAAGACTGACTCTTTTGTCAGTTACCTCCCGCGCTCTTAGGTTTCTATGTTCTGTTTTCTTCATCTTCGCAAGCAAGGCTTTCTCCATTGGCGTGTATTTTTGCTGTGCGCGATATTGTTCTTTGCTCAGGTTTTGGAAGCTGGGCATGCATCGGACCCAGATTGCGATGAGCAGCTTTGTCTGCTTTGTCACGCTAGCATCGATGACGAACACCACAGCAGCAAGCCGGGCTTTAGTCATTCCACTACATTCACCAAACTATCTTTAGCCCTTGTTAGCGTCTTGCTAGACAAGACTTTCACAGCAAGTTCTATAAGAGCGCCGCCGCAATTTCCCTTGTAAACAGTCAAATCGAGCTCAAAAGAAGCTCACTTTAAATCGTTATCAAGGAGTAAATACCATGGGTTATTATCCCACATCCCCGTCACGGGGTATTTTTGTATTATCACTGTTGAGCGTTGCGGTTAGCGGCGCCATTCAAGCTCAGACCTCAGCGAATCAAGAAATTGAAGAACTTATTGTCCGCGCCCACCCGCTATCTGCAGAGGGTTTGGCACAGCCTATTTCAGTGCTGACGGGTGATGCTCTTCGCAGAGTCGTTTCACCCTCGTTGGCCGAAACTTTACGAGACATACCCGGAGTTCATTCATCCAACTTTGGTCAAGCTGTTGGCAGGCCAGTGATTCGTGGTCTTGGAGGGCCGCGGGTTAAGGTCATGGAGGATCGAATTGATAGCTTGGATGTGTCTGTTTCCAGCCCCGACCACATGACAATGATCGAGCCTTTCACTGCCCAGAGTATCGAAGTGCTTAAAGGCCCGAGTACGCTTCTCTATGGAAGTGGCGCAATAGGCGGTGTCGTAGATGTGCATACGGGTCGAATTCCTCATGAGGTGCCAGATAGGCTATCGGGCTCGCTGGAATTAAGGGATTCAGACAACGCTGATCAGCAGACTGCTGCCGCTCGAATTGACGGTGGCGCAGGCAATTTTGCCTTTCATGCTGATGGCTTTTACCGCAGCGCAGATGAATATGAGATCCCAGGTTATGCCGAATCTGCTGCTTTTCGAGCACAGGAAGAGGCTGAAGGAGGCCATGGCGATGATGGGCGCGGGGACGAGCACGATGATGAACACGATGATGGGCACGGGGACGAGCACGGGGACGAGCACGGGGACGAGCACGGCGATGAAGAAGCTTACGGTGTTCTGCCCAACAGTCAGTTGGAAGCTCAGGGAGGGGCTATTGGCGGCTCTTATGTCGGCGACCGCGGCTTTTTTGGGATGTCGGTATCAAGCTATAAGGCAGAATACGGTCTCCCGGGGCATAGCCATGGTCATCATGAAGATGAAGAGGAGCATAGTGATGAAGAGCATGGTGATGAAGAGCATGATGAAGTTGGGCACGATGAAGAAGCTGAAGAGGGAGGGTCAATTTTAGATTTGTCACAGACTCGATTCGACATAGAGGCTGGGCTTGAAAATCCATTTGCTGGCGTCAGTGCCATGAATTTCCGCCTAGGCTACAACGACTACGAGCATGTTGAGTTTGAAGGTAGCGGTGAGGAAGGCACTGTGTTTGCCACTAAAGCATTCGAATCACGCTTGGAGTTCACTCATGACGATTTCTTCGGCTTTGAAGGCGCGACAGGTGTGCAGCTATCAAACCGAGAGTTTTCAGCAATAGGCGCAGAAGCATTCGTGCAGCCGGTAGACACTCAGACGCTAGGCTTGTTCTACGTTGGCCAACGCAGCTTTGGCAGTTTAGGCTTGGAAGCTGGCGTTCGCTATGAACATGTGGAGCAGGATCCCACTGTTGGTAGCGCGCGAGACTTTAACCTTGGCTCAGCTTCTCTTGGCCTAATCCAACCTTTAAGTGACGGCTGGATATTGAGCGGGCAATTAGATTACTCAAGCCGTGCACCGGTGGCAGAAGAGCTATTCTCTGATGGTCCTCACTTGGCAACACAAACCTTTGAAATCGGCGACCGCAATCTTAATGAGGAAACCGCAGCTAATTTGTCCGCCATGTTGCGCTACGATTTAGGCAGTTTGAATTTCTCTTTAAGCGCTTATATTACCGAGTTTGATGATTTCATCTATGAAGCCAATACTGGTGCGGAGATGGACGAGCTGCCGGTGCTGCAGTGGACCCAAGCAGATGCAACCATTAGCGGTTTCGAAGCCGATGCCTCTTGGCAAGCTATGAATTGGCAGAGGGGCGGACTGTCATTGAACGCAGGTTTCGATGTTGTCACGGCGCGTTTGAATAGCGGGGCAAATCGTAATATTCCGCGCATTCCTCCGCAGCGCTTGCGCCTGGGAGCCGTAATGGATTGGAGCGGTTGGCTGGCTGAAGTGAGTTGGCGGCGAGTGGGTGACCAGAACGATACCGGTCTTGGTGAGATTCGCACGGAAGGGTTTGATGATCTACGACTTCATATCAACTACACCATGGATATAGGAGGGAGCTCAGTTGAGCTGTTTTTAAGTGGACGGAATCTGACCGACGATGAACAACGCTACCACACGACATTTATTAAAGACCTAGCACCTCAGCCTGGTCGTACGGTTGAGGCAGGAGTGCGAATGCATTTTTAGAGCAAACTCCTATCCGCCAATGGCCGCTCGCTGAATCTAGCGGGCGGTCTTTACTGTTCGATACAGAAAATAGTCGTGTCGGTAGAAAAACAGGGAACCTTAGTGTTTGCTCGTCAGTCTGCACGACAAAGGAAACCAACACTCAGTTTTTTAAGCGATGATAGTGACTCGGTCTAAAGACGTGTCCAGTTTGAGGTAGAAGCAACTTTTTCGATTAGTGTGGCAGGCACTCCCTTTTTGAGTGATGCGGCAAAGTATTGCATCGCCGTCGCAATCGAACTTAACCGACATAAGGTATTGAAAATGTCCGCTGGTTTCTCCTTTGATCCAAAGTGTTTCTCGGCTTCGTGACCAGTAAGTCATCTTACCGGAGGTAATTGTTTGCTGTAGCGCTGTTCGGTTCATCCAAGCAAGCATAAGTACTTCGCCAGATTCGAAGTCTTGAGCTATCGCAGGGACAAGTCCTTGCTCATTGAACGCTAGATTGTCGATGATTCTGCTAAGAGGTTGGCTATCCCCAACAGAGAGTTCTTCCAGTTCGTGAAAATAGGTCATTCTTGTTATATCCACTTGGTTACTTGAAACTAAACGATGGAATTCGAAGCTGGCACAACTGTAAATTTCTTTGGTGGCTGATAGCCACCAAAAGCGAACCGGCCACAGTGATCAATCGTTCGCCACTCTCTCCATTCTCGCCAATAGTGTCGTGTCCGACTGCGGCGGCGAAAATAAAGATGTGCAGTCTTGTGGCCCCGAGCGCGAGTACAGGTTTATCTTTGCATTTAAGCTGCCTAACCACTCTTGCGAACTTGCTCATTGGGAGCATTAGAATCAATAGTGATTTTTAAAGCCACTGAGCATCTAGCGTCGGTAAATGGTAAAGAAGAGAAAACTTACCTCTTTATTACTTGGGAGGAAGGTCCAGTGTTAAAACTAGACGCTTCTCATGGGATGGCTGCGGTGGCGAGCGGTGAACCCAACCATTGCCTTCGTTGCCTTCCCAGCCTTCTCCCTTGAACAAGGCGACATGCCCAGCGGCAATATTATGTATGTTGTTTTCATCTAGGCAAGGCGATTCGGCCGTTGCCAGTGCGTCGCGATCCAAATTGGATTCGTCCATCCATTGGCTGCCGGCACCATGGTAGGTTAGTAATAGCCGACAAGGAATTCGATCGTTGTGAAAAGCAGGACATGGCGCGCCCGAGACACATTGCAAGCGCAAGCCGACTTCATCTGCCTCGAACAAGAGACTAAACATATCAACGACTAAAGCAATATCTTCGATGAACGGGTTTTTCTCGTTACTGTCAGGGAGAGAATTTCTTAACAGGGTTCTAATTTGGGAAACGTTGTGGATCTGTTGAATTCTAAAAGAAGCATTTTGCTCTAGTAAAAAAAATGAGTAGGAAGCAACCGCGCTGTCAAGAACCCGTTGCCAAATCGCTACGTTCACTGGAGGTTGATATATTTCGCCAAGGATCTCCGGTGAATCGCTGCGAGCGGTTTGTGTGCTTTGTGTTATCGCCATGGTTCTAATGCTTCTCTCGGGTAAAGAAAAATTTGTATCCATCGGTTAAGCCCTGTTAGCCGCCACAAAAATGTTATAATATAACATCACTTAAGCAATGGAAAGAGTATCCAGTTCACGTTTCGCTGGTGCGACTAGCCTCGTTTCTAGTTCTTAGAAGTGCAATGAATCAATGGCGAGGAAGGAAGGTAGCTAAAAGAAAGCTGATGGTTCAGTAAGGAATAAGGAAGGCTTTGATTACCAATTTTGAAAACTATTCTTGATGGATTAACCAGCAGTTTCACAAACCAGCTCTTATCAACTGGGAAATTTAGAGTCATTTTAGCTTGGTCAATTTTATGCCGCGGTAAACCGTTTTTAGCGTTGAGATGTTTTTGGTGTGGCGATTGCAAAACTAGGGCTTGCCTATCCATTGCGAGCCTATCCATGGCAAGACTCTCTTGTTCGGGGGTTTTCACGCTTTGTTTCACGATACAGTTTAAATAATTAGTCGTTTTTCAGCGACGGGACAGGAGGAGTTATGCAGTTAACATCATTAAAAATGGATAAAGCGGCCGTCGGGTTGTCGTTGATGTGTGTCGCTCATTGCTTGCTCACGCCGATTGCCATCGTTATGTTGCCTGCACTCGGTGCGACTTTTCTCGAAGACGAAAGATTCCACTACGTAATACTTTTTCTTGTGCTTCCGACGAGCTTACTCGCGCTGACTATTGGGTGTCGCAAGCACCGTCGAGTAGAAATAGTTTTAATTGGTTTGACCGGACTCTTCATACTGTTCTCAGTTTTGATAATTGGTGAAGAGTCGCTAGGAAAATTTGGTGAGAAAGCCACCACGGTTCTTGGTACTTTGATCATCGCGTTTGCTCACGTGCGGAATTTCATGCTTTGCCAAAGGCATAAATGCAACACTGAAGAGAATTTTCTGTGAAAAAAAATAGCAAAAAGCCTATTAGTCAGATTCCCACTAATATTATTACCGGCTTTCTTGGTGTTGGTAAAACCACGGTAATCCAACATCTACTTGCCCAAAAGCCAAAGCATGAGCGGTGGGCTGTCCTTGTAAATGAATTCGGAGAGGTCGGTATAGACGGCAATCTTTTTTCGGGGTCAAAAGGTGATCAGACTAATATTACTATCAGCCAATTGCCTGGTGGCTGTATGTGCTGCACTAATGGATTGCCCATGCAAATGGCTTTGAATTTACTTTTGGCTAAATCTAACCCTCATCGCCTGCTCATTGAACCTACAGGCCTTGGACACCCTAAAGAGGTTTTGGCGGTGCTATCGAGCGAGTATTACCGAGAGGTCTTAAACCTGCAGGCTACTCTTACGCTTATTGATTCGCGAAAAATACAAGATAAACGATACACATTAAACGCAACGTTTAATGAGCAGCTTGAAATCGCCGAAGTAGTGGTTGCTAATAAGGCAGATCTGTATGGCCCAGCAGACTTTCCGGCGTTGCTCGAATACATAGAAGACCGTTTCGGATTAGATAAGAAACTGCTGTATCAAGTACAACATGGCGCTGTTGATCTAGGGTGGTTAGATCGACCAGCCAGTAAGGAGAACAAAGAAAATCATCAGAATAAAATCAGCGCTGAGGGTTCTCTTGCTTCGGTTAGCTGTATTAAGGCGCCGGCAGAAGGATTTGTCAGTGCAGACAATTCTGGTGAGGGATTTTTTAGCAGAGGCTGGGTATTTAACGCAAAATGGCTATTTGACGCCGATAAGCTACATAGTTTGATTCATGGCATTGAGGCTGACCGCTTGAAAGGCGTGTTCATCACTCCAGATGGAACGCTTAGTTTCAACAAAGCAGACAGCACTGTTACTAAAATGAACTTGCAAGCCAGCTCTGAAAGCCTGCTTGATAGTCGTGTAGAAGTCATCAGCGACCGCCCCGATATCTTTAATGATATTGAAGAAGGGTTGCTTAAATGCGTGGTCAACCCAGCGCTTGCGCCGACGTCTTGACTTGATCTTGCGCTGAGCCTGTGCCCTGATTAAAGGACGGGCGCGCCCGTATTTTCTCCGGTCTTAATACACCCACTATCCTAGCTGGGTTTCGACTAGATCTGGTGAGCAAGCAATTAAGCTGGAGTTTCTCCTATCGTGCTGCTGCTGAAAATACTTTCTTTTTTGCGGATGAAGAAGCCTTTATCCGCGCTAGAGGTCAATCGTGTACGTATATTGAGACAACGCGTTTCGCTGGCATTCGGAGTAACCTATCTGTTCGTAATTTAGGAGCTTGAATTTTTTATCAACAAAAAAAGTTCTTCGGCCCGAGGAGAGCAGATGCTTTTGCGGGGACCAAGTTAGTTGACAGTGACGGAGGCATGTTTATTACGTTAGCGCTATCCGGCCAGTTCCAAATTTTTATCTATTTGTCTCGCCGGGTTCAAATGCAATTATCGACTAAAGATGTTTTATGCTCAGTATGACGATGGACTTGTTTAAATGCATTAGCGCCAGAGCCGCACCGTAACCAATCAAACCTCACCGGCCACCATCTTCTGAATATGAGCCACCCAAACTGCTATGAGCATTAGCAGTGGCATAGAGATCGTGATCAACAGAGCTTCGACCATCGAAAGGCCTAATGGCATGGCGGGAGACTGACCGCACATTCCTTGAGCTTCGAAGAAAAAGGGTAGCCACAGGTCAAGCGGCATGAATGTTGGAAATCCAGCTCCCATAGAACAAGTAGAGACTACGGTTCCTTGCTCCACACCAAAGGCGTAATAACTGGTGTAAAGCGCTCCAGCCAGCATGAGGATGGTAAGATTGAGAGACATCCAGCGTAGCCAAAAATGTTTCACCAGCACTAAACCTAAGATAGAGAAGAAAAGGGCAGCCAGTACCCAAGCTCGAACTTGGACGCATAGAGCACATGGAAACCACTGCCCTGGGCCGTACTGATAGTAAAGCGCGATAGCTTCCATCGAGGTTAGATAGATAATGCCAGCGAACCAGAATTTACGACTTTCGCCAATCTTTTCGAGTGTATTCACAGATTCAATCCCACGTGATTCTCAAGAGCTATTTGCCACTGTTAGGTTATTTTAATCTAAATCTTCTTGATTTGCTTCATGAGAAGGAATCGACTGTCTATTTACAAGTATAGGAACGCTGCTTGGAAACTAAAAGATGACTCCAGGTTGATGGCAAGACAAAAATCACGCTATCTAGGGTAACCGTCTTAGTATCGGTGAATAGGCGAATAACAGACGCATTGGATGTTCACGGCGTTGCCGCAGAGGACGCTTCATCTCGGTCGCCATATTACATGGCTAACAAGAAGGCCCTGTCTTGTCTCTCAGTGCGGGAATTCACGGCTCAGAGTATTCACCAATTCTGTCAATGCAGGAATTTCCGGCCTTACTCGATCCGACCAAAATGTCAGTAACATTGGTCATTGGTCATTGGTCATTGTGCACATCGCAAATCAGATTTTCAAGGGAATGAATTCTTTAGCCCAATAACTTAGGCAACAGGGTTTATAGGGAAATTTCTACGGTAGATCTCATTAGAAGGTTCATTTGTACGCTCCAATGGAATATGATCCTTCGCTTGTTCCCCCTCTCCTTCCTCTATTATATCGATGCGTAGGCGAGCCTTTATTCAATTGCTGCCCCTGAGATATTCATGAAAAAGCTCGACCAAAGTCACCGTTTTCTTTTCGAAGACCACCCTATACGCGGACAGTACGTCACATTGGATAAATCCTGGCAAGAAATTGCCCAGCAGGCCGGGTTAGAGGGAAGGGGATTAACCTTATTAGGGGAAGCGGTTGCCGCGGTCACGCTTCTTGCGGACACGCTCAAAATCGAAGGAAGCGTTACACTTCAGATTCGCGGGACTGGGCCATTAGGGCTGCTGGTTGTGGAAGCTAACTCAAAGCAAAAGGTCCGAGGCATAGCTCGCCAAAGCAGTCAGATTGAGGAAACCATGGATCTTCAGGAAATTTTTGGTAGCGATCACCTAGTCATCACCATTAAGACTATTGGTGCTGAGCCTTATCAAGGAATTGCCCCGCTTCGCGGCAGCAATTTTTCAGACGCGCTTGAGCATTATTTCGATACATCCGAGCAGCTGGCTACCCAGTTCTGGTTAGCCTGTGACGGGCAAAATGCGAGCGGCATGCTAATTCAAAAAATTCCGGGTAGAACAAAAGATGATGATGCTTGGAATCGAGTAATACATTTGGCTTCTACGGTCACTGAGGATGAGTTAAAAACGAATTCTCTAGCAGATCTTTTACACAACCTTTTCCATGAAGAGACGGTTAGGCTTTTCGATTCTCGCGACATCGGGTTTTCTTGTAGCTGCTCTCGTGAACGCACTGCCGCGATGTTGCTTACCCTTGGCAAAGCTGAGGCCGATGACATAGTTGAGAAAGAAGGGGCAGTTTCTGTCACCTGTGAATTTTGCAATGCTAGCTATAATTTTGACGTCATAGACGTTGAGCAAATATTTAGCGAAGGAGGGGCAGTATCACCGAGTGAGACAACCCACTGACCGAGCGCCGACGACAGTGGGAAAGCTTACGGCGGCCCACTGAAACTTTGCGACGGCAGCAAGGACATCCAAAGTCGCTACAAAAAAATTGCATTCTCAGTGGAACCCGGTATCCGAGCCATGGCATTGGGGCTGCTGGTAACTTCAACATTTTGCAGTCCAATCCCCCCGCATAAGCGCTGCGACAGCTTGGCGCGCTTTAACTCTTGTTTAGACGGGGAAATAATACCGCCAATCTCAACAAGCTGCTGTGCTGAAATGTTTGCGTCTGACTCTATATCAGCTAGGCCCCTTAAAACTGCTGGGTCGCTTAATTCATTTTTTAGGTGCCGCTGAGCAATAGCGGGTGATGAAATGTCAAAAACGAAGAATAGTAAAAATGAGGGTATATCAGGTCTAGTTCTCACTGTAAATCGCCTTAAGTGAGAGGAATACAATGTAATAAACAGGGTCAGGCAAAAACTACAGGATTAGTTTTATTCTGCCCCATTTATAGCTGCTCCAATCTATTGAGTTTGATTTTTATAATCTGAAATTCATGGACGCACTGAGTCGATATTTTTCTCGAACCTGCGGCCCATTAAGAGATTGGTATAACGGTTTACCAATTTCAATATCGATTTGCTGTCGTGAGGATATAGGGATACGAAGTCCGAGGGTGATGTCGACCTGCCTGCCCCCATATAGAGATGGGTCTGTTACAGGGGCAGGAAAAGGGAAAGGTGATGGGATCAATAGCTCGGGGTCTATCCCGTCGATTTCTTGAATATAGCTATAGGACACTTTTAACGATGGCTTTATCCCATTCATTGTATTCACCTGCAGCCATGAACTTGCGGCGATACGATTGCCAAGAGTGTAGTTTCTGTCATTCTCTCCTAATCGAATCTTCCCTGTAAGGTTGGCTCCCCAGCTGTAAGTGTTGCCGCTGTTACTGTAAGCAAGGCCTATAGGCAAGTCATATGTGCCAGACCCGATTTGCATTGAAAAAGGAAGCTGCTGATTGCCTGGTGACCTCGGCGTGTCTCCTTCCTCGTCAATAGAGCCCACCGGTAAGCTGACGCCAAAGCTTAGTTGCCATTTATCAGAGATTAATTTTTGAAGATTGTAACTTCCTAGTAACACCACATCTCCTATGCCATCAGATTCGATAATAAATCTTTCGTATCCAGGAACTACGCTGAAATGATCTGTGCTCTGCTGGATAAACGGCACCACCATTTGCAGCGCTAACAGTCGATTGACTTGATAACCTAGGGCATAGGATTCAGCTGTTTGATGAATCTGCGCGGGAACTATGGGGTAATTTTCATTGGATCGAGGTTCCAATCCAGGTTGAAACAAGACGTCCGCTGGAGACATTCTGTCAGTCCCAATGTTAATGCCGTCGAATTCAGATCGCTGATATTTAACTTGAAGGCGCCAGCGCTTTGCTCCTCTGGGAAGCTGCTTGCTTATCTCTATTTCTCCAATTTCTGCAGAGAAAAGGTCCTCTAAACTCAGATCCAGCAGGTCGGCTGGTCCGTCCTGTGCGAAGCCCATTTGACATAAAGTCGACATCACAAATACCAATGGTATTTTGTCATTTGCTAAACGGTTTAATCGTGAAAATTTTAAGGCCATAATTTAATTCCCAATAAAGGTTCTTTTTTATTTTTTTAACCACTTAACTAACATTGATTCTATTTCATTTAATTTTACTGGCTTGGCTAGATAGTCATCCATTCCCGCCTTTAAATAACGTTCGCGGTCTCCATCCATCGCGTTAGCCGTCAGTGCAATAATCGGAATTTGAGCTGTACCAGAAGTCTGCTGCTCCATCTCTCTAATTTTGGTGGTTGCCTCAATACCATCCATCCCGGGCATATGGATGTCCATTAAAATCAAGTCCGGTGGTGCGTCGCTGCATCGATTTACTGCCTCCTCACCATTTTGAGCAAAGCTAGGAATGCAGCCAATTTTTTTCATCATTCCTTTTATTACCAGCTGATTAACCTTATTGTCCTCCGCCACCAGAATGTCAAAGGATGCAAGCTGCAAGGCTGCGTCACCGGGGACAGGTCTATCGGGACTAGGGTTGCTCCCATGCCCTTTCTGTATTTGCTGCTGTGAGGTTTTTTCGCTGATCAGCGGGATACGAAACCAAAACGTTGCGCCCTCTCCTAGTTCGCTCTGTACGCCGATTTCTCCGTTCATAATCGAGACTAGCTTTTTGGATATGGAGAGTCCTAGCCCGGTCCCCTCAAATTTACGACTGGTTGAATTATCGCCTTGTGAAAAGTTATCAAAGACAGTTTTCTGTGCCTGTTTCGATACACCGATACCCGTATCTGTGACATCAAAATTGATGGCGTGAGTATCGGGTCCGGTCTTAATCAGAGTGACACTTAGAAGCACAGAGCCTTTTTCAGTGAACTTTATTGCATTTCCAACTAGGTTGATTAGGATTTGCCGAATCCTGCCTGAGTCGCTAATAATCTTTTTTGGAACAGATTCATCAATACGAACCTCAAGTGTAATATTCTTTGCTTGAGCTGCAGATATAAGCAGGTCTTTAACCGGTGAAATAGCGTCCAGCAAAAGAACATCCTCTCTTGCTACGGTGAATTCTCCAGACTCTATCTTCGAAACATCGAGAATGTCGTTGATTAACGTTAACAAGGAGTTTGCAGAAAACTCAAGGGTCTCGCAGTGATTACGTTGTTGCTTATCTAAATCAGATTGGGATAATAATTGTGCCAGCCCTATTACGCCGTTCATGGGTGTTCGAATTTCGTGGCTCATGTTGGCGAGAAATTGAGACTTCGCGACGGTGGCAGCTTCAGACTCTTCCTTTGCTGACTTGAGGTCTATAACGAGGGTGTCGAGTTTCTGATCTCTCAATTGAATTTGATTCAACATGTCGTTGAAACCTTCTCCAAGCTCCCCTAGTTCATCACCCACGAAAGTTTCCGCGCGAAGGGAGTAGTCACCATCGGCGGAGACGGTATTCATAACCTCTACCAAAGTGTGTATTGGTTTCGTTATATACGCTTGTAGGTAATTGGTCAGGACATGGGAGAGGAGGAAGGTTACAAGTAGAAACATAGCAGCGATAAAAGCGCTTTGAAGGACACTCTCTTGCAGTTCTTGTAGGTCGGATTTGATAAAAAGGACACCAAGGGTGCGGTTATTTATAAAGATGGGTGCTGCCGCATTTAGAGCGCCATTTTCAAACTTGGAAATTGCTAACCTTGCCTTCAATGATTGAGACACAATAGCTGAGTCTGGAAATTTCTGAGATTCGAAGGAGTCTCCGGCAAGTATCTTTTGTGAGTTTTTGTATTCGGAGAATAGCTCCATATCAGGAGTGTATATTTGTGCGGAGATGACATTTGGGCTAGCCGATAGTGCAGATAGTATTTCATTAGCTGCTTGGGCGTCGCTAAATGCCATCGGCGCAACGCTATTGATGGCAATAACTTCAACCAACACCGTGCTGGATTTAATCATCGAGCTGCGCTTGGAATAGAATTCGGTCATTATGACCGCTAGTAATAGCAGAACGCTGGTGACTGCAAAGAGCACGAGGATTTTGCGTTTGATGCTGAAATGCCTGAATGAAAGATTTTCAGTCATTCCGATGTCTCGGAACAATAGGTTAAAGGATACACAGTGGCCAGTCTGATAAGCTGCGAGCTCACGCGAAAAGCATATTCAGTGAGTTTATCTACGTTGAGGTGGACCTTCGCGGGATTACTTTTTCTCGTAAGTTTGACCATCCCACCTTGAACAAGAAACTCCTTTTGATCACTCACAGTGAGAGCAGGAACTCCTGATGTCATTTTGAGTAAGGTAGGGTTTGTTGTTTGGTCCGAGGTGTCGAGGAAAAGTAGGTGACAGGTAGTGATTTGATTCAGGTTGGGCAATAAGCTGAATTTTCTTTTTACTGTTGGATTTTGGTCGCTGCTAATGAGTAGACTCAATGAGCTCTGAACCTTTCTATTATGAAGAACGCAGTAGTCAATGTCGCGGACGGGCACCTTATTAGAAGCGCTGGGCCACGTTATGAAATCCGGAAAATTGTAAAGAAAGGCTGCTTTTAATGAAAACTCATCATAGACGGCAGCATTTGAAAAGCCAGAGGCCAGCCAAGAGCATACTGAAAAATTCAGTGTCTTACAGATATTCCGCATATGAAAGTTTTTATTGACTCTCAGTTTTTGGAATGAAGGATTCGAATACATCCGCTAGTATACTAAAATTCCCGCATATTCCTGCATATTTATGAGGTTTCTCAGTTGCTGTAATTTCTATTTTCAAAATGAATGCCCCGCTCGACAATTAGTATGGAGTTCGTGAGGGAAAAGTACTTGCTATTCTGCGATCCAAAATAAAATTAGTGCCAAGTGCCAAGTGCCAAGTGCCAAGTAGCTAACCTGTTGCAGAGGATCAAATATCGACTCTGTTGATCATTCGTTGATTCGCCTTTGATTCTTTTTGCTTACACAGTTCCTCCCTCGGTGTGTTGGGCGAACTAACTATGGGTGAGACCTTTTTTTTCACGTGTAGGGCTTCTTTTTTCCTTCGACCTTGAAGTTGTTTCGGTGTGTTGGTGCGTAGGCATGTGGCTGATTTAAATAATTAATCTCTCAGTCAGTACGGAGCCTACAGTAAGCGAAAAACCAACAATGGTCAGTAGGATCAATGCTTAAGTTTCTTCTATGAGTCGCGTCGTAAGGCGCCTTAATTGAGCTAGACACGATGGAGTCAACACTAAGCATAGTCTGAGAAAGCATACTCAATCATATTTTTATTTTGAATTTATTCGTTGCCCTGCTGTTGCCCCCAATTTATGGATCTTGATTTTTATAATCTGAAATTCATAGAGACACTGAGTCTATATTTTTCTCGAACCTGCGGGCTATTAAGAGGTTGGTATAACGGCTTACTATCTCAATGTCGACCTGCTTGCCGCCATACAGAGATGGGTTTGTTAAAGGGGCAGGAAAAGGAAAGGTGTCGGAATCAATAGCTGGTCCCGTCAAACTTGCAGCTAGATGAATTATCACCCTGTGAAAAACTATCAAAGACAGTTTACTGCGCACGTTTTGACACCCCTATACCCCTATACCGGTATTTGTTACATCGAAATTAATGGCGTGATTATCGGGCCAGATCTTACTTGTTGAGACGCTTAGAAGCATACGATCTTTTTCAGTAAACTTTATGGCATTTCTAATTAGGTTAACCAGGATTTTTCGAATTCTGCCTGAGTCGCTAATGATATTGTTCAAAACTGATTTATCAATACGAACCTTGAACGTAATCTTCTTTGCGTGGGCTGCATAGATTAGTAAGTCTTTGATCACTGAAATAGCGTTCAGCAGAAGAATGCTTTCTTAAGCTATGGCGAGTCCTTCAGGTTGTATCGTCGAAACGTCGAGAATGTCGTTGATTAACGTTAATAAGGAGTTTGCAGAAACTCGAGGATCTCGCAGTGAGTACGTTGTTGCTTGTTTAAATCAGATTCGGCCAATAATTAGGCCAGCTCTATTACGCCGTTCATTAGTGTTCGATCATGTTAGCAAAAAATTGATACTTCACGGTGGTGGCAGCTTTTGACTCTTCCTTTGCTGACTTGAGGTCTATAAAAAAAGTGCCGAACTTTTGTATCTCTCAATAGAATTTGGTTCAACATGTCGTTAAAATCTTTACCTTGAGTTCCTATTTCATCATCCAAAAAAGTTGCTGCGCGAAGGGAATCATCGGCATGAGCGGATACAGACTCCATAGCTTCTAGAGAGGTGTCGATCGGTTTAGCGCTATAAGCTTCTAGATAATTGGTCAGGACATAGGAAGGCAAAAATGTTATAGGCAAAAATACAGCGGTGATAAGGGCGCCCGGCAGTACGCTTTAATGGAGGTATGTCAAAATTGAAAGGTGGGATCGCCCCCTCAATCAGTGGTTTTTCCGGGTGCTTAAATTCAGCAAATAGCGCCATTTCAGTTGTATATTTTTGTGCGGAGATGACATTTGGATTGGCTGAAAGGGCGAATAAAATTTCACACGTAGCCTTTACATCCTTAAATGCCACTGGTGCAAGGCTATTGATGGCAATGATTTCAACCTATATCGCGCTGGATTTAGTTAGTGAGCTGCGCTGTGAATAGAGCTCAGTAATAACTAGAGTTATTGAAGCCGCAAGTAGAAGCCGGACTCTGGTTGCGGCAAAGAGCACAAAATTTTGCGCTTGATGCCGGAATGTCAAAATGAGAAGTGTTGACTCATTTCGTTACCTCGGAAGAGTCATCTAAAGAGTAGATGGTGGCAAGTCTCATAAGCTGCGAGCTTACGCGAAAATCGTATCCAGTTAGTTTGTCTACGTTGAGGTGGACCCTCATACGATTTTGCTCTCTTGCTAGCTTGACCATTCCTCCTTTTTCAAGAAACCCGTCGTGATCACTCACAGTGAGAATAGGAAGTCCTAATGTTATTTTCAGCAAATCTGGGTTTTTTGCGAGATCGTCAGTGTCGAGATAAAGTAAATGGCAGGTAGCTATTTGATCTAGGCTGGACAATAAGCTGAAGCTTCTTTCTATTTTTGCATCTCGATCACTGTCGATCAGTGAGCTTAGCGAGTCCTGGACCAGTCCATCTTGAAGAACACAGTAGTTAATGTAACTCAAAGGCTTATTATTAGAAGCGATGGGCCACGTGATGAAATCTGCGAAATTGTAAAGGAAGGCAGCTTTTAGTGAGTGTTCATCGTAGCTAGCGGCATTCGATAAGCCAGAGGATATCCAAAAGCATATTGTAAGAGTCAGTGTTTTAGAAATATTCCGCATAGAAAAGCTGTTGATTGCTCGCTGATTCTGTAATATAAAATTGGAATATATCTTCCAGTATAGTAAAAGTCCTACACATTTCCTAAATTTTTCTGTTTTAGCGGCGTTTTTAGGCCAATTAATGCTGGCACGCCTTTATTGTTATGAAGTTCGTGAGAGGCGGAGCGGGTTATGGCGGAATTGGAAATGATATTGGCCGCCAGTGGGATGTTGCTAGCAACAAATCAGTTAATTTACCGCTAGGTTCTCAAACGGCAACCCTTCTAGCTTCCGTTCCCCCCTTTTCATCGCCCCTTGTTTCCCGTCTTCGTTAATTAAAGCCTATCATGGCGATAAGTCTGACGACCAGCTTGGTTTGGTACGGCTTTCTTTTCATTTTAAGGATTGCTGATATTCCCCAACATGCAAGGTGTATAGGCGGTAAGTACATAGATATATAGACGTGCAGATTAAAAGAGAGTCAAATCATTGATGACTCAATTAACACGGAAACAACATATGACAAAAAAAATTACCAGAAGGCAGGCTCTCCTCGCCGCATCTGCAGCAGTATTTTTGCCTGTGGCCAACGCACAAGGATCAGCCCCGAACATTTCCCCTAGCACTGTTTTTTCTCATGGCGTTGCCAGCGGCGACCCAGATTCATCCAGTGTCGTTATTTGGACTAGGATAAGCGGCTCAGAAGGAGCCCTCGACACGGAGTGGCGTGTAGGGACAGATGAAAGAATGTTTAACATTGTCGCCACTGGCAGCGTCCAAACAGATGACTCGAAAGACTACACTGTCAAGGTGGTTGTCAAGGAACTCGACCCTGGGCAGCAATATTTCTATGATTTTCGCGCGCGGGGTGAGTCATCAGTAATCGGCCGCACAAAAACTCTTCCGGTAGGTCATGTCGAAAATCTGGTCTTCGCAGTAGTGACATGCTCAAACTATGCTTTTGGCCACTTCAATGTTTACGAGGCCATTGCTAATGACTTGAGCGTTGATCTAGTCGTACATCTTGGAGATTACATCTACGAGCATGGCGCTGATGGCTTTGGCGCAGATGTGGCATCGCGGATTGGCAGGGCTCATGTTCCTAACCATGAAACTCTAACGTTGGACGACTATCGCAAGCGACACGCTCAATATAAAACTGACGTTAGCTCACAGGCAATGCATGCGAAACAACCATTGATTGTGATTTGGGATGATCATGAAACAGCCAACAACCCTTGGATGAACGGTGCAGAAAACCATGATCCCGGTGAAGGAGACTGGAATGCTCGGCGGCAAGCTTCGTTGCAGGCATATTATGAATGGCTGCCTATTAGGGAGCCGGCAGCTGGAGGAGCAAAGGATGAATACTGGCGCCACTTCAAGTTCGGTGATTTGGTGAGCCTTATTACCTTGGAAAGTCGCCATACCGGTCGTAGCCGTCAGATTTCTTACGGGGATTATTTGCCCAACTTGGAGAACGCAGAACAAGCCCAGGAATTTAAAGAATCGGTGCTTGATGATACTCGTCGTAATATGTTGTCAGAAGACATGGAGAGATTCCTTGCCGCAGAACTCAAAGAGTCTGTGAATGCTGGACGGCGTTGGCGTCTAATCGGCAATCAAAGCGTGATCGCTAAATCCATTTCGCCGAAGCTAAACAAACCTTTTTTTGAAGACCTGATGAAAAGCCTTGATAAGGCCGGTAGCGATAAGCTGAAGAGTTTGACACGATTTGGAGAATTAGAATTACCCGACGACCTCGATACTTGGGAAGGTTATCCTGCAGCGAGAGAACGCTTTTACAATATAGCAAAGTCAGCTGGTGCTAACGACTTGCTGGTTTTGTCGGGCGACAGCCATAGTTTTTGGGCGAACCAGCTTTTTGATGAAAACAATAAGCCTATGGGGCTCGAGCTTGGCGCGACAGGTGTGACTTCTCCGCGTTCGTTATTGGTTCTCGGCGATGAGGGGCTGAAACGTTTCGATGAAGCTAATGCTGAAGATAACAAAGAAATTGTTTGGTCCGACGGTCGGCATCGGGGGTTTATTCGTCTAAGTATCGATCATCAAAAAGTCCATGCAGATTTCATTGCGGTATCGAATGTGGAGACGCGAAAATATGTAATACAGCCAATTCGTGCGTTCGATATTGAGAAAGAGGGTGAGACGCTGCGATATAGCTGATTGGCGATTTATCTGCTTATGGAAACTATGTGTGTGTGGCCTCATTACGGGCCGCTAGGATTTTGCCGATGACAAAGACTGGGTAATTAAAAAAGCAGGAACTTCAAAATATAGCCACAAAAAAGACTAAAAAGTGCAGAATTAGGATGCAGACTCAGGTTAATGTTTTTTCAGGCATGTGCGGGGGATGTAAACAACACTTATAGCCAAACATGTCTGCTTTTTTGTCCCGCTAAGGTGGAGGGATAAAGAGTTGGGTAAGCCAAGAGACTGTTAGTCTTTGTCATCTCAAAGAAATTACTGCTACACACTTTTGCGGCTCGTTGAAGCTGTCTTTGGATGCTTTAGGTCGAATTATATGTTGGCTGTTTAACTAGCCACCAAAGATACCCTGGCTCTATTAATCTAGGCCAGGGTATCTTCAGAGAACCACTTCGGTTCTATCGCTTGTTGGCGGGATCCGATCCTTTTTTTCTGGAAGGATTCTTGCTGGCCTCCAAGAACTCTCGTACAGACAGGTACAAGCCCACGATCATTAAGCCAAAAACACCAATAGCAATGTAAAACAGAGTCATCGCGCTCACGAGCTAGATCCTCTGATGGCCATCAACTTGAAATAAATAGCGAAACACAATATCGAAGGCACCCATACCGCAGTGAAAAGCCCTTCTTCATGCTGACCTGAAAACCAAAGAAAGCCTGAGACAGCAAATGAGATTGCGACCGCCAAAAGTATAAAAAAATCTGATTGTTTGAACATTTTCGTTCTCCAATTATTCGTCGAAAGATCCAATCGCAGCCATCATGCAGCCCGCGACGGCTATACCTGCTAGAGCTCGTACTCCGCTATGGCCTAAAACTGCGAATGATTCCAATTCAGACACCCCAAGCAAGGTGCTCATGAGGAGTATAACGGAAAGTACTATTAAGGCGACTCCCGCAAAGACAAGGACTTTGCGAGGCCAACTCAACTTTTCGGTATGAAGAATTGCCATTATATATCGATTTTTAGCATAAGAACTTACTATACGCGTTTTCCTAGTCAATAGATGTATCGCAGTTTGAAAAATAAAACGGGCAATTAAAACAGTGAATGATAGTTTGAAACACTGGCCGATAATTTAAAGAATGTGCTAATCGGTTTTCGGGCTTGCGGTTAGATAGGGTTAAAGTATGGACATATTATCGTAATCCTACTCTGGCAGCGCTTTTCGAAAATGCGTGTTTGTGCCCATTGAAAAGGGGGCATGATAGAGATTAAAGACAGGATTTAAAAACAGGGTTAGAGGTAGTGTTTAGAGATAAGGTAAGAGGGGTAGTAGTAAAGGGTAGACTATAAAGTACGCTGCTGTTGGCAGGTCCAGTATCTCGACTTTACAGGTGCGAAATATTAAGTTTGCCAGCGGTAAAGGCTCAGTGGCATGAGTTGTATTCTTTAATAAAGAGGCATGGTTGGCAATCGGTGCGTTAAAGCCGCGGCCAAGCTAGAACTGCCGTCCCAATCAAGCCTTAGCACAAGAAAAACATTAAGCTAGCAAGTCCATTTTTTTTCAGTCAACCATTTCTAGGCTACAGATTTACAGCCATTTATCTTTGGGAATTAATAGCAGGCATGATTTATTCCTCTCCAGGATGTGTTGTTCAACTATTTAAATCATCTTAAATTTCAGTAGAGTAATATGCTTCGCATGGACTTTATTTTTGGGATGTTGGCAGGCGCCCGAATAATTTCTTGGACACCATATGCAAAGGATAATTAACATCTAAAGCTATCCAATTAGCCCATCGACGCGCAGTCAGCGCCTGTCGAGAAAATTTTAGTCGTCAGCTGGTCGGTGGCAGTCGTCGGCGGGCTTAAAACTAGTTGATAATAGTGAGGGTACTCTGGCCTCGGCTTAAAGAAAAAGCTTTCTAAATGCTCACCAATAGAGACGTCTTCAATAGGCGCGAGATTTATAATGTTCGCTTGAAAATATGAGCAGCAAAAAATGTGAGGCGACATTGCTTAGATGGCTTACTGTCGCAGTAAGCCATCTAAGCGTTGAGCTAGGACTAGTTGCTGGAGTTACTAAGCGCAGGCACAGGCTTTAAAAATCGGTCGTACCAACTAATCCAACGTTCAAAGCGATCTTTTTGAAAGCTTGGGCGGCGGATGCCATGGTGTTCATCAGGATAAACAACTAACTGAGTTGTCTGGCCTAGACGTTTCATTGCGATGTACATCTGCTCGGAATTATTGATAGGGACATTCCAGTCCAGCTCGCCGCCCATCCATAATGTAGGGGTGGTGATATTTTCGACTTTATTAAAAGGCGATAAATCGGCCCATAGCTCAGGGTTTTCCCAAGGCAGGCCAAATTCTAATTCGTACATGAGCTGGTATTGATCATGGCCATAGTTGGATGTCACCAATCCTAGGCTAGCGCCTGACATTGCAGCGTTAAATCGCTGAGTTTGGGTAATTACGTAGTTGGTTAGAATGCCGCCATAGGACCAACCACCGACACCTGTGCGCTGAGGGTCAACCACGCCTATTTCGATGCCATAGTCGACGGCCGCCATAACATCGTCAAAATCTTTTTCACCCCATGCTGCCACAGTACCATGGGCGAACTCAGCTCCGTAGCCAGTCGAACCGCGAGGGTTCGGCATGATCACTGCGTAGCCATTGGCGGCAAAAAGCTGGGCGGTGTCGTGATAGCTGAAACTGAATTGTGATGCTGGGCCTCCATGTAGCCAAAGTATTGTTGGGTAGCGCGTGCCGGTTTCATAGCCCACAGGCTTAACTAAGAACGCTTCCACGGGCGTGCCATCGGCGCTTTCAAAACGCAGCTTCTCGACTTCGGCGCGGGCGACGCTAGACAAAACGGCATCGCTAACAAAAGTAAGCCGTGTTAATTCATCATTTGCATAGTTATACAGCTCGGTTGGGGTGCTCGCGTTGGTTATGGCGAGAACTGTCTGGCCGCCGTTAATCGAAAAGTCTCTTACGCTTGCGTCATCACTAACTTCACGAACAATATCACCGCCAGTTGCTCTTACTTTCGCAAAGTGATTCATGCCGCTGTCTTCGAGGCGGAAATAGATATCTCTGCCGTTACTAGTATATTCTGGGCTGGATACATTTCTATCAAGATTGGCAGTAAGGATTCGGCGTTGATCAGCACCGATGTCGGTTACTGCAAGATATTTTGTTGGCGTTAATGCAGAGCCACCAACGTCCGGCCCGGTGGAGGTAACATAGGCAATGCTTTTGCTATCTGGACTAAAAGCTGGAGAGAAGTCCCGGCCTTGATTTGAAGTGATTTGAGTAATGGTAGGTTCTTGGTCATCTACATTGACAACAAAAATGTCTGTGCCGTAGTTTAGATCGGGATCATCAGATCGATCGCTAACGAATGCAATCGATCTGCTATCTGGGCTCCATACGGGGTCAGAGTCATCAAAATCATCAAAGGTAAGCTGAGTAGGCGCTTTAGCGCCAGGCGCAACGACATAGACATGTGTACGTCTACGGTCTAGGTAACCACTATAGTCTCGCTTAAATTGCATGCGGTCGATGACGTAGGGAACGGCTTGGTCGTCGTCCTCTTTGTCTTCTGTTAAGTCATATGGCTTAGGGTCAATGAGTGTCAAAAGTAGCTTACTGCTATCGGGTGACCACGCATAATTGCCTACACCTTGTAAGACATCAGTCAATTGAACCGCCTCACCGCCCATTCGGTTTAACGTCCAAATTTGCGTCTTAGCCTCTTCGCCTTTACTGGCCTTGAATGAGAGATATTTGCCATCAGGGCTCCACTGTGGATCACTTGCAGAGGTGTCCTTGGCGGTCATAGGGATAGAATCGCCACCCGCTATGGAAACCATAAAAATTTGTGAATTGGATTTGTCTTCTTCCATGTTACGAGAACGCACGACGTAGGCTACCCACTCACCATCAGGGCTTACCTGTGGGCTGGATACTGATTCCAGAGCCATAAGATCATCGATTGTTACTGCTTGAGTTTCAAGTTGGGCCTGAACTAACAAGGGAAAACTTAGGATCAGTAGGGTGAAGATGTTTATTCCAAGACTCTTTTTCATAGTAGAGTATTCCTATAGGGTTGCACTGTGTTGCTTTTTAGCGGCTTGAGGCTAGTATAGTAAGTCATATTTGAGAATAGCTGCTTTGTTAGCTAGATGAAGCGTTAACTTAGCGATTGCTAGACTACTTATCCAGCTTTATCGGCCTGTGGCTAAGACGCTCAGGTTAATCGTATTCAGCGCTCCTAGGGCAAGCAGAAGAATGCCATTTTATTTGGTCTTGAGGGTTGTGTTACATTTTTCGATTCCAAGAGACCTCTCCCTGAATTAAACTGCACCTTATCTACAGCAGGTTTTATGCCTTCTGCTTTTAGAATATTCCCATCACTAGGATTAAAACAATGATAAAAAGACTGATGTTAATTGCTGCACTGTGTTTTAGCGCGCCTACTACTGGCTTCGCATCTGATGACATTTACAGGGCCTGCAGTAACTTAGTCACTGATTATGCCTATCATCGAGACCAGTTCAACGCGATCGAGTTCGCGAAATTGTTCACTGAAGATGCGTCGCTAACTGTTGTTAATCAAACTTGGGTGGGGCGCACTGATATCAGGCAGCGTATCGAAGAGCTTAAAACGGGTTCTACTATACGGCACGAGATGAGTACTATCCGTATTGTCCCAGTCGATGATTATCATGCCACAGGTGTAAGTTATGCCACTATATACGCCGCTGCTGCTGGCGAGACTTCGGTTAGCGGCTTTGCGCTTATGGGTGAATATCACGACGAGTTTGTACGTACCGCCGAGGGATGGAAGATCAGCAACCGCGTATTGATTAGCAAGTATTCATTACAGCCTTAATTTTCGCTATCAAGTTTATGAATACGTCATCGGTAGGTGAGACTATAAGAGCCATCTGACTGCTATGAGTTTTGCTTGTTTTTGGTTTAGTAGCTTAGTTTGAAAGTTTGATTGAAAATTTTGGCTTGATTGTCAGGAGGCTAATTCTTGCAGCATAGATTTTTTGCTTTAGACGGTATGCGTGGGGCTGCAGCAATTTTGGTTGCGGTGTACCATTTTTACTATTCTTTTCCAGGCTATCTCGCCGTGGATTTCTTTCTTGTATTGAGCGGGTTTGTGCTAACTCATAAATACCTGTACCGGACCGCAGATATCAGTTCTCGAGAATTTATTTGGCATCGATTGGCTAGGCTGTATCCGCTTCACATGTTCACGCTAGTGACATGGACTTGTGGCTACGTTCTTTATACTGGTTCGTTTCCTTTTTATGCGGACGGAACCATATGGACGTTTCTTCAGCATTTAACCCTCACTCAGAACGTGGGGTTGAGTCCAAGCGAAATCTCTTGGAATACGCCATCGTGGTCTATTTCTGTTGAGTTTTGGGTGAATCTGTTGTTCTTTTTCCTAATATCTATTACAACGCCAAGCTATTTTCTGTTCGCCGTTGCTGTCGGAACTCTGTTTATAATCTACAGTCAGTCAGGTGATCTTGATGTCTCACACGAGAATTTCTTTCTAGTTATTAATTCAGGGATGCTGCGAGGAATAGCGTCTTTTTTCTTAGGGATCATTGCCTACCGAGGCTATCGAAAATTCCTAACTTTGAAGACTTCAGCGGGGGCCGCTAGTTTTATCGAGGTCGCTTTGCTACTTGCGATAGTCGCAACATTTTACTTTCGAAGTTCGCTGCGCAGTGATTTGGACTTCATTGCACCGTTTCTATTTTGTATATTGGTAATGGTATACAGTTTGGAGAGAGGAATTGTATCTAGTCTATTTGGCAAGTTTAAATGGCTGGGCGACATTTCATATTCGGTGTATTTAAATCATTTTACAGTTATATGGTTGCTACTCTACGTGTGGGTAAACATTTTGGAACTGGAGGCTGAAGCTGACTTGGTGCGCAGCCCCTCTAACTTTGCTCTCTATCTCGTCTTGGTCATTGGCTATTCCAAATTCACCTATTGGTTTATTGAAAAGCCTGCTCAATCCTTCTTGAGGAAGTATGTTTGATGATTAGATGGGATGATTGGTTGGTTAGAAAATTAAAGGTTTTGAAAGTTAAACGTTCAGATGTTGAAAATTCGTGAGCTAGAAAATACCTATTTTATAGGCTGCCTATAAACTCCTCGTAGCTTCAAGAAAGGTTTTTCAATAAAGTGATAAGTCATAATGGAAACTGCTAAGGACAGCGGAAGAATCACTAGAACGCTAGTAGCATAGGCTGATCCAATAATATTATCCGGACCGACGTTCACTAACCACCCCTGCTTAATAGTGATGTCCACTAAAACAAAATGGAGCAAATAAACTGAATAACTGATGACTCCCAGTTTAATTAAAACTGCTGAAACTAATTTTGGCACCCACCTAGAAAACGATAAATACCCAAGTATAAAGGCAGCCCACATGCCCCCTTCGATAGTCGGCCACCAGACTTTGGAATATTGGTCAGTAAGCAGGCCGCCATTGAGATTGAATAGATAGAGCGCAGCTGCAACTAAAGCTAGTGATGCTACAAATAGACAATCGTGCATAAGGTCTTTTTTAAATCGTTTTAGATAATAAACCCCGATACAAATGCCGATTAAAAACTGATCTAACCTGCCGACGATCGTCATATAGGTAAGTTGTCTTACCGACAATTCCTCTAGGTAAATTAATGAACGCATGATTATAAGTAAAAATATCATGCCAAAAACAACGCGCAGGCCTTGCTGCCTGACAAAGTAAATGAGGAAGGGGAAAATCAAATAGAATTGCCACTCGACGGCAACTGCCCAATGGACGTTTGTAAACGCACCCCCAATGGCGCTACCGGGCATGTTTGCGAAGAAGAATATAGACTGCAATAAGCCGGAAAAATCAAAACTTGCTGGGTATGCATAGACTCCAATGAAGAGCATGAATAGAAAAAGTGGATACGTTCGTAAAAACCGGTTTCGAATAAACTGCCAATATGAAATGTCGTGACCGTGCGTACCAATGGTAAAAATAAAGCCGCTGAGGACCATAAATAATGCAACCCCAGAATGTCCTTCATAAACAAAGGCAGACAAGAAAAAGTCCGCCTTGGGAAGCATTTCATCGGTATAGGCCAAAACGGGGGGCACCGTAGTTAGGTCATGATAGATGCCAAAAACACCATGGTAAAAAAGCACTAGCAAGGCAGCAAAACCGCGCAAATGATCTAGGGCAGGGACGTATTGAATGTTTTGGCTTTTCAAGAGTCTTGATTCTCCGTGGACCGTCGGTGCCTGCTACGGGACATCGAAAATACACTTATTGTGACTGTTGTGGCGTTTGTGACTATCGACACGAAAATTTTGGTGATTGTTTAAACACAAAAAGAACGAGAGTAAAAGTATACCTTTTACTTTTCCCTAAAGTCATGGCCGGTTTCGCTTTACTGGATTTTGCCGCATTAGAGTATTAGCTGTGCAGACCTCTGCAAACTTATAAGCCGATTATCTTGTGTCAGGCAGCGAGGCAGTTTGTATGGCTTTTGCTTGAAGCTCAATTGCAACAAGCGCCTGATTCTTCCAGTCAGTGTTATCTATCATAGCTGATACAGCATGATGTTTTAAGCTAACAAAGCCATGGGTAAGAGCCCAGATCTGCATAGCTGCTGACTGTTGTTCTTTAGTGGAAGCCGTTGGCGGCAGTAAAGTGGTTGTTACTGACGTCAAACCTTTGAAAGCCTCTACGCTTGCCTGCTTTGCTTCTTTGGACGGTAAGTAACTGCCATTTTCTTCACCAAAAATTAATTTGTAATGAGCTTCGTGGGTCTCTGCGAGTTCAAGATAATTCCCCGCAGCAAGCATCACTCGGGCAATGCTGTTGTTAAGTTCGTCGGCAGCGCTGATGGCCTTGTCGTCAATACAGCCGTCAATGTAATTGTCAATGCCACCGCTCATTGCTTGCTCGACTAATTGGAAGCCTTGAATATATAAGGTGTCCAGGATTCCTTGTTTTCCATGGAAGTGGCTGTATATGCCAATCGTTGATACGCCAGCATGCTTTGCAATGGCCCTAACACTAAGCGCGGCGGCGCCGCCAGCGAGGAAAAGGCTAGAGGCGGCATTAAGAATTTTGGCTTTCGGCTCATTCATATCTAAGGTTGCTTTATATAACGCTGTTATATACCATCCATAACACTGTTATATTTCATTATACTTGTTTTTAGCTAGCCCGCCAGAATTTATGCAGTGAACGCGCAGAGGGAGCTCACCATGATCATTTCAAATTTAACTACTGACTATTTAATTGTAGGTAGCGGGGCAGTTGGTATGGCCTTTGCCGACACTTTGCTCACAGAAACTGACGCCAATATCATTATCGTGGATAAACACCATAAACCTGGTGGCCACTGGAATGTCGCTTACCCCTTCGTCACTCTCCACCAGCCCTCTGCGTTTTATGGCGTAAGTTCGCGTGAACTAAGTGGCGGAAAGCTTGATGAGGTGGGTTTAAATAAAGGGCTTAATGAGTTGGCATCTGGGGTTGAAGTTAGCGCCTATTTTGATAATGTTATGCGTCAACAGTTTTTACCGTCCGGGCGGGTCAGATATTTTCCGATGTGCGAATACACCGCGAATGGTGAGTTCACATCAATGCTAACAGGCGAGCAATTTAAGGTAGAAGTCAATAATAAGACTGTTGATGCTACCTACTTGAAAACCACAGTTCCCTCTACGCACACGCCTAATTTTTCTATCGCAGCAGACATTCACTTTATACCTCTCAATGACTTGCCGAAAGTTACAGCGCGGCCAGATAATTATGTCATCGTTGGTGGCGGCAAGACTGGCATTGATGCCTGTCTTTGGTTACTTGAAAATGGCGTTAATGCGGATGCGATAAGTTGGGTGATGCCAAGAGACGCATGGTTAATAGACCGAAAGAACACCCAGCCGACCGATGAGTTTTTCAAAGATGCGATTGGCGCTCAAGCTAATCAGATGGAAGCTATCGCGAATTCTGAGTCAGTTGAGGATATGTTTAAACGCTTAGAAGATGCTGGTGTTTTTCTTCGAATCGACACGGGCGTTTGGCCTCAAATGTTTCATGGGGCAACCATCAGCCAGCTCGAGTTGACTGAACTTAGGCGGATAAAAAAAGTTATTCGACTGGGGCGTGTTTTAGAGATTGGAGGCGATGAAATCCTTTTGGAGCAAGGTAGTATATCGACCCCAATTAACTGTGTATTCGTCGATTGTTCGGCAAGTGCGATTAGTAATCTCGCTATGAAACCGATATTTGAAGATAAGCTGATCACCCCCCAGACGGTTCGGTCATATCAGCCTGTTTTCAGTGCGGCCTTTATAGCTCATATAGAGGCTACCTATCCTGAGGAAGAAAAGAACAAGCTTTGCAATGTTGTTCCGCTTCCGAATACAGATATGGACTGGTTAAGGCTCACCGCTTCATTCATGATGAATCAATCCCTTTGGTCTCGAGACGAAGAGCTAAGAACATGGCTTTACAAAAACAGGTTAGATGGTTTCTCTAAGCTGGTTCAGGATGTTCAAAAGGACGACCATGAAAAGCAGGCGATTCTAGGAAAGTTGCGCTCTCATTCTCAGGCCGCTATGGCCAAGCTACAGCTGTATATCGCTGAGCAAGCATAGAAATTAATTCGAACACTAGCATCGGCTTTAGAGGGGTTCTTTTACCCGCCAGGTATTAAATCGAGAAACCATACAATCTGCGATTTTCACAATATCACCGATGGCTTCCACGGTGCACGCCTCAAAGTGCGCCGAGGAAAGTTGCCAGTCATAGGTTTGAGATAACTGGTAATTACATGCGTGGATACTCAGGTAATCAGACGTTTGCCAATTACTTTCACACCAGTTGCTTATCAAAGCGCCGGCCATTGACAGATTGTAGTCTCTGGCAGATGGTTCATCTGCCTCACCGGCATAAGTTGTCGCTGCCATCGAAGCACTTAAAAAAAGATAAACGAGTAAAGCTTTCATTTGGATTATCGTAGCCTTGCAGCTGAATAGCGGCTGTTATTAAATGTTTTATGCGCGGCAAAATCTACTGTTAACTTTTCAACAACACAGCAGTTTTGGAAGTGACGTATTGTGTTGCTCCATGCCAAAAATAAGAGGCTTAAGGTCGATTCGCCAAGGTTAGTAATTAGCAAAACAGCTTATCTAGGCGCGACGACAGTTTGGCGCTGGAAATCCAAACCTTCGATACCAACACGGACAACATCCTCAGGTTTTAGATAACGTGGTGGCACCATACCATCGCCAACCCCAGCTGGTGTGCCCGTAAATATAAGGTCGCCGGGATAAAGAGTCATGAATTGACTGAGATGGCTTATGATTTCCTTCACACCAAAAACCATGTCTGCGGTATTGCCGTCTTGACGCATTTCTCCATTGACCTCCGACCATATCGAAAGATTCTGAACGTCATCAATACTGTCAGTTGTCACCAAATAAGGGCCTACGGGCGCAAAAGTGTCAGCACTTTTTCCCTTGGTGAATTGGCCTCCGCGCTCTCGTTGAAAAGCACGTTCAGAGACATCATGTCCGACTGTATAGCCTGCAATGTAATCGAAGACTTCGTCTTCGGATATATATTGCGCTCGACGTCCAATAACAACCACCAACTCTGACTCGTAGTCTAGTTTGTTGGCGTTTCGTGGTTGAATCACATCGTCGAAAGGACCGGTCAGCGCCGAAGTGGCCTTCATGAATACCAATGGCTCGGTTGGCAGTTCGACTGCCATTTCGGCGGCATGATTTACATAGTTAAAGCCAATAGCAACTATTTTCCCAACCCCGGTAATCGGGACGCCAATGCGCGGACTTCCTGGAACGATCGGTAGTTGAGAAATTGCTATCTGCCCGATCTCATCGAGGGATTCAGCTGAAAGCATGTCAGGTGTAAAGTCCTCAACGTACGCCGAAAGGTCCCGGATCTGGCCTTGTGAATCGATAATCCCCGCTTTTTCCTCACCAGCTGGACCGAATCGCAGGAGCTTTAGTTCTGCAGCTTCAAGCAAGCTAGTAAATGTGATCAAAGTCAGTAAACAAGCAAAGCCTGCAAGTTGACGCTTTGGGTTGAATAATTCTATTGAATTTTTATGTGTCACAGTGCTGATCTCCCGGATCTTAGCCAAAACAAGGTAATTGGTTTGGTCGCTTGTAGCCCGCTATGAATATCTAAGCTGAAATGGTTATAACCGAATTGTACTTATTCGGAGTCGAATTAGCTCGGCTATCTTTTTTCAGTTATGTTTAAGCTCAACTGTCTTGCTGGTCGCTCTCACTCTCTTTTAAAAAGGACTTCCTTGGGTTAAGGGTTGCTTCGCTGGACGATCTAATCTCGCTACACATAAAGATATAATCAATCAGTTTGCGCTTAATTCGCTGTTATTAGTGGCTTAGTTAAGCTACCTTTTGCTTATGATACGTATACTTACTATAGCCCTAGCATTTCTTGCCATCACTGTCTTATTGGCAAGCAGTTTCGCAACCTTGTTTCCAGATAGCGATGGTACTGGCAATAGCGCTGATGATTCAGTGCTTGAGAAGTTAGCGCCCGCTCAAAATGTCTCTAATGATGTAAAGGGAATTGATTTAGCCCAAGCATAGCTCGGGTTGTACCTTTCCAGCACTGCTACTTCTAAATCTGGCCCATCCCATCCCATCCCATCGCTTTTCAGGTAAAAAGTGAATAGACGCTTTAGATTAGCTGATAGCGTCTGAGGAAGTGCGAAGTCAATGCTTGTTTGTTGGAATCTGGACAATTAGTGATGAGGCAGATATTCTAGTTTTTCTGGCTCCCAAATTACCCGCGCGTACAGCAAAAAGTGCATGCCACCATTCGAGCTTCCTTTTCCTCAATCATTGTAGAGCATGTACTCGATACTTAGTGTTGCCACGACAATTACCTTACTGACCTCGCTAATCATTTTCCTTAAATGGGGTAGCGTAGAATGCAAAGGTAGCAATCCAACATCATTACTCACTTTTTGTGCGATCTTGTTCACGTCTGGTTTGGACGTTGGGCTGGTTATGTTCCCTTTGGTTGAATTTCCGGTTTACGCTGCCGAAGAACAATATAGTTTCGCTAATCCGCTTGCCATTGAGTTTGGCTTTTGGGGGTTTTTGGTTTGGGTTTTCTACTTTTTAACAACGTTTTATTTTTGTGTCGTGGAGCCTAAAGTACGGCTTTTTGAAATTAGAGCGGTAAAGCTGGTTAACAACCTCGTTATTATTGCAACCTGTGCTTTTACGGGTTTTCTGTTTCTCGATTCGGTGCCCAATTACATCGAGGGTATCAATGATCTTCAAAAATTCGGCCTGGTCGCAGGCATAGTCTTGTTTGCCGTTTATTCCAGTTCCCATATTCGTTATGTAAAGCTATTGAGCGTTTCGTCAGCCTTACTATTTCTTCTTTTGGGTCTGACGCTTGCTGTAGACTCCGGTGTTTCTTTATCTGAGTTTTTAAAAACCTCTACCGGCATTGGCGAGTATTTTAGCAATATCCAGCGCTTTATCATCCCGATTAGCGATTACCATGGTTGGTATCTATTCTGGTGGTTTTCTTGGAGTATAATGATCGGCCAGTTTGTCGCTAGATTTGTCGCGCCCATGAAGACCTGGCAGTTGTTTGCGGCCTTGCTCACTATTCCATCTGCCGCTCTGGCTCTGTGGTTCACCACCCTTTACTATTATTTTATTAATGAGCTTACGGTTTCTCCTCTTCTGACTTTAGCGATGGTTGCTATTGGCATTTTGTTTGTCGCTAACTCTTTGGATTCATTAATACGTCTCTACACCGATAACCTCGGGATAGGAACAGAGCGGCTTGGGCTTGCAACTTATGTGCTGTCAAACTGGGTGCTTATTTACGGCTTAGTTCTACTCTATCAGTTCACTCCGATCAAAATTGAATGGGTTGGACTGGTGGTGATCGGTCTGTATGCCGTCATTTACTTTTTGCTTTTTAGAAAAAGGCATCAACTTCTTGCTCTGACTTAAAACTTAAAAAAAGACCATAACAAGTACCACTACATGAGAGCGTTATGAGTGAAATGAATTCCTCCAACGAATACGACTACGTGATTATTGGCGCAGGATCAGCCGGGGCAATCCTCGCGAACCGCTTGTCCGAGGATAAGGACATGTGTGTGTTACTGCTAGAGTACGGTGGAAGTGATGCAAGTATTTTTGTACGGATGCCAACGGCGCTTTCTATCCCCATGAACTCGGCCACATATAATTGGGGTTTCGAGTCAGAGCCTGAGCCGTATTTAAATAACAGGCGCATGAACTGCCCTCGCGGGAAGGTAATAGGTGGGTCTTCTGCCATCAATGGTATGGTTTATGTTCGTGGTCATCCACGGGATATAGATTCTTGGCAGGAAAGCGGGGCGGACGGTTGGAACTACGCAAATTGTTTGCCGTATTTTAAGAAGCTTGAAAACCACAGAGTCGTTGATAGCGAATATGCTGGCCGTGGTGGTCCTGTTGACATCAGTGCCGGAAATGGCATGAAGAATCCTCTTTACCAAGCATTTGTTGAAGCGGGCGTCGAGGCCGGTTACGCCGAGACAGCCGATTACAATGGCTACCAGCAGGAAGGTTTTGGTCCCAAGTATATGAATGTAGCCGATGGCATTCGGGCCTCCACTGGCTACTCTTATCTACGTCCGGTTCGCCATCGAGGCAATCTGCAAATAGTTAAGAATGCATTGGTGCAGCGTGTTGTTTTGGAGAATAAGAAGGCAAAAGGGGTTGAGTGTCAGGTTGGCAGTCAGACTAGAAGTTACTTTGCCCGCCGAGAGGTTATTGTGGCTGCTGGTGCAATAGGTTCACCCCACCTGCTACAGGTTTCAGGTATCGGTGCGACGACAACACTGGCCGCAGCTGGCATAGAGACTTTGCATGAACTTCCGGGCGTTGGGGAAAATCTGCAGGATCATTTAGAATTTAATTTTCAATATCGATGTAAACAACCCATTACCCTCAACGGCCAGTTGGATTTGCTAAGCAAAGTCAAAATAGGCGTTCGTTGGCTGCTGAGCCGCGATGGCCTCGGCAGCACTAATCATTTTGAGTCCTGTGGGTTTATTCGCTCGCAGGCTGGCGTTCAGTGGCCGGATATTCAGTATCACTTTCTGCCTGGTGCTATATCCTACGACGGCCGTTCTGCTTTTAAGGGCCATGGATTCCAAGTGCATGTGGGGCATAACAGGCCGACCAGTCGCGGTTTCGTTCGCGCCTCCAGCGGCGACATATTAAATGCACCAAAGATACAGTTTAACTACCTACAAACAGAGACCGACAAGCAAGGCTTTAGAGATGCTCTGCGCTTGACCAGGGAAATAATGAACCAGCCGGCTATGGATGCCTACCGTGAAGAGGTTATATCTCCCCGTGACGATGTGATAAGCGATGAGCAGATTGATGATTTCGTTGCGAGCGCCGTTGATAGCGCATACCACCCTTGCGGAACCTGCAGGATGGGAAACGGCGATTTGGCTGTTGTTGACGCTGAGTTAAGGGTAAGGGGTATCGCCAATTTGAGAGTAGTAGATGCCTCTGTTTTTCCCAGCATTCCAAATGGCAATCTTAACGCGCCAACTATGATGCTGGCAGAAAGGGCTGCGGACCTTATCAAAGGCAGGCAAATGTTAGAGCCTTTTGATGCACCTTATTACACAGATCCACAGTGGCAAACAAGGCAGCGGTGAGGCTGTTTGGCTAGGGCCAGAACTAAGGGAGGGTCCAGAAGTTTTCTACCCTGCAATAGAAGGCAGAGACCCCCGTTAACTATCCTCATTTTTTTTAGCGCAGCACCTCGCCCTTGCCTCTGCTGCAGTGGGTTTTAGTTCGGGCTTTTCAGAACGAAGGTTGAGGGTTTGCTTTGCTGCTAAAAGCTTGCCTAGACGCCATTCTTATCTATCTACAGTTTCTCAATTGGCTTGATTGAATTGCCTCTATTTAGATCTTATCAAGAACCAGCAAACTATCCCTGTGTTCGGTCGAGAACCTTGCTGAATAGTACCCTGCAATAAGTCTGCATTCGGCGGTGCCGCCATAGATTCGAAGTGAATGCGAATAGAAATCTGGACTAAGGATAGACCCTTCGGTGGCAAAGTCGCTGTTAGAGAATTGCTGCAATGGTCGCTAGTATTCTTAGTCGGGTGATAGTTTACAAGGCGTCGATTGCTATCGGGAAAGTAATACTCAACGGAGACGTTCGAGCTGCGCATTTGCTCTTCTGTTGAAAGGACAACACTGTCAAATGCTAATTATGTTAGTGCGCATGTCGTCAAATTTCGCTTCTCTAAGCCTGAGGTCTGCCCTAATGGTTTCTGTCCAAATAGCATCCAAGCTGCTTAGGTCGAATTGCTCAGCAGTGTAGACATTTGCTTCCACGTCAGTAATTTCGATCCGCAGGCACACTAGAAGGAGGGTCAGCTCTTCTTGGGTGCGACACTTAAATGCGCAGAGCATTTAAATTGCCGAAAAAACCATGATTCTTAGTATGTTGAAGGACACGGGTTCTTCGAGGGCAAAAAGCCCTTTTCCTTAGCACTAGATTATCGCTTTGGCAGAGAACTCAGCAAAGAACTGATTTGGCAGGGAGGTGCTTTAGGGGGCAGGGCTGTGTGGTTATGCCTCAAAACAGTCTGATTCACTTTATTAATGGAAGTTAAGGGTAGAGCGCTGCCTGTTTTGGTAAGTTTTTACAGGCTTCAATATTGTCTGATTGTCTGATTGTCTGATTGGCTTGTTGCTAAAGCCTAGCCATAAAATGAAATTGAAGTAATGCCATCAATGACTTTAACGAAAGATAAAGGCCAGGGGGACTAGTCCTCATAAATAATTTATCGAAAACAGCGGGCACGAATTGCCGGGTTGAGAGCTTTAGGGAAGGATTTGCTGGCGATATTATCTGCCGTGGTTATTGGCTCAGATTCATTGTTCAGGACTTCGACTGCTGCAGGCTGCCAAAACTACTGACTGCACTAGGGCTTTATTTTGTGGTATTCAATGGTATTCTCGACTATATGGGTATCAGTTGAAATAAAAGACGAATAATTCGAAAATTAAAAAATTTAGTTCGTAAAACCTGAAATGGAGTAGGCAGTGTTTGGATTTAGTAAAGATAATTTACGCGGTGATCTTTTTGGCGGTCTAACAGCGGGTATTGTGGCGCTGCCATTAGCATTGGCTTTTGGAGAGGCATCAGGCGCAGGCCCAATTGCCGGCCTATACGGAGCAATTATTGTTGGTTTTTTTGCTTCTTTGTTCGGCGGCACTAATTCACAGATATCGGGGCCTACCGGTCCTATGATTGTCGTTTTTGCCGGTGTTTATGGCTCGTTGAACGGAGATGCAAGCTTAGTGTTTGCGACCGTTGTCCTAGCGGGTGTGGTGCAAATAGTCTTTGGCGTATTAAAATTTGGTCAGTACATAAGGTTAGTACCCTATCCGGTGGTTTCTGGGTTTATGAGCGGTATCGGCTGCATCATTATAGCTTTGCAGACTAGCCGCCTGTTTGGTCATGAACCAGAACAAAGTGGGACTATTCCCGCGTTAACGGCAATTCCGGCCGCAGTATTGGATCCAATTTGGGCGGCTGTTGGTCTTGGGCTTCTGACGTTGATAATTGTTTTTAAGTGGCCAAAACAATTGGATAGGTTTGTGCCAGCCCCCTTAGCAGCTTTGCTTATTGGCACAGTTCTTTCTCTTTTCGTGACTGGGGCGCCGGTGCTAGGTGATATTCCGACAGGGCTGCCTTCCTTCATCGTACCTAGCTTCAGTCAAGACACTCTTTACATTGTTTTGGAGGCGGCAGTGATCCTGGCGTTGCTTGGATCTATTGATAGTCTTCTGACTTCTCTAGTTGCTGACAACATGACTCGCACGAGACATGACTCTAATCAAGAACTGATCGGGCAAGGCATCGGCAATATGGTAGCGGGATTCTTTGGAGGAATTCCAGGTGCCGGGGCAACTATGCGTACCGTTGTAAATATTCGCACCGGTGGAGCGACCAAAATTTCAGGTATCACTCATAGTTTGTTACTGCTGACCATTGTCGTGTCTCTGGCCCCACTAGCGGCTAAGATACCCCATGCAGTATTGGCAGGTATTTTGGTTAAAGTCGGTTACGATATCATCGATGTTGGTTATTTGAAGCGTGCCCACAAAGGCCCACGCTGGGATCTTGCGCTGATGGTATTAGTGCTTGGGCTTACAGTGTTTGTAGATTTGATCACCGCAGTTGTTGCTGGAGTGGTTATGGCGTCGTTAGCCTTCGTTAAGCAAATTTCTGACATGCAACTCGAGAAACTTGGCGGTGTTACCACCGAGGGTTTGTCGATCGATTTAAGTGAAGAAGAAGACAAGCTATTTAAGTCGGCCAATAAACGTATTTCACTGTTTGATTTTGGGGGGCCACTTAGTTTTGGCGCTGCCGCAGACTTAGGCCATCAAGTACGAGAGAAATCGAAGGGCTTCGGGCAGGCCTTGGTACTGGATTTTAGCCGCGTACCGTTTATTGACGTATCAGCAGCGCGTGCAGTGGAGACGATAGGCTGTGATGCTGAAGAATCAGGCAAGCGGGTTTTTATATCGGGTATGAATCAGGATGTAAAAGACACGCTTGCGGGATTAGAGGCTGACTGCTGCTTACCGACAGGTGTTTATTTCGACACCCGGCTGGAAGGGCTGCAGGCGGCTAAAGAGTACATTGATAGCAGCGAATCTAAACCACAGGATGCTTCGACGCTTAAAGAAGGGCAGGGTGCTGTGTAGGACGCCGATGAACACCGGTTTGAAAGACCTTAGCGTTTATCGGTAAGTTCCCAGCGTCGATCAGTGGGGCTTGCTCCCAGTTAGAAAGTCGAACAAAGTAGTGATTAGACGGGGAAATTGTCTTCCCTGTCTAATGGGTAATAAACACTTGAGTCAATTTCACATCTAATGATGTTGAAATAGCGGTATTCTCTCCAGATTCTGGGTTCGGGTATGCATCGGCAAATTTCCTCAGCGCCTTATAAAGCGAAATGCCTGAGATTTGGCCATTACTCAAGTGGTGGGTTGAGTCGTTGCGAATTAGTTGCTTATACCAAGTCTCCACGTCTGCATAGCCCGCTAGCACACCGCTCGCGCTGTCCTGCGTTAACGTGAGTTGTAAGCGCATGTCACGAATAAGGTGAATAGATGGGACTCCTAGGTTCATCCAAGGGATGATCAAGTCATCGATTGGTTCTGTTGTCAGAACAGAATCTTTAATGCTGCCCTGCATCTGCCTGATCAAACTTTTGCCCCAGCGCGTATCAACTCTTTGGGTGCCGCCCGCCATTACTTGCGCGCCAGTTGCATCAGTCAGCAAGCGGTCCATCCCGCGTGACATGGTGATAGTTACGCTGTCATCGTTTTCCAGGCTGTCGACATCGCTAAGTTCAATCATCATGCGGTTATAGCGCTCGTCGACAATAGCCTTATTCTGGAAAATATACTCAACGCCATCGGGTCCCCTAAAACCAATAATGCAACCAACTGAGCGATACACTTCGTTGTCCACTCCTGGGGTGCCATCAGGGTGAGTAAAATCATTTGGGGCTGTTTTGCCGTCCAGATTTAAGCCCCAAGAAATGTCGCCTTCTACGGCCAAAAACTCAAAGTCGTCCGGCTCGGTAGTCGGGTGCCAGGTTTGTATTTCTTGCCGAAGCTGGGTTTCCTCAACCGTCATGTCTTCATAATTTGGGTACAGTTTGGCAAACTGTTCACGAGGGCCGTCATTGAAGCCACGAGGGCATTCTTGCTTCGCACCTTCAGTTTGATAGACAGACCAGAAAAGATCTGTGATCACATAGCCGATAGTGCCATCTTGCAGTGAGCTGTCGGCTTTTAGGTTGCTGCTAGTCATCGAGGTAGCGGCCGCTACCGCCACAAACGTAAGCAATCGTTTAAAATTACCCATTACAATATTCCACTCATGTAGTCATCTCTTAGCCAGATAGCCCTAAGCCCATTTCGTTGTCCCCGCCATTCGCCGATGCCACCGCCGTGGACGTCGCCAGAGAGTTTATCGTCGCCATACAAATAAACTGGGCGGTCACGGTATGCCCAAACCCGGAGAGCATCAGCTTGACCCGGTGATGCAAACCGGCCGGTTTTAGGATCAATGAATACTATTGCCCAAAGACTTTCGCTAGGGGCTTTCTCATTTGCTTGGGCTTGAACGTAGGGCCAGTGCGTGAGGCACTTTTCCGGATCACCAGCGCCGCACATGGCAAGCCTGTAAACCTGAGTAGTCTCGGGGTGGTTGCAGGACAACTGATCGATTGAGTCCTCACCACAGTTATAAATATAAATAGTTTTGCCATTTGCATCGGCAAGCACATTGCCCTGAATAGTCGCCTGAGTTGTAAAGCTATCGGGTAAAGGAGGTGCCACTTGGGTGAAGACATTTTTCCAGCCAGAAACGTCAGTGCCTCGCAGACCCCAAGAGCGCTGATCTAGTGCGTAAGTGTAAAGAGGCTTGTCACGAAAGACCCATTGCTTCACCCCCGGAGATCTCTCTAAGATAGACCACTCGCCCTGAGCTCTGGCCAAACTCGGAGCAAGCACTGGTTGCCATTTGTTAAGACATTCTTGAGTGCAGGCCGTTGAGGTCGCTGTGTCTTGGTCGAAGGAATAAACCGAATTATTTTTATCTGTGGCTAGCAAACGCCCTATGAACGTTGATCTCACAGCAAATCCCGGCGGAAGGAGTGTCGGCGGGCCAATAGGAGTTCGCTTAGCAGGTGAATCGCCACCGAATCTTCGAGTGGTTCCTCCCAAAACATCGCCCGGGGATCTGTCCCTCACAGAGGTATAGAGTGGATGTTCATCAAAGGCCCACTGTTTGTTGCCATCAAGGCGTTCAACGATAGTCCAATCTCCGACGGGATCTGCGTTATCCCCCGCTAAAACCGGCGGCCACAAATCGGTACAGCTCACCCGGCTATCAAGTTCGGGTAGTTTTATTCCAGCAGGGTAAGGACTCATGAGGCCGGCAGTTACGGTTAGCACATTGTCGTAGCACTGGGGCGTTCCCGCTGCTTCGCCGCTGTAGCCATTTCGAAGTTTATGCTGTGACCACTTATAAAGAGTCTTACCATTTTTATTCGCGAAGACGGGTCCGTCGAGCAGGGTGGCCTCAACATGAAATTCGGGTGGAGTTGGGATGTCTCTAAAGTTTTCCTTCAGAGTAATTGAATTATCTTCAGCAAAGCTGAGCGAGCCAACGGCAGCTGTTAACAACAGGGTTAGCCCGAACAGCTGAGGTTTGGTTTTACGCGCGGTGTTAGACCAATATTTCACTTATTTCATCCGAAGTATTGTTACTCTTTTCGCCCCAAGAGTTGATATCAAGTCCCATTAGACGTTGGGCAGTAAAGCCTAATCGACAAGCGGGAGTGTCGCCGCCATCGAGATGCAACCCGGTCTTAATTCTGCCGCCGGCGGTACCTGCAGTGAACATTGGGATGCCATCGATACCGTGAATTTTTGCGAAAGACTGATCGGTGGTCGCATAGATCAATGAGTTATCAAGTAGTGAGCCATCGCCTTCTTTGAAGTCAGCTAAAGCTTGCACGTAGTAAGCCCATTCTTCCATTGCCTGACGTGTATACCAAGAGGTGTTGGGCTGGCATTTTAAGGCTGGATCAACAGCTTCCTCATGCGTAGCGGTGTGATGAGGTTTGTCATAGCCTGGTTTAGTGGTTGCGGAAAACGCAGAGGCATAAAACATATTAAAGACCCGAGTTTGGTCACAGGCCAAGGCCATTAGCATAAGGTCTGTCATCATTCGGTGACGTTTTTGAACCAAACCAGCATCAAGGCCAGAAGGCAGATCATTTGGAGCGCCACTGATAATACACGCCTCGCGAGGATCAGGTTTGGTGAGCTGGAGATCAAAGCGGCGCTCTAAATCCCGCAATCCGGAAAAGTACTGATCTAATCTGGCGCGATCTTCCATGCCCAGTGATTGCTGTAATTTTTTGGTGTCTTCCTGAACCGCCGACAACGCGCTTTTTCTTACCATAACCCGAGGGTCAGGGTTGAAAGTTTGGGCGTTAGGATCTTGGAAATCATCGCCAAATAAGCGCTCGTAAAAGCGCAGCGGAGACCACTCGGGGGCATTTACTGAGTTGCCGCCCTCGTAGCTGAAACTATCACGTACGTCGCCGGTGGCGGTTGCGCTAAGGCTGCGGAAACGAGTTGCATTGCCAATTTTACGCGCTATTGAAACATCGATGGTCTCCCCCGGGCGGTTCGCGCGGGTCATTGGTGCGATGCCTGATCGAAGTACTACCCAGCCGGAGTGATGGCAGAGGTTTGGTGCGTCGTCTTTAAAGACATTGTAATTGGTGTAGAGGTTAATGTGTTTCTGCACGGCTGCCAGTGGGGCGATCTCCGGCGGCAAATCGAAATTTGCGCCAGTATTTTTAGGCACGAACACATCTTTACTCATGCCGAGCCCCCAAGACCAAGTGCCGAACCGCTGAGGGATAGCTAGGCCATCGGCCATGGCAGTGCCGTTGTCATTTAAGAATACATTAAGCAGAGGAAGCCCAACGGTGACTAGTCCGCCATTGAGAGTTCCTTTTAAAAATCGACGTCGATTCATTTTGCTCATCAGTTGTTCTCCGCACTCGCCAGCGTTAGCTGGGGGTTGTCATCATTCAAATTCGTTGGCATTGAGGAGTCGCCTTCGATATCTACACTGTGTAGTTCGATCGAACGGATGCTCGAAAAAGCTTGGCTTAAAGCTAGATCTCGAAGCACCGCTGGTAATTTGTGGCCGCCGTCAATAAATTGGGTCTCGAGCCAGCTCAATGTGTCTCGGTCATCTTTCAACGTTACAGGCCCACCTGTGCCGTAAGCGTACAAGCGGTTAACCAGGCAATAGGATAGTTTGGGATGATCTCTCATGGCGGATGCTAGACCGCTAATGTCATCATAAAATATGCCATCGAGTTCACCAGTAATGTCCAGCTCAGCTCCGTCTTCGGTCTCTCGGAAGAGTCCAGCTCCGTCGAAGTTTTCCAGCGATAAGCCCATTGGATCTGTAATGAGATGACACCCGGCGCAGGAAGGATTTTCGTTATGCACTGTGAGTCTGGCTCGAGCAGTTAGCGCGTTCTCGTCTTCTGCCAGTCCAGAAAAATCTACATCAGGCGGGGGCTCAGGCACGTGTTGGCATAGGAACAGCTCTCTCATTGCCTTGCCCCTCAGCGTTGGTGAGCTGCGGACTGCATGAGAATTAGCCGCTAAAAAGCTTACGTGAGTAAGCAGACCTATGCGCGGGCTGCTTTCGTCAAATTCATAAGGCACCCAGCCATCTCTAGAGGGTGTGCCATAGACCGGAGCCAATGACATGGACATGAAAGTTTTGCGAGTAGTGAAAAGATCCCGATAATCAGCTTCTTCAGTCAATACATGATCGATTATAGTTCTTAAGGTCTGTTCCCTGGCGTCAGCCAGCGTAGCGCCGGTAACCATTGGATAGACCATTGGATCCTTAGCGAGACTGTTAAAATCATCGAAGCCCAGCATGTCGTCGAAAAAAGCCCGCATGCCGGCTTCCAGTCGCGAGCTAGCGATAAGGCGATCGACCGTCCTGGCCAGTCCTTCGGGGTTACTTAGCTCGCCGTTTTCCGCCGCTAGCAATAAATTAGCATCAGGTGGCGCGTTCCATAAGAAAAAGCTTAGCCGTGCGGCTAATGAATAATCGTCTAGGCGCTGTTCGCCGGGCCGATTTGGGTCGGGCTCGGTTTGATCAACGATAAAAATGACTTCCGGGCTGAGAAGAATAGCTTCAATCGCGAGTGCTAAGCCATCATAAAAATCTTCAGTTTGTTCGGTTGCATAGCTGGCTATATCAACAAGTTCCGTTAGTCGGGCCTCGTCTAGAGGGCGTCGATAAAGCAGGCGGGCGGTCTCGCCTAGAAACTGCCGTGCACAGGCGCTGTCACCCGCGGATATTGATTCCGGTCGGCATGGAATTAAAAAGTCCCGATGATCTTCATCGACAACTTGCTCCGCTACAGATGCGGCAGAGAGTTGAATTTGGGAAATTTGATCTGAGGTTACGCCGGCAAATGCAGCGCCTGAAGCTAATAAACCGTCAGTTCGCGCCATTGGGGGCATAGGTGGCAATATGCTTTCGCTTATGTCCTCACCAAATACCTGAGCAATCGTGTTGGCATACTGTTCGCCGGTTAAAAGCCGAGTTCTTGGCAATGAGGCATTATCCAGCGGCTCGGTTGGAGCTTGTTCACAGCCGGCAAGGAGTAAAACCCCGAAAAGGACGGAAAAACCCGTAAATTTCATAGTGACCTTTGTATTCTTTTTGACTATAGAATGGGCGCACAAAATATCTAGTCTCAACTTTAGATTAATCTAACTTACTCTTCTGATTCGAGCGGTCAAGCCCAGTTTCTGTAAGGTGCCACGTAAATAAGTTTAGCGCTGGCGAGAAACTTGTTCAGGAGTCACTATGCCAGCAGAATTACGCCAGGAATTGCGAACGAAAGTGGCAACTGCTGCCACTTCATTATCATCTAGCAAGTATCGAAACTCTTCCATCGGGTGTCTCCATTTAGGGAGTAGAGGTGGTCCCGGTGTCGTGGGACTGAAAAGGATGGCATTTATCATAGAGGCGGGATTTTCTGACTGAACAACTAAGCTGCCTGCATTTAGTTTTGGGGCCATTTTAGGGTCGCCCTCACCAGTGGGAAGATGACAGGTGCCACAGTGCAAGTTATAAACTGTGCGTCCGCGGCCCATTAGCAGGGCGGTTGGCGCTCTGTCCGCGGCTTCATCGATTGCTGGTAAATCCTTAAGATAAGTCGCCATAGCACTAACATCGCCCTGGGTTAGGTGAGAGGTGCTGTTAATGATGACTTCATTCATTGGTCCATAGGATTCCAAGAAATCGTTACGCGCAGTTTTTAGGTAGTCCTTCACATCTTTATGTGACCAAAGAGCGAGGCCGCGCTGAGTTGCTGTGATGTTCGGAGCAGACCAAGGACGTCTTGCTTCGCTATTGACCTGATCGATGTATTCGCCGCCGCTCATGGCTAACTGCGTTTTCTCTGCCCCCAATAGATTGCGCGGGGAGTGACATGCGCTGCAATGAGCGAGTGCATCTACCAAATATGCGCCTCGATTCCACTCGTCGGTTTGTGACGCAATGACTTCAAATTCACCGGCGTCGAAATACATAGCCTTCCAAAAGGCCATCAACGGACGAATATTAAAAGGGAAAGAAAGTGAGTTTTCAAAAGGGGTTTGAGCAACCGGCGGAATACTTTGAAGATAGACATAAATAGCTAAGACATCTTCATCCTCTATCTTGGTAAAAGCGGTATAAGGGAATGCTGGGTATAAATGTTCACCTGTCGGGCGCACTCCATGACGCATGGAATTCAAAAAATCTCGTTGCGACCATTCGCCAATGCCAGTTTTAGAATCCGGTGAGATATTTGTGGAGTAGAGTGTGCCAAAAGGGGTGTCGAAAGGGAGTCCGCCAGCCATGAACTCGCCGCCCTCGGTGGTATGGCAGCTGGCACAATTGCCGGCTGTCGCTAAATACCTGCCTCGAGCAACTAATTCAGACTCACTAGCGGCAGTGGCAATCGGGCCGCTGCTAGGGGGGCTGCTGTTAAAAAGTATTAATGCCGCGGCTAAAACAAGCAGTAAACCAACGGCCAGTATTGCAAGTTGGCGGAATGAAATTGACAAGTCAGGCACTCAGTAAGAATTTCAGTAATTGATAAGGGTTTTGGCTAAGTAGTGCGCTAAAACAGTGCTTCTTATGGCATCCAAAAATACTAGATCAGATTAGGCTTTAACTGATTAGAGCTGTCAATACTTCAATTATCGACAAGAACAGAAATCATCATTTATTTCAATTTTTTCATGTTAGAGCGTGCTATCGAAAGGTTCGTCAGTTAAGTTTTTCCGGTACTATCGAGCTAGAACCTAAATTTCGCAAATTTATGCAGGGGGTCGACGTCAAAAATGACAATCCATTCATTGAAATCCAAGATAACAATTAGCCTAGTTTTGGTGGTTTTCTCCGCCGTTTGTGTAGCCCAAAACAATTCATCGACAACAGCGCACAGAGAAGCGAAAGTGCAAGCGCAGTTGGCCGCGCCGCGCCCTATAGCCGCGGGCAGTTCCTATTGGCTCGAAGAACTGACGTCATTAGAGATTCGAGACTTGATCGCGAGCGGGACAACGACCGTTATCATTGCAACAGGCGGTGTTGAGGAAAACGGCCCTTACCTAGCGACGGGTAAGCACAACCTAATACTAGAGCGAGTGTGCCCGGCTCTTGCCGAGAAACTAGGCAATGCACTGTGCGCTCCGTTGGTAAAGTTTGTGCCAGAAGGCAATATTAATCCGCCCACCGGTGCCATGAGATATCCAGGAACTATCAGCCTTAGTGCTAGCACCTACGAGGCTTTGCTGAGCGATATCGCTAGCAGCCTAAAACAGTCCGGCTTCACTGATATTGTCATGATTGGTGATAGCGGTGGCAATCAGACAGGCATGGCCAACGTGGCTTCGAGTCTCGGAGCGAGCTGGGGGAGGGGCAAAACCCGGATTCACTTTGTTAGAGAATTCTATGACCCAGGTTGGGTTGAAACAGAGCAGTTCACCGAGCGCGAACTTGGTGTTGTCGAATCTGGCAACGATGGCTACCACGATGATATTTGGGTGACAGCAATGATGATGGTGACCGACCCCGAGCAGGTTAGATTCTCACAAAGAGTGGATGCCGGTTTAGCGTCAATCAATGGTGTTGCCATAACTCCTTTGGAAGACGCAATTGTGTTGGGTAAGAAAATGATTGAATTTCGAGCTGAATACACGGCCCAGGCTATTGTGAAAGCTATCACTGCTTCAACGGACTAATTTGCGCAAGTCAACTGGGCAAGACAAGGGCAATACCATGAACCCATTTTTAAAAGGCAGGTCAGCTTTCAACTTAACATTAATACTAGGCTGTGGATTATTGCTTAGCAGTCTTAGTTTGGGGGCTGAAAGTAATTACTTTCAATCGGCAGATGTGTTTGAACTCGAATATGCTACCGACCCGCAAGTGTCGCCAGACGGAGAGCAGGTAGCCTACGTTAGACGCTCCAACGACATAATGACAGACAGCACTCGCTCTAACATATGGGTTTCTAATGTTAATGGTTCTGAGCATCGGCCATTATTTTCTAGCCCCGATAATTTTTCCTCACCGCGCTGGTCGCCCGATGGGAACCGACTTGCCTACCTTTCCAATGTAGGGCGTGGACAGCAGCTGTATGTTCGTTGGATGGATACTGGACAAACCGCGCTGCTAACCAATATTCAGCTGTCCGCGTCGAATCTTAGCTGGTCACCTGATGGTGAAACCATCGCCTTCACCATGAGTGTCGAGGTGGATGAAAAACCCTATCCGATAAACATGCCTGGAAAACCGGAGGGGGCCGAGTGGTCGCCGGCATTTGAATATGTCACCAGAGCGCGCTATCAGGCAGATGGGCGAGGCATCTTGGAGCCAGCTTATACCCACGTATTTATTGTGCCGGCGCAAGGGGGCTCAGCTCGTCAACTGACCAGTGGAAGCTATAACCATGGGGGTTCTTTGAGTTGGGCTCCAAACAGCGAAGAGATACTTTTTTCTGCCAACAGGGGTGACAACTGGGAATTTGAGACTCGCGAAGCAGATATTTATGGTGTTAGCTTGTATGGAAACATCAGGCAGATAACCGACACGCCCGGCTTTGAAGGCACTCCTTCAGTTTCCGCCGATGGTAGGCTGATTGCCTACGTAAAGAGTGATAACAAGAAGTTGGCTTATCGCAATCGCTATCTTCACCTTATGAACTTTGATGGGTCCAACGACCGCAATCTTTCAGCCAATATTGATAACTCCTTAAGCAATGCCCAATGGGACGGTAACAACGGTCTCTTTTATCAAATGACGGTGCGTGGGATCACGCAGGTGGGACATGTGAATTTGGAGGGGCGACACCAAGAGGTGGCTGGAGGACTTGGAGGGGAGTCATTGGGGCGGCCTTATGCTAGCGGCGGCTATAATGTGGCAGCTGGCACTATAGCTTATACCAAAGGTGCTTTTAATCGACCATCAGACCTCTTTGTGCTGGTTGATGGGGTGGAGGTGCGCCTAACTCAACTAAATGAAGATCTTCTTGGGCATAAGGTTTTGGGAGGGATTCACGAGATCATTTATAACTCGTCTATAGATGACGAAGAAATTCAAGGTTGGTATATGACACCGCCTGATTATGATTCAAGCAAACAATATCCTCTTATTTTAGAAATCCACGGTGGTCCTCATTCTGCCTACGGTCCTCATTTTTCTGCAGAGATGCAGCGTATGGCCACCGAAGGCTACATAGTGTTCTTCAACAATCACCGTGGCAGTACCAGTTATGGGGAGCGTTTTGCACTGCTGCTGCAGAACAAGTACTCATCCGAATATGATTTTTCAGATCATATGTCTGGGATTGACGAGTTGATTGAGCAAGGCATTATTGATGGGGACCAGTTGTATATTACAGGGGGTTCGGCCGGCGGGATTGCGGCAGCCTATGCGATTGGTCTTACTGATAGATTTAGAGCCGCTGCGGTGGCTAAGCCCGTTGTGAATTGGGTTTCAAAAGTACTGACTGCAGACAGTGGTATCGGCCAAATAGACAATCAGTTTCCTAGTCTGCCTTGGGAAAACATTGATGATTATTGGAAGCGTTCACCTTTGTCGCTGGTTGGTAATATGAGCACACCGACTTTGCTTCTGGTGGGTACCGAGGATCGACGCACGCCGATCTCGGAGACCGAACAGATGTATCAGGCATTGAAGATTCAGAAGGTTGATGTTGTGATGGTGCGCATACCTGGCTCGCCTCATGGGATCGCGGGACGGCCCTCGCGCTTAATCGGCAAGGTCGAAAATATACTGGCTTGGTTTAAGAAGTATCAATAAGAATTTCTCAGAGAGAACCTAGATGATGGGGTTTAGAAGAGAGAGTTTAGAAGAGAGAGTTTAGAAGAGAGAGTTTAGAAGAGAGAGTTTAGAAGGAAAGAATTAGAAGCGGGAGTCGCCAAGACTCCCGCTCGAGTTGTCTAAGGTTGCGCTTCGGCTTCGTGCCACCAGCCTTTTGCAAACTCGGTTTGTTCTGGCCAGATTTGATTTAAGGTATTGGCATCAAATAGGCGGCCGTTCTGAATCACTTGGTCAATATCCTCGGTGTTTCGAATGTCGTCTAATGGATTGGCATTGAGTATCACCATGTCGGCGAGCTTGCCGACTTCAATCGATCCTAAGTCCTCTGGTGCGCCGAGAATGTGTGCGCCATCTATTGTCGCCGCGCGCAGTATCTCAGCTGTTGTCATGCCTCCCATGGCATATGCCCACATTTCCCAGTGATAGCCCAGCCCTTGCAGCTCGCCATGCCCGCCAACCCCTAGCAATCCACCAGATCGCTGTATTTTTGCGGCCGCCGCGGCGCCTTCTTCAATGACAAATTCGTCGTCACGAATCCAGCCTGGGCGGCGTTGAGTAAGTTCGTCTAATCGATTGTTAGGGTAAAAATAGCGTAGTTTCTCGTTATCATGTATTTCTTCACGGGTGAAAAAGTACTCTGTCATCGAAGTCGCGTTGTATTGAACGATGATGGTAGGCGTGTAAGCTGTTTTGGTTTGAGCATACAGCTGGGCTACATCATCAAACAAAGGCACATCAGGTAGGCTGTGTTCATTGCCGTGCATGCCATCGATGGCATGGGTTAAATCAAGGCGTTGGTCGCCGCCGCCTTCAGTGGTTGGCAGAAGATTAAGTTCTTGTGACGCCTTAACCACCCATTGGCGTTGTTGCCTGTTACCCACCATATAAGATTTTATGTTGTTGGTGTTGTAGTGATCTCGGTAACGGCGCAAATAACTATATACCGCATCATAGCTTTGGAAATCATTGCGTCCAAAAACACCGGGACCGGTCATAAAGGCGCGCTGGCCGATAGTCGCTCCAGTTTCTTGCAGGTCACGATAGGCAAAATAATCATGATAGGCGGTTTGAACATCCAGACCACTGGTGACACCGTAAGCTAGATTGATGGCCACTGACCAATTACTGGGTTCGAGTACGTCCTGTGTTCTGAATTCCCAATGAGCATGTGTATCGATAAAGCCGGGGGTTATCCACTTGCCAGTGACGTCAATCACTTCAGCATCATCAGGGATTGTGAGTGTTCCTTGGGAGCCGATAGCACTGATTCGATTGTCGGTAATTAAAACGTCTGCATTGATCAACACTCTAGACATCTCTTGCGTGGTGTCCCCAGACATTGTGATGATATTGCCGCCGCTTAACACAAAGCTACCGGTTGGAGTATTTCTTGGTGTAACCACTTTAAAAGGAGTCAGGACTACATCTTTGTGTTCATCAGCAGGGGTAAAAAGAGTATCTTTAGGTTCTTCAGTGTCGGCGTCGTCCTCTGGTTCTTCTACCTCTCTGAATTCGACGCTTGCTAGTGGACGTTCATGAATAGATGAGCCAATGGTCCAGTTAATAGTACTGCCATTATTCGACCAACCCATGAAGTCGGCACCGATGTCCGTTAGTCGTTTGGCTGGCAGACTCGGACTTCTGACACTTAATTGAGGCACTGTTGCGCCGAGATTTGGCAAGCTAACAACCCATATCTGCTGAATTACTTTGGCTAACACATGTTTGCCGTCCGGTGAAATACGCACATCCTCCGCGCCGGGTGCCTCATCTGCGAAACTGGTGCCACGAGGACCACTAATGTGGATGTGCTCGCGGCGGTCACCGCCTTTGAGATTGACGGAAAACAAGGTGCCGTCCTCGGCAAGGTAAAGCCGGTCAGCTTCAGGTCCAAAATGAGGTTTTCTTGCATCTCCAGCAGGCATTATTAGCGCTTCATCATCGCCGTCTTCAGCAATTGAGATTAGCTCTAGTGGAATACCTAAACCTGTAAACTCACTAAAGGTCTGGTGCCGCATCCATTCGTTGCCCTTTAAGGCCCAAAGACGTTCTCCGTCGGGCTGCCAAACAATGTCGGTATAAAACGCGGCGCTTTGCGTAAGTTGCTGAGGTTGGCCGCGGCCATTGGACCTGATTTTCCAGATGTGCCCGCCCTCATTTGCGGTCCAGCTAACAAACGCAATCCAGCGACCATCGGGAGAATAGACCGGCTGAAAGGCCCACATGTCATCTGCTGTAAGACTTTTTAGATCTGAAGAGTCCCTGTTTAGGGTGTAGAGACGAGTCAGTACGCTGGCTACTATGTTTTCGTTGTTAGGAGAGAAATTTGGACTTTGTGCTAATGTTGCGGTGAGATCGCCTTGGGGCACGCGCCAAGGTTTGGTCAGATCAGGCCCGACATCTAACGCTATGTCGGCAGAGAATGGGATTGTAACTCTATCGCCGCTTTCAACATTAATGCGCAGGAACTGACCGTCGGCGGAAAGAAAAACTTCGCTACCGTCTGAGCTAAACGAATAACCCGGCAGCATGCCTCTGCTGGAGGGGCGAAAGTTCTCTTGAGCGTCTCGTTGCACAGGATAGGCAAGCCATCGGTCGTCCCCGGTCTCCAAATTTCTGATTCGAAGGCCTGTTTGTGTTTGATATCGAGTTCCATATACCAAGTGTCGGCCATCTGGGGATACCTGAGGGCGAACTCCGCCACCCTCGCCTTGAGTGATTTGTAATCTGGCACCGTTGCTTAAATTCAGCCTAACTATCTGCGTAACAGGGAAGTTATCGGTCGGGGCTGAAGGGGAACCGAGTTCTTCCGCAAAATAAAGCGACATTCCATCCGGTGAAAAGGCCGCTCCTACTCCAGGCGGGTTAGAGGAATCATCATCGGACTGCGCGATTGCTACCCCGCTGCCACCATCAATATGATATTGCACTAATTCAATGTCTTGGCTGCGCTGGGTAACCAAAACAGCACTGCTATTTGTGTTCCACGTTGGGCTGATAAAGCGTGCGTAGGTTTCGTCGCTGAGTTGGTGTGGACTGCTACCGTCGATATTTGCTATCCACAAATTATCCTTACCGTTGCGATCACTAATAAAGGCAAGCATGGAGCCGTCTGGAGACACCACAGGCTGACTATCGAATCCCATGCCGCTGGTAATGCGCTCAGCATGACCTCCTGCGATAGGCAATCGATAAAGGTCGCCAAGTAGGTCAAATACTAAATAGGAATCGTCGGGGGTGAGAGATACTGAAACCCATGAGCCTGCGGACACAGTGAAAGAAAGCTGTTCGGCAGAGTCTTGGAGGGGGAGTTCCTCCTCCGCAGCTATAGTGCTGAAGATCAGACTAGTTGAGAGTAAAAAAGCGGAAAAAGGCTGAGGTTTGAATAGATTAAGAAACATTCATTTGCCCTAAAAATTGTCTCATTAGCACTAACACTAACATTTCAATTCTTTGCTGTCAGCTTGGAAGAACATCTAATAATGGGGTAACTATTGTGCTTTATTTTCGCTCAATTTCCCCAGTTCGAGGATTGATGCTAATCGGTGCGTCCGGATAGTCGCCAATAAGTAGATTGCGGTTGCTGTCTACCAGAGGCTTCTCTGGGTAATGGACAACGACTTGCTCATCGGTTTCACGGCTAAGTTCGTAGAGCTCTAAATAGCTGCTCTGAAAAGCCTTATGGTCTGAATAGGTTGCACCCATTCCCCATGTGCTCAGCAAAGCGATTATCACTATGGCCGGTTTATTGCCTTCTTTACATATTAAGTACAAACCTAAAACAAAGGGGATAAGGTACAGTCTGGCCACGAAGTTGTGCGCGGTTACAATATCATTTCCTTGAAAACTGAACATTCCCCAATAAATCACTGCCGACATGAGGTAGATAGAGACCAAGGCTATTTTTCCTGCGGTAGACTTGAGTCCCACAACACTCATTATCACAGCAATTACGCCAACTATAATTATTGGACTGCTAGATGTAAATTTGCTGAATTGGAACCAGAACCCAGATAGGAAGCTCAGGTTTGGTGCGAAAAAATTGGCAGCCGAAAAGCCATGAATATCTGCTTCAGAGCCCAAAGGGGAAACTGACTGTCTGGCTAACCAATAGATTGCTGAGAATGTAATAACAGACAATGAAACCAACGCAATTGCTTTTACGTTGGTGTCCCTAGTCTGAAAAATTGCGAGGAAGAAAAAAGGTATAGACAAAACATAAGTTTCTTTACAATAAATAGCTAGCACCATCGAAATTCCGCAGGCCAAGTAGTTTTTGGCGCTATAGAATTTGGTTGCTAGGGCAATAAAGAAAAGACAGCTAGCATCAAAAACATTTGCGAACCACCCTGCTGTAATTACGGCGGAGGATGAAAACAGGAATATCGTATAAAAAGTCAGGGCTTTTGCTTTGCTCTCATGGTTACTTTGCCCATTGCTCTGTCCTTGCTGATTCAGAACCGAGGAAAACAGCACTGCCGAGGCAAGAATAAATGCCGCATTCACGTAACGCAGAAAGATGAAACTGCCATTTGTTAGCTTGGCGAAGACGATGAAAAAAGTACTGCCAAGAGGTCTATAGATGTCTAGTGGAAGCTCTTGTAGCCAAAACATTCTTGCAGCTTCAAAGAGGCTGGCGCTGGCGACGGGTTCGGCGGACAAGATCACCAGAGCATTGGTTTCATCCCACACATCGGCAATCATCAAGCTATTAACTAGAATAAGCCACGCTATGCCGATAGCTACGTAGAAATATCGATTGTATGAATTCAGCAAAAAGCTGAGATTGAAGACGGGCTGGGTATTGAGGGACATGTTTAAACCATAGAGTACAATCGAGTGGTTAGTATACAAGAGTTTTAATAGGCTGCAGTGAGCAAATAGACAATACTCGGTAGACCACAAGTTAGTGCATAGGAAGGATTCGAAATTTACACTATTATAGTAAAAAATCAACAATTGGCTGGAATCTTAGCCGAGCCCACGCTAGGCTTCCCTCAAAACAAAGGTGAGTCGATCGTCTATGGAGTCTCTACTGGAACTTCCACAACAGGGGCTTATATCCTGCCTGGCCGGCGTGCTGACCAAGCAAAGCTTCAGGCCTCAAGCAGCGCTTTTCTGGTACGCGCAGCGACAAGTCTGCGGTGAGGCTGCAAGTACTCGATCCAATGTACTTTGGGTGGAGAATAATCTTGAGACTGAACTTCGCGAGACGGATCTAACTTGGCTGCGCAACCTGATTTCGATCAACATCCTTTGTTTGAAAAAGCGACGGTGTGCGATTTTGTGGTCAACGCTGGCGAAATACTCTTTATCCCCAAAGGCTGGTGGCACCACCTTGAGTCTTTGGATATCTCTGTCAGTATTACGCGGAAAAACCTAGCATTGTCCACAAGTAATTCGTTCGGAGCAGGCTTTATCAAAGAGTCTATTAATTTTAGTGTCGGGAAATTGGATTGAAAATTATTGATCCGCTTAACTATCTTACGCGAGATACTGCTCGCGTAAATCACGGCTAAACCTAGCTGGCAACGCCAACCCTTAGGCAGACTTTCAACCGTACTGTTTAGTGGTGTTTGGGGCTTGGTCGCTAATTTGCGGTTTTAACCTGCGACCATAGTTTGCGAAAACAAATTAGCGCGACACTTAGCGCGATAAAGAGTAATAAAAAAGTGATTTATTTCAAAGAGCACCCAACACTAAGCGGTATCAAGATTCCTCTTGGGCTGGGCGCATTGCTAGCGCTGCTAATCTTCATAATTTTCGGCGATGTGCTATCTGCTAATTGGCGTGCTGACGATACTCAAATACTAGCCCATGCGCTTAGGCACGATGTTCTTGATAATTTTTTCAACCCCGAAGTTTGGCACCAACTGTCACCGGCTAATCTTACGCCCTGGGTCGTCGCTTCATTTGAAATCGATTTATTCCTGTTTGGGCTATCCCCGCTTGGATTCTATACACATCAGCTGATCGCTATATTCCTAGTGGCCATTGCTTGTTTTATGTTGCTCCGGCTATGGTTGGAGCCGCGTTTCGCAATTGCCGCTGCGCTGATTTTTATGCTCGGTCTGCCAACTACTGCGGCGGCGAACAACCTTATGACTAGGCACTACGTAGAAGGCCTGCTGTTTGCGTGCTTAGCGGTGTACTTTTGCGTTAGGTATCTGCGTGATGGCCGGCTGGTATATTTAGTTGTCGCGACGGCTGCCTATATTGTTTCTATCACTGCGAAGGAGATATTCGTACCGCTGCTATTTTTACTACCATTACTTAGCGAGGGGCCAAACCGCTATCGTGCCAAAGCATTTATAGCGTTCGTGATAGTTGCTGTGGCCTATACATTTTGGCGAAGCTTGATGCTTGAAGGATTGGTTGGAGGTTACACGGCCCCCTCACAATTTTTGAATGCCGACTACTCGATGGTGATATTGAGATTTATCTTCGGTATTCCGGCGTTGTTGCTTGGAGAGTACTGGCTGGTATTGACGGTTTTCTATTTATTGGCCTTAGCGCTTGTTGTTCTGAAAAATAAAAGGGTGATGATCGTCGTATTCGGCGTCCTTGCTTTAGAGTTGCTGCCCTTAGTGCCTATTGCGAGTATCCCCGGTATTTCGTATCCGGGTAGGTACTATTTATTGATTTGGTTTACGTTCTGCTTTTCTTTGGGTTTTTGTTTCAAGGCCACCGAAGACGCCCTTCGCAATAAAGTATCGCTCATAAAGCGTAAGCTGATGCTCTTGGCTTTGATATCGATTGTGGCGATCTATTTACTGACGTCGAGACAAGATTTCGCGAACGCAATAGCGGCGCCAAACGCAGAATTTGATGTCCAGGCTGATTTTATGTGGAAGGGGGGGGATGACAAGTACTTTGTCCCCAGCTCTCGCCTACTGAGTGCGTTCTGGTTTGTACGAGGCCTGCGGGAAATGAAAGAATTTGATCACGTGGGCTCCACTATCCCTAGTATAATTCTCGATGGAATATTTTTATCACCAACGACGCAGCCGTTGTATGAGTATGATTTTGACTGTAACTGCATGCTGGATGTGTCTGAGACATTGACGAGCAGAATAGAAGCTCAGCGAGAGGCGATCGACCCGGTGGGGGATATGCGCGTTGAGATATCATTCCAGAACAATATATTCAAATGGAATTTTGAGCCCTATATTGACAATAATTACTATATTTTTTCAGACTATATTGGTGTGGTTAGATTTCCCCATCAGGGGGAGTTTTTATTTTATGACATCAAGGGTCCGTTAGAAGTTAGAGTTGGGCACTTCCCGCCAGATGGTTTGAAAACCTACTCAGATATTATGATCATAAAACAGGACGCAGCGCCTGTTACATGGCCTAATTGAGCTGAGTGACGGGTGAAGATGAAATTTAGAACGGCTAAGTGCTGGTTAGTTGCACTCAATCTGGGTAACCTAGGTTTTTAGTAGTTGGTGGCGATATTCATGAGTACAAAAAAGCCTCTCGAAGGCTATAAAGTAGTAGATTTTTCAGCTGTATTTGCCGGGCCTATTTGTTCACGATTTCTATTAGATTGTGGCGCTCAAGTAATTAAAGTAGAAACCATTGGCGCCGGCGATATAACGCGGGGAGTTGATGGTATTACGCGTACCTTTGCCCACTTCAATGCTGGCAAGCGAAGTGTCGCTGTAGACCTTAAAAGCCCTTCTGGACAAGCGTTGGTTAAGCGTCTTATAAGCGATGCTGACATTGTTATAGAGAATTTTCGGCCTGGCATAATGGCAAAATTCGGGTTGGACTATAACAGTCTCAAAGACAGCAGTCCCAAGCTGATTTACTGCTCAATTTCGGGCTTTGGTCAATCAGGGCCCTATGTACATCGTGCGGCTTATGCGCCAATCGTCCATGCAGCCAGTGGATTTGATAGCGTTCATGCTGCTTCTCAAGGGAATGCTGACTCTCGGCCCGCAAATTGGGAGATTATGGTTGCGGATATACTCACCGGCACGACCGCGTTTGGTGCTATTCAAACAGCATTGCTAGGCAAAGAGCGTCACGGGGTGGGCGAGCATATCGACATTAGCATGATGGAATCGATGATGACGTTAATTCCGGCTCATATCCAGAGTGCGCAAATGGAAGAGCCTCCAGTGATCGGGCGTTTTCATCCGGTAAAAGTTAAAGATGGATTCGTTATGATGTGTGCTGTGTCGGACAAAAATTTGGAAAGTCTTGCATCTGCTTTAAATCGTCCTGAACTGCTTAGCGACCCTCGTTTCATTCGAGGCCCAAGAACCGCTAATTTTGGCTTGCTTGTGACAGAAGTTGAGCGTTGGTCTTCATCGCTGACCGCGGATGAATGTGAAGAAGCGCTTAATAGCGCCGGGGTACCTTGCAGTAAATATCGGCAGGTTGAAGACTTGTTCGCTCATCCTCAGGTGCTGGAACGTCAGTCATTTACCACCGTGTCAGATGACAAGCTGGGTGACTTCTTAATTCAAAATATGCCGATAAAATTTCGCAACACAGAAAATTCAGCAACTCCCTGGGTTGCAGCTCTGGGGCAACACACTGATGAGGTGTTGGCGGGTGAGCTAGGTTTAGCGCAGTCAGCGATCGATGAGCTCAGGGCGCAAAAAGTAGTCGCTTGATTGTGCCGCCGTTAAGGCTGCAGAAGGAGGCGTAGCCGCTGGTCTTAGGTTTTTTACTGGGTTTGCTCAGTAACTTATTGATTTGGCCAAAGATAGTGCGCTTAAAAGGGGCTGTGTTGATGCAAGTCTAGCCAAAGATGGGGAGTGGATAAAAATAAAAGACAATCAACTGCCAGTGATGATTATAGAAACATTTATGTGTGTCAGCTGACACTCTCCGGCATGCGTTATCAGATGGCAGACAAATGTGTGGTTGGTACTTCGATAACATTCCTTAGTTCGAGCCTTGGCTAGGTTTTAAAACCCAATTTGTTATCAATAATCAATGTAGGGTTTTTTACCCACCGATGTGAAGTCATTGAGAGGGTGTGAGCGAAAAACTTTCTTACAAATGAAGTTATGCTGAGTATCCCAGCGACGCTGTGATACTTTTGTTGTTTGCTAGCAATCTCATACATCTAGTCGTCACAATGGGTGTGGTCGAAAATTTCCCAGATGATATTCCTGAAATTGGTTGCGAAAGCTGTCAGATTGGGTGGAATTATTTGATCAATGAAATTCTGTCTAGTCACCTTGCCTTGAGCGTGTAGCTGGAGGGAATGTTGGGTTTGGCTTCTTACCTTCTTACCGACCTACCTACCGACCTACCTTGCCAAGAGCTCCTTTGCATCTATTTTTCTGGCTGGAGGCTACTCAGCAATCTAGACTATCAAGTTAATCTGGGTGTTTGCTTTACCTATTAATAGTTGCGGGTAGTAGTTGCTGGGGATTTTTTGTGGATATTTATAAAGGTGTGCTGCAGGTCCGTGATTGATTATTACGGTTTAGTTTCTCGGCTAACTCGAATAAGAGGGAGGGGCAATTCTTTTTTAGAAAACTCTTGTTACAATTTGATACTTTATGGCACACTATAAATGTAAGAGTTATTTACGGCGTTTTTTGCCAGCCGAATTGGAAAGATTACCAAAATCCAAAAACAATAAATAAAGTAGTTAAAATAATAAAAGGATACTGGAATGAATCATTCATCAAAGCAGTTCCATCTATCAATCGCTGCTGTCCTCGCCACATTCTTTTTAATTTCGATGTACGCGCTAAATTCCCAGCCCTCACCCTCAAATCCAAGCCGCAGCACTGAAGAAGGCGTTATTGTTCAGATTGAAGGAATATTTTCTACCAGCGCTAGACATGTATTTGATGAAGGGTACTGGATTGCCAATATGCACAGTATTCGCAGTTCGCTGTACTAACCCTTGTTGGTTAAAAACGCCTCTAACGCGCTAGTCTGCGCTGATCTGCGCTGATCTGCGCGAAATCTGCAGTGGGCTGAGTTTTAGCTCCCTAAGCTAGGCCATAAAATCAAAAGCCCTGATTAAAAGTGCAGCAGTGGTGCCTGCCTTTAGCCAATCAAGACCCGAGCATAAATACAGAAAATAGACGGTTTAACTGCCCTATTCTAAAACTAAGCAGGGCTCAGTACTATGATCGCTTCGCTAGCAGGGAAGTATCAACTCCATTGCAATTGCGCTCAAGCATTCAAATCAATTTCGGCTTACTATTACTAGAAAATTGCACTGAATTGCACTTGATGCAACACTCACTCCTCGATTTTGAGTTTTTATTCACCGGAGAGAGTCATGCCCTTGCACACCCTCATCGCACTCGCTTCATTTTGCTTGCTTTTGTTGCCAAATCAATTGCTATTGGCTTCTGAGTCCCCAAGCATGACGGAACCCGAGATGGTCGGCATCTCCTCTCAGAGGCTTGGTTTGTTGGATAGGGTGCTTCGCGAACACGTTGAGCGGGGCGAGGTTGCGGGATTGGTTGCCGGTGTTGTTCGGCACGGCAAGCTTGTCTATTTGGAAGCTATGGGTTGGCAAAATATTGAGCTTAAGCAGCCGATGAGCAGCACTTCTATTTTTCAAATCCGCTCTATGAGCAAGCCCATAACCGCTGTAGCTGCTTTGCAATTAGTTGATGAAGGCAAGCTTGCTTTGTCTGACCCTGTTTCTCGTTATATTCCGAGTTTTAAGAATTTAACCGTTTTTGTTGACCCCGCGCACCCCGATCCATCGTCAACGCGTAAGCCTAGTCGTGAACCAACGATAGAGGATTTGTTGTTAAATACCGCAGGACTTAGCCACCGTTTCAGCGGCCTATACCGAAATAGCAATGTTCGTTCTCGAGCAGATAATCTCGCTGAATTGGCGGACAAAGTGGCTTCTGTTCCTTTGATCGGGGACCCTGGTGAGAAATGGGTATATAGCATTTCAATCACAGTGTTGGGTAGAGTCGTAGAAATCGTATCTGGGCTTGGGTTTGATGATTATTTGCGAAAAGAAGTTTTTGATCCATTGGATATGCCTGACACCGCTTTTTTTGTTCCACAAAACAAACAGGATCGCCTCGCCTTAGCTTACCGAATACCTGATGGGTCCAGTGGTCTTACTCGGTTGCCCCCAATGGATGTGCCTATTACTGTGAACCCGCCCTTGAAAGAGGGCGCTGCTGGCATAGTATCTACAGTGCCGGACTATTTAAGGTTTTTGCAGGCTTTGCTAAATGAAGGTGAGCTAAACGGGCATAGAGTGCTAGAGGTAGATACTGTTGCAGCGATGACACGCAACCAAATAGCTCAAGAGTTAATGCCATTCGGTATCAACTCGGCGAATCCTATGTTGGATCGAGGTTGGGGATATGGTCTTGCGGTGGTGACAGATGCTGCCAAAAGCGAAGTAGGTGTGAATAACGGTGAGTTTGGCTGGAGTGGGTCACTTGGAACTTTTTCTTGGGCTGACCCAGTAACTGACACTGTCGCTGTTATTATGTTGCAGGTTCAGCCGGCAGGGGCCTTTTCGATTGCGTCAAAATTTAAAGCGCTTGTTTATCAAAGTCTCATAAACTGATGGCGTGATAAGTCATGCTGGTGGGTATACCTGCGGAGAAGAACAAACCCAGCCCGAAAAAGCGACGAAAAGGATGGGAGAGGGTAAGGAGAGGGTAAGGAGAGTGTAATGAGAGGGTAAGGAGAGTGTAATGAGAGGGTAAGGAGAGTGTAATGAGAGGGTAAGGTGCCAAATAAGGCGGGAAGTAGAAGGGCTGCCCTAGCCCACCTCAGAGAGAAAAAATTTAGGGTTTCATTCTACGAAATGAAAATCAGCCGGTCCTGCTCTTCTGACCAAGATTACGGCATCGTCACCTCCCTCAGGTACTGTCCAAGCATGCCCAAGTGAGCCGGGTATGACGATGTAGCTGCCGACAGCTAACTTGTGAGTATCATCTCCAAGCAATATTTCTAGTTTACCGGACACCACAACGACATATTCGTCATGGCTATGCCAATGCTTTTCAAAATGGGATCCGGCAGGGAAAAGGGCGTAGTAAGTGATCCCTCCAGTTGCCTTGTCTATACCTTGGCGCGCCGTTCGCACACCCACTGGAAATCCATTGCCACCGCCAGCGGGGCCCCATTCTAGCTCGCTGAGATTCACCGCTAGTGCCACGCTTGGCTCCGAGCTTTGTGAATGGCTGTTAAATGAAAACAGAGCGAGGCTAGTAAGAGCCGCTACGAAAGCGACTGAGACTTTTAGCGGCGAGTTAAATCCCATGATTTTCCTTCGTATTGTGATGTTCGGTTTAGTAATCAAAAGATAGACAAACTTAAACATAAACGCAATGCTTGCATTAGGAAACTAGATTAATAATAGCAACGGCCTGCGACTTAAGTGGCTGTTTAGATTTACTTGTATTTTACGGGACTTCAAAAAAGTCGCGATTGGCATGATTTCTATCTCACTAAAGCCTGAATCCGTACTATTCTTTAATATGTAGATTGCCGATTAGGGGGCGATAAATTAAAAAATTCAATAGCAGCAACAGACAAACTTTTCCTTGTTGATACTGTAGAACCTGCTATGGAAAATGAATCTAACAACTTAATACTCATTAAACTGGCCTGCCGTGTTCTCTATAATAACTAAACAGATCTTATTCCTGTGGAACGGTGGGCTTGATCCTACCTATGGGAGACTTGCGAGGCTAAAAGAGAGGCGATTACTTTCCAGCTTCATCTTCTTTGTGACCCCTGTTTGTCTAATCTTGATGCTCTCCAATTGGCTGTCCGGAGTAGGGTCAGACAACGGTGTACTTTTGGGCGGGCTGCTGCTTATTTGGGGCGGGCTCTTCCTGCAAGCCTTTTTCCAATATCAGAAGCTTGCCGCTAACCTAGCAATATTCTCTTATTGGACAATGCCAACTGTTCTGATGCAGTCGTATGGCTTACAAGGTACCGTCATGATGTGGTTGTTGCCGGTGCCTGCAATGGCGATTTTGCTGACAGGCCGAAAAAACGGGATGGTTTGGGGGTTGATATGCTGCGTGACTTTAGCCGTCACCGGTTACCTTCACGCGAACAGTTTGATTGACTATAACCCGGTTTATCACGAGTTCGTGCCAAAGGTCGGGATAACCAACGCAATTGAGGGTATTTTACTTATTGCAATACTTTCAGGTTCTGCTGCGATATTTAGGAAGGCACAGCGAGATAGCGAAGGCAGGTTGAAGAGTTTAGTCAGTCGACTCAAAAGTGAAATAGCCAATCGGCGTCATGCCGAAAAAGACGCGAAACGCTCCGAGCAAGGCAAGTCAGCATTTCTTTCTGCAATGAGCCATGAGATTAGAACGCCTCTTAACGGTGTCATTATGGCTGCAAGACTTATGGTGTCTGCGAAGACAGACGCCGAGCGAGCTGAATATGCAGGAATAGTGATGGGCAGTTCAGATATATTGTTAGAACTGGTCAGTGATGTGATTGACCTTAATGCAATGGACATTGATAACTTTAAAATAGCCAATCAGACTATCTGCACTCGCGAACTTGTTATTGGCACGCTGAGACCTTTTAGCTTCCAAGCTGAAGAAAAAGGCATTTCTTTAAACGTAACAATTGAGTCAAATGTTCCTTATTATTTTTTGGGAGATAGAACCCGAGCCAAGCAAGTTATAATGAACTTAGTCGGCAACGCGATAAAATTTACTGTCGAAGGTGCTGTAAACGTGAGCTTGTTATATGAAGACAATAAATTATTGCTTGTCATTGATGACACAGGGGTTGGTATTTCTGAGGAATCTAAAGAAAAACTTTTCGAACCATTTGTTCAGGGCAGTCAGTCGACTCGAGATGAATATGGAGGTTCAGGATTAGGCCTTACTATTGTCAAAAAAATTGTTACTGCCATGAATGGAGTGATACTGCTGAAATCTGAGATTGGGGTCGGTACCAAGGTTTCAGTCTACTTCCCGTTTATTATGCCTAAACTTGAAAATATTGAAAAGCTCCATAATAACGATTTAACGATTCCTGAAATCGAGCCACTGACGTTGTTAATAGCCGATGATAACGCTGTTAATCGAATGGTTTTGAGCAGGTTGCTGGAGAATGACAAACATACAGTAATCTCGGTGGAAGATGGGCAGCAGGCTCTGGATTACATAAAAGCACATTCAGTTGATGCGATATTAATGGATATTCAAATGCCGGTTATGAATGGAGAACAATCCGCCGCGCAGATTAGGAGCTTACCTGGTCCTAAAAGCGTAATACCCATTATCGCTATAACGGCGAATGCAAATTCTGCCGATGCTCGACGTCTACTGGATTCCGGTTTTGATGGTTTCTTATCCAAGCCGTTTCGTCGCGAAGATCTGCTTCGTACCTTGCAAGAGTCTTTTGCACGCTAAAATCGTTAAACCGGTCTGCCACGACAAGCCGGCCTAGTACTGCGCGTTAATTGCTTGTCTTTTGCTGACAATGTTAGGTAAACCACAAGCTCGGAAAACCCTAGTCCCACATAAACAGTCCAATTTGTTTAAGAGTGGTTTGATCTGCTCTTGCTGAACGTGGATAATCTAGCTTCCTAAGCCCCACCACCGTTTCTAAGAAACGAGTCCATTGGTAAAATTAAGAGTGACAAATAATACAACGTCTAACCGCTGGCAAGCAGCAGAAGCGGTACCTGAGGACAGTGACGCTATTCGTGCGCTGTTTGAAAAAGTGTTTAAGCAAGAAATGTCACTTAGCCACTGGGACTGGAAATATCAGCATGGAAGAGGCGAAGGTGTTGTTGTTCGGCACGGAGATAATGTTGTCGCTTTTTATGGTGCTGTTAAACGCCGTGTACTATGTCGGGGCGAACTGACCAACACTTTGCAATGCGTTGATACTATGGTTGATACCAGCCAGCGCGGGTCGCTCTCCAAGAAGGGACCGTACTATCTAGGTGCCACTACATTTCTTAAAAAATATATCGGCTACGATCGGCCTTATCTTTTTGGGTTCGGTTTTCCTAATGCGCGAGTGATGAAGTTAGGCGAGATACTGGGAGTGCAGGCGGATATAGGCTCTGTGGTAGAGCTTGAATGGCCTGCTCAGTCTAGCAGCCTTGTGTTTGGCAATGAAATCCAGCTTAGCGCCAAGTCTCATACATCTCTGATTGAAGAAATGTGGCTTGCCATGAGTGCAGGTCTTGGTGACCGTATCGTTATTGTTAGGGATATTGACTATTTGCTTTATCGTTACAAGGATAACCCTTCTCATCGATACCAATTTCATCTGGTTGTTGAAGAATCGGGAAAGCCACAAGGCGTGTTAGTCAGTCGCCATGCAGATGGCCGCCTTTTAGTTCTGGACATGATAGCAGCGCCCGATAAGTTTGAATATTTGGTGGCATTTGCCCAAAACTTAGCGGCACAAGCCAGCCTCAATGCTGTAAGTACTTGGATAACTGAGCCCGATGCCGCTATTTTTACAGCCGTGCCAGGGACTGAATCAGGCGGGTCATCTGATTCGCTAGAACCTCAAGGGGTCTTGGTTAGAGATATAGGTGTTCGTATTCCAACCTCTGTATGCTCGCCAGGCCCGTCGCCAGAATCATTGCAGAATGCTTGGTTTTTGCTCGCCGGCGATACTGACTTTTTGTAACCGTCTTTTGTTTAAATTATAGGAAACTGTAAGTTCATGACCCAGATGCTCGACGAGAATTGTGTTATTCCTTTCTATACCTCCCCCCTACCTGAAGGGCCTTGGCTGGTTTTTGCTCCACATGCAGACGATGAAACTTTTGGGATGGGCGGAAGTTTGCTTTTGGCGCGCAATCAAGGGATTGAGACACATGTTGTGATAGTGACTGATGGAGCGTTAGGGGGAGACGGTGATCGCCAATCGTTAATCAATGAGCGTGCGGAAGAAGCACGTCGTGCTTGTATAGCGCTTGGGGTAAAACAGCTGCACTTCATGGAAGAACCTGACCGAGGGTTGGTTGTAAACCAGCAAACGATAGCAAAAGCTAAAGCATTGATAACCAACACCAAAGTGGCCAGTATATTCTTTCCTACGGTGTTAGAATATCACCCTGACCATCGCTCAACAGCTGAGCTAGTTTGGACCGCGCGCAATGAACTGACAGAGTTTGAAGGGCAGATGTATTCATATGAGATTACAACGCAGGCCCCGATCAATCTTCTAATCGATACATCAGACGTGGCTCTAGAGAAATACAGCGTAGTAGATTTGTATGCAACCCAGCTGACCCAATCAAAGTATCTTGCTTTAACTCAGGCGATGGATACGGCAAGAACTTTTACCCTGCCGTTAGATATAACGGCCGCTGAAGGGTTCTTTCACTATGCCGATACGACGGTGAGTTTAGAGGAGCAATTATTCACTAGCGTGGCGCACTACTTTAAAAAAATAAGCGATTAACTGTTGCCTATGAGTATTCGGCTCTAGGTCTTTTGCGGTTGCTCCTAAGGTAGCGGTTTCTTTCTTACTGCGCGGTTTTTAATATTCTACGTGCTATTTTTGCTGAGGTTAATTCCCGCTAAATTATTTGTCTGCAATGGTTTCACTGGGCTCGACTATCTGAGTTTCAGCATTTTTAGCACGTGACTTGCCCTCCAACTCGCCAACTCACTCAAAGACTTAAAGGTCGACCTTCCAATGAGAATGCCGTTGCCATCTATCCTTGCGAATTGGATTTTGGTTGTGGCTCTAGCAATGAATGTCAGCTGGCAGGTTGACACAATTAACCCTAGCGAGGTGAGCCTTGGTTTTATGCTCGGTGTGATCAAGTTAAGTTGGTGAAAGAGCCTGCTCAGGTTGCAATTGGACTGTATATTCCCGCTGCACACTGAGTGGAGTGTAAAATGAAATTGCTTGTGCTGCTCGTTGCGGTAAGGGTAAAAATTGAGTTTATATCACATCGACCATTGATGGCGTTAAAAGACTTTAGAGAGTCCTCAGATTTATGAGGTGCTACCTGTATTAATTTCTAAGAGAGTTTTTTAATGTTGATCGATGTATTACTTATAATAATTAGATAGGGTTTGTTGCTTGTAGGCGGGGACTTTTTGGTAAGGGGAGTCTCATCAAGCGCGGGCGACTTCAAAGTACCTCCTATAGTTGTATGATTCACCGTGGTCGCTACTGGAACCAGTGCCCCTGAATAGTTTGGGAGTGTGCTAGTCGCAGTCAAGGGCAATACCGATGTTTCCTTTGGCAACATAATTGGATCCAATATAGCTAATATCAGCTTAATATTAGTTGTATGCGCAAAAAATAAGCCTCTTGCAGTTCAGCGCCGCATTATTGGCAGGGAAATCCCACTGATGTTGTCGCCTTCTTTGCCGTTCTGATCCTCGCCTCCGATCAATTCTTACTTGGCGAGCAAAGTGTTTTTGATCGATCAGACGGCTTGATTCATCTTCTGCTCTTCGGCCTGTTTATATACTCCACCGTTGCTGACGTGATTAAGGGACGACAATCTGAACCGTTATTGCAATAAATAGAGGAAGAAGAGCGAAGCGGGTTAAGTAAGGGCCTTCATAATTTCGGCTAGTCTTAGTAGGCGTGCTAAGTTTAGCTGGAGGTGAGTAACTGGCAGTGGATTACGCAGTATCTGTTGCCAGCCACCGGGGTGTGCCGAGTGTCATTATAGGACTTACTTTCATCACTGTAGGAGCCAGTTTGCCAGAGTTGGCTTCCTGTGGGCTAGCAACATGGAAGCCCATACCGACATCGCAATAGGAAACGGTATTGGCTCAAATATATTCAATTTGCTGTTGGTAAGTGGGATTTTCTCCACCATCACTAAAATAGAAGTGCCAATGCCAGAGGGCGACACAGATCTTTTCATGATGGTGTTTTTGTCTACGTTGTTGCTGCCTCTGAGCCTGTCGCTCAGGTCAAGACTAGGGAGAGGCGAAGCTCTGTTTGCTATGTACTTTGCCTTTATGGGTTGGCGGGTAATGTGGGTGGTATAAGTAGCTGTATTAGGCCAATCCGGGCAGTAAGTTACGTAAACCGCCGGCGATAAACTCGATCGCCATTGCAGCTAACACTAACCCCATGACCCTCGTGGTTACGTTCATAACGGTTTGACTCATGTGGTCAACAATTTCTGGTGCGAAATGGAACGTCACCCAGATGATCAGAGCGACTATTTGGCACACTACAAAAAGAGAAACTTTGTCTGACCACTGCGTGGCCTGATTGCTAAACAGAATGACGGTGCTTATCGCCCCAGGTCCGGCGAGGAGCGGCATAGCAAGGGGCACTACAGCTACATTCTCGCTGTCCACCGCTTCTTCATCTTCTTCAGGGGTATGCCGTACTCGACCCTGTCGTGCATTGAGCATGCTGAATGCCAGAACTATCAGTAGCATGCCTCCGGCCACTCGAAATGCATCTACGCTAATATTAAAAAAGTTGAGAATTGACTGCCCTATAAACATTGAGACAGTAAAAATTATTGCCACGGCTAATGCCGTATTCCTAGCGACAGCCGATCTCTCTTTTTTGATATTTGAAGTAAACGCCAAATAAAGAGGCACCACACTCAAAGGGCTAACGATAGCGATTAGGCCTACCAGGGTTTGTAAAGCTTCGTTTAAACTAAAATCATTCATAAATACATCATCGCAATCTGTTATCAGCAAGTAGTTAGCTTAGCCGGTGTCACGCAATAGGCGTTTGGTCGCTTGGTTTGTCATCTGTCGCTGGGTCCATTTCGTATTGAAACTCTTCAATACTTTCGGCCATGCTGTTGGTGTCCTTAAACTGTGCGATATGAAATAGAGCTTCCCCTTCATTGACGAGGGGTATGTTGGTACGGCCGATTATTAAACCGTCATTGGGAGCGGTTACATATTCGTCTTTCTCACCAAAAGGATCGGAGACGATAGCGAGTATCTCATCTTTGGTTACCGGGTCTCCTAATTTTTTTTCGCTGCGTAATATACCGCTTTTTGGAGCGCGAACCCAAAGGCTAGAGCGAGCGTATTGGGAAGTTGCCTTAGGGCTTTTAGACCGAGATTTAGCAAGCAGGCCTAGTTCACGCAGTGTTGAAATCACTCCACGAACGCCGGCTCTTATGGATACCTCGTCAAAACGCAGTGCCTCTCCCGCTTCATAGACAATGATTGGAACACCAAGAGCCGCTCCGGCATGGCGCAGTGAACCTTCAAGCAAGCCGGTGCTGACAATGATGGGCGCAGCAAAGGCTTTTGCCATACGTTTGGTTTCCGGGTCTCCAAGCACTGCGCGAATTTGAGGGAAGTTGTCGCGATGCACCGCAGCGGTATGTAGGTCGATGCCATGGGTACATTTTTTTACAATTTCGTTAATAAAAAGATGAGCTGTGCGTCCAGCAAGTGAGCCTTTTTCTGAGCCAGGGAAACATCGATTTAAATCTCGTCGGTCAGGAAGATACCGCGTTTGAGCAATGAAGCCAAAGACGTTAACAATCGGAACAGCGATAAGTGTGCCTTTGAGACTTTTAATTGATCGTTGTTGGAGAACCCTGCGAATTATCTCAACACCATTAATTTCATCGCCATGGATAGCGCCAGAGATAAATACCGTTGGACCCGGTTCACGGCCATGTATTACTTGTACTCGGCAGTACATTGGATTATTGGTGTATAGATCAGGAATACGTAGATCTATAAAAGCTTTGTGACCTGATTTTACGGTAACGCCGCCTAGCTCAAATGATTCTCTCATTTCTTAGCTTCTTCCTAGGGTCTGTGCTTAAGCTGCGTTCATGCTCTTTTCGTTTAGTGGGAGTATCTCTTCAGGTTAAGGATTGTCGAACAGGGTGCTTTTTATCGACGCAGGCCGTTATTTCATAGCTACCCTATCTTCAGTGTAGCACGTTGCTGAACACGGCCCATTGGGGTTTGGTTTTACAGGCGTGCAGAACTCAATAGAGTGACATGGCAGAAGCTTAGATAGATAGCTAAGTGCCTAAAAAAATATGAGTTTAAGAGTTCGGGCTGAACACCCAATCAAACAACGATCAGCCCTTATCGAATACGTTTTAAAATTCGGCTCAGCTGGATGACTCGCCATCGATACAAACGCTTATTCTTCTTTTACGTCACCCGATGGAGTGGAATCGATAGCGCGGTTCTGTTTACACCGTTGTGAGCAGTATTTAACCTGATCCCAGTCTCTAGACCATTTCTTTCGCCAGCTAAAGGGTCGGTCACAGCTCGGGCAGATCTTCTGCGGGAGGTTGAGTTTTTTATGTGCCATTTATGATTGTCTGTATTCTTCTAATACGTTTACTCGAAGCGAGGGATTGGGGGGAGACCATCCACCCGTCTTTATTCAAGTTATCTCTAATCGTATACGAAAGATGAGTAAACGCAGATCAAGGCTGTGTATTAGCATACTTTATGCCGTAAAGAAGACGATCAAATAAATCTGCGCCAGTCACAATGCACTTCTTATAGGCCCACACTAATGCCGCGTCATTTTCGATCACGCCCAAGTTGCCATTTTTACTTCTCTTCACCATCCGCATTACTGAGCCAAGGTTAGTTTTATTGGATTAAATAATGATGGGTCTATGGCAATTTTTGTAAGGATCTGCTGGTTTTTCGTTGAGCGGTGCATCACGAAGAAAGCCATCCGCATCAAGTATAAACTGGGGCTCTTTTACTTCATCAATCAACACTACCCATTTTTTGCCAGAGGCATTTACCTTTTGCATAAAAGGATCTTCGAAACTCGGGCTAAATTCAGGAAGTTGGGGCAGATCTATATTAGTAGAAACGCAATAACACTGCTGGGGTCGATTTCTGGTTCTTCTGTGTTGGCGGTGAAGTCATCTATTTCTAGAAAGTTTAGAGCGCCGATTCCCTCCACATCGTCGATATCTTTATTTTGATGCTCAACATGTTTTATCAGCATGTCGCGGATCTCTTGCTCGCGAAAAAAACTCAGGCGATTCATTGCCCAGCCAGAAGTCAAAAAAGAGGGCGGCCGGTTTGGCAACGGGGTAAAGAATAAGCTGATAAAAGCGCAGCACCGAGCGAAGAAGAGAGGCCATTTTAAGGCGTTACGAGAGAAGTAGGTTTGAGGGATAATTTCACCTAAAAAGGTTATAAAAAGATGGAGAAAAAAACGCCATCGCGTCTGCCAGCACCGAACTAGATAGCAAGATCAAAAGCACGTTGATACCCACATTCCCCCAGAGAATTGTTGTCAAAAGGAAGTTTGAGTCTTCGCGCATAGTGAGAATTTTTAGAGCTTTCGGATTGGTTTCAGCCTCGACTTCCAGTTGCAGGCGTGAAATGCCCAAAAAGGCAAGATTAAGACCAGAGAACATTGCACATAGCGACATACAAAAAGTATACCAAGCCAAATTAGGGCTAAATTCCTTATGAACTATCCTGTGTATCATATTTGAATTTGCTGCAGACGTTACTCTCAAAGAGCGTTAAATGTATGGGTTTTGGATGAGCCTATTGTCATTGATCGCTTACTTAAGGGAGGTGTAAACGGTCATATAAAATGTTGGTGTCTAGTGTTAAATTTTGCTTTTGACCTATCAAAAATTACTGGTGAGAAGCGCAGATGAATAATCTAAAAAAGCCGTAGTCGCCTTTGCTTCATCCTCTAATGGAGTTGGCGGATTAGAAAATAGCTATGGCTATATAAGAATTCGTTGGAAAACTTATTAGATTTAACCAGAGAATCACCGGCTAGCCAGTACACCTATATTCAACTGTTAATCATCTTTGACGCTATGCGAGAAAATGGTTTCTCAATTCCATTTCCACAGAGAGAAACAGGAATACTGGATGTCGACTCCAAGCCTGCCATCAAGCGAATAGGTTAAGGCCTTTGCATGAGGCGACCACGGTTATTCGGTGATTGGAGGAGCCCTACCATAGTGGCTTTCTTTAAGTGAACTCCAATTACGTCGGCAGCTGGGCAATCGAGCTACTGGGATTGAAGGCTGAAGCAGGGCTGCAAGTCCGCACGAAGTGATCTTTAAGTAATGTTCTCGGCAAACTCAAAGAGGATTACACTAATTCAGGTGCCTATTAAAAACGCCGGAATCAGTTTACGATGAATTTATTAAGCCTGTGCGTCGAACCGATCCCCCCTGCTCTAGTGCGGTGCTTAGTGAACGTCTACGTTATGTCTAAATACAACAGAGGTGCGATTTTAAAAGTGAACTTTAAAACGAATATTTCAGTGGCTTACACAAGTCAACGATTTCTGCTGGTTGCCTTATTGGTTTCAATCGGTCAGCCATCTTTTGCACAGGAAAGTGCCTACCCACTTCAAATGAGCAGTAATCGCCAGACCCACCGGCCAGAAGTCCCCGGTGCTAATGGCTTGGTCACCGCTGGTCATCCGCTAGCTGCCATGTCTGGGTTACAGATTTTGATGCAGGGAGGTAATGCGATAGATGCCTCAGTTGCGGTGCTTGCTACTTTGAATGTTGTTAGACCTCAAATGTCTGGGGCCGGGGGCAACGGTTTTGTGACCTTCTTTGATCAAACCTCTGGAGAGGTCCATTCTCTCAATGCAACTGGCGCAGCGCCCTTGGCGCTGAATGCAGCATTACTAGTCCCGGATGAGCTAGATAAAGGAATTAAGGCGGGCGTTGTGCCAGGACTCTTTGGTGGCTGGGTTTCAATGCTACAGCGCTTTGGCACTATGTCACTGGCGCAGGTAATCGCGCCAGCCATTGCCTACGCGCAAGATGGGCACCCATTAGAGGATTCGGTGGTGAGAAGTATCGCCAGTTCGCGCGAACTTTTTAATGAGTTTGCTAGCAGTTCAGCAGTTTTCTTACCTGGCGGGGAAGTGCCTAGCGCCGGTCAGCTATTTAAAATGCCTGACTTGGCTGCAACCTTTGAAAAGCTAGTTGAAGCCGAAACTCAAGCTCTATCTCAAGGAGCTAATCGACACGATGCCTTGCAGGCATCATCAGACCGATTCTATAAAGGGGATATTGCTGACGAAATGGCTAAATTCTACGAGCAAGCAGGGGGCTTGTTTAAAAAAGAGGATTTTAGTCGTTATGAAGCCGTATGGACTGAGCCGGTGCATATAAAGTATCGCGGCTATGATATTTATTCGTCATCGCCATCCTCTCGCGGGGGTTTGGAAGTGCTGATGCAGCTGAAGCTGGTGGAAGGCTATGATTTGCAGGCAATGGATAGACAGGGGCCGCAGGTCATTCATCTTCTTGCTGAAGCTATTCAGTTAGCGAAAGCCGATATTTACCATTTTGTGGCAGACCCTTTACTTCATACAATACCTATTTCTGGTTTGCTTAGTGATGAGTATGCTGCCGAGCGGCGGGAGTTAATAGACATGAGGCAGCACAGTGATTATCCAGCGGTCGGAGAGCCTGAAGGATATGAGCAAAGTGCTGCGACGAAAACACACCGACTACCAGGGTCGCAAATTGCAGCGAACAGGGAGCCTTCTTATCCTGGTAGCACGACAAGTTTTTCTATTCGGGATCATGAGGGCAATGTAGTGGCGGCAACTCCCACTCATGGAGGTGCTTTTGGTACCGGTGTCGTGGTGGGTAATACCGGGCTGACCTTTAATAATGGTACCCGCATTGGTTCAACGTCTCCTTATCCTGAAGATATAAATTACGCGCGCGGCGGACAAGTACCTATTTTGAACAATTCACCGGTGGTGGTTTTAAAAGACGGAGAGTTTGTGCTGGCCTTAGGCACTCCAGGTGGCGAGACAATTGGTCAAACTCAGTTTCAAGTATTAGTGAATATTCTCGATTTCGGGTTGACAGTTCAAGCGGCAATTGAAGCGCCAAGGTTTAGTTTGTTTGCTAGCCCAAATTACTATAAAAATGACGCTGTCATCACAATGCGAATCGAAGACCGCGTTTCTGTTGAGAAATTTGAAGGGTTAAGGGCTAGAGGGCATCAAGTAGAACTGGCGCCTTCATTTTCTCTTGGCAGCATTCAGGCTATTCTTAAAAATCAAGAATTTGGAACTATAACCGCTGGCGCTGACCCCAGAAGAGCCGCTTATGCGGTGGGCTGGTGAGTGGTTGGCAAGCACGCTGTAGCTGTCGTTTTTTTGCTTCAGATTTTTACGCTTACGCGTCGGCCATGATTCTGTGGCCTTTATCACTGAGATGCCTACTAAATTAGCCTGCTATATAAAGAAGCCAAATTAAACTGGAATATTACAGTTTTAATGGTCAGCGACTCCACCACCGCAATATGTAATTGCAATAATGAGAGCAGCGAGCTGGGGGTGGTTTGCGTGGTTTTCAGGCTGGCTAATGGCTGAGGCGTCTTGAATAACTAATCTTATAATGGAAGACAGGGATATTCCTCAGGCCCATGAAATAGTCAGCAATAGTTCTGTATCTAAGGTGCGCAGGGCGCGGCCAGTCCTTTTGTCACAAATAATCCCGAAACAGTAATTGGCACCGTCCACAGTGCCGGCATCTCTAGTCTTAAATCGGCTTGCTTCAAGCCTGCATACTCCTAGACGTAATATGGCTTTCTTAAAAGGGAGGGTGCGCACTAAAAGGCCGCACTGTTTGTAATAGACTTTCAAGCTATATAATTTTAATCTGAGTATTTATTGTTTGGGATAATGTTATGAATTTCTCTCCTCGTTTTTATCTGCGTTTTCTCCTTCTTACTCTTTGCTGTGTCTTGACACTGACAGCTTGCCAGCTGCCAGCTGACTTGAATTCACAAGCACACGACCCTTCCGCACCTTGGGATTGGTCAGAAGAATTTGTTCGCGATGCGGTAAATCAAGTACGCGCCGGTAGAAACCTAAACCCCGTAATTTGGCCAGATGGTGCCAGAGTTGCTGTGCTATTGTCCTTTGATGTTGACAACGAAACTGTAATGGGTTTGAGGACTGGGCAAGTTAGCATTGGGCCTTTGTCACAGGGTCAATATGGGCATAGAGTTGCCTTGCCGAGAATTTTAGACTTAATCGATAAAGAAGAGATCCCTGCGACTTTTTTCTTTCCTGCTTGGAGCCTAAAAATAGCGCCGCAGCAAGCGCAAATTATCAAGGCCTCAGGTCGGCATGAAATAGCTGTGCATGGCTGGATTCATGAACTGAATACCACGCTAGATGCAGCGACCGAAGAGCGCTTGCTGCGAAAAGCGACGGATGAAATAGAGAGTATTACTGGCAAGAGGCCTGTTGGCTATAGGGCGCCTTCTTGGAACCATAGTCCAAACACACTCACAATTGTTCGTAAGATGGGTTTCTTGTACGAAAGTTCTTTAATGCACGATGATAGGCCTTACGAGTTAGTGCAAAATGGAGAAGCAACAGGTTTAGTAGAGCTTCCCGTGGATTGGATTTTAGATGACGCACCTTTGTTTAACCCCCGCGGTAACAGTTACATGAATCCACGAGATGTTATGCAAGTATGGATTGATGAGTTCGATAAGGCCTGGGAAGAAGGAACTATGTTCTCGCTGACAATGCACCCGCACGTCAGTGGGCATCGCTCGAGAATCGTAGCGCTGGAGGGGCTGATTGAACATATAACGACCAAGGGTGGGGTTTGGTTCGGTACTCATGAGCAAGCTGCGCGCTATGTTCGAGGGCAAGCGGGTATGGATTAGCGCATATTGCCGTCTGAATTTACGGCCACGGTGTGGCTGATGAAGGCGCGGCAGATTTGCAAACGCAATTGAGAATGATTATCATCTGCATCTTCTTGTAGTTTTGGTAACGCCTCTAATGATTAGAAAGACCTTCTTCTGGATGCATCTTTGCTGCGCAGTGCTAGCTGGATTGGTAATACTAATGATGTCTTTGACAGGCGCTGTTCTTACCTACGAGCGACAAGTTCAGGCATGGGAAGATCGAAGTTACTTTCAAGAGCCAGAAGTTGGAGCCGAAACGCTCCCCCTTGAAGACTTATTGGCCGTTGCTAACGCCGAAGAAGGCTTCACTGCCACCAGTGTGCAATTGGCATCTAACGAGTCCGCTCCCTTAATGGTTAGAATGGGCCGCTCTCAAACCCAGTTTTTAAATCCTTACAGCGCTGAGATCTACCCACTTCATGCGGACAGTTACAGCAAGTTTTTTAGCTGGGTGAGAACCTTGCACCGCTGGTTTACGGTTACCGGTGAGAACAGAGATATAGCAAGGGATATAACAGGTGCAAGCAATCTGATATTTTTGTTTCTGCTACTCGGCGGCATATATCTGTGGTTACCTAAAATAATCACCTGGACCACATTAAAAGTGCGCATTTTTTTTAATCCGCTCAACATAACTTCAGCGGCTAGAGATTTCAATTGGCATCATGTCTTCGGATTCTGGGCGGCGATACCCCTATTGGTGATAATTTCAACAGCGACAGTGTTTCACTACAGCTGGGCCATTGACTTGGTATATCGCCTCGCCGGAGAAGCACCACCAGTGCGAGGACAGTCTGTGGAGATAGAAACGCCAGGCCTGTCGCCATCGGAGCTTGTTCTTAGTATTGATAAATTGTTCGCCACGGCGCAGCCGTATGGAAATGATTGGCAAACACTTACCCTTGCGTTGCCAGATGCAGACACTAGACACGCGGTTTTCACGATCGATGAGGGCAACGGTGGCGAGCCTCAAAAACGACACACTCTTACACTGGATCGAGTGACTGGAGAGACTGTCAGTTGGGCGCCATTTGCGAGCCTCACCTCTGGTTATAAAGCAAGAAGGTGGATGCGTTTTCTTCACACCGGCGAAGCGCTTGGGATTGGCGGGCAAACCGTCGCTGGGCTGGCTGCTATCGCCGCCGCCGTTATGGTGTGGACCGGGCTTGCACTGGCACTGCGAAGGTTTTTACGTTGGCGTTTGCGCAGGCAGCGCTTTATCTCCACAAAGGCCACCAGTGCGTCAGTTGGCTGATTACGTACAGTCTTATGGTTAAAGAGCTGGAGTTGTTGTCTGTGAAATAATTGGTTTAAAGTGGTCTTTTTAAATCAATTTCCGAAGAACAATGCCCTCTTAAAACTTATTCTGTTAATCACACAGGCATTGGAGAATGCATAAATTATCAGGCTTTTATAGATGCCGAATAACTTTATAGCTCGCGCCAAGCTAAAATTTTAGAACAAAAGTTCTGAATTGGCTTTGATTATGTCAAGAGAGGTAGGTGAAAAGTACTCATGTGGAAGCGGCGGTGTGCAATTGCTATACCGAAAGGCTCGTTGCTATGAAGATGGCATGTCTCATCAAAAAATTTCTGCGGAGAGCAGATGACGAAGCTTGAGAGCGATGACTAGTAGTTGGCCTAGATAGGTTTTGGGTAAAAGGTTTCTTTAAAGTGCTTTCTGCACATAGAAATATAACTATCATTTCCCCCAATCTGCACCTGCGTACCTTCACGGATTGGGTTGCCATTTTCATCTAGACGAACAACCATGGTAGCTTTTCCTCCACAGTGGCAGATAGCTTTCAGTTCTTTTAAGTTATCGGCCCATGCCAGCAAATACTTGCTGCCTTCGAAAGGCTCTCCTTGAAAATCTGTTCTTAATCCATAGGCCAGTACGGGGATCTTTAAGCGATCGGTAACGTCGCCAAGTTGAAAAACCTGATCTTTGGTAAGAAACTGCGCTTCATCAATAAGAATGCAATGCAGTGCTTTGTGTTGATGTTTTTGGTGGATCAGCTTGTAGAGATCAATGCCAGGTTTGAAAATGGTTGCTTTAGCCTCAAGCCCAATCCGCGAAGTTACCTTGCCAACACCATATCGGTTGTCCAATTCTGGCGCCATCACGAGGGAATTGAGTCCCCTTTCTCGATAGTTATAACTAGATTGGAGGAGGGACGTGGATTTTCCGGCGTTCATCGATGAGTAATAAAAATAAAGTTTTGCCATAGCTACATTTTGGCATCAACGTCTAATGGATGCACCTGTTAGATTATTCTTGAATAGTTATGATCTAAGCTTTTGGGCTTTAATCAGGAACTCTGTGGTCTCGTCAAAATCCCGTTAAGTCCTGCTCAGAGTTCTGCGTAGGAGGACGTGTGGCTGAGCTTGTTCATTGGTTTAAGCTGGGTCTGATTTATTCTGTAAACCCATACGCAGCTTTGTACTGAGATGGTGCGTATGGAAAGGCCTGTGTTCTAAAAAGGGTCAGAGCTGGCTGGCATTATCGCTATTTCGAAACTAAAAGGTTTTATTCTTATCATTTATATCTTCTACACGTTTGAGGGTGAGTTTTTAAATTTGCCGGCATTGAGCTTTTTGATGTCGCGGAATAAGGCAGAGATTCTGCTTTTAGACACTTATTCGTGTCGACAAGCGACAAATCCTGCTGCTTAAGTTCTTTGGTCTTGCTTTTTCTATCCTCGATTTTCTTCTTTCCTGTTCTCAACCTTACCTGTTTCTTGGTCTACCGGTTTCTCTGTTTCTTAATAACACGGTTGTTGTTTCGTTTAATGGCATGAATCCTGCTGAATAGTTAGGTTGCTAGGCAACAAGTGATGCCCATGGTTTAACTGTTAGCTACGAAAATTGCTTCGATGAGTTAATGAATTTGACCGCATAGAAATCTTCAAACATCTCGATGAGGAATACACAGTGAAATTAGCGCTAAACAATACAAACAGCTTGGTTAAGTTATTTTTCGCCATTGGCAGTATCACTTTACTCGTGAGCTGTTCCGAGGAAGCCGCAGTTTCTTCAGTGCCTGTCAGTGCGGCCCCAATGGCGGTCGCTGCGGCAGAGATACCGGAGTCAGAGCTTGGCATTCGTTCAGTTGGGGATGAGGCTGTCGAGATTGATATGAGTCAAATTCATTCTCAAGAACTCAAAGATATTTACGCCTACATTGATGAGAATATTGATGACCACGTACTCAATTTACAGAATTGGATACAGCAACCCAGTATCTCTAATACAGGTGAAGGCATTCAAGAATCTGCCTATATGGTTAAGGGCTTCTTCGATCAGCTGGGCTGTCAAGAAACTCAGGTCTACGATGTCGGCATCACAGAATGGGGACAGCAGGGCAATCCTGTGGTTTACGCTAACTGCGATGAAGGTGCAGAAAAAACCTTAGCGGTTTATTGGATGTACGACACCATGCCGGTCACCCAGCCGGACCTGTGGAAAGCGCCACCGTTTGAAGGCCGAATTGTTGAACAAGCCCCCTATGCGAAGGTAATGATTGGCCGCGGAGCTACCAATTCAAAGGGTCCACAAATGACTCAGTTGAACGCCTTAATGTCGATCAAAGCAGTCACTGGCAAGTTGCCTGTGAACCTTATATTCATCGCTGAAGGTGATGAAGAGCGCATGTCCATTGGCTATAGAAAATTCGTCAGAGATCATCCTGAGCTTGTTGCTGACGCCGACGCGATGTATCGCTTTGGCCGCCAAGGTGGCATTAGTGGCGGGTCTGAGGGCAGTATTTTTATTGAATTGATTACCAGCGGAGCTGCATGGGGCCGTGGTCCTAATTACAGCAATATTCACGGTGGCAACAAGCGCTCTGTTGATGCGCCAGCTTGGCGTCATATTAAAATGCTCTCAACACTTATTGACGATACTGGAAACCAGGTAATGTTCGATGGTTTCTACGACAATATTGAGCCTTTAAAAGAAGAAGAGTTAGTTAAATTAAGAAATACTGCTGCCAATATCGACATGGAAGTGGCCGCTCGAAATTTAGGTGTTGAGCGCTTCATAACCGATGACCCATTGGAGTACATCACTATGGCTCGCTATGGCTCTTCTATGAATTTGGACGGGATCTGGGGTGGCAACATGTTTGAAGGTGGCTCTGGGGCGATTCTTCCTAACAGGATTGTCTCCAAACATAACTTTCGTTACGTGCCTTTCCAAGATGGGCAGGACATCGTCGATAAGCTCCGCATTCATTTAGACAAATTTGGCTATGAAGACGTGGAAATAAATATTGTTGGTGATGTGCCATGGGCCAAGATGACCTATGACAACGACATTTCTCGCGCCGTAATGAAGACCTTTGATACTTTTGATATCTCTTATGTCGACCCTGTAGAAGGAACCACCTCTATGTTGGGAGGATACTGGCCTGCTTATCTATTCGCCGGTGACGTAATGGATATTCCCATAGTTAGCGGTCAGGCTGGCTCAGGCGGTAACGCTCATGCAGCCAACGAATATTTTGTTATTGAAGGCGCGAATAAAATGTATGGTATGGCAGGTGGAGAGAAATCCGTTGCTACGGTTCTTTATAACTATGCTGGACTCAATGAGCCAAAATCTCCTTAAACAATAGACGGCTTAAAATTGGTCTTATGATCAGTCATTGGCTTTTGAAGTGGTTGCGAGTGTTCGATTTGCTTGCCCGCTTTTAAAGGCCGTTATTATTTTTGGGTTCACTTCAGGAAATGGTCTATGCCTGTTATTTCTTTGCAAAATGTAAAGAAGATTTATGAGTTGGGTGACAACTCTGTTCATGCCCTAGGTGGTGTTTCTTTAGATATAGAAGCCGGGGAATTTGTCACTATTACCGGAGCTTCTGGTTCGGGCAAGTCGACTATGATGCATATTCTTGGGTGCCTTGATCGACCCACCGAAGGTCGGTATCTGCTTAACGGTAAAGATGTATCTAATCTTCCTAAAGAAGAGTTGGCATCAATTCGAAACAAGCAAATAGGTTTCGTTTTTCAGGGTTTCAATCTTCTGCCAAGAACCACAGCGGCAGAGAATGTTGAAGTTCCGCTTTTGTATTCTCGCCCTCCAATGGCCGCTTCTGAAAGAAAGGCTCGTGCTATGGAAGCTTTGGATTCGCTGGCGCTAACTGATCGAGCTGAGCATCATCCAAGCCAGCTTTCGGGTGGTCAGCAGCAGCGAGTTGCAATAGCTCGAGCGCTGGTAAATAAGCCTTCTTTGATTCTGGCAGATGAGCCAACTGGAAATCTCGATTCTAAAACTAGTATTGAGGTAATGCGCTTGCTTCAAGGTTTGCGTGAACGCAGCGGCATAACGATCATCTTGATCACCCACGAAGCAGAGATAGCAGCCTACGGAACGCGAATCATTTCGGTGAGAGATGGTTTTATTGTAAGTGATACACCAAACACGCCGGTTACCGCAGCCTTAAATTTAGAGGGCGAGCCTGCAGCCGAGGGGGCCTTGGCTTAAGCCATATGGAGTATTCGATATGAATGGCTTTACTCATTTGTTTGCAATCGCTTCTCAAGCGCTCAAGAGGAATCGAGTTCAGACCACTTTAGCTATGCTGGGAGTCACCGTTGGTGTTTGTGCATTGGTGACTAGCATGGCATTGGCAAAAGGCGCCCAAGAGTCCATCAGAGAGCAGCTGTTGGCCGCGGGAGCCAATATGATTGTAGTTACGGCAGGCAACTATCAGATACAGCGGGCAGAAGGTGTGAGCTCTCCCGCCGACCACGGCAGTGTAGAGTCGCCGTCTGCTAATCCATTTGTAGCTCACGGCGGTGTCTCCCGGCTGGGCCAGACTAGGCTGGTTAGTCGTCCCGCACCTCGTTTTATCAAAGCTCACTTTGAAGACGATCCAATGGCGATTCATGATCATCCAACAGCAAGTGATCGCTTAGGTGATTCTATGGCCGGACTCGGTTCTGCGGCGACCTTAACTTTAGAGGATGCTGAAACTATTCGCAGTTCAATTCAGGGGGTTCAGTTTGTCGCCTCGGGGGTTCATGAAAACGCTCGTTTAACCGTCGCAAGTGATGAAACCAAACAGTGGTTTACTCGGCTCCATGGGACCGAATCAGAATTGCCTGTCATCCGCCGGGGTTGGACTTTCCCTTATGGTGAATTTTTCTCTCAAAGACAGGTCGCGAATAACGACCAAGTGATGGTTCTGGGTCGAGTTGTTGCCGATCGATTGTTTGGGCAAGGCATTGACCCGGTAGGTGAGAAAGTTCTGTTATGGAATCAACCGTTTGAAGTGGTTGGCGTTGTAGGGAGCAGAAGCTGGGCAAGCCAGCCTGTGGCGGGTGATGATCAGTTTGATGCGGTTTACGTGCCAGTGAGCACCGTGCATAGCTTGTTAAATTTAAGCAAGCTAAACACGATAACGGTTACCACCAAATCTGCAGGTGAGACTACCAACATTGCGCAACTGATTGTAAGCCTTCTTCGCCAGCGGCATGGGATCTCGGATCAGATGCCGGATGATTTTATAGTTAAGTCTCAGGCCCAAGAATTACTCGGTGATGGTCTATCTCCAGAGCTGGCTCGCATCGTAGCGGGCAACCTAGCAACTATGGATACGCTGACTTTGGAGCAGTTATCTGAGTCTTTACAGCGGGCAAATAATACGATGCTGATCTTGTTGGCTGCAGTAGCAGGAGTCTCGTTGCTGGTTGGAGGGATTGGAGTAATGAATTTACTTTTATTGTCAGTTACCGAGCGAACCCGAGAAGTTGGGCTGCGCATGGCAGTGGGGGCGCGTGGTTCAGATATCGCCTCGCAGTTTATAACAGAGGCAGTATTTTTGAGTTTACTGGGTGGTCTACTCGGGACCGTTATTGCTGTGTTTGTGACAATGAGTTTAGAAGGGATATTTCGGTGGTCAACGGAAATTTCAATAGCCTCTATTGTCATAGCGATTATTACGGCAGCGGTATTAGGTGTGGCTGCTAGTGTTTACCCTGCAAGAAGGGCAGCCGAGCTTGACCCAATAGGAGCTTTACAGCATGAATAAACTAAGTCAAAAAATCAACTTGTTCAAACTAATCATCGCGCTTTTAATTTGTTGGCTATTTGTTATCAAGCCTCTTTATGGTCAAGAGCCTCAGGCACCACACGGAGATCATGTTCCAGACCATAACGGCCTTGTGTTGATGCACAGCAATGAAGAAATGCATTTTGAGGTTGTTGTTATCGAGCAGGGAGGTATCGAGTTTTACCTTAGTGATGCTATTCGCATGGATTTGCCAGCGGTGACGGTATCCGATGTAGTCGTAGAAATCGAACGCACTGATGGCAGTGTTGAATTTGTCAATATGGCAATGTCCGCTTCAGGTGATGCGTGGTCAGGACCTAGCAAGCCGGTCACCGATAAAGACTCGATCGTTAGAATCGGATTTCTGTTTAACGGTGAGCCTTTTTTTGTGGACATACCCGCCATGGCCTTTCCACCTCTGCGTGAGCTTATGAATATGGCTATGCCCGAGGAACACCATGCTGCTTAACTTGCAAATGGCCTTAAAGTCATTGTTACAAAACCGGCTCCAAGCCGTGTTGACTCTTAGCGGCATGAGTATCGGGGTTGCAATGGTAGTCTTGGTTTCGGGATTGGGCCTTGGTGCTCAATTGCAGATCGAAGCACAGATCGAAAGCGCTGGGCCGACATTGATTACTCTTACCTCGGGTAACTTTCGCCCGGTTGGAATCACCAGCAGTGGCGAGCAAGATAGCAGTGGAGGTGAAGTATCTGAAGGCGCGGTTGATGGCGCTGAGCTCGGTTACTCAAACGATCTTGTAAATAATGCTGCGGTTATGCAGGCCAGGGCGAGAGCCCGAGCGCCTCGCAAGAATAGGGTTCGTTCACCGGCACTGCCCCTGCGAGATTTAGAGCTAGCTCTCCTACAAACGGATTTCAACGATATAAGAGTTGCCGCTGGGACATTATCTGGAAACGTCACACTAGATAGAATTGTTGGCAAGTCAACCCGCATTGCGAGGGTCGAAGGTCACCAGTATAGCTGGCCTAGAATCGAAGGTTGGAGTTTAGTTGATGGCCGTTTTATTTCGCAAAAAGAGCAACAAAGCGGCGCTCCGGTGATGTTAGTGACCCACAGCACTGCCAATCGGCTGTGGCCAGATGAACCTGCTCTGGGACAAACAATTGAGCTGGCGGGCTATTCACTCAAAGTTGTCGGGGTTATCGAAGATTCTGGCGATGAGCGTGGTTCAATCATTGTACCTATTGTTCATACGCCTTTGTTGTTGGCTCAGCTTGTTCTTGAAAAAGATACCTTCGATCAAATTAAAATTAGAACTACATCTGTAGCCAAAACCACTTCAGTCGCCGTTGCTGTCAAAGAGGCTTTAAGGGTCCTTCGAGAGCTGCCGGAGGACACCTTGGATGACTTCCGTATCGAAACTCAAAGCGTATCGGCTCTGCCAAGTCTTGGAACTGATCCCCGGCTGGCTCGAGCGGTGCATTCAAATGTGGTTGAATTTGAACAGGCCGCTTGGGAAGAAATGGCTTTGAGCCTGCGTCAAGCTGGCCGGACGTTTACTCTGCTGCTATCGGCCGCAGCGGCAGTCTCCCTTCTTGTGGGAGGGATAGGTGTTATGAATATTATGTTGGTATCAGTTGCCGCTCGGACACGTGAAATTGGGCTGCGAATGGCAATGGGTGCTAGAGTTAATGACGTCATGATTCAGTTCATGGTAGAGGCGGTTACACTGGCAGCATTGGGGGGTGTTGTTGGTTTAGTATTGGGATCTTTAGGGTTGTTCGGTGCTGAATATGGATTGAACTGGGCAACAGTAATCTCGCCTACAATGCTATTGCTAGCAGTTTTAATGGCGGCGGCTACGGGAATGATTTTTGGTTATGGTCCTGCTAAGCGGGCTGCCAATTTAGACCCGGTAGTGGCCCTAAAGTCAGAATGATCATTCTGTATTTTTTTCAATCAGCTAACTCAAACTTTAGTTCTATCTCTAACGGTATCAGGTACAAACTATGTTTATGATAATGGTGAATATTCGCCTCGCTTTGCGTTCACTAAACAGGAATCGACTGCGAACGAGCTTAACTATGCTCGGTATTGTTATTGGTGTTGCTGCTGTTTTGACAATGGTCGCTCTTGGGACGGGTGCTCGTGGCTCGGTTGAAGGAGAGGTTAGGTCGGCGGGTACAAATATCGTTTTTGTTCGTTCCGGAAATTACACCCGTGGCGGCAAGAGTGTGGGGATTCCTTCAGGGCTAGGGGCGGCCACTACATTGGTGGTTGCTGATGGAGAAGCTATCATGGCATCGATAGCTGGAATAAGTGAGGTGAGCCCCAGCTTGTCGGTGCGCACCTTTCTCACCGGGGGTGATGAAAGGGCCTTTGCAAGAGTTGAAGGCATAGCCCAAAATTTTGCGACCATCTATTCATGGAACGCTCAGGCCGGGAGAATGCTGGACGGTCGATCAGAAAGTGAAGCGGTAATTGGCAGTGTTTTGGCAAAGCAACTGTTTGGAATTAGCAGTGATGCGGTGGGCAGATCTGTTCAGTTCAGAAACCTCAACTTTGACATAGTTGGAGTACTTGATGGGGTGGCAGAAGACCATGCTGAGGTTCTATTTGTGCCTTATTCTGCATTGCAGCAGAGTTTAGGTTTTAGTCATGTTGAAACACTCACAGTGGCAGCTGAACAAGCCGGTGAGACGTCATTAATAGCTGATCAGATCGCTGTACTTTTACGAGATCGTCACGGTATTCCCCAGCCACCTCAAGATGATGGGCAATCAGGATACCTTGGCGGGCGCAATAATGTTGGAAGCATGCCAGATGATTTCACCGTCGAGACTCAAGCGGCGCAAGCATTAACTAAAGGCTTATATACGCCGGCAGCAGCATTTGCTCTGGCTAACTTACCTAAACTTGATGAGGTCACCCTCGATGAGATGGCAGACACATTGGATCAGGCCAGCAATACAATGACAGCTCTATTAGCAAGTATTGCAGGTGTGTCTCTCATTGTCGGAGGCATAGGGATTATGAACATAATGCTTGTATCCATTACCGAGAGAACGCGAGAGATAGGGCTGCGCATGGCCTCCGGCGCCAGGTCCAGCGATGTGGCGATGCAGTTCTTGGTTGAAGCGGTCACCTTGAGTTTGATTGGTGGAATAGTCGGTCTTCTTTTAGGGCTATTGTCTGCTGAAATAGTTGGGCTAACCTTAGGTTGGCCAGCGTCTGTGTCTTATGGTGCTATGTTACTGGCCATAGGTATTGCCGCTATTGTTGGTCTAGTCTTTGGTAGCTATCCCGCACGCCGCGCATCCTTGCTAGACCCTATTGAGGCTTTACGTACTGAATAATGAATAGCTGTAGAGTGGGTTTTTTTCAAAGAGGGGTTGTATCGAATACTGGTGTAATCAGCCTTGTTATTTTGCTGGGCGCAGTTCTTGCTGCCGCGACTTGGTTTGGGCTGCGGCCTAAATCACCAGAAGCGCTGATGGAGCTGCAAGCTGAAGAGTTTGTAGAACTTGCCACTACGCTTGGCTGGCATCGGTCACAGGAAGTTGATAGCTATATAGGAGTGAGATCTTTAGACATGCGTCTGAAAAGCTCAGCACCTTCGATGCTGGAACTGGAAGCTTCTGTTAAAGACCTTCTATTGCGTGTACAGGCAAACATAGAATTTTCTGATAGCCAAAGGTCGCGACTATTTCAAGAAAAGCTTGTCCGGCTTAGCATGCTCTTATCGATAATCAATACATCTGAAGTTTATTCTTTCAAAGATGAGGTCGCTCAATTGTATGAGCTTGCCGAGGGTGAAGATCTAACTCAATCCGGCGATGAAAGTAAAGACAGTAACCTAGAGGCACTGGATGAATTGTTGCCAGGGCGGGGTACTTTGTCCTTTCGAGTCGCCGCATTCCGAAATCAGTTTATAATTCCTGCCAATAAAAGACGGGAAGTGTTTGAGGCAGCCTTGGCCGAGTGCCGGCAGCGAACAATGGCACATTGGGATTTGCCCACGCAGGAAAAGCTGGAAATCCAGTGGACTAGAGATGTGAGTGCCGCTTGGCATCAATATGATGGTGGTTTTAAAAGCACCTTGAAAATGAACGATCTCTCTATTGGGTTTATTCATACTGCAATTGATGTGGCTTGCCACGAAGGTTACCCTGGGCATCATGCTCAGTTTGTGATGATGGAAGCAGGACACGGTGATTCTGGTTTTGCCACGGAGGACTCGGTTTTTTTAACTCGTACGCCGGCGTCCGTGATTAGGGAAGGGGCTGCCAACCTTGGTGTTGAACTAGCATTTTCATTGTCGCAGAGAATAGAATTTGAGCGCGAAGTCCTTGCGCCGCTGGCAGGAATTACATTTCCGGATGAGGAGAAGTACAGTAAGTTTTTAACGTTAATTGATTCCCTCGCTGTGAACGCGACCCCGCTTCTTCGGGACTATTTAGACGGAGAACTATCCTTCAATAGAGCCTCGCTCAGGCTTGAGCGCGAAGCGCTTGTCTCAAGTCCTAAGGAGCTGTTGCGGTTTGCGGATGAATTCGGTGCATTTAGCGTCGGTTATGAAATTGCTCAACGTCGGCTGTATAAGACTATTCAAGGCCAAGATGATAAGTGGGATGCGCTTTTGGATTCCATTGTTAATCCAGACACACGCTTATAGAGCGCCTCTAGACCAGCCTCGGAATGTGCTCAGTTTAAGCATTTCGATCACTTAGACTTTTTCGGATCAGCCCAGAGGTCTTGCCTGTCATCAAGAAAGCACGGTATAACAAGCCATCGAATTTAGATCATCGACCAACCATTCTTAGTGGCGAGCTGCATTCGCGTCGGGGGAAATATGATTAGATTGCTTTCTATCTTACTGTTTAGTGCTATGGGTTTACTAATACCGAGTGCGGCTCAGGAATTTAACATTGCCACTAAACCGTTGACCGCGATTAGCGCCGAAGACCTTAGTGCAGGCCAGGATCGTTATGGAGTTTTGTGTGCCCGCTGTCATGGAATGTTAGGTGAAGGAGGCGAAGGACCTAGTTTAAAGCGTCCGCGCTTATCTTATGCGCCTGATGATGAATCATTAAAGCGGGTTATCGGCGGAGGTATTCCTGGAACTGGTATGCCTGGCAACTGGGCTCTGGGCCCAACTGAGCTTCACCAAGTTGCGGGCTATGTAAAATCTCTAGGGCAATTAGATGCCGAAGAAGCGCCTGGGGATGCTGAAAAGGGTCAGCTAGTTTACGAAACTAAAGGCAATTGTAGTGCCTGTCATATATTAAGAGGAGTAGGTAAAGGGATTGGTCCTGAGCTTTCAGAGGTAGGACTGCGCCGAAATTCTGAGTATCTTTATCGTTCGATTACCAACCCTTCGGCTGATCAGCCGAAAGTGAGTAATCGTTTTCGGGGAACTTTAAATTCGTTTTTGACGGTGCGAGCGGTATCCGAATATGGAACTTTTGAAGGATTGAGGATTAATGAAGATGAGTTCTCGGTGCAAATGAGAGACATGTCTGGGAAAACATACTCGTTCGATAAGGCTAAACTTATCAGTTATGAAAAAGATTTTGGCCACAGCCTCATGCCTGGATACGGCGCGCTGCTAAATCAAGAAGAAGCTGACGATATGGTGTCTTTTTTGATGACTCTTAAGGGAGACTTAGAATGAGAATTTTTTCTTCTTTTTGGCGCTTTGCGGCGGCATCTTTATTTTTTACTTTTTTTTGTGCTTCTGCGTTTGCTCAAACCAGCTATAAGCAATTACTGGCTGATGAGAAAAATGGAGATGACTGGTTGAGCTATTCCGGAGGCTATAAGTCAGAACGTTTCTCCCCTCTTGAGCAAATCAACCCGGTTAACGTCTCCCAGTTGAAGGTGATGTGGGCTTATCAAATGCAAGCAGCAGGCATCGCTGGTGCCGGGCTGCAAGAGACCACCCCGTTGGTAGCTAACGGCATTATGTATTTGACCGAAGCGCCTAGCAGCGTCACAGCTCTGGACGCCCGTACTGGTAATTTACTTTGGCACTGGAAGCCGGATATCTCTGAAGAAGTTTTGAACATTGGGTTCCCCCGCATCAACCGTGGTGTGGCACTTTTAGATGATTCTGTTTTTGTAGCAACACTCGATGCCCGCCTATTTGCCTTAGATGCAATAAGTGGTGCAGTGCGTTGGGAGGCCGCCGTTGCCGATAACTCCGTTGGCTTTTCGCTTACCCTTGCCCCTTTAGCGCTGGACGGCAAAATTATTGTAGGGGTCAGCGGTGCGGAAGCAGGAATCCGAGGATTTATCGATGCCTATGATTCCAATACTGGCGAGCGACTCTGGCGCACCTTTACGGTTCCTGAGCCAGGCGAGCCTGGCAGTGAAACTTGGCAAGGGGAGGCATGGCAGACCGGTGGCGGCTCCACTTGGCTTACCGGCTCTTTTGACGCGGAGCTAAACACCCTTTATTGGACAACAGGTAACCCCGCGCCAGATTGGAATGGTGACCTTAGACCAGGGGATAATTTGTTCACCTGCGCGGTGTTAGCTCTAAACCCTGATACTGGCGAAATGCTTTGGCACTTTCAATATACGCCTCATGACACCCATGACTGGGATGCTAATCAAATCCCAGTTTTAATAGACGGTGAGTTTGAGGGAAAACAGCGCAAATTATTGGCGCTGGCTAACCGCAATGCGTTTTACTATTTAATAGACCGTGAAACCGGTGAATATTTGCTAGGTGAAGAATACTCTTACCAAACTTGGGCCGAGGGTATCGACGATCTTGGCCGGCCAATTGTTAAACTTAATACCGAGCCCACGAGAGAGGGCAATTTGGTATGGCCTAGTTTGCAAGGCGCTACTAACTGGTTTTCGCCTTCTTATAATCCGATTACTGGCCAGTTTTTTGTTCCTAATCGGCGCATGGGTGCTATCTATTACAAGGCGGATGTTGAATATACGCCGGGTGCACCATTTTTAGGGGGTGGGGAGCAAGCTTTAGACGGCGATCAAGCTTCTGGTGCGATAGTGGCGTTGGATGCGATGACTGGAAGGCAAGAATGGGAGTTTGAATTACTTACACCGCCTTGGTCTGGAGTTATGGCTACCGGCGGTGGGCTGGTGTTTGGTTCTAGCGCGGAAGGCGTCTTTTTCGCACTTGATGCGGCTACAGGCAATCCGCTTTGGAACTTTAACTCTGGCGCCCATATCCGAACAAACCCAATGGGTTTTGCGATTGATGATAACCAGCGGGTTGCTATCGTTGGCGGGCGCACTCTTTTCGTTTTTGGACTCGAATAAAAATTACAACAACAGCAACATTTTTCTCCTAGGAGTAAACACTTGAATGGCGATAGCGCGAAAATAACATCTCGACATAAGACTCTCAGTCTTATGTTTAAAATAGATGCAGGTATATGCTGCGCTGCGGGTTTGGGTGTTGGTTTCTTGGCCCTCGCAGGTCCTTTGGGAATTTGGCTAGGGCTTTCCGATTTTCGGCAAGGCTTCGGCTTTTTGCAGATTGTTAATGTCTGGTCGTCCTGGATTGCTGGAGGCACTTTTTTAGTTGCCGTAATCATCCTTATTGCTTCTAAGGCACTGTCAATTGACGGCGGATCGCGGCTCTGCGCATTGGCACTGATAGGCACTTTGTCAGCAGCAATGGCCTATGTTGTTCCTGAAAGCTTTCGTCCCTCAGATGGCACACCTCCAATTCATGACATCACAACTAATCCGCAAAATCCGCCGTCCTATGTTGCTATTATCCCTCTGCGCGCTGAGGCGCCCAACACGACGGAGTACGGCAGCGGTCAGGACATGACAGCAGAAAAACTTGCTGCCTTTCAAAAATCTGCCTATCCCGATATTGTCCCGCAAAGGTCTAGTGCCTCTGTGGATGAGGTTTTTGCGAGTGCCCTGTCTGCTGCAGAAGCGTTAGGCTGGGAACTAGTTGATTCAGACCTTGCTGAGGGCAGGATAGAGGCGACGGATACTACTTTTTGGTTTCGTTTCAAAGATGATGTTGTCATTTACATTTCGCGAGAAGATGGTGAAACCGTGCTTAACGCGCGTTCATTGTCGCGGGTTGGTATTAGTGATGTTGGCAAAAATACTGAACGTCTAAGAAAGTTTTTCGCCTTACTGTAATCGCCTTTATCACAAGTGTCGGTTCGCAGATGAATCACAGGAATTTAAGCTTATGTTGAATAAAATGAGCCTCAATCAGATGCGTTTTTCACTTGCTGTTTTGGCGCTGACGATCTTGGGATGTGCAGCAAGCAGTCCTGAGGCCCAGCTAGAGGAATCTATTCAGTGGTACACAGGCGAATTAGGTAGCGTCGACGACTCTCAAGCCCGCCGTTTATTAGAGCTATCCGCCACGGATGGCAATGCAATGTCGGTGATGTGGTTGGCCCGGGTTTACTCGACTGGCCGAATGACCTTTGAGGCTGACAAAGCCAAAGCAGTAAGTCTTGCCACCTCGGTCATAGATGATATTGAGGCTATGGCCAACCAAGGTAATGGCGAGGCGATGCTATTAATGGGCACCGCCTACGCGGAAGGTTTAGCTAAAGAGGTCGATCCGGAAATGGCGGTGCAGTGGTATCGAGATGCGGCAGCCCTGAACAATACGTTGGCTCTGCATAATTTAGGCAATGTCTATGCATCGGGTACCGGTGTTCCTCAGGATGATGAGCTGGCGGCCCAGTGGTGGTTAAAAGCAGCGCATAAAGGTGATGCGATTCCTCAGTTAAGACTCGGCGGTGTTTACGAGCAGGGAAGGGGTGTTGAGAAAGACATTGATGAAGCCGTGCGCTGGTATTCAGATTCAGCTAGCCGCGGCAATCAAGCCGCTGCGGCCGCGTTAAAACGCTTGTTGGCAGAGAGCTAGGAGCTGTTTTTTATTTAAGTTCTACCTGCCCCTCCTACCTATATTTTTTCTATAACCCTTTCAGGTAGCTTCTCCTATGGTTCCCTTACCGTTGTCTAAGTAATACCTAATTGGTCCCTCTAGGTTCAAACAGGTCTTGGTCAAAATGATAGCCTTTTATGATTGGTTTGAAGGTTGTGATAATGCCTTCGTTCAAATGGATCGCCGGCTTAGCTTCCGAACCCAGTAACGGCAAAGACTGTGGATCTTTTATTTTGCACTTCCCCAATCAGGAGGATCAGTTGACCTTTGTAAGACAGTATTCAAACCCTCCTGAGGAATTCCAAGTTCAGCTGGTTCAGCTGGTTCAGCCTTGGTCGGCGTTAAGTTATCTCTGGGCAGTCTGGCATACCAGCCATCTGTGGGGGCACGTATGTGCGTTCTGTCGCATAGGTATTTGCCTTTGCCTCAGGGAGTGTCTAGGTGATTAGACTCGCAGGAGAAAAACAGCCTCTCCATTTTCAAATTAGCCGTTATGGGCATTTTTGGCCTTGCTTACCAGCGAAAAATCAAATCGATTATGACTCAGGCGAGTTTAGCCTTGTTATCGATGGCAGGTATAAGCGCTTGGTGAATAGTGTCTCGTTGCTCCGCTGAATAGTCGGTTACGAGGGTTTGAATTTGAATTATTGAAGTCAAAAAAGCGTAGCAGTCGAAACAGTTAAGTTTAAGAGTGACTTTTGATGGGATCAATTAATCGTCGAGAGGGCTGTCCCTCGATTTATTTTATGTGTAAAGAGTTTTTAAAAGGAGGGGATGTCTGCAAAAGAGAGCCTGGGCCATTACTGAGGTTTAGTGCAGCAGCAGAACTGCTGCTGCACTTCACTTCAAGGGGTACTTCTAGCTGTTTACTTCCGAAAATCTATATTTAACTACTGAGTTGCCTAGATAATTATTAGAACTCGTAGCGCATACCTACGCGGAAGTTCCTACCTAGCACATCACTCAGGTTGCGGTTAGCTTGCTGGTAAGCAGGCATGTTTTCGCTGCCTTGTCTTAATGGATAAGGAACAAATGATGGGTCGGTATCAAACAGGTTTTTAACCGACAAGAATAGCTCTGCCTGTCCACCACCAAACTCCATATTGTATGAACCATAGCCATCGAAGAAGAATTGGCCGTCGATAGTATTGTCACTGATAGTTCTGTTAGAGGTGTTGGTTGACACAGGGCAGTTGCCGTTGCACTCAGTCCAGCGATTATCTACAACACCGTCGCTATGTCCACGGGCAGTAAGGGTGAAGGAGAAATCATTCATAGTGTAGCGTGCAGTGCCACGGTGAACAAAGTCAGGCGTGTTCCCAGAGTTTTCACCCGCGCGTTCCCGAACAGTAACGCCGTTATCGGTGGCGTTGCTCATGTAGTGCGTAGTCATGTAGCGCAGAGCCAGTTCACCGGCACCTAGCTCCATGGTGTAGCTGGCTTCAAGATCTATACCTTCAGATATCAATCCAGTGAGGTTTTCGTATTTCAGATCAATAGTCTGAAGCACGCCATCTGCGTTGAAATTCAGTTGGTTACAATTGCTCTGCACGTTGAACAGGTAACAGGCGTTTGCCACGTCTTCAGCACTAAGAAAGCCAATAACACCATCAACTTCTATGTCGTAGTAGTCAATAGACATTGCAAATCCTGGCAGGAACCTTGGTTGCAGTACCAAACCAAGTCCAAAGGCGTCGGCTTCTTCAGGGCCCACTGTAGGTGTGCCTTGCAGGTTTTGAATAAACGGAACTGAAGCCCCGCCAATATCAACCGAGTTGCTGCGCGCAGTACCCGCATCAAACAGTTCGCTTAAGTTGGGTGCCCGAATGTCATGAGATTGAGTTACACGTAAAGTAATATCATCAATCGGTGAGTAAGTAATACCCGCTTTCCAAGTATTCACGCCTCCAGAATTGCTGTAATCAGTGCGACGTACCGCACCGCTGAATTCCAAACCAGTCATTAAAGGGACAACTGCCTCTATATAAGCTTCGGCTACATCTTGGTCGCCTGTGGTGACCTTGTAGTTACCGTATTTCCAACCGCTTCTGTATTTGGGGTCAACGAAACCTTCTATCTCATCTCTGCGCCACTCGAAACCTGCGGCTAATCCTATAGGACCGGCCCAGCCTTCAAAATCCGAGTTTCTGATATTAAAGGCGACGACATCCTGAGTGAAATCCTGCTCACGACGGGGACGTCCAAGAACAAAAGCTAGCGCTTCTGGACTTGCAACGCCAACACCGAAAGAATTAAGTGGCACACAGTTGGCAACAGCAGAGCGACAAACAATTTTGCCATCGGCACCCACCACGGCATCAGATGCGGCGCTTAGGTTGGCAAAGTTCCAAACGGGATTTTGATGCTCATCGGTTTTAGTTATCCCTTTCTGGTAATAGGTATCCCAAGTGAATGCATGGCCGGACATGTCAAATCCACCTTCGGCACCTAAAACGAAACGGGATGTGTTGCGCTGATTATTGGCACCAGCCAGGGGCATATCTTGGCGGGCACTACTTAATTTGAAACTACTAAGACCTTCAGTGACCATCTGGTCACGGATTGTTTGAGGCAAGAACGCGTTGTCTATTTGGATTGTGCGGTTACGGTCTGTTGGACGAATATAATCGCTGTCGCCCTCATAGCCAGCCCAAGAACCTTGAGCAAATATTTCAATGTCTGGTGTTAATTCCCAGCTAGCTCGACCAAAGACACTTTGACGCGTTGAATCTGCCTGCAAAGAGTTAGTGCCTAGCATGGAAGACTGAGCATAACGCCAGTCACCACCAACCATCCAAGCGTTTGATACTTCTCCGAAATTTAGTTGGCCAATAGCGCCGCCATCACCAAAAAAGGTTCCTCGTAGCGGCCCATCGACTATCAAACCGCCTGGTGTGTAGTTGCTGCTGCCGATATCTGAGCCAACAAGAAAGTAAGGTGCACCTGCACTCTTGTCAGGATTAACGATGCCTACATTGCCGTCTAGTTGCCAGTCCGCGTCAGTATCGCGAATACCTTCTTGGTCATAATGCTCGGCACTGAAAAGTAGGTGACCTTGACCATCTGCAAAATCAGTACCCATAGTGAACTCAAAACGCTCGTTTCCCGCTCCGTATTCATTGACTTCACCATATTCAATCGCGGTTTTGACACCAGTGTATTCTTTATCAAGAATGAAGTTAACAACACCCGCGATTGCATCAGAACCATAAACTGATGAAGCGCCACCAGATACCACTTCGATGCTCTTAACTAAGGACTGAGGAAACGTATTGGTATCTACCTGACCTACTGATGAAGAAGCAACTGAGCGCTGGCCATCAAATAACACCAGGGTACGCCCAGTGCCTAGCGCGCGCAGGTTCAGTGCCGCAATACCAGATTGACCACTACTCAAAGAGCCTGAATTGGTGGTGGCAGTTGTGCTGCCCTGAATAGAGGGTAAGGTCATTGCGAATTCAGCAACACTACCAGCTGCTTCGGCATCAATATCTTCTTCGGACAAAACCGAAACAGGTGTAGGGGCGCTGTAGCCGTCTCGCACGATCCGAGAGCCGGTAACAATGACTGATTCAATATTGCTGCTCTCAGCCGCTGACTGTGCTTGTGCTATGCCTGTGAATAAAAGTGAACTTGCAAAGCCAGCAAGCGCTGTGCAGGTCCGAAGTTTCATATTGTTCGAAGTTCCCATATTTTACTGTCCCATCTGAATCAACTCAAAGCTGAATTATTAAAAAAGTAGTGTGATTGGGAAGGAGCATTAATCGTGCCAATAGAAATACATCGTTCAGTAATTAACCCTTTGTAATGCATGAGTATTTGCGAATCACTACCACGGGTGCTTTGTCAGTTTTTTATTTTCTAAAATTATTCATTAATTACAACAAGTTAAAAGAATGAAACTTTTCGCGGAAAAAGTGTACTAAGGGGGAGTTAAATTCACGTCACCAAATTAAAATTGATGAGACAAGATAAAACAGAGGGAGGTGAGCTAGGAAAGTTCGCTACTATGTTCAGGGTTATGCGCTATTTAGGATCAGCCAAAAAAAAATGAGCTAAAATAGCCCTAACTAAAATCAAAACCGAACCAATAGGGGGCGCGGCCTGACCAAGCGGTCACTAATCTCCTTTAGCACCTCCCCTCCCCTTCACTAGGGAAGGGGAGGTGCAGGAAAGTATGGTTTAAAGAAAGGGATTGGCTTTAGAGAAGCCATAGCCAACAGTTTTTTGAAAAATGCTAGCAAGCTTATCTAGGGTCCAGCTGTAACTCTTTCTTAAAGCGTTTGAAGTTTTTAACGTAGGTATCGGCGCTTAAAAGCAGAGCTTCTTGTTGCTGCGCTGACAGCGTCCTAATTACCTTTCCTGGTGAGCCCATTACAAGGGAGCCATCAGGAATTTCTTTGCCCTCTGGGATAAGAGAATTTGCGCCAATCAAGCAGTTTTTACCGATCTTGGCACCGTTTAGAATGACCGAGTTAATTCCAATAAGAGAGTTGTCGCCGATAGTGCAGCCATGGAGCATAACTTTGTGGCCCACGGTGACGTTCTTACCAATATTTAAGGGTACTCCAGGGTCAGTGTGGAGCACCGCGCCGTCCTGAATATTCGAATTCTCGCCAACAGTAATAAGCTCATTATCACCTCGGATTACTGCATTGAACCAAACGCTGGCATTATTCTCGAGTGCGACTAGGCCTATTACGGTTGCATTGTCAGCCACAAAATAATCCGTGCCACGAATGTCGACTCTGTTCTGTCCTAAACTGTAAATCATGCTTTTGTCCTGTAAGTGTTGGCTTATTCCGGGAGCCGTGGATTAACGGCTGCCTAGGAAGCGTCGCGTTGAGGATAAGTGAGAACAGTCAAAAGAGCCACAGCCGGAAGCGGTAAATGGCGCAGGGAGTACAAGCTGGTACCCAATCCTGTGGAGTTAGAGTTTAGGGCTTGTGCTGAGGTGCCTAATTGCAGGAAAATAAAACGTTGTGACGATGTCTTGGATAAGTGTCTAGGAGGTAATTTAGTGAGTAGATGGAAGGCATTTCTTATTCATTTCGCGTTAAGTTTAGCGATTTTCGCATTCCTGCTAGCGATAATTTTAATGGTTTGGTATCCCGGGCTGCTGTTCGAGATTAGCGGCGGTTGGGAAGGGCTGAGAATCGTTATTGGTGTTGATTTGGTGCTCGGACCCTTGTTGACCCTTGTCGTTTATAAGGTAGATAAGCCAAGTTTGAAGTTTGATTTGAGTTGCATCGTTATTTTTCAAATGGTCTGCCTCAGTGGCGGAGTTTGGGTAGTCTACAATGAGAGGCCAGTGGTGTTGGCTGTTGAGTATGATGCAATTTTTAGTCTGAACGCCCGGGAGTTTGCCGCTTATGGCAATACAATGTCTAGCCTTGACTCATTCCCAGGGTCTCACCCTAAGGTGGTTTATATTGAACTTCCTGCGGATAATCAGGAGGCTGGTTTTCTTTCGTTGGAGCGGCAGCTAAACGGGGAGCCGCTTTTTGGAGATACGTCCAATTATCTGCCGCTGATGACAGACTCGATCTCGGCAAGGTCGCGTTTTAGAGCGGAGCAGAGGCTACGAGATGGTGCAGGCGAGGAGATCCAGCGCGAGATTGATGAAAACTGTGTGTTCAGCAGATTTGTAAGCGCGTCTAAGCAAGGCTTAGTGTGCTTTGATGTGGCTACTCTATCAATCACAAAGTTCTTCGAAGGATGATTCAGCTGGGCCTCAATAGGCGTGGAATTTAAATGATTAGCTCGCAATGAGCCTAAGTGCTGCTCTTATATGACCAAGCGTAAAATTTGTCCAGCTTGCCAGTATCCACTGCTAGTCTGCATATGCGGTGCAATTACCCAGACCGTTGTCGATACTGAAATCATCATCCTGCAGCATCCTTCTGAAAAGAATAGGGCAAAAAACACCGCTAGACTGATCTCGTTGGTAATACCAAATACCGAAACATTTGTGGGTGAGAGCGCTGCTGATTTTGAGCTGGTTAAACAACGGCTTTTGGCAAGAGGCTCGAAAGACACAAGCATCGCTGTACTTTTTCCTTCGCCTGATAGTAAGATTTTCTCTGAAGCGCTTAAACCGTCGGTACAGAGGGTTCAGACACTTATTCTTGTTGATGGCACATGGCGCAAAGCGAAAAAAATGTGGCAGTTAAATCCGTGGTTATGGCCTTTTGTGGTATTTAGGTTGGAAGTTGGCTCGATAAGCCGCTATCGAATTCGCAAGGGCTCTGAAGCCGGTGGTATTTCTACCCTTGAGGCTGTGGCGCTTGCTCTAGAAATTCTAGAAGGTGCTGACACTGAGCCACTTTATAAAGCGTTTGAGGCAATGCAGGATAAATGGCAGCAGTTCAGTGAATATTAGTAAGCTAAAAAGAACGCAAAGCGCGAGTAATATGAGCGTAGTCTAGGTAAGTCGTAATCTAAGAAAGCTGTGATTTAAGAAATCATAAGGGCTTATTTAAGCGGCACCCAAACAACCGGAGCCAACCATGAAAACAAAACTATTCCCTTTTGTGCTGCTAATGGCGCTTGCCTCAGGCAGCCATGCTCAGTCATCAGCTGTTCCGGGAGAAGAATCGGCAACGCGATCTATTCGCAATGGGATACTAATACCCGACCCCGCCCCGAACCGACGGCGGGGTGAAGGGCCATTTGATAGCCTTATAATTAAAAATGTAATGTTAGTCAGCGGTGAAGGTGCGCCGCCGCGTGGCCCAGTATCAATAGTCATAAAGGGTGACAGGATCGAGTCGATTAATTCCACTCCTCCGCAAATATCCAACGCCGAGGTGATAGATGCAAGTGGTATGTATGCCCTGCCTGGATTTATCGATTCGCACACTCATATTGGTAATACCGGGCAAGGTTTGACTGGGCCAATTACGCCTCCGGAGTATGTGTTTAAGCTGTGGCTGGCACACGGGATTACAACGGTTCGTGAAGTAGGCTCTGGGATGGGTTTAGACTGGACAGTGGCCCATAGAGAGCGAAGTGATGCGGGTGAAATAACGGCACCACGGATAATCGTTCATGCAATGTTTCCCGGTAACAGCGTGACCAGCGCAGTTGAGGCTAGCGCATGGGTGAGGGAAGTTCATCGACGAGGCGCTGAGGGTATCAAGCTCAGGGGAGCAACCCCTGCCGCGACTAAGGCTATTTATCAGATCGCCGCTGAGTTAGGGATGGGAACCTCTAATCATCATGATCAAACCTCGGTTTATTCTGTCAATGTTCTTGATAGCGCCAGAATGGGGCTAGACAGTATGGAGCACTGGTATGGTTTGCCTGAATCTTTGTTCACAGACAGAACGATTCAGGATTATCCAGCGGACTATAATTATTCCGATGAACAATGGCGATTTGGTCAGGCTGGACGACTTTGGCAGCAGGCCGCAGCGCCCGGCAGTGATAAGTGGAATTCTGTAAGAGATGAACTAGTTGAGCTAGATTTTACTTTGTCGCCAACATTTACTATTTACGAAGCCAATCGAGATGTTATGCGCGCTCGAGATGCGGAGTGGCACAGCACCTATACCTTGCCGGCACTGCAAGAATTCTTTTTGCCTGATCCTCAGTTGCATGGCTCTTATCATTTTGATTGGACAACGGCTGACGAAGTTGCATGGCGAGAGACCTTCAGACTGTGGATGGCCTTCGTCAATGACTATAAAAATCATGGCGGGCGAGTGGTTGCTGGTTCAGATGCGGGCTTTATTTTTAAGCTATTTGGTTTTGCTTATATTCGAGAATTAGAACTTTTGCAGGAGGCAGGATTCCACCCCTTAGAAGTTATCCAAGCGGCTACTCTAAACGGCGCCGAGCTACTGGGAATGGAAGAAGAGATAGGTTCCATTGTGCCCGGTAAAAAAGCGGATATTGTTTTAGTTGATGAAAACCCGGTAGCTAATTTTAAAGTTTTGTATGGCACCGGCCACATGAAACTAAACCGAGACAGCAATGAGTTAGAGAGAGTCGGTGGGGTTAGCTATACCATTAAAGATGGCATTGTGTTCGATGCAAAAGAGTTGTTAGAAGACGTTGCTGCGATGGTCCGTGTAGCGAATGATAAGTAGACCGTGCAGGGCAGGTTCATAGTTGAAATGAGGGTTAGGTATGTCGGATTTTAAAAACCGCCAGGCCGGAATGCTGCTGGGATCTTTTGTTGCTGAGTCACTTTCTTTAGGGGTCCATTGGATCTATGACCCTGAACAACTAGCCCAAAAATTTGGCTATGTGAGGTCTTATCATGGACCCGGCCTGGACTCATATCACCCCTCTAAGGTTGCTGGAGATCAAGGCCATATTGGAGATCAGGCGCTAACTCTTTTAGATAGTTTGAGGGAGGTGGGTGTTTGGGATCCAACTTTGTTCATGTTCGAATGGACCAAATCTTGGGCAGGCTATGATGATTATATTGATCGTGCAACGAAAACAGTGCTTGATAATTTGCAGCGCGGAGCTGGACAATTGAAGGCGGCGAGTCATTCCGATGAGTTAGCAGGTTCGGCTAGAATGGCGCCTCTGTTGGCTTTTTTAGCGTGTGGGTCAGAGGATCGAATGGTTAGAGCTGCAATTGCCCAAACACGACTAACCCACGCATCAGAGGAAGCTGAGGAGGCGACTATTTTCCTAGCGAAAGTTAGCTATAAGCTTCTTTACGGCGCAGATTTGAAATCTACTTTGCGCCAACTGGCGCCGAGCTGGGCTTTAGAAATAGCCGATTCTCAGCTGGGGAATGACAGCGTGGAGGCGGTGGGTAATATAGGAAGAGCTTGCCCGATCAAAGTAGCATTGCCTGCAGTAATCTATTTAATCCTTAAATATGGCGATAATTTTGAAAAGGCGATGTCTGAAAATGCGATGGCCGGAGGAGACAATTGCGCAAGAGGGTTGGCTTTAGGTATCGTGCTAGGCGCACATCACGGGCTTAGTGCAATCCCTGAGGGGTTGTTGACTGGTCTGAACAATAGATTTCGTATTGAGTCGCTACTCAATGGGTAGCTGGTTCATCAAATCAGAAATTAGCGGCTGGTGTGGCGCGCTAATTTCCGTTGTTTTGGGAGCTTAAAGGCCTGTTCATAGACCTCAGCTGAAAAAAATTAGTCGTTTTCCAGAATAAGTTGAAAACTAACCGGAGTTGCTCGGCTTATGCTAGGTAAACCGGCGACTTCACGAAGTGCTTCAACACCACTCAGTAAATCAAAAGAATCTGCAGTGACCACAATTGGCTTAATAGTACTGACCATCAACCCGGAATTAATTCGTGTGACCATGACCTCTGTAGTGTAGGTTTTGGACTGATTTCGAAGTGCGAGATCAAATTTCAGTGAGACTTTCTCATTGCCGCCTGGGCTCATGCCGGCGAATGCTGCTATATCGACGTTGCCAGTTATGGTTGCTGTTGGGAAAAGCTTGGTTTCAAAAAGCATGCTCTGCATACGCTCATTACGAATAGGGACAAGGGTATTTACACTGGCCAGTTCTATCTCAATATTAACTGCCCCGTTGGTCGAAATAGAACCGCTCAAACGATCAAACGTATGTACTTCAGCCACATGCTCTACTTTTACAGTCACAAAGCTTAGAGTGGATGCTTCATTATCGAGCGACCACTGGGCGGCGAGAAAAGGTGGGAAACCAAGGAATAAAAAAACAAGAAGCGGCTTGAGAACTTTAAATATCATGATGGATTACTCTCTAAATGAATCTGGTTCGTCAGAGTCTATCAACTTGCTGTTTAAAGGGGTAGCGCAACAACTTGACAGAAATATAAAGTCACAGTTGAGATGTAGGGAGGATTTAAGGTTTTAGATGAGCTGCGGCGAGGAAAGTATGATTTGAAACGGTAGAAGCGGATGTTATGTCCACTTCCACCGGCCAAGTTTTCGTTAGTAGAAATAGACTCCCAAAAAGCCGACTATCGTAAGCACGACAGTATAAGGAAGAGCCATATACACCATCCGCCCGTAAGACAATCGAATGAGTGGGGCTAGCGCCGAGGTCAGCAGGAACAAAAATGCAGCTTGTCCATTAGGGGTCGCAACACTAGGCAAATTCGTTCCTGCGTTGATCGCTACAGCGAGAAGATTAAAATGCTCTCTGTCAAAAGCCCCTGCTTCAAACTGAGCGGTTACTGAATCAATGTAAACCGTGGCCACGAAGACGTTATCGCTTATCGCTGATAATACACCATTGGCCATAAAGAAGACGCCAGGCTGAATCCGCTCGTCCAGTGCCAGCACTGCATTTATAACAGGCTCGAAAAGGTGCTGATCTTTAATAACGGCAACGATGGCAAAGAAAACCACTAACAATGCGGTAAATGGCAGCGCTTCTTCAAACGCTTTTCCTATTTGATGCTCTTCAATGATGCCGTTAAATGCCGTACAAAGAATAATCACCATTAGGCCGATTATGCCTGGTGTCGCCCAATGCATTGCTAGACCGATAACGAGCAGCAATGCAACGATGGCCTGAACGATTAATGCTGCCACCTCATTGTTGGTACGTTTGGCCGATTGGTTTTTGTCGAAGTCCGACAGAATGCCGCGAACTCTTTCGGGCAATTCAGCGCCGTACCCAAATACCTTGAATTTCTCCAACATTACGCAAGTGATCAAGCCGAAGAACAAAACAGGCATGGTCACTGGCGCCATCTGCATAAAGAACTCGATAAAATCCCACCCTAATCGGTTAGATATTAGGATGTTTTGTGGCTCACCAACCGTAGTGCAAACGCCACCAAGGGCGGTGCCGACTGCGCCATGCATCATCAAACTACGCAGGAATGATCTGAATTGTTCTAATTCCTCACGATTATCAACATGTATGGATTCGTCCTCGCTATGGTCATGTTCGCTGTCAAAGTTCTTACCGGATGCGACCTTATGGTAGACCGAATAAAATCCGACTGACACGGCGATTAAAACTGCTGTTACTGTTAGCGCATCTAAAAATGCGGACAAAAAAGCTGCTAGAAAACTAAATAGGAATGACAGGAGTAGCTTTGAACGCACCTTCATTAGCACTTTTGTAAATACAAAAAGCAGCATGTTCTTCATGAAATAAATGCCGGCCACCATAAACATGAGAAGGAGGATGACATCAAGAGTATGTTCTATTTCTTGCAACACATGGCTAGTATCGGTAAGGCCTAAAACAATGGCCTCAATAGCTAAAAGGCCGCCCGGCTGCAGAGGGTAGCAACGGAGGGCCATAGCTAATGTAAAAATAAATTCAATTATGAGACACCAACCAGCCAAGGTAGGGCTGATCAGGAGGAGGAAAGGGTTAATTAACAAAAACCCGATAATAGTTTTCTTATACCAATCCGGAGCGTGTCCAAGAAAGTTGCGGCCAAAACCGCCTAACAATGTTTGTGTCGTCATAATTTTTCCTGTCACTTAGGGTAGATGTTACATGTGCTTATTATTTATTTTTTAGAACCCTGATTTTCATTAGCTCTAATTCTAAAAAACACTTTTTATATTTTTAGTCTGGGTGAACCACTACTAAATCGGTACGCAGTTTACTCATTACTTTTTCTGCTGTATTACCCAGCAGAGTGTCTTTGACGCCTTTTCTACCGACGCTGCCTAATACAACTAGATCTGCTTTAAGACTATTCGCAAGTGATGGAAGAACTCGGCGAGGATTTCCAGCGTCAACTGAAATGCTGTTGGAAGTCACATCGTGCTCATCTAAAAATGTTTTAATTTTTTCAGAAGTCTCTTTTTCTTTTTTTACTAGAACTTCATCGTTAGAAATTATGTCTAGCTCAATCATTGCTTTAGGTATATCGATACAAAAGGCCACGTGAAGCTCAGAATGTTGACATTGTGCCCAGTCATTCGCCCACTTTAGAACTTTAACGTTGAGTGCGATTTGATGGGCATTTTTGCTGTTGATATCAATTGTCACCATAACGCGGTGTTTGGCTGGCCATTTTTGCAAGGTGGATATCATGACTGGACACTTTAATTCGCGCACCAGTTGATAGTCCAATGGGGTATGAAAGAGGCTTTCGGTGCGGTTGCCAGTTTTGATGACGAGGTCAATATCATTCTCTAGAGCAAAGACTTTACAAAAAGCCGGGATATTATGTGTGGCTACCACGTCATAACTTACGTTTTTAATGCCAGCAAACTCGGAATCTATAGCTAGCTGCATGCTGATATTTTTCTCGCCGGTTGTGTCGATCGAATCTCCGGCGCTTGGCTGGACAAACGCAACAACCGATATGCTTACCTCGTCGCTAAAAGCGACGGATCTAGCTTTCTGCATTGCTGCGTGCTGGTCGCAGTCGTGATCTACAATGACCAGAATACTTTTATACATAGGTTTTACCTAACGGATGTATCCAGTGGTTATTGAGACGACTTTGTTTAAAGCCTGATTTAATCATTAGCTCGCCAAGAGGGCAACAATAGGCTATTTGAATAATCAACCTTGTAATAAAGTGTAGCAGTTCTAAAGAGAAGTTTTAATTGAGTTTGTTTATTTAGGTTGGTGCAGCGCAAGCCTCATTGTCGTGGAAGTTTGGCAGTAAGGAGGGAATCGTTTTGTTAGATTCATGGTTACGCTGCTTGAAAGCTAAAAGTACTTGTAAATAATTGAAATAAAACATTTTTTTTGATTTTTGGTGGTAAGTCTGTGCTGGCCGCGTAGGTGATTGATGCTGGATTCAGTGCTGCAGCTTGTCTGCGCCGAGGTGAATATTCCCGCGCCGCGCGGTGCACCTTGAGGTAATAGCGGCTAACCGGGGTTAAATTGAGCGATTAGCTCAGCGCTGACGTTAATCGAATGGGATAGTTAAATAGAACTAAAAGAAGCGCTGGTCGTGTTTGCGGCTCTTGCGTTAAGAGCCGATGATGCTGGTGGTCAGAGCAGTGCCGAAAAGGACGTAAGCATTGATTAGCATCACGGCTGAATGTGCCCAAATATTGGTGGTGAAAGCGGGGATCAGTAAAATCGCAATAAGACCGGTGCCAATTGGGGAGAAGCCTGTGCCTAAAATTACAACGTCTGCTATCTGAGCCATAGTAACGAAGACGGTTAAACCCAGAAATATTGGTCCGCGTCTTGCCATGTAATATTCGCGTAAGTCTTGGTCGTCATCGGGCTTAATGTCAGGGGTTATAGCGTAAGAGACCAAGACGATAAACAAGGTTGGAAAAATCAAGAACCATACTTGAAAGATGGTTGTAAATCCAATGTCTCGGTAGGGCCAGATCCCCACCCAGTATTGAATGGAATAGAGGACTACCACCACCGTCCAGCAGAGGTGTAGCCAATCGATTTTCGGCACAATATGAGTGCGAAGCAGGCGACCCCAGCCGGCAAAGATCTCTGTTAACGCGATCGCGATGACAACCGAGGCAATTGCCATTAAAAACTCGAATAAGGTCATAAGTCCCTCGTTGCCAATTTATTAGTTTTTCTCATAGCGGGCCGGTGGATAATTCTGAGTCTTAAGCCAGTGGTTTCAGCGCGGTTTTTACTCTCACCGGCGAAGAATCCCACTAAAACTACTAAAATTAATATTTAGTGAGCGAATTTGATTAATGCGTTTGGACATTCTAAGCCGATGCTTCTATTCTTCGTATTCTACTGTTCTTGTCACTATCAGTGGCAAAGTCGCTGATTCATCATTTCGATGCTACCGACTACTTAACTAATTTGAGCCTTCAATGAGCGATCTTAAACCCTTATACATATCTTATGCTGGACCCTCTCTGTTAGAGACGCCGTTACTTAATAAAGGGTCTGCGTTTACCGAAAAAGAAAGAAGAGCATTTAATCTGATTGGCCTGCTGCCTCCTCGCTACGAATCTATTGATGAGCAGGTCGAGCGAGCTTATCAGCAGTTTAGCAGCTTCGATGAGCCAATAAACAAGCACATTTATCTTCGCGTTGTGCAAGATAACAATGAAACGCTATTTTACCGCTTGCTGCGCCAACATCTGGTGGAAATGCTGCCGATTATCTATACCCCAACCGTTGGCGATGCTTGCGAGCTTTTTTCTGACATCTACCGAAGCGCGCGCGGAATCTTTGTCTCTTATGAAGAACGAGACTATATGGATGACATTCTCAGAAGTGTGACCAAAGATCGGGTTAAAGTAATTGTCGTTACAGATGGTGAGCGAGTCCTAGGGTTAGGAGATCAAGGCATAGGTGGTATGGGCATCACCATTGGCAAGCTGTCTCTTTATACCGCCTGTGGTGGTATTAGCCCAGCTTATACGCTGCCAATCACTTTGGACGTTGGAACCAACAATCAAAAACTATTAGACGATCCCATGTACATGGGTCGGCGTCATCCACGAATTGATGGGGAAAGGTATACCGCTTTCGTCGATCAGTTTATTGATTCTGTGCATGCCCGTTGGCCCAACACCTTAATTCAGTTCGAAGATTTTGCGCAGCCCAATGCAATGCCAATTTTAAAGCGCCATAGAGATAGAGTTTGCTGCTTTAACGACGACATTCAGGGTACAGCTGCTGTAACGCTGGGATCTTTGCTCGCGGCATGTAAGCGCAAGGGAGAGGTATTAAGGGATCAGAAAATCGCTTTTGTCGGGGCTGGGTCAGCCGGGTGTGGGATTGCCGAGTTGGTTGTCAGGGCAATGGTTATTCAAGGTCTGACTGATACGGAGGCCCGTGCGCGGATATTTATGATTGACCGTCACGGTCTTGTGACTTCGGACCTGGCTGATTTGCTGGATTTCCAACAGATGCTGGCTCAGGATAAAGCGCGCTTAGGTGCTTGGCATTTAAGTGACAACAATGAAACGATTGAACTAATCGATGTCGTGTCCAATGTTCATCCAAGTATTCTTATAGGTGTTTCTGGTAAGCCGGGTCTATTTACGGAAAAAATTATTCGGGAAATGCACGCTCATTGCCCGAGGCCGGTTGTGCTGCCGCTTAGTAACCCGTCAAAGCATGCAGAGGCGCATCCTGATCAAGTAATCGAATGGACCGACGGCAAGGCTATTGTTGCCACTGGCAGCCCTTTCTTCCCAGTAGAGTATGCGGGTAAGAAATTCGAAATTTCTCAGTGTAATAATAGTTATATCTTCCCAGGCATCGGTCTAGGGGTGGTTGCATCAAAGTCGGCTAGAGTCAGCGATAATATGTTGATGGTTGCCAGCACAACGTTGGCTGAATCGGCTCCAGTGAGCGATTCTGCCACCGATGGTATATTACCGCCGCTTATCGATCTAGCTAGCTTGAGCCGGACTATTGCGTTCGCTGTGGCAAAGGTGGCAATGAGCGAAGGACATGCGCGGCAAATAAGTGACGCGGAATTAAGCGCCGCTATTGAGCATAACTTTTGGACTCCTGAATATCGGGAATACCGCCGCATAGCGACTCGTGCTAGATAGCAATGGTTTGAGTGCCGTTAGTAACCTAGGAGTAACCTAGGAGTAAGCAGAGCCATTTTTTGCAGCCAAAAGCGGCGTAACAACAACTAAGTTAATTTTTGAATAGAGAATAGATATGTCACATCACGACTTTCTGGTAAAGCGCGATAACCTTGCTACGACTCGTTTGGTCGAGAGCAAGGCGTTAACGCCAGCCTCCGGGCAGGCAGTTCTGCGGGTTGAGCGCTTCGCGTTAACTGCCAACAATATTACCTACGGCGTCGCCGGTGATTTGATCGGTTACTGGCAATTTTTCCCGACAGAGGAAGAAGGGTTCGGCCGCATACCCGTTTGGGGAATCGCCAGTGTAGTTGCAGAAAACGGTAGCGATCTTAAAGTTGGCGACCGCTACTACGGATATTTCCCTATGTCGGATGAGTTGCTGGTTAGCCCTATCAAATTTTCACCCCGTGGGTTTACCGATGGAGTGGAGCACAGGGATAAGCTACCAATTGTTTACAATCAGTACACGAGGGTGGTTGCGGAGAACGGGTTCGAGCCGGGTTTTGATAACCACAAGATGGTTTATGTTCCTCTTTTTACTACTTCCTTCGTATTGGATGATTTCTTTTCTGACAACGATGATTTTGGCGCCAAAACTATTGTGCTTGGCAGCGCCTCCAGTAAAACTGCCTTCGGTATGGCTTTTATGCTCAAGCAGTCTGGTCGGGTCAATATTGTTGGTCTTACATCCGAGAAAAATCTAAGCTTCGTAAAGGGGCTTGGTCTTTATGATGAAGTCTTCACCTACGATGACGTTGAATCGATGGATAATTCTGTTCCGACAGCGTATGTCGATATGTCGGGTAATAGAGGGGTATTATCAAAGATACATCATCACTTTCTAGACAATTTAGTTCAAAGCTGCGCGGTTGGGATTACACACTGGGAGTCAAGAACGGATAAAGAGCTGGAGGAGTTGCCAGGTGCTAAGCCGACAATGTTTTTTGCCCCCAGCCAAATAGTTAAGCGAAATAAGGAGTGGGGTCCGGCACAGTATCAAGCGCGTCTAGCGAAAGCCACAACTACATTTTTTGCTCAAGTAGACAGCTGGGTTGATATTCAAGAGCACGGTTTTACCGATGTTGATGCTATCTATCAGCAAGTGCTGGTGGGTGCGCCTGCCGATAAAGCGATTATCGTGGCTCTAGTTTAAAGTCGGCGAGTCAGAGCGGACGGAATTTGCTAAAAAGTTCGCGTAGCGTTTTTGCGCCTATTTTGTTCATTCGCTCTATATTTTTTGCCGGGATATTGTCAGCATTCGGATGATTCTCCACTGCGCTCTCGACGCTATCCTCTCGGAGAATATGCAGCAGTGGGAGAGGAGATCGATTAGTATAGTTCTCCGCCGCGGCGGCCTGGGTGCCGGCAAATTGATACTCAGGATGAAAGCCCGCAATTTGAAAGATGCCTTCTAAGCCGAGCTCAAAAAGAAGGCTGTTGGCTCGCTCAATGAAATCACAATAGTCTGAAAATCCCTTTAAGTGACCATGAATAATTACGATGCTGGTTTCTATTTGAGTGTTTTTCTCTAATAGCTCTAATTCGCTGGCAAGCGCTATCAGCAAGTCTTCATCGGAGTGAGGCCCAGATACTTTGAACCTAATATTACCCTGATCAAACTCCTTCCTGGCAAAAGGGCAGAGGTTGAAACCAATAACAAATTCCTGAATCCATTCTTTTACCTGCGTCTCGATCGTGCCTTCATCGGCATTGAAATTTTGATTCGGGGTTGGAGAAATCAAGGGTTTACCTATCTCCAAATTTCGCTAGCACGGCGCCATAAACGGTCATCGCATCCCAAAGGTTTTGCAGTCGCAGATTTTCATTTTCGGCATGCTGATTATTGTCATGGTTAGCTAAAGGTAACACGATAATAGGCGTCTGCATTCTGGATCTGAATGCATTTAAAGGCAGCCCTCCACCCATTGAGGGTGTCAAGATGAGATCGGGTGTAATTTGCCGCATGAGCTTGATCAGTCGCTGCGACATTTCGCCATCCATTGATGTCCGCAGACCTGAGCCGCCTGCACCCCGCCAATCCAACTTGATCACTTTTTGATTGTCTCTTAAGGTTTCATCTCCAGGCTCATTATAAACGATATGAAACCCTTGTTTGTTAATATGTGCTTCGATCAAACTGCGAATGGTCTCAGGATCTTGATTCGGGACTAAGCGTAGATTAAGAGATGCAGTAGCTGAGGATAAGATAATGTTTCTACCTTGACTGCCAACGCCGCCAGCGCTCAACCCGCGGACATTAAATGCAGGAAGCGTTATTAGCTCTTCCAAACGCGTGCCGTCACCCTCTGGAGTGTGAACAGATAGCTCTTCTTTGAGCAGCTCAGTAACGTCGGGCATGGCATCGATTGCGGAGCGCTCTGCCTCGGTTAGTGTTGCGACATTATCGTAGTAGCCCTCGATCAGAATACGCCCGGACTCGTCTCTCATGCTGGTCAATAAATAAGCCATTCGCATTATCGGATTTGGCGCCCAGTTACCATAGTGGCCAGAATGAAGCGATCGATTCGCGCCGTAGGTCGTCATGTCTAATGTGCGGCCGCCACGAACGCCAAAAACCAATTGAGCCCTTCGGGATTGATGCATGGGGGCATCGCAAAATAGAAGCAGGTCGGCGTCTAATAAACCGGGATTATCGTCGATGATTTGGCCTAACGTTGGAGAGCCTCTTTCTTCTTCTCCATCAAAAATAAGTTTTAAATTCACCGACAGCTCAATATTGTTTTGCCTTAAGGCATCAATCACATGGGCGATCGCGATCACAGGCATTTTGTCATCACCCGCCGATCTGGCATAAAGCCGAGATTCAGGATCAAAGCGAGGAGGACTTAGGTCGAGATCGACAGGTTTGCCTCCAGCATTCAGGGGGGCATCCAGTAACATTGGTGTAAAAGGGGGGTATGCCCAGTTTTTGGGATCTACGGGTTGGCCATCAAAATGGGCATAAAGTAAAAGAGTTTCTGTTGCGTTGGGGTTCAATAACTCTGCATAGACGTAGGGTGCCCCTCCTGCTTGAAGTTGTTTTGTGGTAAATCCCCGAGCGCTAAGTAAGCCCTCTATGTGATCTGCATTTACAGCCATATCGTCTAGGTTTGAGGCTACGTTTGGAAAGGATAGCAACTCAACAAAATCTGTCAGTATCAATGCTTCGTTGGCTTCACGGTACTTTGTAATTACTGAGCTAACATCCAGCGCTGATAAGTTCTGGGCGTTGCTTACTGTGGATAGTGAAAGAGAGATGGCGCTAAAAAAGACAAGCAATGTTTTGAGCTGGCTGAGGCGTCCATTAATTTTTGGTAATTCAATGTTCATTAAAACGCACCAAATGATTGTTGGAAGTATAGTAGAATACTAATCGACGAGGTTAACTCAACCTGGGTCCTCAGATAAAGAGCTCCTTTGCTTAATTCTTGTTATCTGAATACCTTTAAATACGACTATGATAATGGCTAAAAGTGCCGCTAAAAGTGCCGCTAAAAGTGCAACTATCGATATTTGGGTAAGCATGCCGCTTTATTCCTCGAAAAGCTCTATGCTAAACTCTTCCACGCACCTGCATAGGGCTTTTTATTTAGGCAATAACTCTGAAAATTAATGTAAACGATAAGTGCTTGGGTTGGTTTGAAACTGACTTGGCCTCGTTATCTTAAGTAGAGAACTTGAAATGAAAACTGAATTAAAAAACGATGTGATGATAATCACTCTAGATGATGGCAAGGCCAACGTTGTCGGACACTCTCTGCTTGACGAGCTTTTGCCAGCGCTAGATCAAGCTGAAAAAGAAGCGAAGGCTATTTTGATTTTTGGCCGCGCCGGTATTTTCTCAGCGGGCTTTGATTTAAAAGAACTTAAAAAAGGTGCCGCGCAAAGCAGGGCTCTAGTCTCAAGAGGTTATGAGCTATTGCATCGACTTTATGGTTTCCCATTGCCGGTGGTTTCTGCATGCACTGGGCATGGGATTGGCCTTGGTGCATTTATTTTACTGGCATCAGATATTCGAATAGGTGTTGCCGGAGACTCTAAAATCAGTTTGCCTGAAACGGCTATTAGTATGCAGCTGTCTCCTTTGCTTATTGAAGTGGCGAGCGCTCGGATATCTAAAAGGCATATCATTAGGGCCGCTGTGCAGTCCGAAAATTACCTTCCCGATTTAGCCGTTGATGCTGGGTTTTTAGATGAAGTAGTCGAAGCGGCTGATTTGTTTACTAAGGCCTTTGAGACAGCAGAAAAACTAAGCCTTTTGCCCGGTGAGTTTTACGCAAAGAATAAACTTGCGGTAAGAAAGACATCATTAGAGTTGATGGGGCAAAACTTAAGCGCCTAGCTTAATGCTTCCACCCTAACTAAGTAATTTAGGCCGCCTAAGTTATCTCAGCCCAGGTTTACTTCTCAATAACGCTTTGGGGAAGAGCCTGTGGGGCTGGGTTCATTGAAAATTAAGGCTAATTAAGAGCTTCGTTAATAGCGTCGAGCACTTCATTTATCCTAAATGGCTTGTGAATAATCGAGTGGAACCCAGAATTCGTTATCCTATCTACCTCTTGCTGCATGACGGAGCTAGTCATGGCGATAATCGTGTTGCTGGCAGCTTCAGCGGATTACCTTCGCGCATTAAACGCAGTGAACTTAGGCATTTGTTTATCCATCAGGGTTAAAGCTGGCAGCGCAAGTCGAGAAATTTTACGGCGTCAGTGCGGCTTTGCTCGGAAAGTGGCAGAAAGTCATTGACCTTGAGAGCGGTGGCTAGGTGTTCTTTACTCACCTCATTGTGATCAGCCATCAGTATCGACGTGATATTGTTATAAATGAAAGCTAATGGATACGTTGCTAAAATTTAGCTATTTTAAATGTGCCGGTAGTTCTTAACCGAATATAGATCCCTTGGCTTCCTTGTACAAGTAGATTTCGGCGGCGTATTCTTCCTATGATTTTTTCTATCTCTAGCTGCGAGGAGGTGTCTGAATGCCAGTCATCCGGCTGACCCGTTACTGGTATTATTGTTCAAATATAAATCAATTTTAGGTTAGTCTGTCCTGAGTAAAATCAACGATTAGCTTCGGGTTTGCGCTGTGAAAGGATGCTGATAAGTGCTAACTCTGTCGAATGCTATGTCATCAGAACGCGTCAATTGCAACGCGCTACTCAGAATACATAACAAAGTCTGTTTGGTTTCAGGCTCTTCTGTCTATTTAGAGTATTTCCTAGCTCTTTGGGTGGTGCTGCGAGAGCGAGTATTAACTTCTACTTCCTATTGAAATTGAATCAGAGCGTTGCTCATTCAGCGATCTAGCGATGTCCAAAAAATGAAAATGGCTGCAGTAATTTGATTCAACCAATAGTCGGCGGAAGTGCCGCTGTGCATGCTGACGAATTAAAAAATCGAAACATCAATCTTGATAACAAAGGTTGGCAGTACAGTTTGGGGGAACAAGAAGTTGGGATTAGGTTACGAGGAGAAGTTGTTCTTAATGCAGGCATTAAATCCCATCGGTGAGTTAAGTATTGCTTTGATTTATAGTGTGCGAAAGATGTTGTTGAAAATCAAATTGAGTCTCACAAATGAGCTTCGCTTTACTCATGCAGGGGGCGGAATTCTTACATTTGTAGCAATTACTTCAATTAGTCGTACACCGCTTTTGCAAGGTAGGGAGATAATCATCTAATGCACCTTTTAAATGGCGATTATTGGCGTGAACTTCTTGCTATTTCGGGGAATACAACTACGATATCTAAGTAGATTTTGTCTTTCGAAGCGGCGTTTTTCAGCATTTCTGAGTTAGAAGTAATAGGATCGAGTTGGGTTTCATGAAGGCTTTCAAGATTTTCAAGCGTCTCTGGAATGGAGGCCTCAATGCAGCTTTTGCTGATCCGTCGGAGCTAACTAGACGAAGAACTGTCGCTGTTGTCTGTTTTATTCTTGTGCCTTGCGCAATTCTCTTGGTCATATCACATTTTATGATTCTAAATACCAATAATCACCGAGCGGCGATAATCTTCGCCACCATGTTTGCCGGTCTCTTTAGTCTCTATGTTCAGGCCTATAAGAATTGGTAGCGGTTAGCCGCGTACAGCATTATTGGAGCACTTTGGCTCGCTCCCGTTAGCCTGATGATTCAAGAAGGGTTTAGCAGTAGCAACTGGGCGTGGCTGTTGCCTGTAATACTTCTCGCGAATTTTATCTTGTCGAGAAGGGCATCAATTGCCTTCACAATCCTTAGTGTATTCGTCCTAGCGCTTGTGTATGTGTTGACGACAAAGAAACTGGTTGGGTCTGACATTGGTGTAGCTGAGCATGCGGTAACCGTCGCTATTTCTGGTTCTTTGATTTTAGTGCTGGCTTGTTTGAGTTGATTTTCTCGTGGGCTATCTGGATTTAAAACCGTGCTAGAATTCGCTCGGCAGTATGGTTTTTGCTTATTTTCTATCTAATGGTCACGCAAAGTTTTTTACATCATAAACCAACCCATCACCTACAATTTTTAACACAACCATGCCATGGATATTTTATGCGTCTATTTTTTTTCCTCCCAATTATACTTATTTTAGGATCGTGCGGTGATATTAATCCTGATTCCGAATCCCCTGTAAGGCCTGCAACTGAGAAGCTTAATGCCACTGAGAAATTGAACCAGTGGCTGGATGGCCAATATGAAAAGGAGCTTAGTTTTAGCCCAGAAAAAAGATCTCGGCTGGGTGATAAAACAGACTATGATCAACTAAGTGACTACAGCCTAAAGGCCCAGGCGGCGGTTCTTGATTGGCGCAGGGTTAGCATAGAGCAAATGCACACTGAGTTTGTTTATGACAACCTCACTGCAGACGGCAAACTCTCTTACGACATGTGGGAATTCTCATTGGATCAGGCGGAGGCTGCAGCGCCCTTTGCTAACTATGGTTATGTGTTTGGTAGAGGGGGCCTACACTCTGGGGTGCCTAGTTTTTTAATCAGCTATCATCAAGTTGATGATGTCGGTGATATGCAAGATTATCTCGCGAGATTAAAAGATATAGACAGAGTTTTTGATCAGCAATTGGCAAGGGCACAGGCGGCAGCTGACAAAGGTATACTTCAGCCGCGATTTGGCTTTGACTCTGCCATATCCGAAATTCAGCGAGTTACCGCTGGCGTGCCATTCAATGCCAGTGACGAATCACCAAACTCGCCGATTTGGGTTGATATTCAAACTAAGCTTGAAAACTTAGTACAGCGGCAAGTTATAGATTCAAATACAGCACAAACTTACTTGGCCGAAGCCCGAGGGATTTTATCCGGGGAAGTCATGGCTTCTTATCAAAAAGTGTTAAATTGGCTTCAACAAAATAGAAATTACGCCTCCAAAGAATCCGAAGGCGTTTGGGCCTTGCCCAACGGGGAGGACTATTATAACCATCGACTCAAGCGCATGACCACGGTAGACCTTAGTGCTGATGAGATACACAATATTGGTCTGGACGAAGTGAGCCGACTTCGATCTGAAATGGAAGTAATAAAAAACCAAGTGGGTTACAAAAACAGTCTTGAAGATTTCTTTGTCTTCATGCGTGAAGACTCTCAGTTTTATTATCCTAATACCGATGAGGGCAGGCAGGCTTATTTAGACGTTAACAATGAATACCTAGATTTAATTAGGCAAAAGCTGCCTAATTACTTTGGACTATTGCCAAAAGCTGATCTCGTTGTGAAAAGAGTAGAGTCCTTTCGAGAGCAGGCTGGAGGCGCGCAGCACTATCGCTCAGGCTCTCCAGATGGAGCGCGGCCAGGTGTTTTTTACTCGCATATGGCCGACATGGCCACGCTAGCTAAGTTTCAAATCGAGGATATTGCCTATCATGAAGGTAGCCCTGGCCACCATATGCAAATTTCTATCCAGCAAGAATTAACCGATGTTCCGCGCTTTAGAACTCAATATCGAACTACGGCCTATACCGAGGGCTGGGGCTTGTATGCAGAGTGGCTGGCTAAGGAAATGGGGGGATTCGATGATCCATATTCCGACTTCGGGCGTCTTGCAGGTGAAATTTGGCGTGCGGTGCGACTGGTCGTTGACACCGGAATCCACTCTAAACGCTGGTCTGAAGATAGGGCTGTAAAATACTTTCTAGACAATACGCCTATTCCAGAGGGGGCGGTGCGCTCGGAAGTGCAGCGCTATTTCGCAAACCCAGGTCAGGCTACAGCGTATAAAATAGGAATGATTAATTTTCAGGAGGCACGAGCGAATGCTGAAAAAAAGCTAGGTGCTAAATTTGATATTAAGTTGTTCCACGATGTTATATTAGGCGCCGGGGCACTACCAATGCCGATGATGCATGAACGTGTTGAGCGCTGGGTTGAAGAGACTTTAGCCATAAATTAGGCTCAGTTCGATTTTTTCTGTGTAAGAACTGAGGGCTTGGGCTTACACCGAGCCGGATTTTTTCCTATACTTCGCATTTTAGCGAGACAATAGCCCTATTCCAGAGGCTTCTCGTATTCTTGGAGAAATCTAGAGTGACAGACACGGTAGCTGTAGTAATGGGCTCTAAAAGCGATTGGGAAACCATGCGGGCAGCTACGCAAATGCTCAGCGAGTTGGGCGTGGCGTGGCATGCTGAGATCATTTCGGCCCACCGAACCCCGGATAAAATGCTGGAGTTTGCTAAATCTGCATCTTCCAACGGATATAAGGTAATTATTGCTGGTGCTGGTGGCGCGGCGCACCTTCCAGGAATGATTGCATCATCCACTATCTTGCCAGTTTTGGGTGTGCCCGTGCAAAGCAAGGCTCTCAGCGGCTTAGACAGTCTTCTCTCTATTGCTCAAATGCCGAAGGGTGTCGCAGTTGGGACATTGGCTATTGGGATTGCGGGTGCCGCAAATGCGGGACTTTTAGCGGGCCAAATTTTGGCTTTAAATGACGCGGCAGTGGCCGCAAATGTAACAGCATGGCGGGAGCAGCAAACTAAGACAGTGCTTGAGAACAGTTCACTGGAGAGCACCTAGAGATGAAGCCGGTGTATGTGCTTGGTAATGGCCAGCTTGGTAATATGTTGCGAGAAGCTGGTCACAGAATTGGTGTCGATGTTATTACTATGTCTATTGATGATGACATCGTGGTGCCAGCTGATGTGAAGATAACAGCCGAGCGAGAGCATTGGCAACCCAGCGAATTCATAAGCAAAATCATTAGCCACCCTGGCTGGCTAAACCCTCAAACGTTTGTGGATATCCCTGATCGGCGTCGCCAAAAAAAGATTTTAGATGCATTAGATTTGCCGACATCTCCATGGTGTATAACCACAAGTGAGACATGTATTGGTGAGTTGGTAGATAAACTCGGCGGTCAGTTCCTCCTGAAAAGTGCCCGCGACGGGTATGACGGGAAAGGCCAATGGCGCTCCAACGGGCAAGTAAATCCGATGCTGCCTGAGTGGAAAAACAATGCCATCGCTGAGAGTTTTATTTCCTTTGATACAGAGGTCTCGTTGGTAGGTGCGCGTAATAAAAGCGGAGAGTTCACGTTCTTCGACTTGACGGAAAACTTCCATGCTGATGGCATCCTTCAGATTAGTATAAAAACTGAAAGAACATTTGATGGCTATCAAAAAAAAGCTGAAGCCTATTTATCTAAACTAATGGATAGCCTCGATTACGTAGGGGTTATGACGGCAGAATTTTTTATATCTGATGATGGTCTGCTGATCAACGAGATAGCGCCACGTGTTCATAATTCTGGACACTGGACTCAGGCAGGGGCATCGGTCAGCCAATTTGAATTACACTTACGTGCCATATGTGATCTGCCGCTTCCTCGGATTGATCAGTCCGGCAGCAGTATGATGATCAACCTGATTGGGTCGCCGTTAGCACCGGAGTGGTTTAGTGCGCCAGGCGCCCGCGTTCATTGGTATGGAAAGGACGTGCGTCCAGGAAGAAAGCTCGGACATGTTAATTTTCATCACCCGGATTCTCAGACACTCGCTGATTGGCTGGAGCAGCTACCGCTTGAAAACCAGTACAGTAAAAACTATGAACTGGCGAAGAATCGCCTAATTAATGGATAGGTCTATAACAGATAGATCTATGATGAATAGGTCTACAATGAATAGGTCTACAATCAATAGGTCTATAAAAACAGCCGCAGCTGCCGATGATTGTGCGGCGGTGGTAAACGAGAGCTGGGAAAAAAGGGCGTTGTTAAAGACGTCTGAAAAGGGTTCCAATACCTTATCTCGATTCTGGCAATTCATCATCTCAAATCTAATTTACGCAAAGTAATTTTCGGCTTATGGGTCACTGAGATGAGCCTCGTTTTAATTCTGCCTTTGCTAAAATAAGCTATCTAGAGGATGTTCGGTGCCGACGTTAATTCACCAACGAGTTAAGGAGTGTCAGCAAGGGGTGTACCCTAAGTTAATTCACAGGGTGGAATCTGGCTGGGTTGTTTTGGGAGATGTCCAGTTCTTGCCAGGGTATTGTTTGCTGTTACCAGACCCGGTTGTGGCTAACTTAAACTCCTTAGATTCGGCGCAACGTAAAATTTTTCTTTGGGAGATGTCCGTTGTAGGTGATGTGGTATTAGAGCTAACGGGTGCGACAAGAATCAACTACGAAATGATTGGCAACGTTGAACCGGCTCTGCATGCACATATCTTCCCTCGCTACGAAAATGAGCCAGCTGAACTGAAGTTAAAGCCTGCGTGGTTTTATGACTGGGAAACTGCAAGGGAATTTGATGAGCGGGAAGATAGTGAGTTGATGCAGAGTATTGCGACAGGCCTGAAAGCAAGGGGATTGTAAGCTGCCTCGAATCCTAGCCAAAGACACTTCGATAAAACCGAACTATTGTTAGGTTGCCGTTGTGATTCAATTACATTCAAATTTGAACTAAGCAGTCAAATTGCAACTTCTAAGTGCCTGTAACTCTCTGATAGATATAGATTATTAATATTTTAGGCTGCTTATGCGTCCGAAGAACGGATCTTGTGGCTGCAATTTTGAAGAACTTATTAGAAATTGAGCGAAGTTTTGATTAAGGAATTGTTAAAGCATGTCAGACCATTACCCCAGCAAAAAAGAATTTAGAGAACTGTTTTTTGCTATTTTGAGCCCAGAAGCTGGTTCCTATAAAGTCGTTCTGATATACAGTTTGGCGATTAGCTTGCTAACCCTTGCCGTTCCAACTTTAGGTGGCTCAATTGAGTTCAAAACTGAACTAGAGATCGAAACCTTAGTAACAGAGATTGATGGCAGCCATTTACAACAGGCACTGTGAACCGCATATCGAACGCTAGGGATTCGATGCCTCTTGGTGGTGAAATGCTATTTCGAACTAGCATTTTGATTCTAGCGCGGTCAAAAAATATTGGGTCAACCCAGCTAAAGAATATGTCAAAGTAGAAGTTATTGATTCAGGTGAGGGCCTTAACAAAGGCGGCATTGACCATATCTTCGATCCATTTTATAGCACCAGAGAGGCTGGTAAGGACTCAGGTCTGGCGAGTCTTCACAGTTTAGTAAAATGCACGGCAATGCGATTAGTGTCGACAGTAAAAGTTGACGTAGGTTCGTCTTTTACAATAATTTTACCTTGCTCAAATGAGACGCTAGAACTGCATTCTAATTAAGTATTGCTGCGATTAGAGAGTGAAAGTATTTACTGTAAGCCGAAGACGATAAAGTTATTGCCTCTGCGTTGTCCGAGTTTTGATAATGCACGGCTATGATGCGAGCGTCGTTTTTGGTGGGGAAAGCGGCCTTGATTTTGTCAAGCAAGGAAAAGATAAAGCAGATTAATTCGACTTACTTATTGCAGATCTAAATATACCAACATAGACGGTAAGGGCTTTCTGGAACAGCTGTCGTTTCTTTTCGCCACACACAGACACAAATCATAGTCTGCGTTGAAGACTCAGGCAGGCCCCTAAAAGGACCTTACAAGCATGAGTTTGGCACAGTGTTATTCAAGCCCTATGGTTTTTCAGAGTTAGGAGAAACTATCAGCATGCTGTTAGGCTGCTGATAGTTGTTTAGTAGCGCCAGCTAGTGAGATCGGCACCCTCGGGAGCACTTTGTTCGATACGTTCCATAATCATCGGCAAGTACATGGTGTTATAACGCAGTCTTGAAATAGCATTGCTGTTTTCATGATCGCCATTCCAGCAATGCTCGGCGCGATCGCCATATTCGATTACTCCACCATAGTAAGGGTTAGTAGTGCTTTCCAAAAACTCTTCCGCAAGATAGACGGCATTATTTAGGTAGTAGTTGTCCATGTCTCCAGCATAAATATGTAGTTTTCCTTCAAGCTTTGGGCCCAAGGTGGCCCAATCTCGCTTTATAATATGCATAAGATCATAGTTATCGCGCCAGTACCGCGCAACATTTTTATCTATCACCCCGGTTTCTTTATCCCAGAGTCGCAGTGGATAGCCATCGTCGCCCATAGGTGAAAATGTTGCTTCCCATATATCATATTGCTGGCCAGAGCGACCTTTGTCACCGAGCGCAGCTTCAAGTCGATTGAAGTCATACTGGCTGGCGTGAACGTTACCGAGATAGTCTCGGTGTCCAGGGCGAGGCAGTTTTTGAAATTGGCTATCGTAAAAATAACCGTTGCTATCGTCATATATATTGACGGTTAAATACGCTCGAAAATCTATCGGGTCTGGGCAGGCAATAAATGCTCCGTTGTATTCGTCTGGGTAGAACGTTTGTACTGCCATCGCTTCCCAGCCGCCAGTCGATCCTCCATAGGTGAACCTTGACCAACCTTCACCGATACCTCTGAATAGCTCTTCAATATAGGGTATTAGCTCATAGGTGAGCGCATCGCCGTAAGGTCCTTGGTTGGCAGAGTTAACAGCGTAGGAGTCGTCATAATAAGGGGTTGGGTGCTGAATCTCGATAGCGATAAAACGAGGAAAACCTTCACCACTCCATGCCTGATAAAGATCGAAGGCCTCTTGTTGCTCGATGATGTTATACCCCTCTAAGTCAAATCGGGCGCTGTAGCTAGGCTCAAGCGTTAGGCTTGGAGGGGTGGTGCGGAAGCCTCCAAAGTCGGTAGGAAAATGGCCGTGAAAAACCATTAAGGGGTAGTGTGCATCTGGGTTTTCATCAAAACCCTCGGGCAACAAGACATGTGCGCCTAGAATGACGTCTTCGCCCCAAAATTCTGATAAAAGTTCACTTCGCATAGAGATATGTTTTATGTACTTGCTGTCAATCGGGACTGCAATTTCAGGTATGACTTGATCGAGGGAGATTGAAAAATTGTTGGCAGAATTTTCTTTAATTTCAATTTTTATAGGAGTTGAATAAAGGTTGCCCGGCTTGCGGTTCCAACGCTGCCCTTCTCCTTGATCCGGTGGCAAGCTAACTGTTATACCATTGCTTAAGTTGTAGTCTTTGTAGCGATTCAATAAAGCCTGGGCATAATAAGTGCCAGGTGGCACGGCTGACAAATCCTTCAGAGGGAAGCCTATAGCATTCTGATCGATAGTAAGCTCACTATCAGCGCCCCAGTTTTCAACGTTCAAACCGAAAATAAGCTGAGTTTGAGCAGAGGTATTCACTAGAAAGCGGGGTTCTTGTTCATCATGTGTGGCAAGCAATAGTACTAGTCGTCCATCCTGTGAAACGTCAAAAATATTGGAGTCGAAGCTGATGAAAAACGTCGGTATATTTTCAGGAGCAAAACTATTCGTAGCAGCTTGGGCATAGCCAAGTGATGCTCCGAACAAGAGCCCAATAAAGCAGAGGCTTAGGGGGTAGCGTAGTTTAATTTCCATACTTTATCCTTGGTTTTCTCTGAGCCTAAAGGCTAGTTTAGACGGCACCTGACTTTAACAAGTTTTATAGTTTGATGGTTACCAAGCTTGCAGATTCCATAGCTATTTGTCTAGCTTGTTCAACTGACTCACCCCTAGCGACAATAACGCCCATCCTTCTTTTTCCCGATACTTCAGGTTTGCCAAATAATTTCAGCGCTGTGTTGGGTTTTGCTAGGGCTGCCTCAAGATTGCCGTATTGTAGTTGCCTCGACTCGCCATGAGCGAGTATGACCGCCGAAGCTGACGGCCCATGAAAGTGAATATTGGGAATAGGTAATCCAAGAATTGCTCGCACATGCAGAGCAAACTGGGATAAATCTTGAGAGATTAAGGTGACCATTCCGGTGTCATGGGGTCGGGGAGATACTTCGCTGAAATAAACCTCGTCGCCTTTAATGAATAGTTCCACGCCAAACAGACCACGGCCACCGAGTGCTTCGGTAACCTTGCTAGCAATCTCTTTAGATCGGGCAAGTGCCAGCGGACTCATTGACTGAGGTTGCCAAGATTCTTGATAGTCCCCGTCCACCTGACGATGACCGACAGGTTCACAGTAACTGACTCCACCTAGGTGTCTGATAGTAAGCAGGGTGATTTCATAGTCGAATTCGACAAGGCCCTCTATTATCACTTTCCCTGCGCCGGCACGGCCACCCTCTTGAGCCAAGGTCCATGCGTTTTCAATGTCTGTTTCTGATTGGATGAGACTCTGGCCTTTGCCGGAGGAACTCATTATAGGCTTGACGATACAAGGGATTCCGATGTTTGTTATGCCAGTTATGAATTCTTCTTTGTTGCTAGCAAATTGATAGTCTGACGTTGGTATTTTCAGGTCTTGCGCCGCCAATTCGCGAATGCCCTCCCTATTCATTGTAAGTTTTGCTGCATTTGCAGTGGGTATGACAGTAAACCCTTCACGCTCAAGCTCAACTAAGGTTTCTGTGGCGATCGCTTCAAGTTCCGGGACGATGTAATTAGGTTGTTCAGCCTCAATAACCTCGCGTAGAGCGACGCTGTCTAGCATTGAAAAAGTGTAGCTTCGATCAGCAACTTGCATAGCAGGCGCGTCCTCATAGCGATCGCAGGCAATCACTTCGACCCCTAGACGCTGTAGTTCGATGACGACCTCTTTTGCCAGCTCTCCTGAGCCGAGCAATAAGACTTTTATGGTGGTTGCTGAAAAGGGGGTGCCTAGCTCTGCCATGATGGACTCCAATAATAGTAATTTCGTTAAAGGTTACGTGAAAACGGTAGTATGAGATTGTTTTGGCCGCAGCCTTCAGGCTAGTTTCGCCTTTTCAGGTAGTGTACTCAGTAGCTCGAACTTTAGAGAATCAGAATGAAAAAAATCCTAGTATCAACATTGGCAGCTGGAAAAGGTTGTTAAAGCCTTCGTATTAAGGGAAGCAGCATTTTAATTGAGGGGTATAATAGTACCCTCAAGTCAGGCATTGTAGAGTCTATCGCAGCTGGATTTAGTATGGGTGAAATAGTCGTGATTAATTTCCTTAAATCTGAGATTTGCGTTTTAGGTCAGGGCGATGCGGCGTTATCTGGAGGCGCACTGGTGGTTAATTTACAGATAGATGAGCTGACGATTACCGCTTCAATCGATGGAAGTTATAACACGCTGTTGCGCATAGATTTGAACTTTGAGCCCGAGCTGCGAATTGACCGACAGATAGGGGAAAATATTAGGCTTACCGAAATGGAGTATCTATCAGATAACTCCAGTGTCGAAGCCGAGGATTTCTTTGCGGAAGAAATAGGAATTCTTGAAGATGGCAGTGCTGAGCTGGTTGGCTTTTTTGCAGAGGTGCCTCGCTATGTATCTCTTACAACCACTATCAAGAGTTAGATGACAGTGGGCTCGCTGACGCCACTACTACGCGGGGAAGCCTTGGATTGGCTGTTTTGGGGGCCCTAGTGTTGACCATTGATTACTAGGGTAAAGTGTTTGCAGCTAATAAACCTTAAAGGTGGGGTTTTAATCTACGCCCATAAAGCTGGGCTTGTAAATTTAGACCTATAAATCTGGACCTGTGTTTTTGATCGATTGCGATCACCTTCTTGTCTTCATGGAATCTATATTTACTATGATCCGCTTTATTCAACGCTGATTCTGCTACAATGTTTCTCTTTTAACTTTAAGTGTCTAATGTCCTCTTCCGATTTTTCTACTCTAACCCTCAGAGTCGAGTTACCTGCCGCCATAGATTCGCTAGATTACGAGTCGATGACCCCTATTCAAGCCCAATCCTTACCTGTGATGTTGGTGGGTGGCGATGTGTTAGCACAAGCTAACACTGGCAGTGGAAAGACAGCTGCCTTTGCCATCGCTATGCTGAATAAGCTCGAAGAACGGCGCTATCAAACCCAAGGAATCGTTATTTGTCCGACCCGTGAACTCGCGGATCAAGTGGCCGATGAGATCAGGCGACTGGCACGGACTATAGCTAACGTCAAAGTCTTAACCTTATGTGGAGGAAAGCCTTTTGGGCCGCAGTTAGCATCGCTGCAACGGGCACCTCACATTGTTGTGGGCACCCCGGGTCGGCTCCTTAAGCACTTAGAAAAGGAATCCTTGGCCTTAACTAATATCGAAACATTGGTTTTGGATGAAGCTGACAGAATGCTCGACATGGGCTTTAGCGAGGACATAAGCAAAATCATAAGCTTCATTCCAGATCGTCGGCAGACTTTGTTGTTTTCAGCGACATACCCTGACGAGATTGAGTACATCAGTAAATCTATTCAGCTAAACCCAGTCACGATTAAAGTCGATTCAGATTTCTCTGCTAACCAAATCACACAAATTTTCTACAAAGCGCCAAAGCCCGATAGAGTGCAAATCTTGATTCAGGTGCTTAAATTTTATCAGCCTGAATCTGCATTGGTATTTTGCAACACGATTGAACAGTGTGAAGTGCTGTTTGGGGAGCTTATTAAGCGTGATGTACACGCGTTGACGCTGCATGGTGACTTGGAGCAATTTGATAGAGACCAAGTGTTAGTGAGGTTTTCAAACCGCAGTACTTCTGTTCTTGTAGCCACTGATGTTGCCGCTAGAGGCTTGGACATTAAAGAGCTAGATGCGGTGGTGAATTTTGAAATCACCCGTGACCCAGAAGTTCATGTTCATAGAATCGGACGAACTGGTCGGGCCGGGAGTGAAGGTCTAGCAATCAGCCTTTACGGTGCAGAAGAGACTTCAAGACTTAACGCAATTGAGCATTATCTGGGTGCAACAGTTAACAAGAAGAACCCTTCAGAATTACGCAGCGTGGTAAAAGAAAGTATGTTGCCAAAAATGGTGACTCTTTTTATTGGCGCTGGACGCAAAGACAAGTTGCGGGCGGGTGATGTTCTAGGTGCGTTGACATCTAGCTCAGAACTAACCGGTGCCAATATTGGCAAAATCAACTTGTTCGATAAGTTTTCTTACGTTGCCGTGGATAGGCAAAGCGCCGATCGGGCTCTGGAAATTCTATCTGATGGTAAGATTAAAGGCCGTAGCTTTCGAATAAAGCGGCTGAGATAAAGCTGCTCTTAGCTTGGATTCGAGTAAGGCTTTATCCGGATAGATTGCGCTTAAATAATTCCTACTTGGATCAGCTAAGAAAGTAAAATGGGGCTGGGTAGCCCCATTAGTTTCTATTTAGCAAAACGAAATAAGCAAGGCGTTATTGATTAAGTTGGTGAACTCTAGCAGCCATTCCCTTTATAACCTCAGCTGCGGTATCTATCTGCTGCGCCACTAGATTATATTGACGCTGTTCAATCGCCTCTCGCACCCCGGGGATGGTTTTCACGCCATATCCAGTATAAAAGCCAGGAGCATAGATGTGGTGAGTGAACCATGGCCTGCCCGGTAAGCCAGCGCTTCTAATTAACTCTCTTTCACTTGTGTAAAGTAAAATATTTTCGGCATTGCTGGCAGATTGTCCATCAGAGCTCTTGCTTTTATATTCTTGGCTCGCTAAATCTAATTCTGAAATCGCATTTTTCAACGGTGCAAAATTGAAGTGAGGGACTGCTGAATTAGACTTAGGTGGTCCTAATGATTGGTTCTGATCGAGAACTAGGTCATAAATACCGGACTCCAGCATAGAATTGATTTCTGCGGTTTTTTCTCTCATTTCGTCAGCAAGGGTTTCAATTTCCTCGATATATAACGCGATATTGTCGCTCAATCCGGTGAACTCAAACGGCAACCTAGGCGCGTTAGCAAGGCGCAGCGTGGCACGTCCGGCGACTTTTGCGAGTGCCGCACCATAAACCATTCCTGGGTCTCGCCACTTGGTATAGTGCTCATAGGTATCGTAAAGGGTATGGTAGCTGCCATCGGCCGCTTCGCCGCCAAACGAGATATTTAGCGAGGCGACACCTAAGTGCTGTAGGAAAGGTGAGTAATCAGAACCAGAGCCTAGTGGGCTTATTCGTAAGTCCTCTCTATTTCTCGCTTCGTCCCGGATCCTAGGATTGTTGCTGTTAACTTGCAGATTCGCTCTCCTGCGCTGCCCAACTGAGACCCCCGTCTGGGGGTCGATGACATCACGCATCACCTCGTTTGCCATTTTTTCTAACACATGGCTGCCGCCGATATTAACAAATCCTCTGCTGTTGCCGTCGGTATTTATATAAGCGACAGCGTGCTCGTCAAGTTCTTCAGCATGATCCTCCACCCATTCTGTAGATCCAATCAGACCTTGTTCTTCAGCATCCCATGCTGCATAAATAACGGTTCGGGCAGGCTTGTTACCCGCAGCTGCTAGTCGGCTTAGAGCTTGAGCTTCTGACATGAGCGCAACTAATCCAGAGAGCGGATCGGCCGCGCCATGATTCCATCCATCATGATGATTTCCCCGAATAACCCACTGATCTGGATACTCAGATCCCGGCATTTGCGCTATGACGTTATATGCCGTCACCATGTCCCAATTAAACTCTAGTTTCAGGCGTACTCGAGCTGGGCCAGGCCCCAGGTGATAAGTAATGGGTAGTCCGCCCTGCCACTGCTCCGGAACGACTTCTCCGCCCATGGCCTCTAGCAAAGGCAGTGCATCGCGATATGAGATTGGCAGCACGGGGATTTTAGTGATGGTTGGGGCGTCTTCGCGCTTAAGGCGTTTGGCGTCCGCGGTGGCGCCAATAAAAGGGGTAAGAACGTCGCCAGGATAGGTTGGCATATCCATAACGGACCCACGTTGTACGGCACTTTCATGCTTAAAAGGGCCGTCAGGGTATGTATCGCCCCTGCCGTAGCCGTCGTCGGCAGGGTCGGAGTAAATTATTGTAGCGATAGCACCTTTCTCGCCGGCAAGTTTTGGCTTAATACCGCGCCAAGATCCGCCATAGCGAGAGACGGCGATTTTGCCTTCTACGCTGATTCCATATCTATCCAAGATGTCGTAGTCAGCAGGGGTTCCGTAGTTTACGAAGACTAACTCACCCTCAACTTCGCCATCCCTGGAAAAAGCGTTATATGGCGGCAGCAAATCGGCGACAGAAGACGTGCTCGGGTCCTCAGGTAAGGCGTCTTCTTCGAGAGTGGCTGTGTAGTGTGTGGGATAAACTAGCTCTAGCTCTCTAGTTTTGGGGCTTGGAAATAAAATTTCGTATTCAACAATCTCGGTGTCAAATCCCCAAGAGCGAAACTTCTCAGCAATAAATTCAACATTTTCGCGACCTTTACGAGTTCCTACATGGTGAGGTTCGGAGGAAAGGATGCGAAGCCATTCATCAAGCTCTGCTGGGTTGATTTCGCTGTCAAATGTAGCTTCAAGTTCTTGCTGGGAAAGGCTGCCGGACTCATTAAAACCTAGAATAGTTTCTTGAGCGAATGTCACTGCACTCATGAACGATAAAGCCAAAGCTGCGATGCGCATGATGATCTCCTGCTGGTTTGAAGCCAAGGTTATCATCGTTTTGGGTAGAATTGTCAGTGGCTGAATGAATTGCCTAGGCAGGTTTAGTTTCAGTTGGGACAGTTTCAGTGGGCATCGCAGCATCTGATGACAGCTTGGCTTTGACAAGTGCCAGTTCGGTTCTCTCTATCAGTGATGAAGCCGTGTCATTAAGACTGCTCTGTTCTATGGCAAAGGTGAGCTTTACTTTTACTTCACTGCCCTTGAATCTAAAGGGAAGCTTCGCTAATTCGATGTCCAGAGCGTCGATCTCTGGGCTTGCTGCATTCAATTCAGTGACAGGTTTCAACAGAACAAAATGCCCATTATCTGTGTATGCCAAAAAATCTGAGTCTTTGGATTTTACCTGTATCTCTTTGGCCAATAACTCCAGGGCTTTATCGCCTGCATTTCTTCCATATCCATCGTTTATCGAGTGAAGAGATCGTACATCGCCAATGCACAGACAAAGCCTTTGTTGCCTTTTCTTATGGATGAAGAGTTTTGCTGTGAGCTCTTTAGCAAGTGCTGCTTTGTTTTTAAGCTTAGTGAGCGGATCAAGGTCGGGATCAGCGATAGAGGATGGTGACAGATCATAAGCCTGGCTGATGCTTTTCGTTTTCGCCAGAGCTGATGCCAGGTCAGTGGCTTGTTTTACTGCTAATTTAGTTAGTTCTTGTTCTGTCTGATTGTCCATTGCCGAAGATTTGTCGAGGCTCTCAATAATCTCGTCTAGCTGCTTTTGGGTTTGGGTCTTTAGGTTTTCAAGATCGGTAGAGGTGTCTAAAATTATGCGAATTTTGTCAATGCCTCCGCGCATCTGTTGATTCTTATCCTTGCCTTGCGAGTTAATCTTGCGTTGAGTTGCCTGGGTAGTAGAGATGGACTGACTGACTTTGGTGAGCGCATAATTAATCTCGCTCAGATAATCAAGAAAGCCCTTCTTGTGCTGTGTTTGAGATAAATCTAGCAGATTTAGGATTTTTGGGTAGCTATCTAATAGTACCGTCGCATCGGCGGCAGAAATTTCCTTTGAAAGTGTTTTAGCTATTTGAGTAAGCGCAGAGTTGTCATAAATACTGGTGATAAGTTTGCTAGCAAAATCTTTGCTTTCGGCAAAAAGGGGCGTATTGCTGCTGTGAACACTCTTGCTAACGGTTTGATTTTTTTGTTCGTAAGAGATTCTTGTGGAGGCTTCTGTGTCCGAAGCTTCCAGATTGTGAGCGGTCTTAGATTCACTGTCGGAGGTTTGAGTTGCGCTGGAAACGGACTTTCTGAATCTATTCCAGAGGCCGCCGGAGGGATGTTTGTCTACAAAATTCTTACTCAATTCGGTTAGTAAAGGCAGGAGCAGCTTGATCAGGTCACTTTCAAATTGCCTAGCTAGATCGCTGTTATTCTCACTGGCCTTAATTTTCTTTTGAAATACTTTCAGTTCCTGTTTAATTTCTGCGTCCAGAGAGGACTGAAGTAATAAGGACAAGGCCTCACCAGTATAAGCTTTTTGAGTCTCGGTATTTTCTAGCTTTTGGGTTTCAAGCCGAATCAGGTCTGATTCAATGTTTTGTAGAAGCTTTGAAAGAGAAGAATAGTCTTGAGCTGTTTTTAATTTGCCTCGTAGTTTAACCAATTTTTCGTCGAGGTCGGCATCTAGACCATCTCCAGCTAAGCTAACACTGAGCAAGCCACGCCTGAGTACATCGATAGCTGCAGTGGCTGCTGCTTGCTCACTCTCAAGTTCATCTAAGGTAGAGAAATACTTATCACGCCAAATATCCTGCTCATGTTCGCCTGAACTGAAATTTTGAGAGTTAGTTGATTGTGATGGTCTGATATTCATAAGTTTGAGTTCGCGTTAAATTCAGTTGTGGTCATCTACATTAAGTATAAGACAGCGAAGAGTATTCCTCTGTTTTAATAGTTATAAAAAGAAGCCTTTATATGCCTGTATTTGGTCCGGGTAGACTCCGTTTATGCTGGCCTAATTGGTCAACTTTCGAGATCGATTATTGATTTATCCCTTGGTAAAAGTCTTTCTGAGGATCAGTAAAAAGAAGTCAAAGTGGCTGGGTGGAAAGGCAATAGCAGCCACAGAGTTATCGCCCTTGTATAAGTACAAAATCGATTAGGGTAGGGATGAGCTGTCGAAGTTTTAACTCAGATTTGGTTTGGATTAAAGTAAGTTAGCTTAGAGGCTTGTTCGACTCCGAATTGCACTTTACATATCTCTAATCAAGTCCGCAAAATTGATTTCAATACTCAAATTTTATGCCGTCCTGAGTCCTTGAAAGGGTTAAGCCACCATGTTTGGTAGCGGCACTAAAGACGGTAAAGCCTGAATTTTCAGGGCACACCACCGCAGTTTCGCGGATATCGCTATCATCTTCGAGCAATAGCACTAGATCCCTGCCCGTGAAAGCTTCTTCCGCGGTGTCACTGGCGTCTATATTAGCGGGTGACTCATGGGCAGAGGCAGGTTAGAAGTGAAGGTTGCTCCTGCTTTTATGTGCTGGCAAGACAGTACTGAGCGATGCCCCAGCACCTTGGTAATCATTTTTGGTGCAAAAATTATCAGTATATGGTGAATAAAGTATTGATATTGGCAGGTTAGCGTTGTTAAATCTTTCGCGCGTAGCAAGCTTGAATATTCTATTTATTATGTGCAATAACAGTCGAATCAGGATTATGTGTGCTTCTGGTTAACATCACACAGTTCTTGTTGCAGAAAAAATTCTAATGTTCAGGATCTGGCATACAGACTCTTGATGGCGAAGGCTAGAACGTTCTCGAGGTCTCTGACGTGAGGTCTGAAAGAGAGCTGTTTACCAAACATCCAAACATGCTTGAAAATATACAAAAAGGAATGGCCAATGAAAATAATCAAAAACGTTGATGTTAATGCCCTCGCTAATTTCTATTTCGACGGTCAAGTTAGCAGTCGCACCCTAACTCTTGCTAGCGGCGAGAATAAAACCCTAGGCGTTATGTTGCCCGGTGAATATCGATTTGATACAGCTAAAAGGGAATTGATGGAGATTCAAGCCGGCAAAGTTGAAGTTCTTCTACCTGGGCAAACTGAGTGGCAAGCCGTTGAGTCTGGTGGTAATTTTAAAGTGCCTGCTAAAGCGGCTTTCGATATTAAAGTTTTGGAGCCTACAGATTACTGCTGCTCCTATTTTGACTGACATCTAATGCTGGCGACCTCCTATAATAATCGTGTAGGCGTTGGCAGCCTATTAGCAAACGCTGATCCCGATAGTATGAACGTCCCTCGGCCATACACCTCCATTGGGCAAAATGCCGTAATAGTTTTTTCCATTGACCGGCACCTTGTGCATAAAATAATTGAACTGTTCATCTACGCTATCCTCGCAAATTTCATAAAGCAGACTAATAGCTGCAAGATCATCAGCATGCATTTCACTTTGGCTCGGTAGAAAATGCATCAGAGCTTCAGGATTGAAGCTGTGACGAAGTCCTAGTCCATGTAAAATTTCGTGACTTAGTATTTTGTCAATATTGCTCGAGTTGATTACTGAGAGATTTAGCCAAAT
>CAWKZY010000005.1:0-149719 GCA_963854625.1 Gammaproteobacteria bacterium | reverse complement strand
AGGCAGCTTTGCCTTTGCTTGAAAGTGATTGAGATTTTTATAGTGGTCTCCATTCACCCAGTAGATACCGCGAACAAATTCTCTCCATCCAAGTATTTGACGGATAAAGCCTTCTACTTGCGCGAGGTCTATTGTGCTGTCCGCCTTTTTGAAGGTCGCTATGGCCGCTTCAATAACCTCTAAAGGAGAAAGCATTTTGCTGTTCAAGGCAAAAGAAAGGCGGGAATGATACAAGGACCATTTTGACTCACTTTGATAGGTCATTGAATCTTGAAATTTGCCAAAATTTGGCAGGGCCTCGCGGCAGAACCATTGCAGCAATTCGAGAGATTGATCCCGTGATGTTGGCCACATTAATTGATCGTGTGGAACTCCAAAGGTACCAACATCATGTGCTTTCAGCCTGCTGAGGATCTCCGTCACCGAGTTACTAAAGACCAAAGGTTCTGGGATGTTGGGAATATCTTCTTTCTTAAGCTTGTTTCTATTATCACCGTCGAAGTTCCAGCGGTCGCCAGTAGGCTCAGTGCCGGTCATTAGGATATCGAATCGTTTTCGCATTTTGCGATAGAAAGACTCAAGACGGTTGTGCTGTCTTGGTTTGACATAGTTTGATAGCTCTTCAAAGGGGAGCAGGAAATGTTCGGTGTCATACTCTTTGACTTTAAGCGCTGTCGGCAAATTCATGCCGCGCAGTTGGTCCAAAAGTCTCAGCTCGTCTGGTCTTTGGTAATGAAATTCCTGAGCTTGGTATTGAACGCTAAGCTTCGCGATAGCGGATTCTAAATTTGTAAATTCGGATGTGGCATCTAGATTTAAGTAGAGAACATCATGTCCGTTGGACTTAAGATACTGAGCGAATTCCTGCATTGCTGCGAAAAAAGCACAAACCTTCTGTATATGGTGAATGGTATAGTCTGTTTCCTGACGAAGTTCAGCGATAACGAACAATGTTTCAGGGTTGGGAGTGGCCAGCCAGCTATGTTGATAATTGAGTTGGTCGCCAAGAATCCAGGCAAGGGTTTTATATTTTTTCTTCATAATTTTGGTGCCTGTTTTAGAGCATGATTTTGTTTAATAATTTACCGCGAAGTTTGAAGGCTCGTTTCCCCTGAGTCTGGCCGCGGCGAGCTAGCTTGCATCGACTTAACGCTTGGTGTTGCTTCGGTGTGCGCGAAATGTATCTTAAGTAGAATGGGTCTACACCACGGGTTAAAGATACGCCACAAGCGACGTTTTAGATTAGCTAAAGACCCAAATCTGATCAGTGGTCGTATAGAATAAAAAGCAAAAAGTTTCGAGTAATGTCTGCACTACGAATAACCACAGCTCTTGGTTTTGCTGGCCTGCTTCCATTTATCGGAGCGTTGCTGGCTTTGGTGCTTCCCGTCGATCTGCCATTTAAGGCTGAGCAAGTTTTTGTTTTTTACAGCGCCATTATTCTGAGTTTTTTATGTGGTGCTATCTGGGGCAGACTACTCAACACTAATTTTGTAGCTCTCGATCTTGCTGAGACCGACTTTACAAAAGTTGACTTTACAAACAAAGTGGCCGCTTTGTTTATTATGTCAAATCTGGTCTCATTGACGGCATGGGTCTCGCTTTTAATTTATAACACGCACCTAGATCTATCGTTAGGATTGTTGATTTTGGGTTACACGGTGGTTTTTGCCGCTGAATATGCGATGAGAAAATCACTTTATAAACAAGTCTATCGCGGTTATTTAAATCTGCGAAGCTGGCTCACGTTTTGTGTTGTAACACTCCACCTTGGAATGTTGATCGTTAGCTAAATAATTTAGATATAAAAGGAATGCAATGAAACTCACATTATTTTACGACAGCTATTGTCCACTATGTGCGACTGAGATGGATATGCTGAGAGATTTAGACACCGAAGGTAACCTATCATTGGTTGATATACACGATGACGACTTTGCTACTAAGTTTCCATCCATTGATCCGGTTGCTGCAGACAGAGTTTTGCACGGGCTTTATGACGATGGGACCATGATATATGGTCTTGATGTGACCCATCAGGCGTGGCGAGCTGTAGGCAAGAAGCCCTGGATAGCTATTTTGCGCTTTCCAATCATTCGGTGGTTTGCGGATATGGGTTATCTGGTTTTTGCCAATAACCGCTATACGATTTCATGGTTTCTAACAGGGAAAAAGCGCTGCGAGCCTTGCGCGAAAAACCCTTCTTCTCAATGCGAGCTGTAGGCGAGAATGACTAACATTACCCAAGTCGAAGACAGTTCTGCAAATATTGCAATTGTCATAGGGGCCAGCAGTGAAATTGCCACTGCCCTTGTTCATCGCCTCTCTAGGGCTAATGCCTCAACAAATATTGTGGCAATTAGTCGCCAATTTTCTGCTACTGCGAGTGCGGATTTTGACAGCAATGTCAGGCTGCTGCAAAGTGACTACACCGATAAATCGATAAGAAAAATTTGTGAGCAGCTAAAGCCCCACAAAGGGAAAATTAGCCATGTGTTCATTTGCAATGGGATTCTCCATGATGCTGATGTCTCACCAGAAAAAAGGGTGGACGACGTCAGCGGAGACAACTTGCACAGGGTTTTTCAAGTTAATGCGGTCATTCCTATGCTTTGGGTCAAATATCTTAAACCTGTTCTTGCAGGCAATGGAAACTGTGTGGTGACAGCCTTCAGTGCAAGAATTGGCAGCATAGAAGATAATCAACGGGGGGGTTGGTATTCTTATCGTGCATCAAAAGCGGCATTAAATATGCTATTGAAAACTGCGGCTATTGAATACACGCGGATCGCGAAAGGAGTACGCTTTTTAGTCTTTCATCCTGGAACGACAGATACGCCCTTGTCCAAGCCCTTTCAAAAATTCGTAAGTGAAGGTAAATTATTCACGCCAGAATTTGTTGCTGGTCGACTGCTAGATCTGGTGGAAGCAGAGACAAGTGATAATAGTATTCAATTCATAGACTGGGATGGAAAATCAATTCCTTGGTAGGGTTAGGCTCTTTTAAGTTGTTAATCTAAAACCCTTAGTTCAATTTTTCGAAATTGAATTGGATGGCTTTCAGCCTGAATGGATATATATCCTTCTGACAGTTCAATTGCGGCGCCATTTTGGATCAAGGCTTGTGCGTCAGGGTCGGTGGTGTCCAACTGAATATCTTGATATTCCATTACGGTTATGCCATTAACAATTTGGCTAATACTCTCGCTGCCGCGCACGATCATTTTCATTTCTACCCACTGATCTCCGTGAAATGTTTCAGAGTTTGAGTTTGTACAGTGGCGGGTGATCAACGCTCCATCCATTGCCATATGTGTTCCCGGTGTGCAAACGTTTCCCGTTGGACGTGGATCTACACCATTGCCGCCTAAAATTTGAGCCTCTATAGATGCTGGAAATGCTTGATCAAAAGTCATCGACTCCGGTGCCTGGCTATGCAGCATCATGCCATTGTTTCTGAAAGCCCAAGCCGGCCCGTTGGCTACTTGTTCCCCGATAAAACGGTACTCAATCCTTAGCTCATAGTGCGAAAAGGATTGGTCATAGAACATGTGGCCAAATTCATTGTTGAAGTCAGGCCAGTTGTCATAAGAGACGGTAAGAAGTCCATCAGCTACTTTAAAGGTGTCGCGGTAATTTTCGCCGAGTTCGAAGCCGGTGAATTTAATTTTCCAGTTGTTTAAATCCTCACCATTAAAAAGTTGAATCCACTCATTACCCTCATTTGGCTGGGCCTGTAAAAAACTAGGCGTGATAAGTAGAACAGTACTGAAAAAAATCTTAGCTGCTTTTCGTATTGGCATATTTATAATGTCCGTGGCCTTCATGATGTTCGGTTCTAATGATAAAAGGTTTAGCGGTAACATAGCTTTGTTCTCAATAGGCTTAATAGGCGAAGTCGACGGTGGCTTTAATTTGATCCCAGATTAGCACTAGACTTCCTTTGCCGTCTTTGATGTTGATGAACTGCCACGACAGTTGGTCAAAGGAAGTGGCTCCAGCGCTTAGTGTCATTGGGCTACGTACAACATCTTTCTCCGAAGTGTACTCATAAGCGCCCCATAGCGCTGATTTATTCTCATAGTCATAGTTGAGCTGTACCGGCCAATTCGAGAGTATAAATGTCCAGGATTGCTGTGCAGGAGTTGACTCACCAAAATCGATAAACACAGAGTATTCACCGGGCGGCACAACAACATCAGCAAACGTTAGCTCGACCTGAGTTCGTAGACGGGTAGAGACATTAGCGCCGGCTCTCCAGACAGGGGCTCCGTCTAATAGGGCTTCACGCCAATCTGGCAAATCAAAGAGGTTTCGTTCACGCTTTATAGGCCGGCCGAATAGAATCTCTATCCATTGACCGTCTATATAGCCTGTACGTTGGTTATAACTTCCTAGAACCTGTGTGGCTGAATGTCCCTGAGGGCTTGCAATAGGGCTGCCTTGAGCGCTGGTGTTAGAGATTAGAGGCGCGGGAGAAATTAAGCAAAACCAAATGAGTAAGCATCTAGGATGTTTAGTCATTTGGGTGAGATAGAGACTCAATTTGCAGAGTTTAGTCGGAATAGCTGGCACTAGTCTTTGGGTGCGCGTATAGCCATTCCACTACCTGTTCGCTAAAGGTCGATGACAGTGGCGGTACATGTGATCCCTCAGCGATAGTCCAAAGCTCGGATGAGCCGCCTACCTGACAGCCTTTTTTGAACGACAGAACGCTAGATTCATGGCCTTCTATGCGCGCATCTAGATCGCGCAGCTCGCGTTCGTCACCTTCAGTGCTGCAACCGTTGTAAGCTGCCCACGTGGCAACAGAATCCAAAGCACTTGGGTATTTGTTGCCCTGAATTTCCGAGCCTTCGTAGGCTATGGTTTCATCGGCGGTGCCATGGATTTGGAGGATATGAACAGGGTGAGAGGGAGCTGATCTCTCATCAATATGGCTGGCACCTGCCAAACTAGCTATGGCGGCAATCGTACTCGAGTGATCATAGGCCGCTCTATAGGAGAGAAAGCCTCCGTTGGAGTGGCCAATTAAATAGATTCGATTGGGGTCAATATTAAAATCTGCCTTGATACTGTCGATGATGCTTAGCACATAGCTGGAGTCATCAACGTCAGTGTTGTAAAAGTCACAGCATGCCGGTGAGGCATTCCAGAAACGACTTTCGTTGCCGCCTGGCTCTTTATCGCCATCGGGTGCGATAAACAGATAACCATATTTTTCAGCTAGCTTACTGAATCCCATGTAAGAGTCTTGTTGAGGGCCGCTTGAGGTGTAGCCATGCAGTAAAACAATCAACGGAGTGGGGGTTTCAGCATTGTAGTTTTCAGGGACAGTTAAGGGCAATTCGCCCCGGCCAAGATCGATTGATTGTGCGTTGGCTGTTGCGGTCAAACCAATGAGCAAGCTCAAGTTAAGTAATGTGAGAATTATAGTTTTAGCTTTGAGCATATTAATATCCTGACTTTGCAGTTGAGAAATTTTATGTATTATTTGATTGTCGACTGTCTAGGTGTGTTCAGCGTCTTGTTGAAGGCTGGGGATTAGTTTACCTGTAGTTGCTCTGTCTTCCAATGCAGTATGGGCACAAAACGCTGTTGAAAGCGGGTAACAATGCTCTAGTCGGGGCTTAAGCTTACCCTGTGCTATCCAGCGAAACAAATCACCACTTCTCCATTCCAAGGTTTCTCTATCTTAGAGGTAGTCAAATATTGTCGGGTGGGTCAGGAATAGGGAGCCTTTAGGGCCTAGACTGCTTGGGTTGAATTGTCTGACTGGGCCGCTGGCATTGACGTATAAAACCATGGTGCCAAGTGGTTTAAGGCAATTTATACTTCTCTCAAACGTGGTTTTTTCTACAGAGTCGAAGGCTACGTTCACCCCGTTGCCGTCGGTTAAAGTATTCACTTCTTCATCAAAATCGGTTTCGGTGTAGAGAATTTGATGATCGGCACCTGCCGTTTTTGCTAAATCGGCCTTGGCTGGCGTGGATACTGTTTCTATAACGGTTCCGCCAAGTATTTTTATCATTAGTGTTCGCAATAGAGACACCTCGCCAGCAACAGCATGAACTAAGCAGATATCGTTTAGTTTTACCGAGTAGGCGAAATGGCAAAGAAAGTGGGATGTGTAGCCCTACAGCAATATGGCTGCACCTTCGTTGAAAGAGACCGTTTCTGGGAGGGCCAGCAATTTGTCTTCAGGGACGGCAGAAGATTAAGCGTAGGAGCCGAGTATGTTGATATAGGCAACTCGGTCACCCTTCCTAAATCGAGTGACTATCTCACCAACGCTGTCGACTATGCCTGCACCCTCTGCACCTAGAGTCGAGGGAAGCGCGATTTTATAAAGGCCTGAGCGCTGGTAGGTGTCAATAAAATTAACGCCGACAGCTTGTATTTTAACCAGCACATTATTTGTCGAAAGTGGAGGGGTAGCAATATCCTCAAAAATGAGTCTTTTGGACCACCTTGAGAATGCACTCGAACTGCTTTCAAAGACTTATCACCGATTTATGCCACAGCAACGGGGTGTTTATTTTAGAAGCGCAGGAGTTTGGTAACTGGCGACAGGACGAGATGCATGTCTGCAAGGTTTGTCATCTAGGGTCTTGTGATTCGTGATTTAGGGCCTAATTGAGTAGGGATGATTTCATATGCCAAAGCAACCCAGTCACACAGGATTGCGCGGGTGTCACGAGGATCAATTACCTCCTCGATGCCAAAGGCTTCCGCCGTTCGTAAGGGCGAGCGATATTGCTCGAGATTGGCTTCTATTTCTCGCCGCCGTCGGTCAGGGTCCTCTGAGGCTTCTATTTCTCGGCGGTAAGCGGCCTGAACCCCACCCTCTATTGGAAGCGAACCCCAGTCCGCTGAAGGCCACGCGTAACGGAGGTTGAGGCGATCAGAATTTCCATGCCCTGCGCCGGCGACGCCATAGCAGCGTCGGATAATGATTGAAACCCAAGGTACTGTCGCTTGTAGGCAGGCCATTAACGCACGGCTGCCTAATCTAACGGTGCCTTCGTTTTCCGCTTGCACGCCGATCAGAAAGCCGGGGTTGTCTACAAGATTAACAACAGGCAGATGAAAGGTGTCACAAAGATCTACAAAGCGCATCATTTTGTCTGCCGCGGCGGCATTAACAGCGCCACCTAGATGCATTGTGTCATTCGCCATTATCCCAATAGGATGGCCGTTAAGTCTAGCAAGTCCAACAGCTAGCGATTTTCCATAGCCTGGGTTAAGTTCGAAAAAAGATTCGCTGTCGACAATTCCAGAAATGACACCCCTTACTTGGTATACCTGACCTCTATCTTTGGGTATGACAGAAATTAAAGATTCATCTCTGCGGTCGGCGGGATCAGTGCAGGGAGCTTTAGGTGGTGCCTGCCAAACATTTTGAGGAAGGTAGGAAAGGAATTCTTTAATTGCTGCAAATGCCTCGAGCTCGGTTTCAACCTCGTTATCAACAGCGCCGCTGCCGTAGGCGTGAATTTGCGATCCGCCAAGTTCGTCTTTCTCTACAGGTTTACCGAACGCTCGTTCCACTACGGGTGGGCCGGCGACGAAGAGTTGGCTGGTGGTTTTTATCATTAGTGAGAAATGTGAGATGGTGACTCTGACCGCGCCTAAGCCGGCAACTGATCCCATGCACGCGCAAACCACGGGGACGTGGCCCAACAATTTCATTGTTGTTTCGAAACCTTGTAATTCTGGTATGTAAGAATGGCCAACCATTTCCAAGGTTTTAACACTGCCGCCGCCGCCACTGCCATCGATGAGGCGGATTAAAGGAACTCGCATTTCCAATGCGTATTGTTCTGCATAGCCGGATTTGTTGCCGACCTTGGCGTCTGCAGAACCGCCTCGGACGGTAAAATCATCACCACCGATGACGACTCTGCGGCCGTTTAGGTCAGCAGTTCCTAGAACAAAGTTAGAGGGGGTGAAAGAATTGAGTTCTCCGGAGTCTAAATATTCTGCTTTCCCTGCCAGCGTGCCGATTTCATGGAAGGAATTTTGGTCGGCTAGTTTATCGATGCGCTCACGGACTGTCAGACGGCCATTGTCCCTCTGACGTTGTATTCGCTCTGCTCCACCCATCTTTTGAGCTAGCTTTTCTCGTTTACGAAGTTCATCTATTTCTTTTTGCCAGGACATAGTGTTTCCGAATGAATAGCAGCTGCTTATGCTAGCTACCATAATTCAATCACAGGCATGGTTCAATACGTTACAACAAATCAAGTATTGCTAGCATTTGCAGCAACGTCGGATTGCTAACGTCTAAATAATGAAAACTAGTGTCTCGGATTATTTTCTAGGTAAAGGAACAAGCGGGGAAGTAATCGATATATAACGTTGATACTTAGGATCCGATCCCCATCTTTCAAGGCCGCTTTTCTCCAACATAGGAATGCCACTGACCTTGGTTAACAAAAGAAATACGAACACAGGTGAAACCAATGTTACTAATTGCCAGCCAACCAACACGGGAGCTGCCATAACCGCTATCCCAAGCCAGAGAATTATTTCGCCAAAGTAATTTGGATGACGTGAATATTGCCACAAGCCAGTAGTGATAAACTTTTCAGCATTTTCCGGTTGGCGTCTAAAGCTTGTTTTCTGGCTATCTGCAACTACTTCCAAACCAAACCCTAGTACCCAAAGGGCGGTGCCAATAAAGAACGGGATTCCAACTGCCTGTTGAGTTGTAGATGTCATTGCAGCGAGGCCCGCTGCCATTGTTATAAATACCCAAGCGCCGCCTAGGGTCCACGTGAACATGTAGCGAAAGAACCGGGTTTTAATTTCATTGAAACGTCTATCTTTACCGGCCTTTTTAACTCGGGAAAATAAGAAACTGCCAAGGCGAACGGCCCACACCGCAATCATTACAGAGATAATAAGGCCTCGAGTGTCCATGCCTGGATGCAAGGCTACAGTCAATATCACTGTGCCAATGTACGAGGTTGAACCAATCAGGTCGAAGTAGTGTTCGGTTTGATAAGCGAATGCCGGTATAAATGCTAACCAATGCAATATAAACCCAACACTCGAGCAAATTATGAACAGGGGCAAACCGCTGAATACAACACTGCCTTGGTTGCCAGCAACAGCCAGTGCAGTGCTAAATGCTATGATAGCTAGGATGCCAAAAATGGGCTTCATAATAAAATTCTCTTTGTTCTGATTTTTGATTCTAGAAATCTACTCTTGCAAGGGCGATGCCGCTCTCTCCAGCGACGGCATACAGCATATATACCACGTCATTTTCTACAAACAACGCAGGATCTCTTAATTGGTTAACATGTCCATACGCTGTACTTCGCACAGATGGTTCAATTAGAGCGTTGGCACCTTCCCAATCATGTTCAGGTTTTAAGACGACGCGCTCACCGATATGTTGCCAAGACATCCAGTCCGGTTTTAAATCGACGGTGCTAAGCATAATGCTTTCGGGGCTGTCGCCAACGCGGGTCCAGAAAACGATTAGGCTGTCATCCCTGACCATCACAGCTGAATGCCGCATTTTTGGTTCAAACATTCTGGGGCCAGATTCAAAGCTGGTCTTACCATTTCTGGAACGATAGAACTGACCCGGCATGGCTACAGCATAGGTCATTCCGGCATAGTCGAATCTCCGAAAATAAGTACGACCAATATTTTCACTGTTAGCCAGAAAATCTATGCCATTGTCAGAAGTGGCAACCCGTGAATGTTGAAATGCAGCATCTTCAAGTCCGTGATAGTACATAACAATTTTTTGATTGGCATTGTCCACATGCACATCGGGTGACGCGATATGCGGCTCAGTGAGTTCTTTTGCATAGTCGTGGGAGACACGGACACCGCTGGCGATTCTGGCCGCAACTAGTTCAGCTAGGCGAGCTTCGGGTATTGCTGGGCGGGTCGGTGTGAAAAATGAATCCTTAATATGCAAGCTGCCGGCTTCATGTATTTTCCAAGGTCCTAAAAGATTGTCAGCATAGGCCAGTCGAATATACAGGCCTTTATGATCAGCAAAGTAGAGATAGTATTTCCCGAGAGGCTCGTTAACCCATTCTGGCACCCTGATCAGAGAAGGACCTTGGATATTTTCCCCGATACTTGGGTGAATGCCCGGGTCAATAATGGGGCCATCACCCAGGCGGGTAATAGTGATTTTTTCTGGATCGATTTGTTGTGCGATAGAAGTATTAGTCAGTGCCAAATTTAAAAATAGGCAGTATTTTAAAAGTCTAAAAACATGACCGACGAAGCGCACGTTGACACTTTTCATGGATGTATTTCCAATACTTTATTCTTATTATGTCTTAAGAGTAAATTTGCTGGCAGTAAAAGTCTAATGATAATTCGTCGAGTTTTGAAGTTGTCTGGTTAGAAATTTCAGTCCGTGTATAGGTTCGCCCCCGCCAATCCCAACCCTCCGAGATTTTTAAACGGATTGGGCCTTTACCATCTGACGATAGGACGAGTGATTTTCGCGCTATTTGTTGGATTCTATTTTGCTGCTGTTACTTTTTATCATAGTGGCTGCGGCGGGCAGAATGAAATCAAATGAATAGAAGGGCGGTAGCGGCGGCTATGCTAACGTGGGTTTGAGCTGTCAGTCAGTGACCTGTCTAAATCAGGGTGGTTGCGGGTTTTGTGCGCTCAAGGATGGCTGTGGGTCTATTCTAAGTTGTTATATTGTGAATGGATCTTGTGGCAACAGAGGTAAAGGATCCAAGGTTTTATTTGTCTTCTATATTTTACCTTTTTCTAGCGCTGGCCTTTTTGCGGCTCAGCGCTTAATTTCCTTCTTTCGCTACCTTTCTTCAACTACTAGACCGTCTGTGCAAGAGCAGTATGTTGTCTGCACGTCATTTTTTCATCGATGGCTATTTGGCGAGCTTCCTTTTTATGGGAGGTAAGTCAACAAAATTACCGGCTCTTTTTTCGCCTGCGGCTTGCATTGCTTCTTGAACTTCATCGTGTTGCAACATGCTCGCATTCCAGATGCTGATGTAGTCAAGACTGTCCGCTGTATTGTGGTCTCGAGCATAGTTAATTATGCGCTTGCTGCCGTAAATCGCCAGAGGTGCTTTACTTGCGATTTGTTTAGCTAACTCCATTACTCCAGTAATAAGAGCCTCATGGTCTTCAAATATTTGGTTAACCAAACCCAGACTCTTAGCCTCGTCGGCGGGCATCCTGCGACCGGTAAAGGCAAGCTCTTTAACAACACCCTCCGGGATTAGTTTACAAAGCCGAGGAAATGTCCCGACATCGGCAGTCATTCCTATGTTAATTTCAAAAATTGTTAAAAAGCTATCTTGTGTCATATAGCGCATATCGCAGGCCGTTATAAGATCCACGCCTCCGCCTATGGCGCCACCTTGGATTGCCGCCAATACCGGCATTCGGCAGTTCTCTAAACAGGAAAACGTTTTCTGCATATGGGCTACGGTTTCATAAAGCTTAACGCCTTTCAAACGGGCCAATTTCTCTGGCGCCATCGTGTCATCTTTGTCTTGTATAGTGCTGCCAAAAGCAGAAGTATCTAAACCGGAGGTAAAGTGTGGGCCGGTGGATGATATAACGATGACTCTAGCTTGTGCTTCGGTTTCTATTCTTTCAATTATTTTTGGCAGCTCATCCCAAAATTCTGGAATCATACTATTGCGACGCTCTGGTCGGATGAGTTTGATGTGTGCAATATGATCAGATATTGATAAATCGAAACAGCTATAAGTCACAGTGTATCCCTTTGTTAATTGTTTTTTAGATTACCGAGCTGGGCCGCAGTGAAAAGTCACGGCTTCAGCGCCACTTCGAGCATTCTGCGTTGCTATGCCCGTTGTTACAGCCCCAGCATTTGCCATTCGCCGACGACGATCATTCATATAATTGTTGAATGATAATAGGGACTGCTCAGATAAGCTATATTGAATATCGCTGAGGACAGTTGCGTAGAAGTTAGCTATAAACCGTCTAGTAAAGCCGTCTCGCTTTTCATAGGCATTAAGCGCTTCGTTGATACGATCCTCACCAAAGGCAGTGGAGTGGTCCCACGCCTGACACATGACGCGAATATTCGCCATTTCATTGGTATTGATAAATGTGCGAGCGTTGGACAATGTAACAAAAACGTCTTGAAGTTTGTTGTCGTCCAAAGAGAAGCGGGCTTTCACTGATTCGGGATTATGGGCGATTGCTTGCAAAAGTTTGTTGAGAACCGCCGGGTCTATTTCCTCTGCCGATAAGGTTGGCGCTAAAACCTTTAGCTCTCTCCCTGTTTGATTTTTTATTGTTTTTTTTGCCAAATTAAGGTTTATCGTGTTTTCCCCAATTTGCTCCTGAGGAAAAGCTAATGCGCTCAACAGTAAACTGGATAGTGATAAGCTGTGGATTAGCCCATAAATCATAATGGATTCCTCTGAATTACCGTGGGTTCGAATTGAGGATATTCGATTCCAAGCTGTTCAAGATAAGTGTCGAAGCGCGATGGATCATAATACAGCTCTTCGAGTCGATCTTTGAAAAGTGCCATGATTTCGGCATTTTTCTCGATCGCAGGGGCGTCGTCAGGGCCGATAAAAGGCACATACTGAACATCTGCTGTTTGTACATCTTTAAAATAGTTTAGTGCGTCGTCTACTAGAGATCTGTTTTGGATCAAATCCAGCATAGTGGTCGCGACTACTTTGGCGCCGGCAACAGCGCCCTTGTGAGCAATTGGGGTTGCCATGGCCATTGCGCTGGACCAGTGGTGCCCTTGAAGCCGTCCAACATTTGCAGGATAGCGCAGGGTTACGGTTGGCACGTTCCAGGAAATGTCGCCAATATCGTCTGAGCCGCCGGAAACAGGTGAAGGTAATGGTTCGCCGATGCCGGACAGATTGGTAGCCAGACCAATAGGCTTATCTGCGCCCATTAAAGTTTGCAAGGCTTTAGCGAAGCGCTGGTCATCCTCGGACCACGTTGGTAAACCTATTTTTTTAATGTTCTCATCCATGGCTAACGCGATTGGGCGATTGAAATGCCTTGGCCAAGCCGCACCGATAATCCTACGAGTTACGGTAGTGTCTGTCATCATTGCGGCACCCTCTGCTATGCGCTGGAGAGTGTCGAAGTTTTCACGGATTCCCTCTGCAGTAATTTCTCGAATGAAGTACCAAACGCTAGCGTAAGAGGGGACTACATTGGGCTGATCACCGCCACTACTAATGACATAATGAGATCGCTGCAAAGGGTGCAGATGCTCCCGACGAAAATTCCAGCCTACATTCATTAGTTCAACTGCATCTAACGCGCTTCGGCCTTTCCACGGATCGCCGGCGCCATGGGCCGCCACGCCATCAAATAAATATTCAACCGAAACTAAGCCAGTTCCGCGGCTATCGCCCCAGCTGACTGTCATGTTGTTAGCGACATGTGTGAAGAGAACAGCATCTACATCATTGAAAAGGCCATCTCGCGCATACCATGCTTTGGTAGCGAGGAGTTCTTCGGCAATACCTGGCCATAGAATTAGCGTTCCCGGTAAATTTTCTCTTTCCATGATTTCTTTAACGGCAAGTGCGGCAACAATATTCACGGCCTGACCAGAATTATGGCCCTCACCGTGGCCCGGCGCTCCTTCGATCATTGGCTGTCTATAAGCAACGCCGGGCATTTGGGAAGCGCGTGGAATCCCATCTACATCAGAGCCTAGTGCAATAACTGGTTCTCCGCTCCCCCAGCTGGCCCACCAGGAGGAGGGAATGCCAGCAACACCGAGTTGGATATCAAAATCATTGTCAGCCAAAATCTCTGTCAGATAGGCTTGGGTTTGAAATTCTTGAAACCCTAGCTCAGAAAACGAAAATAGGCTGTCGACAATTTCCTGAGTTAATTTGGTCATGGATTCGACGGATTCGACTGCATCGGCTTTTAAGGCGGTGAAACCGGCTGTTTGTGCAGCTAGTGGGTTACTGATGCCCAAACCGACAAAAAAAATGAAAAATACGGTTTTGTATCTTTGCATAATGGGGCTCCAAATGGATTATCTTCGCCAAGATTACGGTGTTTTGAAGAGCTGTGCTATAGGGCGATTTAATTTGCAGAGCAGGACATAGTTGGAGACGCAGTGCTGCCCTAATTAAGTGCGAATATGGGGTGAAAAAATAGAAGCCCAGCTTATTCACTAAAACAGCGCGCTGGCTGTTAACCTTTTGCGTGGAGGCTTTGGGGAAAAGGTGGACAGGAAACCGAATGTAAAACTCGAGAAAAGGCCAGCAGGCGCAATGGCAACCAAAAGAGTTAAGCAGATCTTTCGATAAGGGCAGCTCGATGATCTTGAGTAAACCTTCGAGCAAGAACAAAATCCTTATTGGCGGCTAATTAAAACGATGGCTAAAGCTAGGCCGACTAGTGATCTAAATATCGTGATCTCCAAAATAAGCGCTGTGATCTCAGAGCCGGTTTTGCTCTTACACACATTGTTTAGAGAAACCTTTTGTGACCGGCCTAGTTAATTTCTATGGCGGGCAATTTAGTATCCAAGCTGGTAGGCACTTTTTGACCTGAAGCGGTATCTATTTCAGTCTAAGAATCTGAATTGTTGGATTGGGTTGGCTGGTCTATTTTCCTGAATTATTCTTTAGGATTGTTGTAAGCTGGTTTCTATTTTAACTCCCCTTGCATAAATTACCGAACTAAATTAAAGGCAGATTCTATGAAATATTTCCTTGCCATCGGCATGCTTTCTTTAGCGGTCAACGTCGGTGCCGTGTTCGCCGAAATTCCAGCTGGGCTCACCGGTACGCTTATAGTGCTGAACAAAAGTAGCAACAGTGCTAGTTTTATAGACCTCGGTTCTGGCCTCACCATTGCTTCATTGCCAACCGGTGAGGGGCCTCATGAACTAGTTGTTAGTGATGATGGGCTTTTGGCCGTGGGCACCGACTACGGCGGTGGCGATAGTTTGACGGTATTTGATGTTCAGAATCTCAAGGTGGCGCGTACTATTGACCTTAGCGACTATCCGCGCCCTCACGGCATTCAGTTTTTGCCCGGCCAGGCTGAGGTGGTTGTGACTTCAGAGACAAACGGTGAGTTAGTGGTAGTTAATGTATTAAGCGGTTCTATACTTGGCTCGGTGGCGACGTCAGGGCGAGGTTCACACATGGTTGCATTGGGGCAAAGCGGTGAACTAGCATTTACTAGTAACCTCGAATCTAACAACGTTTCAGTCATTAACCTTAGCCGTGGACGAATGCAGGCCGCGTTTCGAGTGCCGGGTCGGCCGGAAGCGATTACGGTAAATAAGGAAGCCACTGAAATTTGGGTTGGTAGCAATGAAGAAGGTGTCGTCTCTGTTCTGAACGCTGCAACTGGAAAGGTTACAGTGCAGTGGCTTGGTTTTAATTGGCCGTATCGGATTCTGCTGAGCAATGACGAACAACTCGCCGTTGTTCCCGATATGAATAACAATAACCTCAGATTTATCAATGCAGTAAACAAAAAAGAAGTTGGCAAGATAGAGCTAGGGGAAGGAAGTCCTCAGGGGCTTGTTTTTCATCCTAACGACCAAGTTCTTTTCATATCACTGGCAGGCAAGAACATAGTCCTGGCGATAGACAGAGAAAGCCGCACAATATTGGAAGAGTTTGAAACAGAATCAGCACCGGATGGAATCGGGTACTCACCTCTGATCCTTAATTGAACTTTTTTGAAACAAACATTTTTTAAGTGTTTGTATCTAGCAGGTGTTTCAGCGCGGCTTCCAGTTCAGGATGTTGCAATTCAAATACCATCTCATCGTGTTTGGTAGACCGAACGTCGCTACTGGCAAGTAGCGCTGCGTCGGCCATCTCCCCAAACATAAGTCTTGCCACGGGGGTTGGTACAGTTGGCAGACGGAAACGCTTACTGGCACTGCTTAAAGCGATTGCAAAATCGTTACTTGTGACAGCATTATTAGAGACGAAATTAATAGGTCCTCTCAGTTTTTCATCGGTTAAGCCAAGTTCAATTAAGCGCATCACGTCGTGAATGCTGATCCAGCTTATCTTCTGCTTTCCGCTGCCAATTGCACCGACCACTGCCAGTCGCATAGGTAGAAGAAAGTTTTTCAATACCCCGCCGGTCACGCTAAGAACAATACCAAAACGCATATTGATTGTTCGAATGCCTGCGTTGGAGGCAGCCGCTGTTGCATTTTCCCAGCGTATAGCGACCTCTGCGAGAAAGTCTGAACCGGCGGAGCTAGCCTCCGTAGCGTAGTTTGCGGGAGTAGGACCGTAATATCCAATGGCAGAACCGGACATGTACACTGCAGGTTTTCTGATTTGTTTGGCAAGACTCTCACTTAGGGCCTTGGTCAGTAGTTCTCTGCTTAAGATGATTTCTTCTTTGCGGGCATCGTTCCAACGTTTGTCGGAGATATTAGCTCCGGCGAGGTTAATAACGCCGTAAAGAGGAATGTCAGGGTCTAGATGGACCACTCCCGCTTGCTTATCATAACAAAAGGGACCGTCTAGATTGTCGCGCAGCAAAGGATAAACTTTGTAGCCGGTTTTTGATAACGACTCATCTAAAGCTCTACCAATCATTCCAGAGGAACCGGTTATAAGAATGTTCTTCTGCTGGTTTGGCATCTGGCAGTCTCGTTCCTTAAGTTATCGTAGTCATTGTTGGCAGAAGTTACTCGCCGGGATGACTGGTAACTTCAAACATCACTTCGTTGCGGCGCATGAAAGCGGGCATAAAAGGAGGGTTATACACGGCTGACTCTGCTGCTGACACTTTTTCAATACCCTGACTTTCAATGGAGGAGCTCAGCAGTCGCGCATGCTTATCAAAGTTTTTCTCTGTCCACCTTCCGGAATATCTTATCACTGCCATTAATCTTGACGGAATTTGCCTGAGTGAGATGTCTTCGCTGCTGGGCATCGGCGCTGTGTCGAGTTTGAACTTATTTGGGAGCATGAAAGACACTGTCCAGCCTGAATCAGCCTTGCTTTGCTGGACTGGAGCGGTCATTGCTATTTTTTCGTTCGCGGCTTCCCCGGTCGAAGAAGTTTGTTGTACCGGGGCGGTCATATCAATTGATGTCTGGCTTTTATTGTCTCCGCTGATATAACCGAATAATCGCCTAAAGCCGCTACTGGCAGCACCACCAAAGCTATTGGTCTCTGTGACAGTGGTTTCAGCTACCAAATAGCTAGCATACAGTCGGTATTCTATCTTACCCTCAGCATGTAGTATTTGGTATGTTGGTTTTTCTATTGCCACTGAGTTACCGCTTATAATAGTGGTTAAGCAAAAGGCGGTTATTGCCAATAACAATTTGGGATGCGAGTACATTTTTTTTCTCTAGGCCATTTGCACCGGGGTCTCAGAGCAAATTAATTAATTCCGGGAAATCATATAACGTCATATCCTAGACTTTGGATCAGTCTTGTTTAAAGAATTTTTTGAATTGCGTTACGGGAAATTAATCGTAAACAAGTTTCCTATTTTTTGTGATCCGTAAAAATTATTTCCCCGTATACATTACAGCTATCATTTATTTATTCGTTATTTTATCTGTTATTTTATCTAATCTATGGGGATTTACATGTTTAACATTAGACGATTTGCTTTTGCGCTACTTGCGTTTTTTCCAATCGCTTTTAGCTCATCTTTAGTCAAGGCTCAAGACATAGTCGATACGGCAATTGCTGCTGGCCAGTTTGAAACGCTAGTCGCTGCCGTTCAGGCTGCCGGTTTAGTTGAAACTTTGAAAGGCGAAGGCCCATTCACGGTGTTTGCGCCTACAGACGAAGCCTTTGCTGCCCTGCCAGCTGGAACCGTTGCGAATTTACTAAAGCCAGAAAACAAGGATCAATTAATCGCTGTCCTTACCTACCACGTGATTCCGGGTGCCGTAATGGCTGCGGACATAGCCGGTAAGAAACTCGAAGTGGCTACTGTCCAAGGCAGTGACGTATCTATCGACGCTACTATGGGTGTGAAAGTTGATAACGCGACTGTGGTTATGGCAGATATCGAGACAAGTAACGGTGTGATCCACGTTATTGACCAAGTAATTTTACCAAATTAGTTTGTTCAGTTTACCCTAGAAGTTTCAGGCTAACTTATGTTAGCCTTTTTTTTTGCCTGTATTTCAACAACCATAAAAACCAACAGCCTGTGATTGGTTTGTGAATTACGTCAATTGGGTGGATTATCGTTAGTAAATCTCCTGTCGCAGCTTGCCAGCGTATCTTCCTTCTTCCTTCTTCCTTCTTCCTTTTTCCTGTTTTATCACCTTTATCGTTGGCAATAGCGCTACCTCATTAGTTAAAGGTCACATGCTTTTGGTTTTAAGCTCTGACTTTTCTTTTCAAATTCTACTTTTTTGGTGGTCGTTCGGTAACCGCTATAAAGCTCAAACCATTGCCCTTTCAACATCGTAGAAATCCTCAAATTTGCTTCTGGTATTTGCTATAGGGAAGTCATTTTTTAAATCGATTTACAAGAGGGCATCGGCACTATTGCAATAAAGCAAAACTAAGATGGTTATAGCTAAACTAATACTACGCAGGTGTGCTCAGAATCAATTGTCACAACGTAAATAATGTCTGAAATGCGTAGGCTTATTAGCTAGCACATCTCCAGCATTAGCAATGAGGCCGAAATTATTAGTTAGGTATTTGTGGATGTGGCGAATGCGATTGCCGAGGCGGCATGAATAGCCGTTGTGTCATACAAAGGGACCGGCGTGTGGGTCTGCTGAACTAGCAGTGGGATTTCGGTGCAACCTAAAACGATGGCTTCTGCGCCTTGGAACTTTAAGTCATTGATAATTCGTAAATATTGAGCCCTAGAGCTGTCTAGGATAGTCCCGAGGCAAAGTTCTTTATAAATGATATCGTGAACAATCTGACGATCGGCTGAATTTGGTGTAACGACGTCGATCGAGTATTTTTGATTTAGTCTGCCTTTATAGAACTCTTGTTCCATGGTGAACGCGGTGCCAAGGAGGCCAACTTTTTTATAATTATCGCTCACTAATTTTGCGCCAGTGGCATCGGCAATATGTAATAAAGGAATCGAAATAGACGCTTCGATTTCCGGCGCAACTTTGTGCATGGTGTTTGTGCAAATAAGTAGAAAGTCAGCCCCAGCAGCTTCTACCGATTGAGCCGCTGCTATAAGATGGGCGGTGGCCGCTGGCCAGTCGCCCTTGTGCTGCATTTTTTCGATCTCTTCGAAATCCACGCTGACCATGGCGATTTTGGCAGAATGAAGACCGCCCAATACGGTCTTAATCCCGGTATTGAGCAGCTGATAGTAGCTGGCTGTCGATTCCCAGCTCATCCCGCCTAACATTCCGATTGTTTTCATTGCTGGCTCCAAGGTCGTTGAATGCTGATTTTAGGCAAGTTGTAGTCTGCTTGCAGCCCATAACTAAAAAAGCCCACCGAAGTGGGCTTTCGATAAGAGCTGTGCAGCGCCTAATTGCTAGGCGTTAACTTTAGCACACCCTTGTTTTCTGTCGCCAAATAGATAGCGCCTTCAGGTCCTTGCCGAACATCACGAACCCGTCCGATTCCAACCATTAAAGATTCATCCATAACAGCATTTTTGCCATCGTCGCTGATGTCAACGCGAGCAAGTAGTTGGCCTCTTAGACCGCCTACGAAAATGTCTCCCTTCCAGTTAGGAAACAAATCCCCCGAGTAGATCATTAGGCCCGATGTTGCAATTGAAGGAACCCAGTAATGCTTCGGACCTTCCATGCCGGCTTGTTGCTGCAAGGCGTGTATAGGGCGACCGGGGCCGTAGTTCACGCCAAAGCCGACCACTGGCCAGCCAAAGTTTACTCCTGGCGCGACAATATTTAATTCATCACCACCTTGTGGGCCATGCTCTCCCGCCCAAACATCGCCTGTCATTGGATGAACAGCCAGTGATTGAGGATTACGGTGTCCGTAGCTATAAATCTCAGGCAAGGCATCGCGACGTCCAATAAAAGGATTGTCGCTTGGCACGCGGCCATCGTCATGCAGTCTGACTATAGTGCCAGCATGATTGGATAGGTCTTGAGCTTGATGTGCGGCTAAATCTCCAGACGGCGGTGCTTGACGATCGCCTGTAGAGATATAAAGATAACCTTCAGCATCAAATGCCATACGAGCGCCGTAATGGCCATTTCGGCCTTCGCTGTCGGCTTGGAAAATAGTTTCCAAATCACTTATGCGGTCGTTTTCAAGCTTGCCGCGCACGACGGTGGTAGTTGATCCATCGCCTAAAGGCTTAGCAAAGCTTAAATATACAAATTTATTGGATGCATATTCTGGGTGTGGCACTACATCAAATAATCCGCCTTGGCCCTCATGAAGGACTTCTGGTACACCCTCGACAGGTGCCGCGAGCAATGTGCCGTTGCGAACTATGCGAAGACGCCCCGGACGTTCAGTAATCAACATATCTCCATTAGTTAACCACGCCATCGACCAAGGCACTTCAAGTCCTTCGGCGACTGGTGTGATTTGAAAATCGTGCAACATGGAGCGGTATTCGCTCGTCTGCGCGGTAGACACTGAAGCAATTGCCATCAGGGCGCAGCTTGAAAGAGCAAGTAGGACGCGTCGGATCATGGTTTCTCTCCTTTAAAATGGGTCATAATGGCTAAATGCACATTACCTAAAAATTAACGATAATATTGGTTGGTATTCTAGTCTTAAAACACACCGTAGGCCACGTTTTACAGTGCTGGATCCATTAGACTGCGTAAATATGAGATATCTACTTAATTTGCTAGTGTTTTCAGGCCTGCAGTTAAAATGTGGCTTTGAGCTTAGTATACAGACCGTCTCATGCGCTGGAACGGTCTATATTCGCTATTTTTTGCTTAACGGGACTCTGTTCCTTCTTTGCGCTTGCAGCGGTGCAATTTCACAGCCGAATGCGGCCACCGCCTTCGGATTTGTCAATCTAGCAGATTTTATGGCTCAACATGAAGTAGCCCTCACGGTGGATGTTAGGTACTTCGGCGCCGACAATTTTGTGGGCGCAAAAGTAGATGGCTACGCCGCTGAAAAAATTTATGCCACTGAGGAAGCGGCGGCGGCATTACTTATTGTTCAAAAAATACTGAATAGCCGAGGTTTGGCATTGAAGGTATTTGATGCTTACAGGCCCCAGCAAGCAGTAGACCATTTTGTGCGTTGGGCGAAGGATTTGGGTGATGCTCGCATGAAATCCAAATATTACCCCCGGGTAAATAAAGAAAACTTGTTTTCAGAGGGTTATATAGCTTCTCGTTCAGGGCACTCTCGAGGCTCGACAATAGACTTGACCATCGTGAACCTAGCAGATGGGGCAGAGTTTGATATGGGCACGTCTTGGGATTTTTTTGATCCTTTATCGTGGCCTTTAAGTGATCAAGTTTCTCTATCGCAACGTGCCAATCGAGACACGCTGCGCGAGGTAATGATTGCGGGTGGGTTCAGGCCATTAGATGAAGAGTGGTGGCACTTTACTCTCGATGAAGAACCGTATCCAGATAGGTACTTCAACTTCAAAGTAGAATAAAAGCCAAGCAAAGAGTCCAAAGGAGTTACCAAGCGAACTTGCTAGCAAGTACTCAGAGCAATAAAAATAGATCAACCGGCATTATAAACGATCTGCGGGCGCGTGCGGTAAGCCAGTTTCTAACAGTATTGCTCATCCTTATCCAAGTGTTTGCCTTGGAACTGCTATGATCGAAGGTAAGCGACAGTGATTTTCTCTGGAACTTTTTTATAAGAGCATTAGTTGGTTGGGATATGCTCAATGTTGCTTTGATGGGTATTTTGCAGATAGGGGGCATTTATTATTTAACCCTTGTGATTGGTTTTACTGTGCAACTTTCACTGCGAGATTCTGTTCTTCTGTTTGTAATAGGAATTCAGCAATTCATGATGATATCTAAAATATCATCAGCATTTTCCGTCATGCGCTTGTATGGCCTAGTATTATTTTTTTGGTTGGTAATGGTGTGGCGCATACTACCTATAAACGGGCACGAATAACGATTTATTTTTTAAGCGCGGAGGTCCTGCGGCATTTTAAAATTTCGCAGGACCTTTCTCGATTATCTCAATATTGGTTGTCTTTGGGATGCTGTTTAGGGTGCTTGATGGCCCAAACTGACTTGTTCTCACTGCTACCGTTTTCGCCAATAGGGCATTGACTATGCAGATCATTTTTTCGAGAATTCTTTGGACTGCAATAACGGATTTAGAAGCCGGTTAGCACTCCATGAGAGAAACTGTATGAGTCAGATATAGTCTGAAATTCAGATAACAATTCAGGCAGGGTGAACTGTAGCGCTGTTAATAAATTCACTTCAGCCATATCACCTGACGACTATGATGGTGGCAGACAGAGCAAGTTTTGGCGATTTACTCGATTAAGTGGGAGGGAATAGTTAATCCTTGCTCAGTATAGTATCTGAGAGCACCTGGGTGCAGAGGAACAGTGACTCCGGTCAACGCCCTTTGCAAGACCATTTCTTTAGTCGCGCTGTGGATTTCTTGCAGTGTGGCGAGGTTGTCCCACAGTAGTTTGGTTAAGTTGTAAACAACCTCTTCGGAGACGTCCTCGCGAACAATCAATACATTCGGACTTGATGCGGTTTTTATTGTTTTTTCTTGATAAGGATAGGTCCCTGGAGGCATTTCGTAACTACTCCACAGTGGAAAGCGTTGGTTCACCGCGTCTAATTGCTGTTCCGAAAAGTCTAGCACTGTCATTTCTTCGCCGAGTTGCGCGTAAGCCTGTGTTATGGCTGTAACGGGCGCCCCGGCAGGGACGTTCATCCCGACGATGTTGCCGTCTTGTAGTGCCCCAGCGGATGCTCCGTAGCCCATATAGGCGAGACTGAATTTTTCCAAGTAGTTGATTTTCAAACTTTCTAAAATGTAGATTCCAGTATGCTCTGCGCCAGAATTTCTCATCCCCAGAACATATCGCCCGCCATTAACGTTGTTCAGATCTGTCAATGTCCCTGTTGATACCAGGTCGCTACTGATAACAAAATGCTCTACATTAGGCCACATCGCCGAAATGCTCCGGATATGGGGTTGAGGGTTCTTTATCGGGCCGATTCCATCCCAAGCCCAGGCAGCAAAAATAGAAAGTACCAAGGCAAACTGAGCCTGATCGTCTCTAAGCAGTTTGATGTTTTCCATCGATCCTGCTGAGCTAATCGCAGTGATCGAGAAGTCCGCGGATTCGGCAGAGGTAACTAAAGTGGATAGTGCGACTCCAACTGGGTAGAAAGTGCCGCCAGTGGAACCTGTGGTAAGCACATAGCTATTGCGCTGATTGGACTGGTCAGAGCAAGACTGCGCGATAAACGCTAGCGCAAAGATAATTAGTAGCCGGCTACTCGCCAATGAGGTTTCCTTTATTTGAATAGCTCGCTGTTCTGTATGGAACAGTTGATATCGACTTATAAAATTTACCCGCAAGCTTAACCGCAATCGCCAGACAAGCTGCCAATCCAATCTCGCAATAGAGTGAGCCCTTCTTGGTGAACTAGAGAGCGACCCAGTTCGGGCATCATTTCATCTGGTTTATCTGAGGCCATTCGGTATAACAGAATTGATTGCTCCGGTGCTCCTGGAACTATCCCGTACTTTAAATTGCCGGTTCCACCGCCTGCTGCAATAGGTGGCTTGCAGATGCCGCGCCCAACCGGCGAAGTATGGGATCCATCCAGCAACAACGCAGATGTATCCGCAGCGCCATCTGGATTGTGGCAGTGTCCACAGTGCATATTTAGATAAGCCACAGCTCTGCTTTCCGTGTTCAAAGAAGCGTCGCGCCAAGCGTCGGTGGCAGGCTGATCTAGGGTTTGATCTAGCCAGCCATTAGCTACCAACATGTCAGACTGTAGATCGCTATCGGTGGAACTGAACTTTGCATGAAGCTGCTTGGCAACAGCGCCAAGAGGACGCATACCTCCATCTGGATGGGAGGTGACGTGACAGCCGGAGCATTGATTGCCATTTGGCACAAAATAAACGAAATCTAGGTTAGGACCGGTTTCGGTTTTCAGACTGATCGCCTTGCTCGCTCCGGCAACCCGAAGAAATGCCTCAGTTTGCTCATCATTCCAAACATAGGGCAGGGCGTCCCAGCCGGTTTCTCGTTTCACTAATACCCGGGTTTCAATTAGCTGACTATTTTGTGTGTCGACTTCCAGTGGTGATTTATCGACAACCTTTATCAGTTTACCGGTTTGGTCTTTTGGATAATAAAAAGTCTTGGTCAAGACAGTGCCAACGGGATAAACAATTTCCTCGTCAATCAGCGTGGCAGACCTTCCTGAGGGCATCCACAGAGTACGCAATTTATGGGCGTAGTCGGTGAAAAGCTGATTGGCAGGCAAATACACTTCGGTAGACCCGTTGGGCGTCAAAACAGTGCCCTGCAATGCTAGCTGATTCCACTGGGATAGACGAGCAGGGCTGCCATTTGCATGGAATACAGGGGTTGATTCTGTGCAGCTAGCAATACCGACTATAATCAGGATCGAAATAGTTATTCTGGCTAATATCGAATGCTTCATTAGTCCACCGAGCTAAGTGAAATGACAGATAGACTTGGCAGCGAGCAGTTATGAACGCTGCCATCAAATGAGGGCTCAGCAAAATCGTTACTGGCATCAAGATTCACGAATGTCGGAACAGGAGTTTCTTGGATGCATAAAATTTGCTCTGGTGATTTTTCCCCTAGCACCATGCCATCCCAAACGATGTCAGGAATAGCTTGACCCGTTGCCGCTTGCAACATTTTCAAGGGCTCTGAGTCTGGTGCATTGCCACCGCCCACATACTGGTTGTCATGAATAAAGATGGCTTCTGGGTATGGGTCATAGTTAAGGTCCTCGGTAGTACGCCCGCCGAGCAGATAGCTCACAATTAAAACGCTTGCAGTTTGGTTGTTGGTAAACTCATTACCGAACACTTCAATGCTGTCGTTGGCCATCACCATTAAACCAGTGCCTGCGGGTACGCTGGCAACAATATTTCCCACTGGCGCGAAATTGTCGACATTATTGTTGATGATTTGGTTGTTAAAGATACGCGTATTGCGACCACCTTGGACAGGTATATCGGGCAAATCAAAAACGAGAATACCGCCAGTGTTGTTTGTCGCGATATTATCGTAGACATCAGCAAAAGTAGAGTTTTCGATTTCGATCCCAGCAACGTTATATTCAGCTCTTGAGTTACGAACGATAATTTGCTCGGATTGACCCACATAAATACCTGCGTCCGATGCCCCTATCGCGACAGCGCCTTCAATTAGGATGTTCTGCGACTGAACGGGATAGATGCCATAGGCGCCATTTGTGGATAGAGGGCCTCCTGTCCATTCGGTTCGCACATTGCGAATCACGACGTTGCGGCTCTGGTTGATTTTAATCGCGTCGCCGACGGTATTCTCAATGGCTAGATTTTCTATGACAAAATCGTTTGCGCTGACTAAAAGACCTTCAGCCCCTTGGATTTGATTGGTGAAGGAGAGGATTGATGCATCTATACCTGCCCCCCTAATGGTGACGCCAGATACATTCAAAGATAGGCTGCGGGTCATTTCATGAACCCCTGCCGGAATTTCAATGACATCGCCGGCTTTAGCTTCAATGAATTGCTGTTGTAAGGATTCTTCGAAACTAAGTTCAGGCATAGCGGGGGGTTCTTGCCCACAGGACGCTAGAAGGACCCCTGTGCAAAGGAGCGCAGCTGTGCGGATGGCTAGTTTCTTCATTGTAAATCCCCCATGGGTATTGCTGAGTTATTTGCGACCGATTTTAATAATTTGAACTGTTGGCAGTATATGTCTGATTGCGCTAGAGAGTAAACTGAACCTCATGCCTTCGTGGCAGCCTTAGGGATTTACTTATCATAGATGGCTCCGAGTTCGAGGGTCATTGCCCTCACCCCGACTCTCACTGTCGCTCTTACCGCCGCTCTCACCGCTGCTACAGTGGCTAAAGTGTTTATTTTTCTGGTCGTAACTAGCTCCTATATAATTAGTGGTAGCTTGAAATAAGTCTTTTCTCACATCCCATCTTTAGGTTCGCCACCTTTCACCGCATTCAAGGTGCATTGTCATCGCTTCCAGTGCTAGGTTATGCTCCGTGAATCTCCAAAAGAGCGGTTGCTAATTATGATCTCTATTTCGCCTTTTTTCTCTGCTGTCAAGAACCGTTTAAAAGGGAATGGCCTTGGATTTTTTTGTATTGCTATGGCTGCCACTCTTTCAGTGCCAGCTACCGCGCAGCTAGCAGAAGGTATTGACCTACCTAAAACTATCGCGTGGTCTGCCTACCCGACAGGCACAGGTGGCTATAGCCAAGCGGTGGCCATAGGAAATATTCTTCAGCGCCAATACAAAGTAAACCTGCGTGTCATTCCCGCACGAAATGACGTGTCTCGCTTAGCTACCTTAAGAGGCGGTCGTGTGCATTTTTCCGCTGGAGGTTCAGAAGCGGTTTATGCTCAAGAAGGTATATTGAACTTTGCATCCAAGATATGGGGCCCGCAGCCAATCCGCGCGCTTATGTCGAACTATTCCGATAGCTGTTCTTTTACATTCGCGACAGCCACCGATGCTGGAATTGAGCAGGTAGCAGACATTAGAGGTAAGCGAGTCACCTTTGTACAAGGTGCTCCTTCGCTAAATAACGCCATGGCAGCATTACTTTCCTATGGTGATCTCACTTGGGACGACGTAACAGCGGTTGAAGTAGGGGGGTACAACGCATCCATCGATGCGGTCCTAAATAACCGAGCAGATGTTGCTGGTGGCGCGTGTAATTCGCCACCATTTTTGAGGATAGAAGCTTCACCAAGAGGCCTCACTTTTCCTAGGTTGCCTCATGACGACTTAGAAGCTGTGGCAAGAGTAAGGTCGCGCTTGCCTTGGTATGTGCCTCACATTGCTTACGAGGGCCCTACACTGCCGGAAGAGGGCCTCGAAGTATTTTCTTCTGCCTATCCGCTTTTGATTGGCTTGGACTCATCTAATGATGCCTGGGTTTATAGTATCGTTAAAATTATGCATCTTCACTTCGATGACTATAAAAACAATGCACCTGGCGCTACTGGTTGGACGCTGGAAAGGCAAAAATTCAACCAAGCGTTTATTCCTTTTCATCCGGGAGCCATTCGCTACTACAAGGAAATAGGTGCGTGGGACGATGCCGCACAGGCGCAAAACGAAAGCAATCTTGAGCGCCAACGAGTGTTGGCGGTAGCGTGGTCTGGTTTCGTCTCGAGTGCTCCGCAGGACTATGATGAGTTTCAACAGGCATGGCTAGTGGTGCGTGAGAAAGCTTTATCTGAAGCTAATCTGATAACTCTTGGGCAGGGTCTTTAAATGGGAAATTCTTCTTTAGATCCAAAAAACGCTGCATTAGGTGACTCTGAGAGCCCGATTATCCCGGATACGCTGCGGGTAAGGTACCGAGCCTTTTCTGAGCGCTGGCGTTATTTCATGGCCTGCCTAACAGGGTTAGCAATTGCATTAGCGATAAATCAAATATTCAATCTCGGTTTTTTTGTTGACTATGTGATGTTGGATAGCCGGTATATGTATTTGATTACCGGGGTGATGCTGTCGATGGTTTTTATAGTTTTTCCTGGGAGCCAGCACAGCAAGGCCCATGTGCCTTGGTATGACATTTTAATAATGGTGGCTATTGCAGGGATTTTTTCTTACTACGCCTACTACGCTGAGAGAATCGTGCTTGAGGCATGGGAGTATTCGGCGCCGCCGGTGGGTGTTTGGCTGGCCATGGTGACTTGGGCTATTGTTTTAGAAGGAGGCCGACGTGCCGGCGGTTGGCCGGTATTTTTTATTGTTGCCCTGTTTTCCTTTTACCCTACGTTCGCTGACGCTTTGCCTGACGTTGTTGCGGCGCTCAGCATAACGTTACCTGAAGCGGCAATTTTTCATGTGCTAGGGGAGGAAAGTTTATTCGGGATCCCGATGCGTGTGTTTGCGCAATTGGTTTTTGGGTTTCTAATTTTTGGTGTGTCACTTCAATTTACCGGTGGGGGGCCCTTTTTTATCAATCTGGCTTTTGCACTGCTTGGTCATTTGCGGGGCGGCCCCGCTAAGGTTTCCATTTTTTCCTCTGGCCTGATGGGTTCTATGAGTGGTGGGCCAATAAGCAATGTTCTCACCACGGGGCCCTTATCGATTCCGGCTATGCGCAGGGTCGGCTTTAGCAAAGAATATGCCGCCGGGGTGGAAGCCTGTGCCTCTACAGGCGGTGTGTTTATGCCCCCCATAATGGGGGCAACCGCCTTTGTTATGGCGAGTTTTCTCAATATCAGTTATGCCGCCGTGGCAGTCGCTGCAATAGTGCCATCTCTGCTCTATTTCTTTGGTCTATATATGCAAATTGATGCTTATGCTGCGCGCCATGAACTGGCTGGTTTGCCTAAAGATGAGCTACCAAAGCTTGGTGAGGTATTTAAAGAGGGCTGGTATTTTATCGTAGTTTTTATCTCTTTAATTTGGATGTTAGTTTTCATGCAGAGAGAGGCGGTAGCACCATTCTACGCGACCGGCTTACTGCTCGTTATTAATCAGTTTACTAGTCATCGTTTAAATATTAAAAAGTTCATGCAGCTGGTTGCAATGATGGGGCAGCTATTAGCTGAATTGGCCGGAATACTTGCTGCCATCGGATTGATAATTGGTGGCCTTGCAGTGACTGGGATAGCTGGAACCATTGCTAATGATTTGGTTTATCTGGCGGGTGATAACGTGTTGGTTTTACTGTTCATGGGTGCTTTAACAAGTTTCATTCTTGGAATTGGCATGACGGTAACCGCCGCTTATATCTTCCTGGCAATCGTACTGGTGCCAGCGCTCACTAATGCCGGTTTAGATCCGTTAGCCAGCCATATGTTTGTCATGTATTGGGGTATGTTAAGTTTTATTACCCCGCCCGTAGCCTTAGCTGCATTCGCGGCGGCATCTGTCGCGAATGTCTCGCCAATGAAGGCAGGATTTGCGGCCATGCGATTAGGTGCGATCATTTATTTCGTGCCCTTTTTCTTTGTTCTAAATCCGGCGTTATTGTTGCAGGGGTCAGTGTTGGAAAATTTGCAGGCATTCTCTACAGCAATAGTGGGTGTTGCATTAGTCTCAGGTGCCCTGCAAGGGTACCTCATTGGACTTGGCGATCTAGGGTACGGGGTTGCCGCAATTTTTAGCAGGGTCTGCATCGGCGTAGCTGGGTTGACGCTGGCGTTACCTGCCGGTGGTCTGTTCGGTTTAAGCCAGCTATTGCTTTTAGCCATAGCATTAGTTTTTCTGGCGCTGGGCATAGGTTGCAGACAGATGTTTGTAGCGAAGAAACAAGCCCTAGCCTAATGACGCCCTTTAGTTTGAGCGTAGCGCCCAAGAGCGTCTGCATCGCTGTGCAGCTGAGACTCGATTAAGCTGATCAAATCTTTTTTCAAAACTGTACCGATATTTACCAATAAGTCTGATGTCACTACCAGAGAGATTAACAAAAGCATAAAGAGCAACAAATAGAGAGGGGGAAAGTTCAATCCAAAATAGGAGCGCAAAGGCAGCGATTGCCAACCCAAATAACAACAATGAGCGCCAAGAAGCCTCCCGCCGTATTTGCCGTCTGGCGCGCATAATGAGATGGAAGTCGGCTTCGTTCGTAGTCGGACTTTTGGCTTTGAAAAGTGTCATTGGGATTAGTGAGTCTGCTGCTGGGCACAGCCGCGAACAATAGGGCTGCAAGGGCCTTAGATAAAAGATATAGCGGTTGGCTCATGCACAGGCCTAACAGCAGTTGAAGCGGTGGTGAGCCTAATTGGGGTTAATCATCTGCAGTGTTTTGCAGGATATAGCCCGCGACCGAAAATTCATTCACATGATGAGGGTTGTTAAGGATTTTATGTGAAAAAAAACACTGCTGCGCTGAGTCAGAAAGTTAACAGAGTTTACACTTAACAAATTACTAGAATACTAATTTGGTTGTTACTGCTTCTGTTATCATCCGAGGCATATTACGAACTGAGACAAGTAAATGGAGGAGGCTTATGAAAGTTACAAAAGGTGTTGAACAACTAGTGGGGGAAGCGCTAGAAACTATTACGACACTATCAACTAGCGAGGTCGAGGCTAAGAGAGGGCAGGCGGGTGTTATGTTGATTGACCTACGTGATATTCGAGAGCTTAAGCGCGAAGGTCGTATTCCCAACACGCTCCATATCCCTCGCGGCATGTTAGAGTTCTGGATTGACCCGGCAAGCCCCTATTACAAATCAGACTTCGATAATGCGACCGAACTAGTGCTTTTTTGTAATAAAGGATGGCGCTCAGCGCTAGCTGCTCATTCGCTTTATAGAATGGGTGTTGAGGGGGTCTCTCATATGGACGGAGGCATGACAAAGTGGCAGGAGGATGGCTTCGAAGTCGAAGAGATGCCCATTAGGTCTTAGTTTTAGTTTGGTTTTTTTAAAAGCGACTGGCCGATCGTTAATGGCCTAGCTATCACCAAAGGCTATTACCTAGAGCAATTAAAAAAGGTTACCCCCTAGGGCTATTGGCTAAGGGCAATCGGAGAAAAATTATCAAAGCAAAGCTGTTGAAAAAAAGGCGCGTTACTAATTCAGGTTCGGCTATTGGCAAATCCAGTTCGAAAGAATTGCAATTCTGCGATAGCAAAAAGCGACTGCTGCTGAGCTCACTGCCTTTTTTAATAGCAGCACCGGGGCTAGCTGCACAGTCGTTAACTCAAGAACCTGCCACTGCGATAGCCGTTAGAAAATTGCACAGCTTTGGACTAAGAGTGAGCGACGTCTCTGCATCGGTGGATTTCTATCAGCGTATTTTTGGCGCAACAATACTTTCTCGTCAAGGCGAAGCTGTCTGCCTTCAAATAGGAATTGGGCCAAGATTTTTCTCAATTCGCGAAATTGAACCCGGTGAGCAAGCTGGCATTACCCATATTGGCTTGAGTGTGGAGGGTTTTTCAGTGACTGAAATTCAAGCACAGCTTGAATTATTTGGTGTGTCTAAAAGTAGTGAGCCTACCAGAGAAAGCATGCCATTGGAGCATGCTCTGGGATATTGGCAAACTTTGCGTTTACCCAACAAAGGGGGTGAGCCAGATGGCACTAGTGAGTTATTTTTTCAAGATGTTGAAGGTATTATCTATCAACTGGGGCCCATAGATCACTGTGGCGGGCGCGGCGCCTTGGGCAATGTATGTGAGGCAGCTGAACCAAGCTCTTACCCTGGATTGTTCCAGTTGACTGACGTAAGTCACTTCACGACGTTCGTGGCAAATAAAGACAGAGCGAACAGTTTTCATACTGACGTTTTTGGTAAACAGTTTCAGGCTTATCAAGGGCCAAACTTTCCATTAATCGGCGTCGGTGACGGCTTGCAGTTTTTGATGTATGTAGGTGGCGACGATTCAAGTGCGCCATTGAAGCCTGGTCGTATAGATCATGTTTGTTTTAATATGTCTGGATTTTCTGTCGCAGGAATTTTAGAAAAGCTAAGTGATTTCGGGCTGACTCCTCGAGAGGAGGCAAGTGATACACAGCCATTAATGCATTGGGTTAGCATGCGGATGCCTGCAAGGGGTGGGGCGATTGGTGGGACGCCAGAGGTCTATTTCTCAGACCCGGACGGTATCCGGATACAATTGCAGGCTGCCGGCTATTGCGGCGGTGGCGGGTATTTAGGAGACAGTTGTCCGCTATTATAATTATAGGCAAATCAGCGTTGGGTTGAAATAGCAGTTCAGGTCTGAAGGAAAATTTTTAGTTGTTATTTAGTGTAATCGTACCTAAGGAAGTATTTTATGGAACATCGTTATATCGGCAAGAGTGGCTTGCGTGTTTCGCCTATCTGTATGGGAACAATGAGCTTTGGTAGTTGGAGTGATAAAGCTGAATCCTTTCGTATTTTAGATAAAGCGTTCGAGCGCGGAATAAATTTTTACGACACAGCAGAGGTCTACCCAGTGCCGCCCACGGCTGAAACATTTGGCATTACTGAGGAGATTTTTGGTGAGTGGATTCAAACTAAGCCGCGAGATTCTCTGATTTTGGCAACCAAGGTAGCCGGCGCTGCTTCTGGTTGGTTTGTGCCGCCTGTACGTCATGGATTAACTGCTATCGATCGCCATCATATCGAGAAAGCAGTGGAAGGCAGTCTTAGGCGCTTGCAAGTTGACTATATAGATTTGTATCAAGTTCATTGGCCGGATACTGTTGTACCTATAGAAGAATCGATGGAAGCATTAGACCGATTGGTACAGTCAGGCAAGGTTCGTTATCTTGGCACATCAAACGAGAACGCCTACGGTTTAACCAAGGCCAATACTGTGGCACATTACGAAGGTCTTTCTCGGTTTCATGCCATTCAAAATAATTTCTCATTACTTAATCGCAGGTTTCTTGATGAGTTAGCCAATGTTTGCCGGCTGGAGAATGTTTCATGTCTGCCTTACTCACCCATTGGTGGCGGTGTGTTGAGTGGCAAATACAATCAGGAAAACGTTCCCACCGATTGCAGATTCGGCGACTATACTAATGATGCAAACCCTCGTCAGCAAGCTATGGCCCGGCGCTTTGTTAATGAGGGTACACTTTCGTCGACAGCTAAGTATCTTGAGATTGCGCAGGCCGCGGGTATGTCTCCAGTAACTTTGGCGACTGCGTGGAGTATGAATTTTGATTTTGTAGCTTCAACTATTATTGGCGCCAGAACCGCAGATCAACTGGATGATTCTCTGGCTGCACTTGACGTTAAACTTAGTGACGAAATAGTGAAGCAATGTGATGAAGTGCATAAGCAGATTCCTTATCCAATGGGCTAGTTTGATTGTCGGCTTATCGCTGGTGGGCGTGTGTTTTGCCGAGCAGATTCATATCGCTCACTGTAAAGACGGTTGCCCGGCCAGCTTTAGTGATTCCACATCAGCAGTTCAAAGTGAGATTATTACCAGGCACCTTTACGCCGCGTCGATTTCTTCCTCTGGGCTTGCGGATTGGGTCGCCTATCAAGTTCTACCTGAAACGGTTGGAGTTGCATCATTGCTGCCCCGCTATTGGCGCTTAGATGAGCTGTCTCGTGTTGCTGACGCCCTAGCGTCAGAAGTCGGTGAGTCGACCCGAATAGTGCAGCCGGATCTGAGTGATTCTCAAGACCGAGACTACAGAATAAATGAAGTGACGTTGTTGGAAGAAGATCGGGGCAGGCTGGTGCCAATGACCAGTTTTGCGGGAACCCCGTATTGGGATGAATTAAATTATTTAAGCAATATGACACTATTGCCTACCGCTTTGCGAACTGGGGCTTGGTCTCGTCTTGATCAAGCCGTCAATGAACTTGCCCAAGTAGGTGCAAGCTATCATGTAATAAGTGGCCCAATTTATTCTAATGAACAGAGAGATTCTAGCAGCATTTTAGTACCTGAATTATTTTTTAAAGTAGTAGCAGGGTCAGATGGATTAGCCGCATTTGGGTTTCCGGCAAATGTTGAGCCCCAGGCATCCTTTTGCGATTTTAGTCTCTCGCTAGCTGACCTATCTTCAGCTAGCGGACTTATTTTTTTCCCGAATTCAAATAATTTATTGCCTGAAGATCTGATTGCCGATCTTGGCTGTCAGCGTTAAAAGGAGTTGTTATGGAAACCGTATTCCCCTCTCACGAGCAAGCCGTTGTGCCTGTAGTTGGCACAACTGCTGTTTTTCCTGTCCATCGTATTTACTGTGTTGGCCAAAATTACAGTGCTCACGTAAGAGAAATGGGTGGTGATCCGACAAAAACTCAACCGGTATTTTTCAGTAAGCCTAGCGATGCTGTAGTTATTAACGATTCGTCGGTAAGCTACCCCATGTCGACTGCTAATCTGCACTTTGAAGCTGAACTGGTGGTGGCATTAAAACACGGTGGGGTTAGGCTTAACGCAGAACAGGCACAGGCCTGTGTTTTTGGTTATGGGGTTGGTGTCGACTTTACCCGCAGGGATTTACAGGCTAACTGTAAGGCAAAAGGCCAGCCTTGGGATATTGCAAAAGGCTTTGATCAATCCGCGCCAATTTCAGCAATCAAGCCATTAGTGGACTGTCATAATATCGACAGCGCTAGGATTTGGCTGTCGGTAGATGATGTGCTTAAGCAAGATGCGAATACAGATGACATGATTTGGGATGTTCCAAGTATTGTTGCTGAACTCTCAAGCTATTTTGTACTGAAAGCCGGCGATTTGATTTTCACCGGGACACCTAGTGGTGTCGATGCCGTTAGTGCAGGCAATTGTATTCGTGCTGGTATTGACGGTGTGGGTGAGCTTAAAGTTAACATCCTGAAAGGCGAATAGATAAATGACTTTTCAGCAAGGAGCGCTACTGGGGATCCTCTTTACTTTACTAGTGCTTTTGGTGTGGGGTAGGTGGCGTTATGACCTTGTCGCTTTGGCGGCACTGTTTGCGGCAAGCTTACTTGGCATTGTTCCGCAATCTGAATTATTCACAGGGTTCGGCAATCCTGCGACCATCACAGTAGTGTTGGTGCTGATTGTTAGTTTCGGCTTAACTAAGTCTGGCGCTGTGCAATTTGTCTCAGCTTTAATTGATCCTGTTGCAGATAGGCCTTTCCTTCATATCGCAATCTTGACGTTTCTTGCTGCGGTATTGTCAATGTTTATGAATAACGTCGGTGCATTGGCATTGCTAATGCCGATAGCAATTCAATCAACTCAGAAAGCTGGCCGAGCACCTGCGACAGTTCTTATGCCATTGTCCTTTGCCTCAATTCTCGGCGGCTTGGTAACCCTAATAGGCACCCCGCCTAACATACTGATAGCCAATTACAGACAAGATGTCACCGGCGAAGCTTTTACTATGTTCTCCTTCGCTCCAGTGGGTGGCGCTATCGCTTTGGCTGGCATTATCTTCATGCTGACAGTGGGCTGGAAGCTGGTTAAAGTTCGCAAGCAGTCGGCAGGTTTGGAGCTGTTTGATGTTGAGAAATATTTATTCGAGTTAAAGATAACCGCGGAATCAGGATTGTTAGACCAATCTGTTGGTGAGTTGAAAGAACAGTTATCAGAGGGGAAAATGGATTTAATCTCGCTTATTCATAAGCGGGAAAAAATGTCGGTCGTTAGGCGCAGTCATCGCTTAGCTGAAAACGATTTGTTAATGCTTCAAGGATCTCAGGAAGATATTGATCAGTTTGCCAGTAATCATAACCTACAAATGCTGTCAGCTGAAAACGCCCGAAAAGAGATATTGCACTCTGAAGATTCTCAAGTCTCTGAGGTGGTAGTAACTGCGTCATCGCCTATCGTTAACCTAACCCCGCGGGAGATAGGTTTCAATAGGAAATACCGAGTTAACCTACTTGCCGCGTCGCGTTCTGGCACGCCCCACCGGAACCGGTTAAGAGACTTTCAAATAAAAACTGGAGATGTATTGCTTCTGCATGGTGATGTTGAGAATTTGCAAGAGGCTATCGTGAAAATTGAATGTTATCCGTTGGCTAAAAGAAATATCGACTTTGGCGGTTCGACCAAAGCATTGCCAGCAATGGTCGTTTTCGTACTGGCTATTTTGTCTACAGCGTTTGGATTGATTTCAATTCAACTGGCGTTAGGGATTGCAACCGTGACCATGGGCGTGATGAATATCGTACCCATAAGGGAGTTTTATAAGGGTGTGGATTGGCCTGTAGTGGTTTTGTTGGGGGCGATGATTCCCCTTGGTGGAGCATTGGAAACCACGGGCACGACTTCGCTGTTGGTGGATGGGATTCTGAGCGTTGGCGGTGATTTGTCACCGGTTGTATTACTGGCTTTGCTTTTGATCATTACTATGACGGTGTCTGATGTATTGAATAATGCCGCCACTGCAATATTAATGGCACCTATTGCTTACAATATTGCGGTGTCTCTAGACCTTAATCCCGATACATTCTTGATGGCAATCGCGGTGGGGGCGTCTTGCGCATTTTTAACGCCGGTTGGACACCAAAACAATGCCCTTGTTATGGGGCCAGGGGGATATCATTTCGGTGATTACTGGCGCATGGGTTTACCCCTTGAAATTGTTATCGTGGCTGTGTCCATCCCTATGTTGCTTATTGTTTGGCCGCTATAGTTTAGAGTTTGAGGTCTAAAACTCATGTGAGAAAGTTAAGGCGGTAGCATGCGAAGCTCCGAGTCTGAAACTTTTGAAGGCAGTTTTTAAAAGGCTAAGGTTTGAAAGACTAATATTTCGGAGTCTAAGTTTAGAAATCTAAGTTCAGAGTGAAGATAAAGCACGAAAATAAGGCACAAATTCTCAGCATGAAGAGATGGACGTCTAAGTTAAAAAACAAAGTTTAGAAATGAAAAAACATAGCCGGTAGGGGAAGAATCTCACGCGGATTTAAATGCCGGCGCTGAACTTAAGTGGTTGCGGGCAGTAGCTTTATTCGATAAGTTAAGCGCTCTTACTTTTAAAGAAGCCACTATGCGAGTTAATTGGAAGACCTACAATCCGGGAAAGTTCTTTGACGAAATCATAAGCACTCCTGGTTATGCTCGAAAGCCAGCAAGAGGCTTAGCCAGCTACTTGCGATCGCTAACTCATGCAGAGTTGTTAGAAAAAAAGACAGCAGCAGATCTTGCTATAAAAACCATGGGCATTTCGTTCACGGTTTACAGTGATGCGGGTAACATCGATCGAGAATGGCCCTTCGATATAATTCCTCGCATTATTGCTGAAAAAGAATGGGATAAGACAAGTCTCGGATTACAGCAGCGACTGCGTGCGATCAACTGTTTTATCAATGATATTTATAATGACCAGAAAATTTTTAAAGACAAAGTAGTCCCCAAAGAACTTATTCTCGATTCCGCTAATTTTCGCAAGGAATGCATGGGGATCAATCCACGTTTTGGTGTTTGGGCGCATATTTGCGGCTCTGATTTAATCAAAGATGGCAGCGGTGACTTTTTTGTTTTAGAGGATAATTTGCGTGTGCCTTCTGGTGTTTCTTACATGTTGGAGAATCGCCGCGTTGCTAAGCGTGTATTTCCTGAATTGTTTGAAGACGCTTATAATATTCGCCCGATAACAGAATACCCAGCTCAATTATTCGATACTCTGGCAGCAATATCTCCTCGTAGAAATAAATACCCTGAAGTCGTTGTGCTAACGCCCGGTGTCTATAATTCAGCCTATTTCGAACACTCTTTTTTAGCTCAAAGAATGGGCGCTGAATTAGTTGAGGGAAGCGACCTTGTCGTAGAGAACGAGAAGGTTTATATGAAGACAATCGATGGTCTGTCGCAGGTCGATGTGATTTATCGCCGGATCGATGATGAGTTTATTGACCCTTCTGTCTTCAATAAGGATTCTTTATTGGGTGTAAGTGGGTTGTTTAATGCATGGGTCAAAGGCAATGTTGCATTAGCTAATGCCCCTGGTGCCGGTGTGGCTGATGACAAAATTATCTATACCTATATTCCACAAATAATTAAGTACTACCTCGATGAAGACCCGATACTACCCAATGTCACTAGTTTCCTATGTATTGATAAAAAGCAGTGCCAGCATGTGCTAGAGAATTTGGATAAGCTGGTGGTGAAACCGGCAAACGAGTCCGGTGGTTACGGTATGCTTATTGGTCCACAAGCGAGCAAAAAAGAATTAGATGAGTTTGCGCGGCGCATCAAGGCGGATCCAAGAAATTATATGGCTCAACCGTTGATATCATTATCAACGGTACCAATTTTAGGAGATCGTGTGGTTGAACCAAGGCACGTAGATTTACGTCCTTTCGTTCTTCAAGCGGATAAAAGCTATGTCACGGCCGGTGGCTTAACTCGAGTGGCTATGGTCAAAGGATCCTATATTGTTAATTCATCTCAGGGTGGCGGAAGTAAAGACACCTGGATTGTCAGTGATGACTAAGGCGGCTAATTAATGTTGTTATCTAGAGTTGCTGAACGTGTTTATTGGCAGGCTCGCTATTTAGAGCGAGTCGAAAATACGGCACGGCTATTAAATGTGTTTTCCACGCTTATGTTGGACCTGCCTTCGAAAACGAAGCTAGGCTGGCATTCTTTGGTGGAAATTACCGGTAGTTCTGAAGCTTTTGATAAAAAGTACAAGCAGGCGCAAGAGCGTTCTGTTATGCGTTTCCTCTTGGCAGAAGACAACGGCTACTCTATTTCGGCCATGCTCGCGATGGCTCGGGAAAATTCACGGACCACTCGCGAAGTTATGCCCACCGAAGCCTTTGAGAAAATTAATTACCTGTATCATTATGCCAAAGAGAACGCGGTGAAAGGTGAAAAGCGAGGACCTCGGCATGAGTTCTTAGAAGAAATTATCACCGGCTGTCAGCAGCTGTCTGGGCTGATGTCTGGCACTATTAGCCGTGACGATACTTACAATTTCTTATTGCTAGGCCGAGGCGTAGAAAGGGCAGATATGACAACTCGCATTGTTGACGTCGGCTCGGGCGATCTTTTGCCGAGTATTAGGGGTGACAATTCTGAGGTTGAAGTTGCTGGGCCTTACGAAAATATTATGTGGATGAATATACTACGCTCTTTGTCTGCTTATCAAATGTACAGGCAACATGTGCAAGATATCGTAAACCCTGAAGATGTTGTTGAATTTCTCATCCAAGACGAAAACTTTCCACGGGCGGTCGTTTACAATTTAAACGAGCTGAAAGTTATTCTTAAGCAGTTGCCTAGGAATGGTAAGGTCTCCACTCAGCTCAACAAGGCTCTTCGCGTTGTCCGTGGAGGAGAAATCGATAAGCTTCTTGTTGTGGGCTTGTTCGACTACATCGATGTTATGCAAGTTGAGATAGCGTCAATACACCAGAAAATCGCAGCAACCTGGTTTCTTAATTAGAATATCCCATGAAAAATTTCACTTGCAGCTGTGGCCAGTTGCTGTTCTTTGAGAATACCCGCTGCCTAAGCTGTAAAAAAGACGTGGGCTTTGATCCTTTGAAAATGTCTATGTATCAGATAGAACCGGATGCGCAGGATGATTCACCTAAAGTTTGTAAAAATCGCTTGGACTATGATGTCTGCAATTGGCTGGTAACTAAGCCGGGAGCATCTTATTGCGTGTCGTGCGAACTGAATCAAACCATCCCAAACTTGCTACGTGCGGATCGACGGCGCTGGTGGAAAAGCTTGGAGCAGGCAAAGCGTAGGCTAATTTTCTCATTGCTCAGCCTAGGACTGCCGGTTGAGGGTAAGTCGGTTGAACCTAATGGTTTGGCTTTTCAGTTCATTGAAGATAAAAGAACGGACCCCGGTGTTGCAGAAGAATATGTCACAACCGGCCATTTGCAGGGATTGATAACGATTAACATTACGGAGGCTGATGATGTTACTCGGGAGATTAGTAGGGCATTCGCCGGAGAGTTGTACCGGACCTTGCTAGGTCATTTTCGGCACGAGAGTGGTCATTACTATTTTGATAAGCTGATTACGAATGAAGGCACCCGCAAACGATTTCGTGCCTTGTTTGGTGATGAGCGTGCGGACTATAAAGCCGCCTTGAATCAGTACTATTCTAACAAATCTACTTTGTGTGGCGATCGAGATTATATTAGCCGCTATGCTCAATCACATCCGCTCGAAGACTGGGCAGAAGTTTGGTCTCATTACTTACACATGATAGATACGCTGGAAACCGCGGGAGATTATAACCTTGAACAAGGTGCCGAGAGATTTGACGAATTTGGTGAAACTCTCGAGAAGTGGGCGCAGCTTGCGATGGTTTTAAATTCCTTAAACAGGAGCATGGGATTGGAAGATGCCTACCCCTTTATCATCGCTGGAAAAACCCTTAAAAAGCTCCGTTTTGTCCACGACTTGATTTATCCCAATTAGCAGCCCAAGACAGAGGCGGCATTTGTCTGAATGCTTCTTTCAGTCGTGCATCCCAAGAGCGGCTCAGATCCCGAAGAAAATCACTGTCAGCTTCAAAGCGATGTGGCTTATCCATTAATAAGCTATCGGTTAAATAAGTGAGTGCTTCGATAGGCGGGCCCACGCTTAAATTGCTTTTCAGGGTGGAGTCCATTGAAACCAATGCTGACATGGCGCAGGTATCAAGGTCCAAATCTGGTGTGACAATTCGGTCGAGAATAGGTTTGCCATATTTACTTTCGCCTATCTGGAGATAGGGCGTGTCGCGGGAGGTTGTGATGTGATTGCCTTCAGGGTAAACCAGAACAACGCTATGGTGGCTGCCGGCTATCTGGCCGCCAATGATGAAGCTAGCCTGAAAGTTTTTGCCTTCTACTTGGTGTTTTTCTTGCTGTTCGCGGCTGACGTCACCGAGGTAATCAGCTGCTTCCTCCAAGGATTCGACGTTGTACAGATTGACGTCGGCGTTCTGCTTAATATCAGTTTTAATTTTAGCAATACTAGCTTGAGTGGTCGCGAGATTACCTGCCGACAGAATAACAAACTGCCTTTCGCCATCAATCCCAAAGCGAAACATTTTGCTGTAAGTTGAGATTTGATCAACCCCAGCGCTGGTCAATGAGTCTGAGCAAAACACAATTCCTGCGTTTACTGACACTGCCACACAATAAGTCATTCCTTTAGTCCTTGCCAAAACAAGCCCGTAATCATACTCACTAAATTTGAAACTGAATAGAGGAATTTGGACTAATTTTAAGGTGCCAGTAGTAGCGAGCCGCAGCTCTCAAGGCAGCTTTTGGAAAGGGGTAAGGGTCTTAAGCTATTAGTGCCAGCCCTAAAGCTTAAGACAGCCTGCGGTTTAAAAAAATCTTTTGATGGACGTTATGCCTAGCTTTCTAGATCTTCGTACTCATATTCAAGAGATATTCTCTTAGCCTCCAAGCGCTCTTCTATGCGTCGCCTGCGCTCGGTTACATCTGTTTTTAGAGTGCTTGAAGACTTCTTCAGATCAAGGTTATCTTCTGTTCCGAGAAGGATTGCTGCATCTAGAGGCAGCGTCGGAGCGTCTATAGTGTCATTCCAGTTCTGTTCTTGCATGGTTAACCTCAAAGTCAAATTGACGGATTAGTAATGCCATAATGAGTATTACGCCATACCTATATCGTTACGGTGACCACTTATCTTCAGTAAAAAGTGAGCAATTCGATTATTAACGTCAAAGCGAGCGAATCACGCCTGTTTAAAGGCGTGATTGTCGGTCAAGGGGATGACTGGTTGATGAATATTAGGCGGATTCAAGAAGGCTTAGGGTATTTGCTCTAATCTCTTTCTTGGCAATTTTGCCGGAGGCGATGCGGGGTAATTGTTCATACTGAAAATACATGAGTTCTGGTACTTTAAAGCCTGCGATTTTTTCCTTCAAAAATGCTTTCAATTCGGCTTCATCCAAGACTGTTCCGGCTTTTAGCATGATAGTAGCGCAAGGCTTTTCGCCCAGTCTTTCATCGGGCACGCCATAGACAGAAACCTCACTAACACAGGGATGTTCAGCAACAGCATATTCTACCTCGGCACAGCCGATATTTTCACCGCCGCGGATAACAATGTCTTTAGCGCGATCAAGTATTATTAGAAAGCCAAGGCTGTCGAGCATGCCAATATCGCCAGAGTAAAACCACCCATCTTTGATGACCTCAGCGGTTGCTTCGGGTTGATTCCAATACCCCTTCATGACAGTCGGGCCTTTGATGCAGATCTCTCCGACTTGGCCATTTTCCAAAGTGTTGTCTTCTTCGTCGACTATCTTTACCGAGGTGACAGGCGGCGTCGGCCGGCCAGTGCTGTTTGGCCGAGCTTGATAGAATTCTCCAGAGATGATCGCACCAATAGCATTTGTTTCTGTAAGGCCATAGCCTAGGCCAGGAATAGCTTTGTCCGGAAACTTGGCGATCATCATATTGAGGTGTTCAGGGGGTCTTGGCGCGCCGCCACTTTGGACTCCGCGTAGACTGCGGAGGTCGGTGCTTTCAAATTTTTCTGATTGCATGACCTCCCATGCCATCGTGGGAACTCCATGAAGGACGCTGATGCGTTCCTTCTCGATGATTTCTAAAGCCTTTTCAGCATCCCACTTAAACATCATCACAAACTTTCGCATGTAGATAAAACACGCTAAAAATTGCGCATGACTGCCAGTGACGTGAAATAGAGGGACGTTAGCTAAGATAGCGGGGTCAAATTCTGGATTTTCTTCCACTAACTCAGGACGCAAAATCTCGGTCACTTCTTTGACAAAACACCAGGTGTAAAGCGCGTTGATGATATTGCGGTGAGTTGACAGAACGCCTTTGGGCATTCCGGTAGAGCCGGATGTGTACATAATGCTGGCGTTTGATTCTGGCTCGACCCTGATGGCTTTAATTTCGTCGCTAGTTAGCGGGAGAACCCCGTCGATAAGGCTATAAAACCCTGGATTTTTACCCCCATCCTGCTCGGGCTTTATGATCACAAACTCCACTTCGACATTGTCCAGATGAGGCACTAGCTGGGCGAGACGATCAGGATCTATGAATAAAAGCTTGCTGGCACTATCGTTCAATCCATATTCAATTTCTGGACCTTTCCACCAAGAGTTCATTGGTACAACGACCGCGCCAATCATGGTCGCTGCCATGTAGCTGATACACCATTCAGGAGAATTACGGGCACATATAGCAACCCGATCACCAAGCTTAATGTTGTAAGATTCGAGCAATGTTCTGGCTAAACGTCGGCTCAAGGCTAGCGTTTCAGAAAAGGTTAAGCGTTCGTCGTTATAAACTAAAAATGTTTTCTTTCCAGCTGCCAAGCCAAGTTCATATAAATTATTGAGATTGCTGGGCACTTTTGAAAATACGTCATACTCAATGCCGCCGATTACTTCACTATGGGTAGCTAGTGGTGCATCTGGCGATTTATGCGCTGCAACGATATTTTTTAGCTTTTCTAGGTCTTGGAGGATCTCTTCGTCTGTTAACATATTTCTTGTTTTTATCCTGCTTTAAACTCAAGGGTGACTTTACCCATTACTCTGCGTTCAGTGAAGATGTTAAACGCCTGAACATAGTCATTCACCGCAAAAGACTGTGTGACTATAGGTTTTAGTTTGCCTGCGTCATAGAGATCTAGTAACTCGGCGAAATTCTTTTCGTACTCGGCAGGCTCTTCTTTCCGGAATCGACCAAGAAAAACACCTACCATCGATGATCCTTTTAACAAGGCCAGGTTAGCTTTGTATTCAGGAATGCGGCCACTGGTAAACCCAACCACGAGCAGTCTTCCGTTCCAGTTGATACAACGGCAACCCTGGTCGAATAAATCTCCACCTACAGGATCATAAATAACATCTGCACCGCGACCGTCTGTCAGTTCTTTTACTTTCTCTTTTAAATCGCCATCGCCATAATTTAAAGTGGCATCTGGATTGAATTGGCTGACAAATTCTAATTTCTCATCAGAGCTGGCGGCCGCAATCACTCTGGCCCCCATGACTTTGCCGAGTTCTACGGCGGCCAGGCCAACTCCACCACTTGAGCCTAATACCAAGAGAGTCTCGCCGGGCTGTAAATTAGCACGCTGTTTTAAGCCGTAGTAAGAGGTTGTGTAAATCATCGCAAAACTAGCTGCAGTTTTAAAATCCATACTGTCAGGTATCTTCCGTAGGCCATCAGACTTAACAACTACCTGCTCTGCGAGACCACCAATACCGGGCGTTGCCATAACTCGGTCGCCAACAACAAAACCCTTTAGCCCAGGTCCTGTGGAGATCACCACGCCTCCAACTTCTGAGCCGGGGGTAAATGGCATGGGGGGTTGAAACTGATACTTCCCTTGGATCTGCAATCCATCGGGGAAGTTTAGGGCAGCCGCATAGACCTCGACAACGGCTTCATTGTCTCCTGCTACCGGGTTATCAATTTCTTCTAAACTTAAATTTTCTGGGGGGCCGTAAGAACTGCAGACTATAGCTTTCATTGATTTATCTCTTTAACGACGAGGGCGAATTCAACCATGTTTATTCCTCGAACTCAAACGAGAGGAACAGATAATTCAATAGCAAGATCCTATTGTTGCTCCGTCTGCAAACGAGTATATTCGTGGCCTCACTATTTTTTCGAATTTTAGCGCACTGCGTACTCTTCCTGATGAATGAAATTCAAAGACAAGCTTACCTCAAGGTAATGGATATACAGCCTTTTTATCTAAAGAAAGTGCTGCCGACGGCTAAAGCTTCGCCAAGATATGATTATCCTCAAGATATTCAAGAGTTGGAAGGGTTAGCTAGTGCCCAGGAGCCATCTAAAACTGCGGGGGTAGTCTCGGGACTCTCTTCGGGTCAAGAAAATTTGGCTATAGACGGTAATCGACCCGCCGGACTAAGTGGCTTGAAAGCAGAATTGAGGCAAGCAACTGGTAAAAGCCTAGGCAAACTGGCTCGTGAAACCGAGAAGTCGGTGAAGCAAGACCCTGTGCCAATGCCATATGTTGAGGCGGAGGTCGAGGTAGCCACTGAATTTAATTTTAAGATTCGATACTTTCATATCAACGATCAGCTAGCTGTCATCGATGAACTGCCCTATGCAAAAGGAGATGAGGGTTCGGATTCAAAGATAGCGTTACTAAAAGCCATTTTGTCTGCCCTTAAAGTGAACTGGAGCGACAGTGATTTTCGTACTGAGAGTTTCAGCTGGCCAATAGATTCTTCAATGCATTCCGATGGGGACTCGAAATTGGCAGCACAGCAGATTTTAAGAGGGTTCATAGCGCAGCGGCATGGAGCTCGAAAGTTTAGCAATTTACTGGTGTTTGCTGGCCAAACTGAAGCCATTCTAGCCGAGTCCGGAGTCGTCGATGCTGGTGATGGTGAAGGCCTCCAAGATTTCGTTCAGATGCCACAGGGCTATCACATGACGCTAACCTCTACCCTGTCCGCCATGTTGGCCTACCCTATGCTTAAAAGGCAGGTCTGGGCTCATATGCAACCACTAAAGAAAAGACTGGCAGCTGCCGTTTAACCTGCCACTGTAGAGATTAATCCACCCAATGCTAAGCCAAGTTGACAACTCTTCTCAATACTTTGCACGCACTATGCGTAGCAGTGATCTAGACCTCGTAGTTCAAAACGAAGCGGCCGCCTATGCACATCCCTGGACAAAGCGAATTTTTATAGACTGTTTGCGAGGGAGCTATCAATGCTGGGTGCTTGCAAACAAGCAGGATATTGTCGCTCATGCGGTGATGTCAGTCGCTATCGGTGAGTGTCACCTGTTGACACTTTGCGTGCACCCGGATCACCAGAGGAAGGGACTGGCTCGAAAATTGTTCAACTTGATATTGGATCGCGCTGTGAAGCTGGATGCCCAAGAGTGCTTTTTGGAAGTTCGAAAGTCTAATGCTCCAGGCATTGGGCTTTATCGCTCTATGGGATTTGTTCAAGTAGGGGAGAGGAAAAATTACTATCCTAATGCCGGGGACAGAGAAGATGCGTTGCTTATGTCTCGGTCATTGCCGCTACTCTAATTTATTGATTATGAACTTCGCGATTTTGGCGAGCCCTTTGAAAGCCACTATTATCAAAAGTGCCGTTACGATGATCATGACAAGCATAAGCAGGGTGTTTAGCAAAAGGCCGGTCAATTCTTCGACAGATACATTCTGCCACATGACAAGAGCCCACAGGCAGAGCGCGCCGGTGCTAATCCCGCCAACGACTGCTGCGGTTTTTTTGCGCAATTTTAATAAAGAAAAAATCAATAGTTTGGCCTGTCTTCAAGATCGCTATAGGTAGTTGAGCATTCGGGGTATCTGCTGCAGCCCCAAAAATAACCGTTTTTGCCATTTCTTTTTACCAGAAGGCTACCACATTCCTGGCAGCGAAATGCAGTCTTGGGAACACCGTTCTCGTCCTCAAGGGTGATTTTACAGCCTTTGCTATAACCACTACAAAACCAGTAATTGCCATCGGCCTTTATCAAGCGCCGGGTGCAGACTGGACAACGATACTCCTCATTGATTTCTGTTGTTGGCTTGCCGTCGACATCGTTCAGTGTTGTTTTGCAGTTAGGGAACCCGGAGCAACCCCAAAAGGGTCCCATCTTGCCGACTAGGGGCCGCAGCGGCGATTTGCAGCTTGGGCAAGCATGAATTGGACTGTTTGCAGTTGGGCGCGCGCTCTTGCTCATAGCTGGGACGAACATTGTTAATGGAAGTTGAGTGGGTGATAGTCCGGTATGAAGGGTTCGTATGACCTAAGGTAACTGCAGCGCAGCAAAGTTTCAAACTTGGCTGAACAGCTTGTCGATTAGTTTAGGGTTAAGCACTGGCCTTAGTTCACTAATTTCTGAGTTGGAAAGCCACCGATGGTGCGGTTCTGATTCCGGAATAATGTCTGCGTGTATTTTGCTGCTGCCTCTTAAGCGAGCGGGGACTATTAAATCAACTAAAAGCAAAATTTGATAAGGGTTAGGTTAGCAGTTAGTCTCGACATGAATCGTTGAAATGTCTCCTAGCATAGCATCAGATTTGAGCTTCTCAAAAAGGAGTTGCAGCCCCTGTGGCCAAGACTCATTGCCTGCTAGCTGCCGATAAGGCAGGCGCCAGCTATTTTTTACTAACAAACAATATTTTATTTTGGTCGTTTACAATGAAAAGTCTTTGCAGAACGGTGTGTTTCTAATGTGTTCTGCACTTAGTGAATCAAGGTTTGCTGAGGCGGTTTGCTCTAGGCTTAAACCCATGCCATCGAGGTTTTGCGCACCACCTCCATTATCAATGGAGGCCCAGTTTTTTCGCCGTGGGGGCATAAACCCAAGGCCCTCACGATGAGAGATTGACGCAAGTCTAGTTGAAAACACTTATCAACCAATAGAAAGACGCCACCGTCTGCCATGTCTGCTGCAGGGAGCTGGAGGGCGCCGATAGCTGGATGCCGCAGCTCCACTTGAAGAGGTTTTTAAGTCGGCGATAGCGCCTTAGTTCGCGCATGTTAAGTTGATAGTACCTGATTGTGTAAAAAAGAGACCTTAATTCAAGTGTCGACAAATAGGCTCAATTTACTAATTTAGAGCATCACAAAAGTTGGCTGATTGCAGAAATCAGGCGCTGGTTTTCTGGGCCATTGCCGATTGAGATGCGCAGTTTGTTTTTCAGGCGGTCTTGGTCAAAATAGCGAACCAAAATATTTTGCATTTTTAAGCTCTGGTAAAGTGCTTGAGCACCCGGAATTTTTGGGATTTCACAGAGCAAAAAGTTAGCCTGACTTGGCAGCGATGATATACCTAAGTGAGCTAAGTCTTTAGCTAATTGCTGCCGTGATGCCCTAACTTTTTGCCAAGTATTTTGAGCATAAGTCGTATCAAGAATTGCGGCGGTAGCTAACTTTTGGGCGATAAAATCGGTGTTGTAGCTGTCTCTGGTTTTATACATCATCGGGTTTATTAATCGGCTAGGCCCGACACCATATCCAAACCTCAGACCCGCTAAGGAGTAACCTTTACTCATCGTGCGAAGGAATAATATATTAGGGAATTGATTGATGAGAGGAATCGAGTCGTAGTTAAGTTCTGGATCGATGAAATCGACATAAGCTTCGTCAATTAAAAGTACCCCATTGAACTCATGTGCAATTTCAGCCAAATAACTGCTATCAAGAAGCGACCCGGTTGGTGCGTGGGGATTTACAATGATGGCGAGCTTGGCATTCAGTTGATTGAGTTTTGCTGCGAAAGTTTTTGGCATTGACCAATCGTCTTCTAAAGGAATTTCCACAAGCTCGCTTTCTTGAATTCCCGCAAGAACTGGGTAAAGCGAATAGCTTGGTTTCGTTACCGCTATGACATCGCCGGCACCGACAAACGTTGTCATAACGAGGCGAAGAAACTCATCGCCGCCGTTAGTTGGTATTATGTTCTCTGGGTTCACCTGATGGAGGGTTGCGGCAGCGAGTCGAAAGTCATTCGCCAGCGGGGGCGGATAACGGCGTAGCGAATTCACCGCAATGTGAGTTAAGCACTGGGCTACTTTTGGGCCCGGCGGGTAGGGATTTTCATTAGTGTTTAATTTTACGACATCGCTACCAGGGGGTTGTTCCCCTGGCATATATCCGTCCATTTCTTCAATATTAGGGCGTTCAAAAGTCATTTTAATTAGCTGCTTGCGCCTGATTTAAGCGCGATAGGGTTAACACAAAAATAATAAGTAGAGTTCAAAGCGAAATACTCCCAGTCACTTTTTTCTACTCGACATAATCTAGCTCAATTGACGGCAAATTTCAGCTTTTACAGTTTCTAAAAGTACGTTTAGAAAGCGTAATTGGGTTAAGTTTTTCTTATGTGAAGACCTCAATTAATCAATCGAGTTTTGCTGTTTGAGGTAGATAGGTCTGTAAACGATTCTTCCAGCCTTTAAGCCAGCGACCTTCGTTACGTTGGGCTGGTGAGTTTTCAACCCTGCGAGCAAGTACTTTTTCTGCGGCATCGACAAAAGCTTGTAAGTCACTGTCGTTCATTTCTAACAGCACTTGCTGCAGGCCCCATCCTATCCCTTGATAGCGCTCGTCTTCGTTCATACCGCTGCCTTTGAAGTGAACATAGTCGATAAGTGCATAAAGGCCATGGGGGGGAGAGGCGTGTGCGACCGCATAGAAATTCGATTCAATAATGGGACGTGATTCAACGGATGCCGATTGCAGGAGCTGCGGCAGTGTTTTATTTAGGCGGTTTGCGATAAAGGCTGACTGCTGTTCGCGGGTATTAAAAAGAAATTCTCGCAATTGCGTCATCCGTGCCGAGGGAAGGTCAGCCAAGAAGCTGTTTCGGTCTAGCCATGGGGATTCGGCTGCAGGCAACTCATTTATCCACTGTGGTGCTGTCTGGTTTTGATTTCGAAGATAGTCCAGCAAGGCGGGAAAGGTTTCCTCAAAGGGTTCGATTTGGTCTGCCTGAAACCAGATAAAATGCCCTATACCCAAAGAAGGGAAGTCCTCTCCTTGGTTCCAGCTAGTGAGGCATTGATAATCAGAGTTACACTCATTCTGGTAGATTTTTTGTCCTAACCATTTGAAATCGTCTTCGGACAGTGTCGGTAATTGTCCGTAGGCACTGGAGATGAGCCCGAATAAGGCTCCCATAATTCCTATAAACTTGTTGAAACTTGTTGAAATTACTGGCATTTTGGTGCGGCTTCGAGCTCTGTTACCTAACATTAATTGTAATATCCTAAAAGTCCCAGCTAAAAACTTAGCTAGGCACAAGAGATTTCAGAAAAATAGAACTTTTTTGATACTAAAAAGAGTGTCGGCAGAAACCCTTAAAACACGCGAATAACTATGGTTCAAACTCTAACAACAGATAATGATGAGGTCGTCGTAGAGACGTCTCCTGTGGGTGTTCGAGCCCCTGAGTTCACCCCCGATAAATTTGTCAAGTCGCTTTCAAAAATTTATCAGCGCCTGAAATACAGTAAAGAGCTGCAGGCGGGCCTGAGAGAAGTTGAGCAGGATCTGCTGGATTTGCTTGGTGTCCGCTTGTTTACTGTTTGGCAGAGCATCGACAATGGTAACGAGATATTAGCGTCGTTCAAGGGCGGCGACCCTAAATTTGTCGAAGCCGCTTCTTCTGCAAGTGCTAAAAATGGTGTAGCTGAGATTAGGGTGCCGTTGAGTACGACGTCATTAGCAGGATACGTAGCTCTTAGTCAGCGAACACTGTTGATAAAGAATGTTAAAGACAGCGAAGAACTCATAGATATCCACCCGCGACTCCAATTTGATTCCAGTTTTTCTGATGCTAGGGGCTGGAATATTAAGTCCCAAATTGTCGTGCCCATAAAAGATGAGGTATTGTTGGGTGTCATGCAACTGATCAATTTTGAAGGCGACAGGGACTTTACGAAGACGGATTTAAAGCATGCAATGATGGTTAGCCAAATGCTGGCCAAGCAGTTTAGAACGTCCTTGCAAAGCACGCAGGGTCCTTTCGATTACCTCGTGCAAAAAAATAAAATTTCAAGCGTTGAGCTAGAAGATGTCCAAAATAAGGTGGGTCTTTATGGGGGCTCTGTAACTCGCAGCCTCATGGAAGAATATAATATTGATGCTGATTTAATCGGTAAATCTTTAGAGTATTATTATCGCGTACCTTACATGAAGTATGACTCATCCCATGAATTACCTATTAATCTATTGGAAAATATCGGCCTGAGCTATCTGCGAAACAACCTTTGGTTGCCGGTTGCTGGTAACAAAGACGAAGCGATAATTCTAATCGATGATCCATCTGACTATCAGCGCATTAGGGAAATTCAGGGTGTGGTTAATGCGCGCAACTATGTATTTCGGGTTGGTTTGCAGGAACACATTATTCAATATCTGCAAGGCAAAGATGAGGGCAATTTGGAGTCTGGTTTTGATGACGTTTTTTCAGCACTGGATTCTGAAGGAAGTGTTGAAATTCAGGACGAAGGTACGGATGATCATGATGAAGCCCTTGCCGCTACTTCTGCCATTATTCAGTTGGTCAATAGAATTATTACAGAATCGGATCGATTGGGTGCGTCGGATATACATATTGAGCCTGGCAAAGACCATTTGCCTGGTGCGGTTCGCATAAGAGTGGATGGAATTTGCCGCGAGCTTCTGAAAATCCCTAAAGAACACTGTGACGCATTGGTAGCACGTATTAAGATTATTTCTAGGCTTAACATTGCCGAGAAGCGCTTGCCCCAAGATGGTAAGTGTAAGCTTAAAGTGAGCGGCAAGAGCCTTGAGCTGCGAGTAGCTACAGTTCCAACAGTGCAGGGAGAGAGTGCAGTATTGCGTCTTCTCGCGGCGGGTAGCGCGATGCCGTTGGATAAGCTTAATCTCAGCAAGCCAAATTATGAGAAAGTGATTAAGTTAAGTGCCCATCCTCACGGACTCTTTTTGGTAGTAGGTCCAACAGGGTCTGGGAAGACAACGACGTTGCACGCTGTGCTGGGTTATATCAATAAGCCGGAACGAAAAATTTGGACAGCTGAAGACCCTGTGGAGATAACCCAGCCAGGTTTGCAGCAGGTGCAGATGCTCCCTAAAATTGATTTTACATTTGCCACCGCCATGCGTGCATTTTTGCGTGCTGACCCGGATGTTATTCTCATTGGCGAAATGCGTGACCATGAGACCGCGAGTATAGGGGTTGAAGCTTCTTTGACAGGTCACTTGGTGTTATCTACGCTGCATACCAACTCGGCCCCAGAAACAATTACTCGATTGCTAGATCTAGGGCTAGATCCGGTGAATTTCTCCGATGCGCTCTTGGGCGTGCTCGCTCAACGATTGATTAGAACGCTATGTGGTAAATGTAAGCAGCCTTACAAACCCACCCAAAAGGAGCTGGGTCATCTAATTGACAGCTACGGTCGAGATCAATTTGGTGACCTTGGTTATAATGAGGAGAACATCGAGTTGATGGGACCTGTAGGTTGCAATGATTGCGGCGCCACTGGCTACAAAGGCCGTACAGGTATCCATGAGCTTTTAGTTGGCACTACCGAGCTACAGGCTATGATTTATAAAAAGACTGAGCTCGACACGATTCGTGCGCAAGCCCTAAAAGATGGTATGCGTACCATGAAACAAGATGGTATTCATAAAATTTTTATGGGCTTAACCGACTACAAGCAGTTGCTGCGTGTGGTTGCTGAGTAACGCCGAGTTCAATTATTCTAATAATCCATATTACTAGCTCAGGCCTGAAAGCCGCTGGTCAGCAATAAGGCTTGGTGGGATGCTCTCTTTCAATTTTCCTCCGTTTTCTCTAACTTTTCAAACCTAAAAGTAACACTTCGTCAAGCGTCTTTGCGTTAGATAGCCTTCGCCCTCAAAAGTGAGGCCTAGTCCACAATTTTCGTTTGAGCTGGGTCAAAGTTTTGAGATTGAGTTGGATCGATAGGAACAAGATTGTTCTATAATTATCAGATAAATTAAGGGTTAGTCCTGCAATTTACTTTGATGCTGATGTCGGTAGATTTATGGAACAAGGTAGCCGAGATATAACGCCTAACGCCTATCGTCTGTGGCTTTGTTCTCTTTATTACTCTTGGAATTACCATTGCCAACGAAACGTTGTCTCGGTTTGGAATGGAAAATAACTACTTCATCGTTTTTTTAGTCGCGTTCTTGGTTGCGGCCTGCATCCTAGTTGCTAGAGGCCGGTTGACCGTATTTGTGGTGTTGGGGGTATTTGATATTAACCTTCCTGAAGCCATGCTGGCAGGTTCCAGCTTGGATAGCGATTTGCTGCTTGGTGTCATGTGCGCGGTAATCCTCATGCCTGCTGTCTGTGAGCTCACCAGCAGTTAGTTTCGAAGTAAATCGCCGCTGAAGCTGAAGTTGGCAAACTGCCAATTGCCAGTGATCCAGACTAGATTTGCAGTCAAGGTTATTGGCCCTGCCAACATGCTTAGATCGAATCGATAGCTTGCCGTAGGCGGCCTTGATAAAGGCAGCAATGGGACCTCAGAGGAGCCCGTGACGCTGTTGATGGTCTTCAGCACGCCCACGGCCCTTGTTAGGTTGGTTAATATTGTGGCGGAGCTTTCTTTGGATTTTGTGTCGAAATTATCGTCGCTCATCAGTAAAAGCATAGCCTGGCGCTCGCGGACTTTCAAAAGCGCTCCTATTGTGTCCAGTGCCAAGACTTGGCTGCTGGTATCGAGCTGGGTTTTACGAATTATGCCCCTGCTCAGAACTATACTAAGCGCGATGAGGGCAAATGCTAAGGTACCTATTAAGAAGGTCTTGCGATTAATCATTTTTCCGCTGACCTATAAGTAAATGATGCTTAATGAACGACTGGTATTATAGATTAAAAAACTTCAATAAAAACAGTGCTAAATAGACGCCTTATTATTGGGGTTGATAAATACACCGAGTTTTTATGCACAAAAATTACCTAAGGGTCACAAAAGTCTTTAATTACGCATGTTTAATTATTAATCGATCAATTTAAAACGTCTAACTCATTGATAAGTAGCAATAAATGCGATTGGTTAAAAATCAACCAATTTGTATTAAGCGTCCGCAAATACGAGGCTTTGGGGATTTTTTAGGAAACTATGCACGGACTTATCCACAGATTCTGTGGACAAATTATTTGTCAAGGGGGAAATTAGAAAACGTCTTAAGGTCAATGACTTAGAAGAGGTTTCTACAAGCTTGAATTAGCAATGTTCAGTAAACCCCCTTAACAGTGTAGACCAAGTTTTCGCAAACCACCGGGTTTTGTTAATTAATTTAGTATGTAATTTAACTGTGCTATTGTGAAAACATAAATCTCTAATGCGAAGTAGTAAATGATTGAGCTGACAGGCGAGATACCCTTTTTGTGGCGACTTAGCGCCGAAAGTAGTGAAGGCTACTGTTCGGTGGCCATGGTTGTTCCATGCCCTCCAGAAACTGAAATAACAGATTTAACGATCGAAACTAGTGTCGTTAGTTTGTCTTCAGACAGCACTCGCTCGGAAAACGAAGAAATACTCGAGTGGAATCAGGAAGACATTAGCCTGTTTTTGAAACTCGTTAATCATCGTCAGCTCAAAGATAATCAACCGGTGTCAGAGACCGTTCGGGTTGATTTAACGGATCCGGACATAATCGATATCATTCATATTGTCGCCGCTGCTGGGTTTGGGGTGGCATTCACGTCCTACGGAATCCTCAAAGTGGCTGATGGCAGTTATCCTATCCATTCCTATGAAGTAGGGTCTGTAGCTTCTATAAATACTGTTAGCGGCTTTAAACAATGTGTTGTAGTCGACATTGACGACGACGACGTGGTTTGTGTCCTGCTTGACGATATCGATGTCAGAACGGTGGAAGACTACGATCAACTCAGCCGCCATGATTTACTTATGGTAAAGAGAATTGATGTGCTTCACCCAGAATTTGCCGAAGGCCTAGCGAGACCATCCTCTGCTGTGCTGCATTAGCAGCTGGATTCTCTTTCCTTTATCTCTGACTAATTTTTCCTATTTTTCCGCCGGCTGTCCGCTAGATCTATTTTTGGCTAGTCTGTTGCTGTCGTCATCAGTGATTTCTTGCGCTACTGCAGTAGCCCCTCCCCAACGCCACTTTCCGTAAACACTGGGTTGGCAAAGCTGCAATAGTAGGTACGGATGCCTGAATTAAACCTCTACTTTGATCTTTGGTTGAAGCGGCGGCCAACCATGGCTGATGTTATGTTTACTTTTTGGATGTCTATTGCGCCGCCGGCAATTCCCCAACCCCAGGCGTCTCGCATTTTCTGTTCGATTGGAAATTCTTTAGAATAGCCGTAGCCGCCCATTAGTTGCATGGCTTTGCCAGTGACCTCTCTTACTGTCTCATTCGCAAAACACTTCGCTATAGAGCTTTCGCCGATAGAGGGGAGGCCTCTCTCTGCATTCACCACGGCTCTGTAAAGCAGGAGTCTTGAGGCTTCCAGTTTCATTTTCATTTCGGCAATTTGTATTTGAACCGCTTGGAAGTCGATAAGAGACTTGCCAAATTGCTGTCGTTGCTGACAATAATTCAATACAAAATCGAAAGCCGACTGGGCTACCGCTAAGGACATAGTGGTGTTGCCGCAGCGCTCAAGATCGAAGGCGTCCATGAGCTTTCCAAACCCGCCTGCGGGCACGAGAATATCCTTAGTAGACACCTCGACATTGTCGAAGTACATGTCGGCGCTGTAAACACCTCTAAAGCCCATGTGATGGTCACGCTTGCCGAAGGTAAATCCCGGTGTTCCTTTGGATACTAAAACAGCGCCAATACCTTTGGCTCCCGCCAAACCGTCCATGCGGCAATACACCACGTAAGTTTCTGAGTGGCCTGCGCCAGAGCACCAGCGTTTGCTGCCATTGAGAATAACTTTATTACCGTCGACTTTCCCATGGGTTTTCAAATCAGTTAGTGCTGAACCTGCGTCGGGCTCAGACATCGAAACTGCAACTACTATTTCTCCGCTACAGACTTTTGGAAGCACATCTTTCTTCATTTCTTCGCTGCCAAAGTGGGCGATAGCAAGGCTAGGCCCGAAGCAGGATTCAAAAATAGGAAAGGCTACTGCAATGGAGATTTTCGCGATTTCCTCTAATACAATGACAGCGTCATGATGTGACATGCCTGCGCCGCCATATTCCTCACTCAAATTAACGCCAAGGTAGCCGAGTTCACCGAATTTCCTTCTTAACTCCAAGCTGACAGGCTCGTCGGTTTCTTCTATTTTTTTTGCTATTTCAGGTAGTTCGGTTTGGGCAAACTGACGAACAGATTGCTGCAGTGCCAGCTGATCAGCAGACAGATTAAAATCCATGGTGCGTTCTCCTGTGTTATTTATGGCCCTATTTGAGGGCCACTCGTTATTCGAGGCGTTAGAGCTAAGTATTGTAGAACAAGACAGCCTCCAGCCATAGATCTAGATGATCGGTGAGTGCGGCTGGGGCGGTTACGTGCAGCAAGTATGCAGCTAGTCGGCGTAACTGCTATAATCTCGCGCTTTTGTTCAACCTAACGTAACTGAGACAATTATCATGAGTCTGGAGTCTCTCCAAGAAGAGATAGCGAAACGAAGAGTTCTCGCTATCATTTCTCACCCTGATGCTGGTAAAACCACCATCACTGAAAAGCTATTGCTTTTTGGTAATCTCATTCAAGTAGCCGGTACGGTCAAGGGCAAAAAGTCAGATCGTCATGCAACTTCTGACTGGATGGCTATGGAGCAGCAGCGAGGTATTTCCGTCACCTCATCGGTAATGCAATTCCCTTATCGAGAGCGAATGGTGAATTTGCTGGACACCCCCGGACATGAAGATTTCTCTGAAGATACCTACCGCGTCCTTACAGCCGTCGACTCGGCGTTGATGATTGTCGATGGTGCGAAAGGAGTTGAAGCCCGAACAATCAAATTGATGGACGTATGCCGACTTCGAGATACGCCAATTTTCACCTTTGTAAACAAGCTTGACCGAGATACGCTCGATCCAATTGATGTGTTAGATGAAATAGAGACGGTGTTAAATATAAAGTGCGCGCCGATTAATTGGCCACTAGGAATGGGGAAGGAGTTTAAGGGAGTTTACAATCTCTACACCGACACCGTCCATGTTTATACCAAAGGGCAGGGCAGTCAAATTCCTGATGAGATTTTGATAAAAGGTTTGTACGGCGCTGATGCTGATGAATTGATGGGGAGCTATGGGGAAGATTTCCGCAACCAAATCGAATTAGTGAGAGGCGCTAGCCATGAATTTGACAAGAGCGCTTATCTAAAGGGAGAGATGACACCAGTTTATTTTGGCACTGCGTTGGGCAATTTTGGCGTCAAAGAGATGATTGACGATTTTGTGGAATGGGCGCCGGCACCTCTAGACAGAGTAACAGAAACCAGAACAGTGAAAGCGCAAGAGGCTAGCTTTAGCGGTTTTGTGTTTAAGATTCAGGCCAATATGGATCCTAAGCACCGTGACCGAATTGCTTTTATGCGTATATGCTCAGGCGAGTATACGAAGGGCATGAAAATGCGGCACACCCGATTGGGCAAGGATGTGAAAATCGCGGATGCGGTGACATTTCTAGCCGGTGATAGAAGTCAGGCTGATGGCGCTGTATCTGGTGATATTATCGGCCTTCATAATCACGGTACGATCCAAATTGGGGATACCTTTACCGCAGGGGAAGAGCTTAAATTCCGAGGCATACCGCATTTTGCTCCTGAGCTTTTTAGGCGCATTCGGCTCGCTGACCCGTTAAAGCTGAAGCAGCTGCAGAAAGGCTTAACTCAACTCTCTGAAGAGGGCTCTACTCAAGTATTTATGCCGCTTAAAAATAACGATCTTGTGGTTGGCGCCGTAGGAGTTTTGCAATATGAAGTGGTGGCATTTCGATTGAAGGACGAGTACAAAGTCGACTGTATTTACGAGCCAGTCACGGTGTTCGGTGCTCGCTGGGTGGATTCGGAAAACAAGGCTAAGCTGGAAGAGTTTAAAAAGAAGGCCCATGAAAATTTATCCGTAGATGGCGGTGGTTATCTCACCTACCTAGCTCCGACTCGGGTTAATCTTAGTTTGATGGAAGAGCGTTGGCCGGACATAGAGTTCAGAGCGACGCGTGAACATTAGTGTATGGACAAGTTCATATACAATTTAATAACAAAGTTTTTAACGGTTAGTTAGATGACAGATTGCCACATGAAATTCGAAGTAGCCGCTACAGACGGCAAAGCCCGAACAGGTAAAATGGTTTTCCCGAGGGGAGAGGTCGCAACTCCAGCTTTTATGCCAGTGGGTACCTATGGAACTGTTAAAGGGTTAAATCCCGAGCAGTTGCTAGGAACAGGCGCCGAAATTATCCTTGGCAATACCTTCCATCTAATGCTGCGACCCGGCACTGAAATCATCAATTTACACGGTGATCTTCACGACTTTGCCGGATGGTCTAAACCAATTCTTACCGATTCTGGTGGATTTCAAGTTTTCAGCCTAGGAGAAATGCGCAAGATCACCGAAGAAGGAGTTCACTTCCGTTCGCCGGTTGACGGGGCAAAAATATTTTTAGGGCCAGAGTCGGCCACTGAAGTTCAGCATGCTCTGGGCTCTGACATCATAATGGCCTTTGACGAGTGCACTGCGTATCCGGCGACCCCAGAGGAAGCGAGAGAGTCCATGGAGCTGTCAATGCGGTGGGCAAAGCGCTGTGTCACTGCCCACGCAGACAACAAGGCGGCGCTATTCGGAATAGTGCAAGGGGGGATGTACATCGACCAGCGTCTTGAGTCTATACAGAGGCTAATAGAAATGGACTTCCCTGGCTATGCAATCGGTGGTCTTTCTGTAGGCGAGCCCAAAGAAGAAATGGCGAACATCGTCGAGAACTGTGTGCATGTATTGCCCGGTGATAAGCCAAGATATTTAATGGGTGTTGGAACGCCTGCGGATCTTGTCCATGGGGTTGTCAATGGTGTTGATATGTTCGACTGCGTGATGCCAACCCGCAATGCCCGCAATGCCCACTTGTTCACCTCTACTGGTTTGCTGAGGCTGCGTAATACTGCAAACCGCCGCGACACTAGGCCTGTCGATGATAATTGCCACTGCTATACATGCCGGAATTTTAGCCGAGCATATCTGCATCATCTTGATAAATGTAAAGAAATCTTGGGTGCGCAGCTCAATACCATCCATAATTTACATTATTATCAGACTTTAATGGCGGGTTTGCGTGAGGCGATACAAGAGAGTAAGTTGACCGCTTTTGTTAGCCAGTTCGAGCGGGATCAAGCTCAGATGAGTGATAATAGTTAGTTTTCATCCTCAACAATAAAGTTTCCAGCACTTGAATTTCGGCTCTAAAGCCCAACAATCAAAGGTCTGCATAGTTTCTTATGTGGAAGCTTCTAGTTCAAGCTTCATGGCGGCGGTCAAGGTACAATGTGGAGCAGGAAGTAAAGGTGCCTGAAAAGGCAGGCGCAAGGCAATTATGAAGGCTCAGTATCTGAGCATGGCATACTTACACTGCTAATCGTCAACTTAACGGAAAACTTAGCCTGAAACGTTAGGTGGTAACATGCCAGTGCAACTTACTACGAAGCAGCGGCCCGGCTGGAAGCAGATTTTAAGTTACAACACAATCGACTAATTTTAATCAATTATAAAGCGTGAGAGAGAAACCATGAATTTATTATTTTCCACCGCCTATGCTCAAGAACCAGGCCAACCCTCTGTTGCTTTTAATCTGATTCTTTTCGGCGGCATGATAGTGCTGTTTTACCTTATTCTCTGGCGTCCGCAATCAAAGCGTGCAAAAGAACATAAAGAATTGATTGGAAGTATTTCAAAAGGGGATGAGGTTATGACCTCAGGTGGTCTTCTCGGTAAGGTGGTTCGTGTAGATGAGGATTACCTAGCTCTTGAGGTTGCCTCTGGGGTTGAGCTGAAGCTACAAAAATCCTCTATTGCTGCGGCATTACCTAAAGGCACCATAAAGCAGATCTAATTTTAAGGTGCAGGCTTTGCTTGTTCTAACGAAGATCGTGCCCCACTGGAATTTCTATGTTAAATAAATACCCGCTTTGGAAAAATATCCTCATTCTTCTTGTTGTTATTTTGGGGTTTTTGTATGCCATTCCCAATATCTACCCGGATGATGAAGCGATCCAAATTACCAATGAGAATGTCAGCTTAAGCGAGACTGATATGGCGGTGGTCACCACGGCGCTGGAAGCCGCTGAAGTTGACTCGTTTGGCAAAGAGGTAGATGAGTCTCGACTTCTCGTGAGATTCGACAGTGTGGACGACCAGCTTCGCGCGAAAACGGCGATTGAAGATGCTCTTGGCGATGATTATTTGATCGCCTTGAACTTGGCACCAACGTCGCCGGCTTGGCTGCAAGCTATCGGTGCTCGCAAAATGAGCTTGGGGCTGGATCTTCAAGGAGGTGTTCACTTTCTGATGGAAGTGGATATGGAGTCTGCTTTAGAGCGCCGCATGGAAGACAACCGAAGTAATGTGCGCACAATCCTTCGGGAGTTAAAAATACGTGGCCGCGGCCTAACTATTGTTGACAATTCTCATCTTGAAGTGCGGTTTGCCACGGATGATGATCGTCTTCAAGCACGCCGTGAGCTGGCGGATAATTTTCCAGATATTCAAATGCAAAACCGTGATGCAAGCGATGTTTTTGTACTCGATATGCGTATGACACCTGACACCATGCTGCAAATTCAGCGAGATACTTTGCAGGCGAACAGGACAACTTTATTCAATCGAGTTAATGCGCTTGGTGTCTCCGAGCCGACTGTCCAGCAACAGGGCGCAGACAGGATAGTGGTAGAGCTTCCTGGTGTTCAGGATCCCGCTCAGGCTATTCGAATTCTACAGCGAATTGCGACCCTAGAATTTCATATGGAAGCCGAAATTGGTGCGTCTCGAACGTCTTATCAGCAGTATGAGTATCAAGGGCTTAGCGCCAACATTGATAATGATGTGATTCTCCAAGGCGACAGGATTAGTAGTGTTCGCTCTACCTTGAATGAGAATAGCTTGCCTCAGGTGCAAATTAACTTAGATGCTCAAGGCGGCAATCAGATCAATCGAATTACCCGAGATAATGTTGGCCGCAATATGGCGATATTGTTGATTGAAACAAAATCTCGTACCAACACATCCCTCAACGATGCCGGTGAAGAAGTCGAGGAAGTCGAGTTCTACGAAGACGAGCGTCTTATCAGCAACGCGACTATTCAGAGTGCTTTGGGCAGAACCTTTGTAATCACTGGTCTTAGCAGTCGCGAAGCAAACGACTTGTCATTGCTCATTAGTGCCGGATCTCTGGCCGCGCCAATGACAATTGTTGAGCAATCAGTAATCGGTCCCTCCATGGGCAGAGAGAACTTGGAGCAAGGCGTACTCGGGGTGCAAGTTGCCGCGGGTTTAGTAGTGCTATTTATGTTTGCTTATTACAGAGTTTTTGGCTTGGCCGCCAATGCCGCACTCATCATGAATATATTGATGATATTTGCGGTGATGTCAGCTATCGGTGCCACTCTCACCTTGCCAGGAATTGTGGGCATCGTACTGACAGTGGGTATGGCTGTGGATGCTAATGTGCTTATCTTTACAAGGATAAAAGAGGAGCTGTTGGCAGGGATATCTCCCCAGAAGGCAATTGAGGCAGGTTACGACCGGGCTTTTACGACGATCATTGATGCCAACTTAACAACGTTTTTAGTGGCACTGGTTCTGTTCACTATTGGTACCGGGCCAGTTAAAGGTTTTGCGGTTACTTTAATGATTGGTATTGTGACTTCTATGTTTACAGCGATCGTCGGCACAAGAGCAATTATTAACCTCATCTACGGTGGCAGAACGGTGAAAACCTTGTCCATCGGTGGCTCACAGCCAAAGCCGCAGTCGGCATAATCTAAGGTTTTTACGGGTAATAAATACAATGCTTCTGGATACAAAGTTCGATTTCATGGGTTATCGCAAAGCAGCGGCTATCGGCTCTGCTATTCTTGTCGTGGTTTCAATTCTCTCATTGGCAATTAACTCGCTTGAGTTAGGTTTAGATTTTACCAGCGGCACTTCGGTCAGATTGAGTTATTCCGAGTCGGTTGATATTCGGGCAGTGAATATCGCTTTGGTAGACGCAGGTTACGATAATGCGGTTGTTGTTAGGTTTGGCTCAGACCGAGATATTCGAATTATCTTGCCGGTGGATGCGGACGTTGCTGTTGAAAATCAGGCGGTTGCAGCGGTTGAGGTGGGTGAAAAGCTAGCTGCGCTGTTGCGCCAGTCCTCGAGTTTAGAGATTAGGCTTTTAGGCTCTGATTATGTCAGTGCCAAAGTGGGTGAAGAGCTGGCGGAAAATGGCGGGTTAGGTATGCTGGTGGCCCTTGGCATTATCATGGTCTATATCTCCATCAGGTTTCAATTCAAGTTTGCGATAGGTGCTGTGGTCGCACTAGCTCACGATTTGCTAATTACCTTGGGCATATTTTCGGTCTTCGGTTTGGAATTTAATCTAAATGCGTTGGCTGCGATGTTGGCAATTATCGGCTATTCACTTAATGACACAATTGTGGTCTCAGATCGCATCAGAGAAAATTTTCGCCGCATGCGCAAAGGCTCGCCTTTGGAAATGGTCAACGTTTCCCTAAATCAGACGCTGGGCAGAACCTTAATTACCTCATTCACTACTTTGTTAGTTTTGGTCTCAATTCTCTTAATAGGAGGGGAATCAACTCAAGGCTTTGCCATCGCATTAATTATCGGGGTAGTGGTCGGTACATATTCCTCGATATACATAGCGTCCAACGTTATTCTTTATATGAATGTGACTAAAGAAGATTTGATGATCCCCATCAAAGAAGCCGGTGAATTAGATAGTACGGTCTGATCGCGGCGCTGAGGGCTCGGTCGTTCTAGCTTTGTCATCGGACATTTAGCACTTGGCGATCTGATTAATAATTGCTATGTTCAGTGGCAGTTTTGAGATGAATCAGCTAGGTTGGAATTTGTGGATTTGAGTTTAAATTGTTCAGAAATATTAGATCGAAATCTTCAAGCGATCAGTCGAGGGGGAAGCCTATGGGCCTTTCTAGCCGTTCTTTTAGGATTTTCGGTTCTCCCTACTTTGTCATTTGGGCAATCGGCCACTGACTTCCCTCGCCCAGAGGAGCTTGAACCCGCTGTTAATTTTTGGGTTAAGGTATATACCGAGGTCGATACTCGGAGCGGCTTTCTCCATGATTCTGAGCATCTCTCCGTTATCTATACCGCGTTGAATCGAGATCGGTCAGCGATAGATAGCAGGCGCAAAAAAATACAGGCAGACCTCCGAGTACTGGCAACTGGTAAGCGTGATCTGCTAACAGGCAGTCAAAAAGACATCCTAGCTCTTTGGCCTGATGACGTCAGCAATCAGACGCTGAACCGTGCTGCTAGAAACGTCCGCTGGCAGCTAGGGCAGTCGGATAGATTTTTAGGTGGTTTGCAGCGTTCAGGAGCCTATCGAGGATATATAAATCAGGTTCTTCGAGAAAAATCGCTGCCCATTGAACTAGGCGTACTCCCCCACGTAGAGTCTTCGTTTAATCCCGGCGCTTATTCAAGTGCAGCAGCCGCAGGTATGTGGCAATTCACTCGGGCAACAGGACAACGCTTCATGCGTATCGACCACATTGTCGATGAACGCATGGATCCTTATATAGCGGCGAATGCCGCGATGAGCCTGCTTCAATACAATTACTCAGTGTTGGGTACATGGCCACTAGCGCTAACAGCTTATAACCATGGAGCAGGAGGAATAGCCCGAGCGGTCCGAGAGACAGGCACAACTGATATTGAAACGATTGTGGCTAATTACAAGGGCAGGGCATTTGGTTTTGCCTCTAGAAATTTCTACGCTCAATTTTTAGCTGTGCTTCAGGTTGAGAATAATGCCTTCGAGCATTTTGGTGATATTCGATTAAATCCAGCTCCAAATTTTCGCGAAGTTGAAATGGATTCATTCATCGACGCGGAAGTATTTGCCAGCTCAGTAGGCGTCAGCTTAGAGCAGTTGGAAGCGGACAATCCGGCTCTACGTCCCGCTGTATGGGAAGGCAACAAACGAATTCCTAAAGGGTTTCGAACAAAGCTGCGCGCCGACGCTGTGGCTTCTAGCGACTTATTAGCCATGGTTGAAAATGATTTTAAATTTGCTGTGCAAACACCGGATGTAGCTTACGTCATCGTAAGAGGCGACAGCTTGTCAGTAATCGCGAGACGCTTCAGCACTTCGGTAGCAAGGCTGGTCTCATTGAACCAGTTGACCAGCAGTAATCGCATTCAGATCGGCCAAAGATTACTCCTTCCGCAGGCTGACAATGACCCTCAGCAGCTAGCATTTGGGTCCTCAGCGACCTCATCGGATGGATTGTACAAGGTTAGAAGGGGAGACACTGTCTCTGTCATCGCGGCTCGTTTTAGAACTACAGAGCAAGAGCTATTAAATCTAAATGGAATCGCTAACAAAAACCGGATTTATCCTGGCCAAGAATTACGCCTCCCTGGTTTTGATACTGGCAGCGTTCAGGTGGCTGCTATAGAGGGCAATTTGACGCCAGTGCCTCCTACCGAGTTGCAATATGCTGAGGCTTTAAGTTCTGGATCGAGCACTGAACCTGAGCTTGAGTCAATCAATCTGGCCACCGTATCTGCGTCAGCATCTGTTGATGTGGCCGCTAGAATAATTGAATCTATTGAAGTTCTAGAGGAGGATACAACAGCGGTTGCTGTTCTTGATGAAGAAACTTTGCCACCTGCGGCGGTATTGCCCGATGATCAGCAGCTTCAAACTGGCATCGATGCATCTGCAGAAATCGCAGTGGCTACTGAAACGGCAACCACTGTTCAAAGTAGTAACGAGCAGCTGACTCAAGACCTAGCCGCCGACCCTTCTGACTATTCAGTGGCCACTAATCGCTCAATAGAAATTCAAGCGTCGGAGACTTTGGGGCATTACGCGGACTGGTTAGAAATTAGAGCGTGGGATGTCAGGCGTCTAAACAATATGCAGTACCGTGACCCAGTAATTATTGGTGATCGTTTGCAGTTAGGCTTCGATAGTGTCTCCATCGATGAATTTGAACGCCGACGCCGTGAGTTTCACTCCTCTTTGCAGCAAGAGTTTTTCAGCAAGTACCGAATTCAGAATGTCGAAACTTACAAAGTTAGACGTAACGATAACATTGGCCGTATTGCCAGAAGTCGATATTCTGCACCCATATGGTTGGTACGCCAGTATAATCCCGAACTAGATTTTGGACGCATTCAAATTGGCCAAGAAATCAACTTTCCTGTGCTCGAAGAAGCTAACTAGTCAATCAAGCTGGCGTGCGTCAGTTTGTCAAACTCGGCTTGGTAAAGCCGTTTAATTTTATCCCCCTGATAGGCACTCAAATTAACGTCGCAAACTAATTCACCCTGGCGCTTTAATTCACAATAGTTTTTTATTTGATCGATGACGCCATCAGCGGTCGCCTCTATCTGGCTTTGAACCGGGTAGCGATACTTCTCAGGTATGTACTCAGGATAGGCTAGGTCATCAGGTGTCAGAGGCACGCAGCCCTTTAAGCAAGCCTCTTGAATGGCCAGCCCCTGAAAGTCATGAATGGCGGTGGAAAGCACTACATCACAGGTTTCGAGTAGAGCAGTGTAGTTGTTGATATTTTCAATAAAACCGAAAAGTCCGCGCTCTATATTGGTGCTCTTGGCATGGCTATCGAGGAGGTTGTTGATTTCCTTGAATTCAATCGGCTGCTCTCGAAACTGTTGTCCGACAACATGCAATTGCACCGGCAGTTTTTGTGCCTCTATTGCAACAACTACTGCCAGTAAAAGCTCAGGCCCTTTATCGAATTCCCAGCGGTGATTCCAGACCATGCTAAGAACACTGTTCGAGTCGGCAGCAGTTAAGCGAGGACTGCTGTCGAGAAGAGGCACCGGTACCACAACGCTGGCATTGAGCCGAGTCATAATTGAGTTTGGAAATTGTTCGGGTAATTTGCTCAATAGGGACGCAGCACCGTTGAGAAAGCTGCTGCGATTGAAATTGCTATTAAAGGCAACAGTGTCCGCACAAAGAGCGGCGTAGAGTGGAACGAGCAAAGGTTCTACATTTTTTCTGTCGCTGCGGTTTTGCGGATATGCAAACTGGTTTTCATGAACATACAACAGAGTAGGAATGCTGGCTAAGCTAGGCACGAAGCCCCTCAGGCTGCTCAGATCCACCATTGATGTGGCTATTAGCAAATCGTAATCTTGCTCAAGAACCTCTCTCTGGGTGGTTGCCCAAATTAGGCTATTACCGCGAACTCGCCAGGTAAAATGGCGGGGGGCTAGGCAAAGCTCAGTCCATTGGTAGCTGCTAAATACCTGCTTCAAGCGCTTGCGCCAAAGCTGATGACTGATTGCATCGTAGGCCGATAGCAGTAAAACTCGTTTTTTTTTCATGAGGATCATATTGATTTTGCAAAATTAATTGCAACGGGTTAGTTTGCGGGCTTGATTATTTTTAACCTAAGCATGTAAGCCGCCTAGTTTAACAACTAAGCAGGTCCGGACCGGCTCAGGACAATTCCTATCTAAGTATTAGAATAACCCTGAGCATAACTTGAAGAGGATATTATGAGCATTAAATTATACGGATTTCCAATTAGTAACTACTACAACATGGTAAAAGCCATACTGATAGAAAAGGGCATGGATTTCGAAGAAGTCTTGGTCAAGCCAAACCAAGATTCGGATTACTTAAGCAAAAGCCCAATGGGCAAAGTGCCAGCACTAGAGACTGATCATGGGTTTCTTACTGAAACTGGAGTGATGATGGACTATCTCGACTCTTTGGGCGAGGGGCCGAGTTTTTATCCTGAGAACCCTTACGAAAAAGCAAAGGTTCAAGAGATTATTCGCTATTTGGAGCTTTACGTAGAGCTGCCTGCCCGTCGACTGTATGGTGATGTGTTCTTCGGTAAGCCGGCCAGCGATGCGCTGAAGGCTGAGGTAAAGCCGCAGTTAGAGAAGGGTTTCGCTGCCCTCGCAAAAATTGCAAAGTATGAGCCTTACATTGCAGGTCCGCAGATCAGTTATGCAGACTTTTATTTCCGATTTAGTTTTAACCTAGCAACGTTGGTATGCAGGAGAGCGTTGGATTGGAATGCCCAGGGAGAGTTTGAGGGGGCTAAAAACTTGATGAAGTTAATGGATGAACGGGCCTCGATTCAGAAAGTCTTAGCAGACCAGAAAGGCTAGGCTTTCTGGTCAACCAAGCGATCAGATTTGACTAGCGGTGCGGGGTTCTTTCGAGAATTCCTGCATTGCTTGTCATGTCCAGAATAGTATCGATATTTGCTTCAATATCTTCTACGCTGGCATCAAGTCCTAAATCAAGGCCTACATTTTCACGTACATCCGCGGAGTAATAGCGGCCACCGGCAGCTTGGATAATGCGTCCATTAGGCGCTTTATCACTGCATAAAAAGACGACGGCTGGGGTAACCAGCTCCGGCGCTAGTTTCTCAGCACTGTCTTCGAATCCTGGTAGATCAATAGTCATTCGCGTTGCTGCGATTGGGGCTATTGCATTGGTAAAAATGTTGTATTTGGCTCCTTCAAAACGCAAGGTATTCATGAATCCGACTAAGCCTAGCTTTGCCGCGCCATAGTTACTTTGGCCAAAATTACCAAACAGACCGGAAGTAGAGGTAGTCATAACTATGCGGCCATAGCCTTGTTCAATCATGATAGGCCATACGCATTTAGTGACGTTCAGGCTGCCAGTTAGATGCACATCAATTACCGCATGCCAATTTTCTAGCTCTAGCTTAGAAAAAGTCTTATCGCGAAGGATGCCTGCGTTGTTAACGACTATATCGATGCGCCCCCATTCTTCCATGGTGGCCGCGATCATTCCCTTTACAGCGTCAATGTCGGTGACGGATGCGCCGTTACTAATGGCTGTGCCGCCGGCTGCTCTGATTTCTTCTGCAACGCTCTCTGCTGCTGAGACCGACCCGCCAACGCCATCTACGCCGCCACCGAGGTCGTTTACAACTACCTTAGCGCCTCTACGGCCTAATTCAAGAGCATGCTGTCTGCCTAGCCCGCCGCCTGCGCCAGTGACGATAGCGACTCGGTTTTCAAAACTTACTGTCATGGGGATTCCTCATCAATTAATCATTGGTTGATCGTTTTACTAACGCAGGATTCTATTCTGCTGTCGCTCTAGCTGCAATCAATAGACTAAATCTCTCGCGTTTAGATTTATCAAGTGTTGATTATGGCCTAGGCGAAAAGTTCGCTATTATGTTGTTTTTGCTTTTCAGCATCTGTTTTCAGTCCAAAGGGATTTATATCTTCATGCCAAATATTGAGCCCGTACCAGCAGCAACCGTAGTTTTGGTCAGAGAGTCGCCGCAGCAAGAAGACCTCGAGGTCTTGTTATTGCTGAGGAATTCTAAGTTGGCGTTTCATGGCGGACACTGGGTTTTCCCTGGTGGGCGGGTCGATAAAGCTGACTTTCAAGATTCGGCGGATGGATTGGAGTATCCGGCGGCTCAGCGTGCGGCTGTACGAGAGACCTCGGAAGAGGCGGGGATTGATATTTTGGAGTCGCAGTTGGTGCACACAGCCCATTGGACCACTCCCCCGAATTTGGCAAGACGTTTCAGCACATGGTTTTTTGTGTGTCTCCTGACCGAAGCGGTCAAGGTTAACGTCGACAATCAAGAAATCCTCGACCATCGTTGGGTTAGCCCCAGTGCGGCCCTAGCCGAGGCTGATTCAGATCTGTTTGTGTTGCCCCGGCCAACGGCCGTGACCCTTCAGGATATCGCGCCCTATAAGTCCATAAGCGCTCTTAATGAATACTTGAACCGGGGTGATATTCGCGTTTTCCCTGATGACTCCCCTTATTATCGACCCGCTGAAATGGGTTGCGATACTTGAGGTTTGTTTATCTAGCACAAACCTTTCGATGGGATCTAAACCTAGCTCAAACCAGGGCGAATTCTTTACTTAAAAATGTGCCACTCATGCTAGCTGATAGAGCGAGGGCTTTATCCGGTCTGAACCGGCTAAGTTCTTGCTTTCAGTGTCGGGTTAATGGGATAGTTAGGACTGATTGGGTGATTTTTTTCACCTTCGAATGTGGTTCTTAGAGAGACTTAGTCGTCGGCAATATCTGCCTCTAGACTGAACTAAATCTTCACTAAATAAGTATTAAATCAAAGGAACACTCGAAGTAGGTTGCCAAGGCAATAGTAGCTCCAAACCTACGATAGCAAGTTGCGGCACCATATTTTAGCGTCACCCATTTACTTAACGTTCAGAGCTTTTATGTCTTCTACAACATTTGAAAGTCTCCGCGAAACCCTTAAAAACCTCCGTCGGCGTCGGCGCAATTTGCTGCTACTCAAACAAGGCAGCTATTTTAGTATTGCAGCCGCTACAGCTATTTTAGCTGGATTGGTACTCGCGGCTTGGTTGCAGCCAGAGCGCAATGGAACCATTGCCTTATTCATGGGGATACTTTTCATCTTAGCGGGGTTGGGCTGGTTCCTGTTCAGCTCTGTGAATCAACAATCCACCGATGATCGAAGGCTTGCCCATTACGTCGAAGACCACATACCGGACCTTGAACAACGCCTGCTAACGTCCCTTGAGTTTTCTGAAGAAGAGATGCGTTCTGGCAAGAAAGGGGTTTCTCAGCAGTTTATCCAACAGCTTTGGCAAGATGCGCAAACCCATGTCAATGAGCAACAGCAGCAAGTCGAGACGGTAACTCCGGCAAGTGCTTCTTGGTATTCATTTGCGGGTGCAGCTGCTGCGGCCAGCATCGTGCTGGCGCTTGTGGCTAGTTCGGAGTCCTTATTTAATGCAGCTAGTCGTTTGGTTTGGCCTTTCGCAATCGAAGAGCCGGTGACAGTGGTTGACGTTCAGCCCATTATTGAGATTAGGGTTGAGCCAGGCACGATCGACATGCAGCGCGGTGAAAGCGTCACTATAGTAGCCACTGTAATTAATGCAATCCCTGGCACCATTAACCTCCGATTGCAGAACGACAATGTGAATTGGCGTGATGTGACAATGAGTCGGGATGGCAGTGGCAGTGAATCGGCCAGCTACAGCTACTTTATCCCCTCGATAGATGAAAACACGACTTACTATGTCAACTTTGATGAGGCGGGAGAGCAAAGCTCTTCACAATATCAAATTACCCTATTCGATCTACCCCAGGTAGAAACCATAGATTTGGACTTCGACTATCCAGCATACACCTTACTCGAAGACTACCAAGAAGAGGATTCGGGGGACATGATTGTGCCTGAGGGCACTGTAGTGGATTTTCGCGTGACGTTTAATAAGCCGGTCCGTGAAGCCCTAGTGATGTTCAGTGGGGCTGGTTTAGATGATAGCCAAGAGCAAGAAGAAGAGATGGCTCCTTATCAAAATATCGAGCTTAGCCTTATCGAGAACAATGTAGGTCGCGGCCAGTTCACTGTAACCCGCGATGGTGTTTATCAAATCACGGCAAAAGATTTCGATGATTTAGAAAGTATTAACCCGCTGGATTATTATATTAGAGCGATTGAAGACGCACCTCCTGAATTAGCTTTGCAGCGACCTGGTAGTGATCGAGACGTAATGCCACTGGAAGAGGTGGTGATTGAAGTCACCGCGTCAGATGACTATGGACTAAGCAAGTTTGCGCTTAACTACAGTGTGGTCGGAGCTGACGAGGTGAAGGTGGATTTTCTTCCTGAAACCCTGACTAAGCAGATAACCGGCGATGAGCTTATTTATCTAGAAGATCTCTCGGTTGAACCAGGAGACTTTGTTAGTTACTACCTTACTCTCGCAGACAATAACGGCCTCGATGGCCCAGCCGAAGTGGTCTCTGACATCTACTTTTTGCAGGTTATCCCTACTGATCAAGAATTTCGCCGGACTCAGGGAGCTTCGGGTGGGCAAGGCGCTGGAGGTGGTCAGGGCGGAAGAGACAGCAGTGCTTTGGTATCGGTACAAAAAGACATTATTGCTGCGACTTGGAAGTTAAAGAACAGACAAAGTAAGGTCTCACAGGAAGAATTTAAAAATGATGCAGAGATTATTTCTGAATCCCAGCGTGAAGCCACTGATAGGGCAGTAAAATCCATAGAGCGCTTGTCTGAACGGCTTAATTTTTCCGATGACTCTTATGATAATGCAGTTGAGAATCTGTCATTGGCGATCGAGCAGATGAATCTTGCGGCGGCTGATCTTGATATTGAGCAAATAACCAGTGCGTTGAAACCCGAACAATTAGCCCTGCAGTATATTCTCAAAGCAGAAGCGAATATAAACCGAACTGATATTAGTATGCAACAAGGTGGCGGCAGCGGTTCTGGGTCTGCAGCACAAGAGCGTGAGGACCTTCGCGATTTATTCGATATGGAAATGGGCCAGCTTGAAAATCGCTATGAAACGCCAGACAGCAGAAAAGGCGGGTCCCCTGAATCCGCAGCTGAGGCTGATAAACTAGAGGAATTGGCTCGCCGTCAAGAAGGGCTCACCCGTGCGCAGAGAAATCTCGCTCGCAGAGAAGAGCAAATGACACCAGAGCAAAAACGTAGAGAATTAGAGCGTCTTAAGCGGCAACAGGAACAGCTTAGCCAGGAAGTCGCCCAGCTTGCTCAGCAGTTGTCGGGGGGGCAGCAACAATCCAGCCGGTCTCAGCAGCCACCACAGCAAGGGCAGTCTAGTTCTTCTTCTCAGGTTCAGTCGCAATCCGGGGAAGGCTCATCATCCAGCGGGCAGCAATCACCATTGCAACGAGCTGCAGAGCAAATGCAGCAAGCATCAGAGAGCGAAACCGCAGCCATCGCCGCGGCCAGAAGCCAAAAGGCACTGGAAAATCTGCGTGAGCAACAAAAGCAAATGGGCGGTGAATCGGAACGATCAGTTAATCAGCTGGCCCAAAATCTTGGGCAAGCAGGACAGCGGCTACTTCAGCAGCAGCGAGCTTTGCAAGATGCACTTCAGGAGAAGATACGGGAGCAGGGTTTAGGCCAAACACGCCAAGAAACCCGCGCCAGTGGCGCCCTACAAGATTTAGTAGAAGCCCAGCAGCAACAGCAGCGAAATCTCGATGAGATCGAAGATATGCTCAGGGCTATTATTGCCCGCGGAGACAGTGAAGATCAGCGGCTAATGTTTCAAGCCCAAGCGGCTTCTCGTGAATTACGTCCAATCAAAGAAGAAATGCAAACCAGTAATAGAGTGCTGCGTAATGGTATGGTCAATTTATCGGTGGACATAGAGCAAGAATTACAGATGCCGATGGAAGATCTGGCCCAAAGCCTTATGGCGCTTAACCCAGCATCCGGAGATTCGGCATCTGACCTAATTCAAACGGCAGCCAACGATGCGCAAGCCCTGCGCAAACAAATAGAGCAGTTACAAGAACAGGCTGAAGCATTCAGTGCGCAAGGTGAAGGCGAAGCGTTAGGCCAAGCCGGTTCAGGTACGCCCACAGTTCGTGATCTGCGAGAACAGCTAGAGCGTTCGCAACAGTTGGCGCGGCAGTTATCCAGCCAAGTTCAAGAATCCCAGGCGAACGGTCAGCAGAGTCAAGCTGGCGGCCGCGCAGCAGGTGGTCGGGGTGGTCAACAGCAAGGTGGCGGGACGCAGGAAGCTCAAACCATGAGTAACACGGCAGTAGGCAATGCAAGGGCTATAAGACAGCAGCTAACCCAACAGGGCATCGAAGACTTCCTCAGTCAGCCAGAGCTGTTTCGAGGACTTTTGCAACCCATCATTGAGTTGGAGGGAGCGCTTAGAGCTCAGGCTGAATTAGATAGTATCAACAGCAAACTTTATGCGGCTGACGATGAAGATATTCCGGAAGAGTACCGTGAGCTTGTCGAAGAATATTACCGCGTATTGTCAGAAAACCAAGGGTCGGTGAGTCGCGACTCGGGAAGTGTTGATCAGTAGAATGGCATACAACCAACCTAATTTATTTGCTGCGTTCCAGTCTGGCGACTTAAATTTTGCTTATGGCATAAGTCTTTGGGTTTTCGCTTTACTGGTTTTACTCATAGTGGTCGGTGTTTGGCTTACCTACCTTAAAACGACGAGAGAATTGACGCCGCTTTGGAAGGGAATGCTGGTTGCTAACCGTTCTCTTATCCTAGTTCTTATCCTGTTTTGTCTGCTGCGTCCTGTTATTGACACAGTGCAGGTCTCCCCTCAACAGACCTACCTAGCAGTCCTGTTCGATGACTCTCTCAGTATGTCGATAGAAGATGTCGACGGTAAAACTAGGCAAAGCGCAGTAGCTAGCAATTTTTTCGACGACGGCGTGATAGACCAATTAGCCGAATCGTTTCAGGTTAGAAGTTTTAGGTTTGATAAACAGACCTCAAGAATTTCAGATTTAGAGGGGCTTGAGCAAACCGGCACATCGTCGTCGATAGATCAGGCGTTGGCTTATGTGGATGCGCAGCTTAATGGTTTGCCTCTGGGCGGTATAGTGTTGATAAGTGATGGCGCTGACAACAGCGATGTTGATCCATTAGCGACAGCGCAGGACTTTGGGGCAAGACAAATCCCCATATTCACAGTTGGGGTCGGGCAAGAAAAAATCCCCCAAGATATCGGTATTGTTAGCGTGACTGCGGCAAAAACAATTTTGCAAGGCTCTGTCTTTAATGTGCAACTGTCCTTGCTTCATGAAGGTTACCAAGGCCAAGAGGTTGAAGTCTCTATTAACGACGGAGATATAGCGGTTGTTAGTGAAGTAGTTACTCTTGGCGACGCAGGCGTAACCCGTCGCTTTGATTTGGAAGTCACTCCGGACAGGCAAGAGAAAATTGTTTACGACCTAAGAGTAGAACTTCAATCGGGTGAGCTGATTCAAGAAAACAATCAATACAGTTTTTTGGTAGATAATTCCGCAAAGGAAGCGTTGGATATTCTTTACCTAGAAGGACATCCTCGCAATGAATACAAATTTATTCGCCGAGCAGTAACCAACGATGAATCTATTCGCTTAGCGACCTATTTACAGACAGGACCAGAAAAATTCTACCGTCAAGGAATAGAATCACCAACTGAATTAAGCAGCGGGTTTCCTAGAGACAGAGAGTCCTTATTTCAGTATGAAGCTATAGTGTTAGGTGATATCGAGGCTTCATTTTTTGATCAAGAGCAACTGCAAATGATTGAAGAATTCGTCAGTGAGCGCGGTGGAGGACTCCTCATGAGCGGCATGGTTGACGAAGAGTTTATCGGCACAGAGATTGCGGATATTTTGCCTGTTACCCTTGTTGAAGAAAACTTTCTGCCGGCCCAGCTACGCGGCGGGATTAGGCGAGGAGACAATCCAACAGGTGAAGAATTTTTCCCGCGGCGAACTACCGATGGTCAATACTCTCCGCTAATGCGCCTTGAAGCTAATGATTTGGGAAATAACGCTGCTTGGACTTCCTTGCCCGCGTTGCAAGGGGTTTATGTAACCGGCAGAGCCAAACCGGGTGCCACTGTTTTATTAGAGCACCCCTTACTCCAGTATCAAAACCAGGCCTTGCCTATTGTGGCCCACCAGCGTTATGGCAGTGGTCGCAGTATGTCTATTACAACCGCCAGCACTTGGCGTTGGCAGATGATGCTGCCTTCGCAAGACCAATCTCAAGAAACGCTTTGGCGACAACTGCTGCGTTGGCTTGCGGTTTCTGCGCCCGAGAGGATTACTATAGATTTTGATCAAGAGTTCTATAACGTGGGCGATGAGGTAGTTGTCACAGCCACTGTTTTGGATGATAAATATAGCGCAGACAACAACGCCATTTTGTGGTTGCAAGCCGCTGATCCCTCAGGAAATGTTACTGATTCCTCGATGGAGTGGGACATAAAGGATGATGGTGTCTACCGAACGTCGTTTGTTGTTGAGGAAGAAGGGGTGTACGAGGTGTTGGTCGATGTTGCTAGTGCAACAGGAAGTGCCGGCGCCGACAGTTCAGAGAAAACAGCAGCTTTTGTGGTGACGCCTTCTTTAGGTGAATATACAAATGCGGAACTCGATTCTGGCTTGCTCAGTCGCATAGCCGAGTCTAGCGGAGGTGGGTATTTTGCCTTAGCCGACTCAGACGCTTTGGCTGAAGCTATAGAGTTCACACCAAACGCTTATTCCCAACAAGTCCAAATTGATCTTTGGGATAGACCCTGGCTGTTGGCTTTACTGATTTTATTGTTGTGCTGTGATTGGGTTCTGCGCCGTTTAAGGGGGCTGTCATGACAGGGGTTGTGGTGAAATATTTTCCTGAGTGCTTGTTTAAAGTTTTTGCAAGGCCCCTTACTGAGCAAGCCCGTCATACGTGGAACGTCATGACACTTTTGGCGACGATGGCATTTAGTTTTCCCGCTGTGGCCCAGGACGATTTTGCAGGGGCGTCTTCAGAGTATTTTGTTGATAGGGCAGACTCGGCAAAGTTTGTACTGATAATGTCCGGGCCGACGGTGGGTGAAGATAATAAGTCGAAGTTTCGGCAGTGGGCATTTTCATTACACGACATATTGGCCCGAGATTACGGCTATGGTTCAGAATCGATCACTCTGCTGCATGATCAAGGACACAATAGCAACGAGGATCAATCCGCTGCCGCGCGGGTAGACGGACCTGTGAACCTGGCTGGGATAACAAATGCTATAGAGACATTGCAGGGGCAGGTTAAGCAAGGAGATCAGATAACAATTTTTCTGATTGGTCACGGGGCTGGTGCTGATGAAGAGTCTAAGTTTAATATCGTTGGGCCAGATATTACGGGTACTCAGTTTGCGGAAATGCTCGATCCATTCTCAGAACAAGACATCGTTATTGTAAACACAACTAGTGCAAGTTATGGCTTCTCAGCTTCTCTTTCCAGTGCGGGACGGGTTGTCATTTCTTCGACCCGTTCACCGTCCGAAAAATTTGACCCTATATTTTCTAAGTACTTTATTGAAGCATTAGATCAGCGCAATGGCGACCGGGATAAAAATAATCGTGTCTCTATGTTGGAAGCTTTTAATTACGCCAAGGTTAGCGTTGATCAATGGTATGAAGAGCAGGGGCGGTTAGCGTCGGAGCATGCTGGTCTAGACGATAACGGGGACGCCTTGTTTTCGTTGAACCCGACTATTACCGATGTCGATGGCAGGCTAGCCGAAATCGCCTATATTGACACTTTAGAAGATGACGGCGAAAATTTATCCGATCAAGCGCTTTCTCTAAAGGCTATGATGCAGGAAGTTGAGCGCTCGGTATTTATACTGCGAGGCCGCAAAGCGGATTTTCTTGAAGCTGATTATTGGCGACAGCTGGAAACTTTGTTGGTTGAGTTAGCGAAGACAACAGGACAGTTTAATGATCAAATTTCTCTATAGAAGAACAGTTTCAAATCTAGCTGGGTTTCTCCTAGCGATGAGTTTTTCGTTAAGCGCAGTGGCGCAAGGAAATTCTCCGGACTTGATTGAATCCCCGCTGTTTAGAGGCGAGCAGCTTATGCTCGGCGGCTCTTATGCAGCGGCGAGCGATGTTTTTCAGATGGCCGATGGTCTAGACCGGCGTGAAGGAATAGTTGGTGCTAGTAGAGCCTTCGGGATGATGGGTAACTATCAAGAAGCAATCAAAATATGTGAAGATGCGATTGGTGATGAGGGCTACGCGGAATTTCCCTTAATAAGTACGCAACTGGCCGAGCTTAAACGTCTCACGGGTAATTCCGAAGCTGCTATAGCGATACTCAAACAGCTAATTGATGAATCCTTTGAGGCGCCAGTGCGCACACTTGTTCAATACGGCAGCTTGCTGCAGTTTGTGGGGCGCAAAGCTCAGGCTTATGAGTATTTGGACCAATCTATTCAACGCTATAATGACGGACTTGTCTTCAGTTCAGAAGATGTTGCTATGGTCGCACTAGCGAGCTGGCTAACGGACAATTTTCATGATGCAAATAGTCTTTTTAGCGAAGCAACTAGAGCCAATCCTAACAATCTAGAGGCACATGTCCTGTGGGGCGATTTATTCCTCGAAAAATACAATGCCACCGATGCCGAGCGCTCTTTTCAGGCCGCGTTAGACATTAATAGTCGTTATACACCTGCCTTGATAGGTATCGCTCGAGTAGTTGGAGATGAGCGTGCTCTTGAGCGAGCATTAAGCATCAACCCCAATTCGATACCAGCGCTGGAAACTTACGGTCAGCTGTTGCTGTTGAATAGTCGTGAAGACGAGGCGATGAGTTATTTTGACAGGGCTTTAGCGATGAATTCTGAATCGCTGAAGACCTTGAGCGTCCTCGGTGCAAAAGCAGCCCTGGAGAAACGCGATGAGGATTTTCAGCGCTTTAAAAGACAGGTTGATGCTTTCAGCCCCAATAATCCTAAGTTTCTTGGTGATGTGGCGGATACGTTTGGTAATAATTATTTATTTACCGAGGCGGTAGGCTTTGCCAGGGCAGCTATAGAAGCTGATCCGGAGTATTGGCAGGGCTATACCGTGCTCGGTAGTAATCTGATTCGATTAGGTGAGGAGGAAGAAGGTAAGGCGAATTTAGAAATTGGCTATGAAAATGACCCTTTTAATATTTTGACCTCTAACATGTTAAAGGTTTTTGACACGTTGGAAACTTACGCAACCCTCGAGAGTGAGCACTTTAAAGTTCACATGAGTCAGCGTGATGCAAAAATATTATGGCCTTACCTTGAGCCGCTTCTAGAAGAAGGCTGGGACACATTGACGGCAAAGTATGGCTTTGAACCTGAAGGGCCAATACTTATTGAAGTATTCGAGAAGACCGAGGACTTTGCTGTGCGCTCAGTGGGTCTTCCAGATATAGGTCCCCTTGTTGGAATTTGTTTTGGCAAGGTCATCACTCTTATTTCCCCAGATACGCTCTCTGCTAACTGGCAAGAAATAGTCTGGCATGAGTTTGCCCATGTGGTGACATTGCAAATGACAGGTAATCGAATGCCCCGCTGGCTGTCAGAAGGTATCTCGGTCTGGGAAGAAAGAGAAGGTCGTTCTTACTGGGGGCGCAGCCAAGGTTTGGATTTGGTGAGGGCTGCTGAGCAAGATAAGCTTCTCCATGTTAAGAATTTAAATGCGGGCTTTTCCGGGGCGCAATCCAGCGCTGATCTCGGTTTTGCCTATTTTCAGTCCTATTTAGTTGTCGACTATATCGCCAGTGAATATGGTTTCGAAAAGTTGGTTGATCTTGTCTATCAGTACGGATTGATTAAAGAGGATTCAGAGCGCTTTGCCGAAGTGTTTGAAACCTCAATTGACGAGTTCGATGTTGGTTTTAGAAGCTGGGTTGAGCGCAGGGTTAGTGAAATAAACGTCCATGTCCATAAAGAAGACACGCCTGACGAGGGCGATGGCCACGGCCACGGAGTGCGAGAAAATTCAAGTGCGATTCTAGCGGAGTTGTATAACAACGTATCCCTTAAGCAACACATGAGCAACCGGATTCAGGAAAACGTTCGGGATTTTCAAGCGCATCTTCAGCTAGGAATTGTTTTGTTCAAAGACGAGAATTTTATTGAAGCAAAAGAGTCGCTGGAATTTGCGTATAATTTATTGCCAGGTTACACAGGTTACCCAAGTCCGGCTTTGGTTCTTTCGCAAATTTATGAGCAAGAAGGCGATAAAGAGTCTCAGCTGCAATGGCTAGAGGTACTTTTGGAAAATCTGCAGCATGACTTCGGCTCTGCAATGATCTTGGCCCAAGCGGCACTTGATGAGTCTGATTTTGAACGAGCTAACTACTACCTAGACAGGGCACTCCAAGTTGACCCTTATCGCAATGATGTGCATGAGCTTAAGGCGCAATTCGCCAAAGAAACGGGCAATAATGCTTTGGCTGTCACCGAATACGAAGTACTGATGAGCCTTGAAGTAAATGACCCGGTAGAAGCTCAGACTAATCTGGCAGAGGCCTATCTATCCAACGGTCAGCTTAGCGAGGCGAAGCAAAGTATCCTCCGAGCCTTGGAAATAGCGCCTTCTTTTCAGCGTGCGCAGCAAATTTTGCTGCAAACTATCGGTGAAGGCAGCGACTGATGAAGCAACGTTTCTTCTTTTTGCCGTTAACTCTTTTCTTGCTAAGTGGCTTCGGGCACGGGCAGGTGATGCAGTTAGGCAGTGATGAGGATGTTTCTATATACGGGACAGACTTAACCGACTTCCGCTGGGTAAGAGGTGTTTACAGTAATCACAGTGGTTCGTTTAGCTATCGCAGACGCGGTGGCTGGTGGGATACGGACTATCCAGATTCAGATCAAAATTTTCTGCGAGGTGTGCAGCGATATACCAACGTAGATACAAATCCGGCCAATCATGAATACATAGCACTTACCGACCCGAAATTATTTGAAAATATATTTCTTTATATGAATTGGAAGCGAGTACCTATAGGGTCGTCTCTTAGTGGTCCTGATTTTCAGCCGGATGAAATTGAAGCGTTACGAGAATTTATGTTCAGAGGCGGTTTCGTTCTGGTTGATGATTTTTGGGGGGAGCCACATCTTGATGATATGTTTGTGGAAATGGGGAAGATATTCCCAGATCGAGAAATTATAAAGCTCGATACTACCCATGAAATTTTTCATACTTTTTTTGATATAAACGAACTGGCGCAGGTGCCAGGGCGGATGGTGACCTGGGATTATGGGGGATTCATGAATCTTAATGATCCCAGTTATCCGCCGGAGGTTTATGCGGTTTTAGATGACGACGGCCGAGTCATGATGGTTGCAAATTATAACACCGACCTCGGTGATGGTTGGGAGCATACTTTTTATGAAGGCTACCCAACGAAATATACCAACGAGGCTTACAAGATAGGCATTAACTTTTTAATTTACGCTTTTAGTCACTAGAAGACGGGAAACAAACAATGGAAGAAACAGAAGAAATCTTAGCGATCGATGATCAGGATGATTTGGCTTTAGTCAAACGTATGCAGGATGGTCGTGACCAGATCGTGGCGGAAATTAAAAAAGTTATTATCGGTCAAGATGAAATCATTGATGAACTGTTGATTGCACTGTTCGCTGGCGGACATTGTTTGATAACGGGTGTCCCCGGTCTGGCTAAAACCCTGCTTATCAAAACGGTAGCGGACATATTGCAGGTTGATTTTAGTCGTATTCAGTTTACTCCTGACCTTATGCCGTCGGATGTTGTTGGCTCAGAAATAGTTGAGGAGCAAGACGGGCGGCGTACCTTGAAATTTGTCAAAGGGCCGATTTTTACTAATATCTTATTAGCAGATGAAATTAACCGTACTCCGCCAAAGACTCAGTCTTCGCTTTTAGAAGCTATGGAAGAGCGTCAGGTGACAGCAGCCGGTGTGACTTACCCAATGTCCAAGCCATTTTTTGTCTTAGCGACACAGAACCCTATCGAGTTAGAGGGCACCTACCCGCTGCCTGAAGCTCAACTCGACCGTTTCATGTTCAAGATAGAACTTGGTTATCTCTCCGAGGAAGATGAAATCACGGTGGTGGCCAACACAACTCAAACCAATGAGGCGCAGTTGTCCCACCCCCTAAGCGGAGAAGACATTTTAGAATTTCAGCGCATAGCGCGCCAAGTGCCAGCTGCAGAAGCGGTTATTAAATATGCTGTTCAGTTGGTTCATGCCTCGCGCCCACAAAGCCCTAATGCACCGGGCTTTATTAAAGACTGGGTTAGTTGGGGTGCGGGAATTCGAGCGTCTCAGAATCTAGTTTTAGGAGGCAAGGTCAGGGCGCTGCTAAGAGGCCGGTATAACGTTTCCTTCGGTGATATAAGAGCGCTAGCGCCTTCTGTGTTACGCCACAGAGTGTTGTTGAACTTCCACGCTGAGGCCGAAAGAATTACCACAGATGAAGTTGTTCGCAGGCTGTTAGAAGCTGTTCCTGAACCTAAGTCTGAACTGTAGAGGCTGCCGCTAATCCATGTCTGACTCGGCTAATTTTTTAGACCCTACTGTTCTCGCAGGATTGGATAATCTTGAGCTACGTGCACGTGTCGCGGTTGAAGGTTTTGTTTCTGGTTTGCATAAAAGCCCCCACAGAGGATTCAGTGTCGAATTTAATGACTATCGCCATTATCACACCGGTGATGATATGCGTCATGTGGATTGGAAGCTTTACGCACGCAGTGAGAAACTTTACATAAAGCAGTATGAAGACGAGACCAATGTTCGTTGCATGATAGTGTTGGACACCAGCGCGTCTATGTCCTACACCTCTGGGGGTGTCAGTAAGCTCAATTATGGGATTACCTTGGCCTCTGCGCTTGCCTATTTTATTATGCAGCAGCGAGACGCTGTCGGACTGATTACTTTTGATGAGCAGATGAATGACTATCTGCCGGCGAAATGTCGGAAGCCTCATTTGATGCACATACTGCGAACATTGGCCCGTGTCGAGACGGGCAAGAAGACCAATGCGGTCAAACCGTTAACGGATCTGGCTGCCACGCTAAACAAGAAAAGTATGGTTATCCTCATATCAGACATGCTTGAAGATGAGGAAAAAGTGATAGCAACCCTGCAGAATTTAAGAGCCATGGGCAATGATGTCATTGCTTTTCACTTGCTCGACGATGCCGAAATTAACTTCCCGTTTAACGAAGCTTCCGAATTTGTTGACATGGAGAACAACGAATCCTATATCACTTCTCCTGCGGCCATTCGAGACGCTTATTTGGAAAACTTAAATGAATTTTTAAACTATTGTAAAAAGAAATGCCAAAGCAGTGGCGTAGATTATTGTCTAATGAATACATCTCAGCCCCTAGATTCCGCCTTATCTGCGTATATGGCCAAGCGAGCAAAGAGCTTCTAATGGTATTTTTGACTCCTCTTTTCCTATTGGGTTTGCTGGCAGCTCTTATCCCTATTGCTATTCATTTGATTCGTAAAGAAAAGCCGCCGAAGATGATGTTTAGTACTATCCGGTTTTTGAAGAAGACATCAAAAAAGCTTGTCTTGTTTCAGCAGTTACAACAAATTCTGTTATTGCTGCTACGTTCTGCGTTGATCATCTTACTCGTTGTTGCTTTTGCTAGGCCGCTTGTCAATCAAGCTGTGGCCAGGCTGTTGGATGCAGACCCTCAATCTGCCGTGATTTTATTGGATGTTTCTATGAGTATGCAATATGCGGATACCTTCGCCGTTGCGAAAAAATCAGTGTTGGACATACTTTCCTCTATGACCTCTGGTGACGAAGTAGCCCTGATTGCATTTTCTGATAGGGCTGAAATAGTTCGAGAGTTCACTACGGATATTGATGGTCTCAGTTCTTTTGTTGAAGGCTTGGAGCAGGCCGGTTTCGGGGCCACCGCGTATATGCCTAACCTGAGACTGGCGGATCAGCTGTTGGAGACGTCTCGCTTTGAGAATCGAGCGGTTTATCTGGTGTCAGACTTTCAAGCATCTGCTAGTGATGAAACCAATGATGGCTGGAAACTGTCTCCAGGTGTGACTTTTAGCGGGTTGGATGTTGGTAAAGAATCATCTGAGAATCTAGCGCTGACTGATTTGCGTGCCCCAGAGCAGCTTCTGGAAGATGCGGCAGGTCAAAAAATACTTGCTCGAGTTAGATCGACAGGTACTTCCTATCTAGCCACAGGTGATGTCACCTTGGTGATCAACGATCAAATTATCGATCGCCAGACTGTCGATCTCAGTGACCAATCCGAGGCGGTAGTGACCTTTGATGCCGACTTTGAAGGGCAAGGGTCCTATACTGGCGAGGTGCGCGTATCTGGAGACAGCTTTGCTGTGGATAACGTGAGCTATTTTACTGTGGATGTATTACCAAAGATTCGTGTGCTCGTAGTGAATGGTGAGGCGTCTGATAATTGGTTTGATGATGAGGGGCATTGGTTTGGGCTGGCTGTTAGCGCAGCACTTCAATCGCCTTTTGAGTTGGAATCTATTGAGCCGAGGGTGCTAAGTGCTGCGGCATTAAGACAAACAGATGTGGCGGTATTATTGAACGTGGGAAGCTTAAATAGTGGCCAAGCTCAAGCGCTGACTAACTATGTAAGGCGCGGGGGAAGTGTTCTATTTGCGCCCGCCGATCGCGTTCAAGCTGAAACTTTTAATTCACTTTTCGCTGATATAACTCCTGCCCTTATCCAGCGACAGGGATCAAGCAGAGATGATTATTTGGTCATTGCAGACTTCGATCGCCGCCATCCTATATTGCGACCTCTAGGCAATGAATGGTCAGCTAGGTTTGAGAATCATTGGAGCCTAGCGCCAGTTGAAGGAGCCGATGTTTTAATGCAGTTTGATTCTGCTGAGCCTGCATTGGTTGAGCGAACGGTGGGCGCAGGTAGAACACTGTTATTCGCATCCTCGCTAGATTTAGAATGGAATAATCTTGCCCTACAAGGGCTTTTCCTCCCCTTTGTCCATGAAACCCTCCGTCACTTAGCGCAGGCCGAAAACATTAAGCGCGACTTTGAGGTCGGCACTAGTTTTAACTTAGGTGGCAATGCGCCTGCCGGCATTAATATTTCGGCTACTGATGTAAATGGTGAGCCGCTTGAGTTTGCCGGCGACGGCTATTCGATCACCGCGCGCCAACCAGGGTTTATCAAGGCGACTATTAACGGTAATTCACTTAACTACTCGATTAATGTATTGGCAGGGGAGTCCAATCTGGCTAAGGCGCCAGTCTCAAACCTCTACGACCGCATTATTAATCCGGATACTAGTCCGGTGCAATCAAGACAAGTTCAGACTGAACAACTAGTGGCAGAGCTAGAGCGGCCTCAGAGAATTTGGTGGTGGATTCTTTGTTTGGCTGCAATACTGATCCTTGTTGAGTCGATAATCGCGAACCGAACCTACAGATAAAACGGGATTAATGAGAAGAACTTTACTACACTACTGCCTATCGAGAGGCTTTTTAGTTGGTTTTTGTGTGTCACTGGCATGGTCGGGAATAGTCATATTAAGTGCACCAAAAGAAAGCGCAGAAAACCAAGTCATTGATAAGTAACAATAATAAAAAATATAATGTAACGGTACTGTCATATTACTGAAAAATAAGTCACATAATCCATTGATAAAACTGAACTAATACGCCATAGTTATTGCAAATAGAGCGTATTTTAATGATGTTTATCGAGCAAAAAACACAACAGTTCCCCAAACTATTGATGAAAGCGGGTAGAGATTTCGCGCTTGCTCTCAGCTTCTTACTCGTTCCTATATTCTGTTTTGGCCAACAATTGGCGGCAACCACATCGACCGTTTCTGAGCCGAGCACTGATCTCGTTCTCGAGTGGTCACAGTCCCCCGAAAAATTACTAGCGACACTTAAACAAAAATTTGGAGCCTACAATGCCAAGCTCCCAGAAGCACTCAGAGCGACGGGCCGGCAATTTCAAGAAGCAGGCGATCATCAGTCGGCACTTGTCCTGCTTGCGAAATCTTGGCGGCTTTCTCGTGTTAACGATGGTTTTTATAGCGCCTCGCAGATTTCAACGCTAGAGCTCATAATTTACAGTGAGATGGAGCTTGGGAATTGGCAGGCGGTGGATGATCATTATGCTTACCTCGAACTCCTCCATCGTCGTGTGTTCGATGAGAGTGACCCGCGACTAGAGTTGGGGCTGCAAAAAGTATCCGCTTGGCATGTCAATGCGCTTAGTCTCACCTCCGGCAAGGATCGGGTTCATCATTTACGTGAAGCCTATCACTTGTTTAAAGACCGTTTAGCAATGGCGGAACAAAATCTAGATCAAAGCGACCCTAAGTTCGGTTATCTCCATGAAAGCATCAGGATTACTGAACAGCAGTTGCGTTTAAATTCTCAGATGAGCAAGGCCAACGTTCTGCAGCAGCAGGGAGCAGGCGGCTCATTACTAGCCGATTCGTTTTAGATTCCCGCAGCCGTAAGGGTTGTATTCCCTGTATCGTCCACGATCAATCTCAATTTACCCTAGTGTTAGCGCGCTGCCAATCGCATCTGTGAGATTCCTGCTGATTTGCGCGGTCGTCACTTTCCTTATCCATTCTATTGCGCAAGAACTGAACTTATGAACTTCAACTCCTGAAGTATGCAAGAGAGTAATAACGAGGTAGTCTCAATTTCTTAGGTCTCTTTATTTGGATAGAATATTTTGAATTCCCAAGAAAGTAACGGCAATAAACCACCCTGGGCGTTGTCTTTTCAGAAGTACTTTTTGCAGTTATTGAAACGGGCTTCTGCAAAGCTAATAGATCGTAACTCTCGTGCGCTGTTAAGATTTATTGTCACGCTTGGTATTCTGGTGACGAGCTTCTCCATTATTTTTCAATTACTAATGGCCTACGAAGGTCAGAAGTATTCTTTTATCTCCGGGTTTTACTGGACCCTCTCAACCATGTCTACTTTGGGATACGGTGACATTTCTTTTGTCACGGACCTCGGGCGACTGTATTCAATATTGGTTCTCCTTTCTGGAATCATCTACATGCTGATTCTGCTGCCTTTTACTTTTATAGAGCTTTTTTATGAACCTTGGATGGAGTCCCGTGCGGCGAGTCGTGTCCGTCGGACGATCGCTGATGAAATACATGATCATGTGATTTTGACGTTTTACGACCCAGTGATAAGGGCTTTGATTCCTAAGCTAGTTCAATTTGATTACGCTTATATTTTAGTTCTGCCCGAGCTCGATGATGTTTTGCGTCTTAACGATAAAGGTATTAACGCTATTCACGGCGAGCTAAATGACCCAGACACTTTTATTCGAGCAGGTGTTGCGCGAGCTGCGATGGTGGCGACCACCCGCTCTGACATTATTAATACATCGGTAGTTTTTACAGCAAGAGGGGTGACAGATAAGACTCTAATAATCGCCACTGCCAGAGAAGAAACATCAACTGATGTTCTCAAGTTGGCTGGCTGTAATCGAGTTCTGGATCTGACCCATTTAATCGCCGAGGCGCTTGCTAGGCGAGCTATCGGTGGAGACAAACTTACTCATATTGTGGGCCGCATTGATGACCTGGTGATTGCGGAGGTTGATGCGGCGCGGACTTCATTAGTTGGCCAAGGCTACAACGAGGCGCAACGTGCGACTAGCGTCAGCATTGTTGGGTTTTGGGCCCGCGGGAATTTTGAAATAGGCCAGCAGGAAAGCGTTGTGGAACCCAATACCGTCCTTTTGCTGGCCGGCTCGACTGCTCAGCTGCGTGAATTTGACACTAATTTCAAATGCTCAGGAGAAGCGCCAGTAACGACTTCTGTGTTGATAATCGGCGGTGGCCGGGTTGGCCGCGCAACTGCGGTTTCACTTCAGCGGCGTGGCATTGACTACGTTATTGTCGAACAGCTAGAAAAGCGAGCTAGAGGTTCTGATAAGGTTATTCACGGTTCTGCATCGGATAGGGGGGTGCTGCAGCGTGCAGGAATCGACCATGCGCCAACTGTCATTATAACCCCGCGTGATGATGAGACTAATATCTACCTGACAATTCTGTGTCGCCTGCTTAGGCCTGATATTCAAATTATTTGTCGTTCTACTTTTGAGGAAAGCGTCGCGTCGCTTCACCGGGCTGGCTGCGATATCGTGATGTCCTATTCGTCAATGGGTTCTAATTCTTTGTTCAATCTTCTTCAACGCAGCGATCTATTAATGATCGCCGAGGGACTTGATGTTTTTAAGACTCCGGTTCCTAAGGAATTGGCTGGCAAAACCATTGCAGAGGCGAATATTCGCCAGCGTACAAAATGTAGCATCATCGGCATCGATAACCATGAAGGAACCGTGACTAACCCTTCGCCGGACACTGTTCTTCCTTTAGATGGTGATCTTGTAATGGTAGGTACACCGTCAGGAGAATCTGAATTTCTCAAGCTCTTTCAGTCGAGCTAATTATTCTCCGTGGGCTTATTAAGTAAATTGTCTGAGGCGGGGAAGGGCGATGGTCTCCTAAGTCAGAAATGGCCAATGAGGTTTGTGAACCACGGGCATAAACTTCGCCCGTGAATTAATAAGCTTAGGACGTTAGCGCTTGATGGCAGATCATAGATAATTGCCTATCTTGATCGCTGTGGTTTTCACCAAATATATTGGCACAATCCTGAATGCTCAATAGCATAATTAAATCCCGGTGCGCCGGACCGAGATCTGTACCTATTATAGCCCTGCTGGCGTTACTGCCTCGCTACGACTTAGGCTTGCGCTCGCTGTGTGGGGATTAAAAAAGCCGCGGCTTAAGCGAAGTAGTAAGCCGCAGCTAGGGCGTTATTTAAGTATTAAGCTGAGGCTTATTTCGCGTGGGCAGCTTGGGTAGCTTACCAATAAGCTCTCTCAGTCTGTCAGGTAAAGCTAGCATGGCAGGTGTGACTATGAGCGTAAGGATAGTGCCAAAAGACAGTCCAAACACGATTGCCGAGGCTAAGCTCACCCACTGGGATGTAATCGGCCCACCGACTTCAATTTCTGCGCCGATCAAATCTACGGATACATGCATCGCCAATGGCAGCAATCCAAAGCCAGTTGTGAAGGTGGTTAAGAATACTGGGCGTAGCCGCTGTACCCCGGTGGTCACGATTACTTTTTGGATTGTCCAATCTGGGTTGTCTGCCTTAAGCACATTGAAGGTATCGATCAGTACAATATTGTTGTTAACGATAATTCCCGCTAACGCCACAATCCCTATGCCGGTCAAAATCACACTGAATGTTTGCCCTGTGGTCAGTAGACCAAGCAATACTCCGGCCGTGGAAAGCAATACTGAAGATAAGATGAGCAGTGCTTGATAGTAGCTGTTGAACTGCGTCACCAAAAGAATCGCCATCAAGACCAGCGCAAGCGAAAATGCTTGTCCTAAAAATGCAGCCGATTCAGCCTGTTCTTCGTTAGCACCGCGGAAATTATAAGCCACACCCTTACGAGTAGGATTCTCTTCCATGTAAACAGCTAGTTCTTGCAGCTTATTATCTGCAACTATGCCAGGTGCTGGATTCGCCCTAACGTACACAACTCGGTTGCCATCAACTCGTTGAATAGAGCTTACTTTAGGCTTGGCAACTCTAGTCACAAAACTGCTAATAGGCACTGGGCCGTTTGAGGTACTTATTCGTATCGTGTCCATCTGCGAAAGGCCACGGTACTGTGCGGGGTAGCGCACTCGAATCTCAACTTCTTCTTCGCTGTCGTCGGGACGATAGTCGCCCATAAAGATACCATTGGTCATCAACTGAATCGCCGTTCCAATTTCAGCCATGCTGGCGCCAAGCATGGCCGCTCGTGCGCGATCAACAACCATCTCCCATTCGATTCCAGGTACTGGAGCGGTGTCATCGATATCGATGAGGTCGCCGCCCATTTCAGTCTCCATATGATTTCGAATTCTAGTTGCTTCAGCGAAAAGGGCATCGAGGTCGTCACCGGATAGCTCTATTTGAATCTCTTTACCGACCGGAGGGCCTTGCTCAATAGAGGCGACTTCAGCGCGAGCGCCTGGGATATTGGTAATCGCATCTCGATAGCTGTTTTCAACTTCAAAGCCATCGAGGTCTCTATCGCGTCTGTCAGTCATTTCAATAAAGATGCTGCCAATGAGATCTGGCGCGGTTTGCTGGTCACCGCCAAGTTGTTGGCCAGCGCCGGATTGAGTCACGATGGCTTTGTAATAACCTACTTCGGTAATTCTACTTTCGACATCCAGTACTATATCCCGTACTTCGCTGGGTGAAAAATTACCCCGCGCAAAAACCTGAATCTGCGTTTGGCTTGGTTCAACGCTGGTGAAGAACTCAACCCCTTTACCGAATTGCCCATAGGCCCATACGATTGAGACGAGTGTGAAAATGCTTCCAAAGAACACGATGATTGGCATGCGTACAGCAACCCCAAGCACCTTGGCATAGACTCCGGTAATGCCTGTGATTTCTTCGGTATGGTCTTTCTCTAATTGACGTGAATGAGAATTGCTGGCATCAGTGGAGCGACCGATCAGTGCGCCAATAGTTGGCGCAAATAAAAGAGCGTAGAACAGCGAACCGATCAATACCGCAAATACAGTAATAGGCAAATAGCTCATGAATTGGCCGGCGACACCAGGCCAGAACATGATGGGTAGGAATGCGGCTAAAGTCGTCGCCGTTGAGGCCATGATAGGCCAGAACATTCTTCTCACCGCTTCGCGGTAAGCGGCATGTGCACCCAAGCCTTCAGCCATTTTGCGATCCGCATACTCGACCATCACAATGGCGCCATCAATCAGCATACCCAGCCCTAGCAGCAATCCAAAGATCACCATAAAGTTATAGGTAAAGCCTAGCAAGCTGATAATAATGAAGGCAAAGAAAAAGGAAAAGGGCACAGCGAGGGTAACAATTAAACCGGAGCGAACACCCACAGAAGCAATCACTACAATGAGAACTAAAATCATCGCGGTGGCCATGTTACCTTGCAGCCCAAGATTTTGTTCAAGCACCAAAGGCGCGGTATTATTAATGTAGGACAAAGTCACTGCCGGGGGCAAGCTAGGACGAATTTCCTGAACTATCGCATCTATCTGCTCCATTGTCTCAACCAAATTTGCTCCCTTGCGCTTTTGCACATTAAGAGAGATTGAGGCTGAGCCGTTGGCGTAGGAGTAGCGAGTGGCATCTTTAAATGTACGTCGCACATCCGCGATGTTAGCCACGGTAATTACCCCGAGACTTGTTGAGGCAAGTGGTAAATTAAAGAGGTCGTCGGCGTCTTCAATTAAACCTGGAACCTTAACGGAGAAGCTGCCTTGGCCGGTGTCAACTTGACCGGCTGGGATTAAGCGGTTGTTATTGGTTACCGCTTGAATGATAGCGCTGTTAGGAATGCCGTAGGTTTCAAGTTTGGCAGGATCTATCACCGCTTCTAAAAGTTCTTCTCTGTTGCCAACCATGTTGGCTTCTAAAACAGGGGGGAGTATTTCTATTTCTCGCTGTAGATTCTCGGCAATACGAAGCAGGGTGCGTTCCGATACGCCTTCGCCGCTTATTGCGATTGTGACCACAGGAACTGAGGCGGCCGATACTTCTTGAAAAATAGGTTCTTCGGTTTCTTGAGGGAATCGGGCTTTTGCTCTGTTAACGGCTTCACGAACTTCGGAAAGAGCAAACTGAGAGTCAAAATCGATATCAAACTCGGTGATGATAGTTGCTGCATTTTCACTGGAAAACGAGCTGATAGAGGTGATCCCGTCCAAGGTCTTGAGTTCGAGTTCGGCGGGTTTTGCCAGCAACCTCTCAGCATCCTCAGGTGATATACCGCTATGAATAATGGACGTGACTATAATGGGAACTTCAACGTCAGGATTTAGCTCTACTGGAATGGATAAGTAGGAGACAAACCCTGTCAGCATTATCGCTACAAAAATACTGAGTGTCGTTCTTGAGCGCGATATAGCCGCATCTATATAACTTGTCATTGCGTAAATAACTCCTAATTCAGATATTGTGCTTAATTAGTAGACCACTCAAAATTGCTTTCAACCTGCTGTCCTGGAAATACAATTTCCTGACCTACAGTCACTAAATTGACATTGCCGTCGAGACCGGTAACCCAAATACCTGGGTTGAGTAGGCCAGTATTATCGCCAACGATGCTGACGTTGCTAAACCTCACATTGCCTTTGTCATCGATCAGTTTAACGCCAATAGCTCCGTTATCATCGAGGGTCAATGCAGAAGCAGGTATAAGGTGGGCTTGAATATTTGCAGCTTGGATAAGAATTTCAGTAGTCACCCCAGCCCGGAGATTGTATTCATTCGCATCTATTTCTGCTTCGATGCGATAGCTCCTAGAAATGTCATTTGCGTTCCGTGCGATATAGGTAATCTCGCCGCTTATTATCTCGCCTGTCAGGAGTTGGGCATTAACCTGTGAGCCTATTGTGAGTGGGGCTATATCTTGCTCTGGTACAAGTCCGACGAGTAACATAGGGCTATCGTCTAAAACAGTAGCGCAGACAGCGCCAATGTTTAACAGATCGCCCATTTCTGCAGCTCTCATTTCCACCACTCCATCAAATGGTGCGACAACCTTGGTATTACGTAATGCGAGTTCAGCCCGAGCGACGCCAGCTTTGGCTGAATCAAGAGCTGCCTTAAACTGGGCAACAGCCACTTCCGATTGAAGGTTTCTGCTCTGTAAGTCGGTCGAGGCGTCATATTCGAACTGAGCTTGTTCTAAGCGACTTTGGTTTTCTAAGAGATCAGCACCGCGATTATCGACCGCGATTTCGCAGAGAGTGTCGCCTGTTTTAACCCTTGCCCCTCTGGGAATAGGCTCGCCGACTAAGCGTCCAGCAACTTCCGCGCGCACTTCTACCTGACGATAAGCTTGTGTTCGACCGCGCACGCGAATTTTGTCATTGTAACTTTGAGGAGAAACACGGATTGCCCTGACTGTAATAATATCTGGACTTTCGCTGGCCGCTTGCCCTCCTGAGATCGCTTGAACAGTGCGTGTTGGCCCGTTCAAATCTGCATTGCTGCGGTCAATGTCTCTAGGCACTATCATCCAAAGAACAACCACTGCGAAGATGGCTATTGCTACCAATTGCTGCTTTTTCACTCGAATCTCCTTATAGTACTTATTCTTCAAAATCACCAGATGTAGGGTGCTTTTATTAAATAAGTACTTACCAATACGATATCTTCCATAAGTCAGATTTTAGTACGTATTGGCTATTTTGCTTCAATTATTGAAACGGCCTACATGAACTGAGCCGATGAAGATTGTAGTGCTACTAAGGGGATAGTGCTCCCTTAAAAGTGTTACGTATTGTAACCACTCAAGGGGTGAATGCAATGAATATCACGGTTTTATCGAATCGACTCATCGCAGCCTATGGTGATCCCTCTTGGCAGGGTTTTCAGCTAAACTATGGTACGTTCATAGGCCAATTTTATAAGCCACTTTTATAAGTTACTGATTTCTTAATAGATGGAGCATAGAGTGAAAAATTTACAGGATAGAGTCGCTATTGTGACAGGTTCCAGCAGCGGTGTAGGTGCCGCAACCGCTGAGCTGCTGGCATCTAAAGGCTGCCGTGTGCTCATAAATTACAATTCCAATGAAGCCGGTGCCCAAAAGACCGCCGCCGCTTGTGCCGCTGCCGGTGGGGAGACCATCGTTGTCAAAGGTAATGTGGCTGAGGATGCTGATTGTCTTGCAATGGCAGAAGCGGCTTTGAGTCAGTGGGGGCGTATCGACATTCTGGTTAATAACGCGGGAACCACTAAGTTTGTTGAGCATAGTGATCTTGACGGGCTAGACGCAGCTGATTTTCAGCATATTTACGGAGTCAATGTGGTGGGTGCCTTTCAAATGATTCGCGCTGTTGCCCCTGCGATGAAAGAGCTCGATTGCGCTGGCGCGGTAGTCAACGTGGCATCTACTGCGGGTGTGACGGGTATTGGCAGTTCAGTAGCTTATGCTGCGTCTAAGGGCGCTATGGTAACTATGACACTGTCACTGGCTAGAGCCCTGGGTCCCTCAATGCGCGTTAACGCAGTTTGTCCCGGTTTTATAGCTGGAGATTGGCTGCTGGAAGGCTTGGGAGAGGAGCAGTATAAAAAAGTCATGGACTTCAATATCAGCAATGCACCCCTCGGTGCTACAGCTACCCCAGAAAGCGTAGCCGACGGTATTCTGAGCTTCATTACCGGTCCACAGATAGTTACTGGGGAGACAATGATGCTAGATGGCGGTCGTCATCTTACGATGGCGCCTTTGACTCGCCGCTAGCTGATTCACAATAGCAGCCCCACTACGCCAATATAATAAACTTTTATTTGGCGACAGGTCGCTTTTGGAGTTTTCGCTGTAGGGTGCGGCGGTGCATTCTTAACTGCCGCGCTGTGGCTGAAATGTTGCCGTCGTTTTCCATCAGGATTTTTTGTATGTGCTCCCATTCTAAACGACGCACTGACATGGATTCCATGGCGAGGTTTGAATCGTATGAGGGTGCTTCGCCTGCTGGTTTCTCAACCAGCGCTGAGACAATTTCATCGGCATTAGCGGGTTTGGCAAGATAGTTATCTGCACCTAATTTGATGGCCTCAACGGCGGTTGCTATGCTTGCGTAGCCGGTGAGGATTAAAATCCTAATCATTGGATTTCTCCCTTTTAAGACCGGGATTAGCTTAAGGGAGGTATGTCCTCCCAAGTTTAAATCTAAAATCGCATAGTCCAAGGCATCAGTCTCGATAAGGACTATTGCAGAGTCCACCTCCGCCGCATGGAACAACTCATAACCGCGATTAACCAAAGCGCGAGAGATTACACGAGAAAACACATCGTCGTCTTCCACTAGTAAGATCTTCTTTTGCTCTTTGTTCATGTTGTTGTCGCGTCTGGAAGCGGAAGCTTAATCAACGTTTTAGCGCCGCCTTGCTTGAGGTTGAATAGCTCTATGGTGCCGCTGAGTTTTTGAACTGCAGCATTAGCAAGAAAAATACCAATGCCCATGGTTTCCTTTCGCATGGATATAAACGGCTCGCCTACTTTTTCTAATACTTCAGGCGGGATCCCTGGGCCGTCGTCGCTGATGGCTATTTCGAGCTGGCCGCGTATAGGTTCTGGTATGCTAAATTTCACCTGAACCTCTTTGTTAGCAGCCTTTATGCTGTTTTCAATTATATTAATAACGGCGTGTTTTAAGCTTAAATCTGATGCGATTTTTATGTTGGGTGCACAGCTAGTACCAAAATTAATATCTGAGGTAGGGTGGATATTGGTAATGTAATCTTTGATCTCAGCGCTAAATGCCGACAGTAATACCGGAAGGTTAGATTCGTTGCTGTCCCTATTATAGTAACGGGTAAGTTCCCCTAAGGAATTCTTGCAGCGTGTCACTTGCTGTTTTAACAAAGAGATATCTTCTTTCACGTCCTCAATGTTCATTTCGCTTAGATCGCTGCGGTCCAGATCCGTAAGGAGCACGGCCATGGTTGATAATGGAGTACCCAAGGCGTGTGCGGTGCCTGCGGCTAATGTGCCAATGGCAACCAGCTGCTCGTTGCGTATTTCATTTTCTCTAGCGGTTGCTAAAGTCGCTTCTCTGACTTTAATCGTGCTCGCCATGCGAGTGATAAAAACGCTGATGAGAATTGCGCTTACTACGAAAATCACCCACATTCCAATTAAGTGCAACTGGAAGCTCATTTCCTGACCTTCTGCGCTCATATCCGGCTGATGATCACCTCGAAAATCGAGAAAAATGAAAAACGTGTAAATCGCGATGCTGCTAATTGCGAAACTATTTACATAAGGTTTTGGAAGCAAGGTGGCGGTAACAGCCAATAGCACTAACAAATATGAGATAAGTGGGTTACTAGCCCCGCCAGTGTTGAGCAGTAGTACAACCAAGAAGAAACCATCAAATAGCAGATGTCCAAAAACTTCGGTATTACTAATCAGGCTGGCGGCACGGAGTCTCCAAAGGCCAAACATCACTGATGCAAAACTAGTCAGCACAATGCCCAAAATGAAAGTCACGGGGCCCTGCAGCGTAGTAAGGGTTTGAAACAGTAAGAAACTAACAAGGCCGCTGGCGGCTACAAAGGAGCGCAGCAGCAGAAGCCGCTGCAAGCCCTGTCGCATAGAGCTGCGCTCATCAAGGTTGTCCAACGTGAGGTCGCTGAAGAAGCCCAATACGTCTCGTATCTTTGTCATCTTGATATTCTACCGCAAACCTAGTCGGAGTGATTGGTTTTGAATGATGATGAGTCAATTTGCCGCAGCTAAGATGAGTTGCGGTAGGCACGGGGCGATAATAACAGGCGTCATGGCCAGCCTTGGCGGTGGTTGCTAGGTTGGGCCGTTCAATTGGCTCTATATAAGGGTTGTTCTTGATGAATAATCTGGATTGGTTTCTATCTCTTTGTTTATCTTTCTATTTCCTTCTCCCTCACTCTCCCATCCTTTCCTTCCGTCGCTCATGTTAGAGCCTAAACTGAAATAACCGAGCTAGTTGAGGATTAAAGCGCTAATGATATATCCTGCAGCAATGTTCAAGTTTGCCGTTAAAAAACAACCAACCGACAGTAATGGAGTCAGATGCGTGCCATTGTTGAACCGAAAAAGCCCCTGACGCGCAGTGTGAACCCTCTTTATAATGCTAGTATTCTGGCAATAGACTTTAGGAAACATAAAAGGATTGAACGAAGTTATGAGTGACAATAATATTTATGAGCAATCATTAGATAAAAACAATGCAAATTTTGCTGCTTTGACTCCGCTAAGTTTCCTTGAGCGTGCTGCAAGTGTTTATCCTGACAGGCTTTCCTTGATCCACGGTGATACTCAATTCACGTGGGGAGAAACCTATAAGCGCTGCTGTTTGCTTGCCTCAGCCTTGATGAAAGTCGGTATTGGGGAGGGGGATACTGTCTCGTTTATGGGTGCGAATACGCCCGAAACATTCGAAGCCCACTTTGGCGTGCCGATGACTGGTGCAATACTTAATGCCCTTAATGTACGTTTGGATGCCAAGGCAATCGCTTTTATCTTGGAGCATGCTGAAACCAAAGTACTGTTCACGGATCGGGAATATAGCGACACTGTAAAAGCTGCGTTACCGCTAGTTGGGCATGAAATATTGGTGATCGATATTGATGATCCATATTTTGAGGGCGGTGAATTGTTAGCGGATAAAAATTATGAGCAGTTCATCAGCAATGGTGATCCGGACTATCGCTGCTTTCAAATCAAAGATGAGTGGCAGGCTATCTCGTTGAACTACACGTCAGGTACAACTGGTGACCCAAAAGGTGTGGTGTTTCACCATCGGGGTGCCTACCTAAACGCTATTTCAAATGCATTGTGCTGGAATATGGTAGCTCATCCCACTTACCTTTGGACATTGCCGATGTTTCATTGCAATGGCTGGTGCTTTCCTTGGGGTTTGGCCGCTATGGTTGGCACAAGCGTATGCCTAAGGCATGTAAGAGACAAGGCTATTTTTGATTCGATTAAAAAGCATCGGGTCACTCATTTTTGTGGGGCGCCGGTTGTATTAAATACTTTGATCAATGCAGCTGACGAATTAAAATCGGGTATTGAACACCATGTGTCAGCCATGACTGCAGGGGCAGCGCCGCCGGCTGCAGTAATTGCTGGTATGGAAAAGATGGGCTTTGGTGTTTCTCATGTTTATGGTCTAACTGAAACCTATGGGCCTTGTGTAGTTTGTGCGCCGCAGGATAGTTGGTCAGATCTCAGTATCGATGATCGTTCTGAGCTATTGGCTAGGCAGGGAGTGAGAGCACCGCTGCAAGATGAGCTTATGGTAGCGGACCCTGAATCGCTGAAGCCGGTGCCAAAAGATGGCACTACAATGGGAGAGATTTTCATGCGGGGCAATTTGGTAATGAAAGGTTATCTGAAAAATTCCAAGACTACAGCGGCATCTTTTGCAGGTGGTTGGTTTCATTCTGGCGATTTGGCGGTATGGCATGCTGATGGCTATGTTCAGATAAAGGATCGTTCTAAGGACATTATAATTTCTGGTGGAGAGAATATTTCTTCGTTGGAAGTGGAGTCAGTATTGTTCAAACATCCAAAAGTTCTGGAGGCAGCAGTGGTCGCCAGTACGGATGAAAAATGGGGGGAGGTGCCTTGTGCATTTGTTAGCCTGAAAAGCGGTGAGGAGCTTGATGCCAGTGAACTAGTGGCTTATTGCAGAGAAGAGTTGGCAGGGTTTAAAATACCCAAAAAATTCGTGTTTGGTCCTATTGATAAAACTTCTACCGGTAAAGTACAAAAATTCCTGCTGCGTGAGCGAGCAGAGCTTGCGGACTACGTAAGCGGCAAGGCGGAAAGTTAACTCATTTTAAAAATTATTAACGACAAAAAGAGAGTTACATATGAATATCATAAGTCAGAGTGCCATTTTTAAAAGATCAAAAATATTGCTTACAGCATCGCTATATTTAGCGACTTGCTTAACGGCGATAACTCTAAATGCAGCTGAAATGGAAGATACTATAGTTATAAATAGTAGCGCATTTGATCATCATGGCACTGTCCCCGAACGTTACAGTGCTTATGGGGACAATCATTCAATTGACCTAGCTTGGTCTAATTTGCCAGAGGGTACAGTTCAATTGGCATTAGTAGCAGATGACCCGGTAGTGCCGATGCCTCAGCCGTTTGTTCATTGGGTTGCTTACAATATCCCTGCGGATGCCGACGGTCTGCCAGGCAATTTGACTAAAGATGCTGTAGTAACTGATGTTGATGGACTAGACGGGATGATAAATGGTCTCAATGGTTTACGCCGGGCAGGTTATTTTGGTCCCCGCCCACCTGCTGACGGAAAGCTTCACGCCTACCACTTTAGATTGTATGCTTTGGACGCTGCGCTAGCTCTACCAGAGGGCCTAAATAAAGAGGAGATGCTAGGAGCTATAGACGGTCATGTTCTTGCAACGGGCATGCTTATGGGTCATTACCAAAAAGAAGATTGAGCAGCGCTTTGTCTTTACTGCGTTTGCAGTAGCAAAGGTTAGGTGCCGGCTTGTATTTGTTGGCGCTGGCATCTAACTTTAAATTTTTTGTTCTTCTCTTGCTTCATTTTTTATATCGCTTATTTCATCTCACCTTATGTTCTCCTAGTGCCTACGCTGAGTTTACTAAAAGTGCTCGATGATATGGCCCACTTGCGTACCTGAATCTATCCTAAGATTTACTGTTTTGTAGAGGTGAATATCCCAACCGGCAATTGAGTCTGGATTAATAATAAGATCGTTAGGTCAACGGATGCTGTTAAATAGCCGTCCAAGCTAGGAAGATCGCGATCTAACAATGATGTCGCCCTCGAGGGTGCTACCAGAGTGGACTTCAATATCATCATTAGAGGTTTGAACTACCGTATTTACCAGCGTGTTTCGCAGGCGTGTCTTGCCATTGACCGTTACCACGTCGTCGCGAATGACTGTGCCCGAATTGGTTTTAATTCCGCCACTCACTGTTCTCAGTGAGCCATTGATAGTCACATTTCCGCCAACATCAATACCTCCGTTCAAAGTTTCAGCTGAATCTATTTCAGCGTCATCTTCGATATCAATACCGCCATTCACTGTGCCAATTTGAGACGCGATGGCCCCACATTGAATTCTGATTCCACCATTCACGACGCGCTTGTTTTCTTCAACATGAATACAGCTGCTGATTTTTGAAATGTCTTGAATTTCAGTCGCGTCGGCATTTACGTCCAATAAATAGCTGCTCAGTAATATTGCTAGTACTAATGCGGCCCCAAGCCGGAAGGTGTGATTCGTTGTGCGCATGATGCTCCCTTTTATTTTTTGTCAGTTTTGGGTTTTAGCCCTAGATAATCTTGCTTCTTATTAGATGTTAGCAATAAGCTTGCCAACTAATATTGCTGATATTTATCAATAGGTTAATTTAATGATTGAGGTGATTCTTGAAGGCAAACTGAAGCTTCTCGCCACTGTTGTTGGTTGAAACCACGAAAATTTTGGGTTTTTAGTCTGAAAATTTTGATGTGACTGATTAGCAATTGAGCGGTTAGTTCAGCTGTCCACATTGCAGCATTAAAATTAAGCACGGCATTGGATGCAGCAGTTTAAACTTCCGCCGTGTTAAGCTTCTCTAAACTATTTTATCCCTCAAAGGAGCTGAAATGTCGGGAGAAGTTAAGGTAGATAAAGAGACGCCTATATTTATGAAGCCAGGTCACAGTGCGGGTGACCTAGTCGAATCATATAAATGGAAAATATTAACTGAAGAGCGAGGGTTAGTGGAAGTTGATGTGCATCTGCCAGATCACTTACTTAATCCCAGGGATCAACTTTTTGGCGGGTTTACTGGTACCTATGTAGATATGATTTCAATCTATACGGTTCGCACGCTTTTCACGGAGGAGTCGGAATTCAAATGGTCTTCGACTGTGAATATGCGAATCGACTATTTTGCCCCGGTTCTAGGTCCGCGTTTTCTCCTCAAAGGTGAACTCATCAAAGAGGGTCGAAGCACCTGCTTAGTTGCGACACATTTTACGGATATGGCGGGAAACAAATTGGTCTATGCAATTACGACTCTTAAGAAAGCGCTATAGTCGATGTAATGAGGTTGGACGAAGAACAAAAACGCAGCTGGTGGAAAATTAACTGCAGACACCATTTACCCTTATGTGGCGGCAGAAGTTTGTTTAGATTTTTTGTTGCGGGCATAAAAAAGGCCGGGAACCCCCGGCCTTTTTTTAACTGCTTTAGAGGCTAAATAAAAGTTACATAGAGTAGCCTTGTTCATCATGGTCGGTGATGTCCAAACCAATCTGCTCTTCATCTTTAGTGACACGTATGCCGTTAGTCATTATGCCTACTAACTTAATCAGCCAATAGGTAAGCACGGCTGTATAAACTGCTACGACGACAATCCCAAGAATTTGGACGCCAAGTTGAGATCCCATAGTCATGCCCTGTGCATAGCCATTTCCGCTAAATATGCCAAGGCTATCAGAGACTAAAATAGCAGCGAGAAAGGTGCCGACAATCCCGCCGACTCCATGTACCGGGAAAACATCCAACGAATCATCAACACGTAACTTTTGTTTTATGTAGTTAGTGCAGATATAACAAATAACGCCGCCAGTAAGGCCAATAATTAAGGCGCCGGCGGGCCCAACTGAGCCAGAGGCTGGAGTAATTGTCGCTAAGCCGGCAACCATGCCGGTGATAGCACCGAGACCACTTGCTTTGCCGTATTTGCGCCATTCAATAACCATCCAGGTCAGTGCGCCTGTGGCCGCTGAAAGGTGAGTGACAAGCATCGCCATTCCAGCAGCGCCGTCAGCTGCAAGTGCGCTGCCTGCGTTAAAGCCAAACCAACCGACCCACAACATGCCCGCGCCGGTAAAGCTCATGGTCAGATTGTGAGGCATCATAGGCGTTTTCAAGAAGCCATCTCGAGGCCCTAAGACAATCGCGAATACCAACGCTGCGACTCCAGCGGTGATATGGACTACTGTGCCGCCGGCAAAATCAATTAAGCCAAGTTGTCCTAGCCAGCCGCCGCCCCACACCCAATTAGCAACTGGGAAATAAACGATTAAAGTCCACAGCACGCTAAAAATAAGCATTGAAGAAAATTTTATACGTTCAACAAAGGCACCCACGACTAATGCCGGAGTAATAATGGCGAACGTCATTTGAAAAGAGGCGAATACCGTTTCTGGAATATCACCCGTCATCGATTCGACGACTACGCCGTTGAAAAACATTTTACTTAGGCCGCCCCAATAAGCGGATTCGGATGGGCCAAACGCAATACTATAACCAACAACTAGCCACAGCAGTGAAATGACAACCGCTACGGAGAAACATTGCATCAATACGGATAGTACGTTTTTAGTTCTTACCAAGCCTGCGTAAAAAAGTGATAGGCCAGGGAGCGTCATGAAAAGAACGAGCGCGGTTGAGGTGAGGATCCAGGCGGTGTTTGCTCCGGATAGCTCATCTTGAGCCAATGCCAGTGAAGGCAGCAGTGTTAAAGCGAAAAGCGTAAATACTTTGGTTTTATTATTCATCGATTATACTACTCTTCTACAAAGCATCATCGCCGGTCTCGCCGGTGCGGATACGAATGGTCTGTTCTAGGTTAGTGACAAAAATTTTACCATCGCCGATCTGGCCTGTGTTCGCAGCGGAACATATAGCTTCGATCACTTGCTCAGCTATGTTATCGGATACCGCGACTTCTAACTTTATCTTAGGTAAAAAGTCGATTACATATTCAGCGCCACGATAGAGTTCTGTGTGTCCTTTTTGACGACCGAATCCTTTGACTTCGGTTAATGTAACTCCATTCACCCCGACTTCTGACAGTGCTTGGCGAACATCATCAGATTTGAAAGGTTTGATAATTGCGCTTATCAGTTTCATTGTTCTTCTCCTGCTGTGGATTGGCTAGCAAAAAGCTTAGCTAGCGGATAATCGCTGTCCTCGTGACTTTTAAGCCACTTGTTGAGATCAGTTTAAGGCCTAAAAATTTTAGCACGTCACCATTGAAATCGCTATGTGGCTCATCGATTGGAAAGGTCTGTGAGCGCACTTAGCGGTTGAACAAAAGGGCTGTCATGCAAGGAAGGGAGGTTGATTTTTTGCACTTAAAAAGGAAGGGTTGTTGGGCCATGATCTGCCTTTATTGATCTGTTTGCGCTGTATTGAACAGAAACAAAGGGGATTGCTAGTGCCGCTATTACTTTTGGCAACAAAAGCAGAAAAGAAAGAAAAGGAGTAAAGAGAGAGGCTGGGAGAGAATAAGCTGCAAATTAATGAAGAAGTTATGAGATAGACGAGAGGAAAAGGTCACCTGTGACTTTTTCACCACATTTCCTTAGCAGGCTTCCGCACAGCCGCCACCAACAGAGATTTAACTTTTTTAGACATGGGCGGGTTGGGATTTGTCAGGTCAGGCGGGTAGTGGGCTAACTCGCCTAAAGATTGATTTTACCGTTCAATTGGGGCGAGCTCATCTTGCAAAACATATTCCAGGGAGCTTCTTTTCTTACTCCAATGTGATGCCAATAACGAGCCGCTAATATTATGCCAAACGCTGAAAAGAGCACCAGGGAAGGCTGCCGTGGCAGAGAAATACTGAAGAGCTAATGCTACCCCCAGCCCTGAGTTTTGCATACCAACTTCTATGGCAATGGTTTGGCTTCTTCTTACGTCGAATCCGAACAACCGACTAATATAAAAGCCGCCCATCAGGCCGCCTAAGTTATGTAAAACTACCGCCAACATAGTCACCATTCCGATGTCGGTTAGCCGCTGGGCGTTGAGTGCAACTATGATCGAAATAATCATTAGTATTAAGGTGATGGCAATCGAAGGGAGAAGGAATTCAATGCTCGCTACTTTGGCTGGGGCAAAGTGATTGAGAGCACCTCCTATGATCAGAGGGAGTAGGACTATCTTAAGCATCGTTAATAACATGCCAAGAATATCTACGCTGACCGACTCAGAGAGATAAAAGGTCGCTAGCGCAGGGGTGAGGATAACGCCAACCAAGGTAGATGCTAAGGTCATGCTTATGGATAGGGCGAGCTCACCTTTGGCCAAATAGCAAATCACATTAGAGGCGGTGCCGCCGGCGCAGCAGCCAACCAATACCATGCCCACGGTCAACTGATTTGAGAGCTGGAGCATAGCGGACAAAGTCAGAGCGAGTACTGGCATTAATACAAACTGCAGGGCCACCCCAACCAATACTGGTTTGGGTTCTTTAATGATTTGTAGAAAGTCATTTGTTTTGAGATTTAATCCCATTAGAAACATAACCAGCCCTAACAAAGGAATAATGCTGGATTCAAAAGCTGAGAAGAATCCGCTTGAGAAGAATGCCATGACTGAAAGCAAGGCTGCCATAAGTGGGAAAAGTTGGTTGAATTTAGAGAGCATGTAATTCCATTTGATGTTTTTTGGTCGGCTATAAGGACGCCTTCGTTTATATTATATGATGTTTTCGACAATAAGCGGCTTTCGTTAATCTTTGATTCAGAAAAACTTGGTTATAGTGCCGCATCTGAACTGTAACTATTTATGCGGTGCAGCGTCTCTATAGAGATAGGCTGGTAGATCCAGCTTTTAGTTTGCTACTTGATAAGGTCAACGAAGGATAAAAGGAATGATTAAAAGCATAATAGCAATGGCGGTGGGTTTAGCGCTCACTGGGTGTTTGGTTACAGTCGATTCAGATTCAAAACCAATCCATACGGTTTGGGATGACGGCGACGTTACTAGGATTGAGTTAGGCAGCAGTGGCCAAGAATGGGTGCGAAATTCTTTTGGAGAGCCAGTGTCCAAGTTGAACTATGCTGATGGGTCTGAAATTTGGAAATACCGAAATCGATCCGAAAAAGACACAGAAGTTAGTCTTTTCCTCGTCTTCTCAGTGGATATTGAATCAGAACGAGTTGAAACCTTGTCAATCGAGTTTGTGGACGGGGTGGTAAGCAATTACTGGGTTGAGAAAGATCGTTACTAGCGTAAAACGTTTTTCAAGCCGCAGCAGTCGTCACTGAGTTAAGGGCTGTTGCAACTTTTCCAGCCAGGCATCAAAGTTTTCCCAATCCAGCTCAAATATGTGTTTTTCGCCAGCCATCAGTGCTGCATCAACGTTGGCGCCGGCGCTATGAAGCACATCCACCATGCTAGGAAGCTGCTTATTCCATCGGAAGCTGTCATTTTCACCAATTCTTAGGTAAACGGGGAGTCCATCGAGGTCTTTGAACTTTGATGGGTTCCAGATGCGCCCAGGTGTCGCAATCACTCCCGCATAAAGAGACGGAGATTGGGCTGCGATCGCTAAAGCAGCACTGCCGCCACCAGACACCCCCACTAAGAGTGGCTTGCTAGGATCGAGGTCATGACTGGCATGGATGAAATCAACAAGTTTGGGAAGGGCAGCGGTATTCTCAACGAAATACTTTCTTCCTTTCGGAGAAATTGGCACCGCTATAGCCCAACCTCTGTTGACCATCTCCTTGCCGATCCAATATTGAGCTTGAGCCATGTATTCGTCATTTGAGCCTCCGGAGAGCAGGATTGCCAGTCGTGGGGTTTCAAATTCTGCTGCAGGGGCAAAATAATAGAGTTTGATGGCGACATCATCATTGAGGAACACCGTTTCTTCCGCGGCTTGGCTAGTGGCAAACAGAGGCAATAGTAGGAGAAATAAGAAGATTTTAAGGTTTTGCATTAATCCGAGACTGCTGGCAAGTTGGTTAATTTCTGATAGTGTAGCAAAATGACAAAAACATACTTTACCTAATGAGATAAAGTAACGGATTTTCCAGTTTGATTTTCCAGTTTGGTTATTTCTCGAAAAAAACCAAATGTTTCTGTAACTTTTTTTCACACCCTCCGTCTTTACTCACAATGTTAACGCAATACCAACAAGTCATTAATCAGCACAGGCAAAGAGTTTTCTCTTTTGCCTACTACAGCCTGCGCGTTAAAGCCGATGCGGAGGATGTGACTCAAGAGGTTTTTATTAAGCTCTGGCAGAACTGGCAGAAGATTGATCGCCAGAAAGTTGGGGGCTGGCTTATGCGAGTCGCTCATAACGCAGTCATTGACCACGTCAGGCGTCAAAAGCCTAGCGATGATGGGGTGGACAGCTATGCCGAAGTTGAGCAACAGGCATCGGAAAGGGTAGAAGGGGCTGAACTTGACCAAGAGGTTTACAGACTCAAACTAATGGAGGCTATCCAATCTTTGGAAGATCCATTTAAAAGTATCGTCATCATGCGCGACATCCAAGGGGCTAGCTATATGGATATTCGAGAGAGTTTGGATGTCAGCGAAAGTCAGGTGAAGGTTTATTTACATCGCGCCAGGCGAAAACTGAGAGAAAATACAACCCTCAGAGATTTATTTAATAGTTCAGTGTCCGGGGCAGCAGAACCCGGTTACGTTCATGGAACAGCCAATTGAGCAAAATTATGCAGATTTCTACTGATTCCCAATGTTATTTCGTTCAGCTGCAGATCGACAGCTTTCTCGACGGAGAGCTTGTGGTTGCCCAGTTAGAGGTGTTCATGGGGCATGTTCATTCCTGTGAAGCTTGTGCAAAGGAACTACACTTTGCTCGCAGTTTGCATGATGCGGTGATGGATCTGCCGATGCTGGATTGCAGTGACCTGACATTAGAGCCGGTCCATAGAATTTCCCAGCTTGGGCGCCAGCTAGAACCTTTACCTGTGTGGGCGCCGGGGAGTTTCTTGCAGCCAGTGAATGATTGGTTGTCAGCTATGCCATTATCATTGCGATTCGCGGCTCCTGCTTTGGCATTCGCCGTAGTAGTGATGTTAATAAGTGGGCAACTGCTGGAGACCAATGTGGCATTGCCTAATCAGCAAGCAGTGAATACGACTGCCGATGGTTATAGTCCAGAGGAAATTCAAAAAGCTTTACTGGATCTGAATTTAGCAATTGAGTATTTAAATGACGTTAGCAAGCGCACTGAGGTCATGATTGGTGAGCGCTTTGTGGTTACACCGTTGCAAGAATCACTTAATGCATCGTTCGATCGCTCGCGCTTAAACCGACGTAATGAGGGTAGTCAGGGATTGCGAAACGATCCGATTTAGACCGGATTTAAATTATTTTTCTAAATTAGTCGGTTCCACCAGAAAATGAGGTATCAATATGAAAATTATTAAAAGAGTGCTAGCTCCATTAATCATCTGCGCTTTTGCTCCCTTCGCAGTTGCTGCAGATAGGTCTGTCGACAACCATCCCGGATTCGTAGATTTCTCCACTCTGACGTCCATCGCAAATGTTGAGCCTACGGTTGAGGTGAGCCTGAAAGCGCCGCTGTTGAATATGATGACAAATTTAATTCGGACTGAGGATGAGCAAGCAGCAGAGTTCATTTCCAAATTGCTGCGGGTTACGGTCAATGTTTTCGAAAGTGATGCGATTAATATAGATGAAATATCTGCGTCAATGAATCAGACAGCAAAGGAGCTGGATGCGAAAGGCTGGGACCGCGTAGTTCGAGTGCGTGAAGAGGGCAGTCATGTTGATATTTACTTTCGACTTTCTGAAAACGCCGAGCAGATTCACGGAGTCGCGATAATGGTGGCTGAGCCTAGAGAGATTGTTTTAGTGAATATAGTGGGTGATATCAGCACTGATGATATTAGCGCTCTTGGCCGCCGCTTTGACATAGCCGAGCTTACCGACATAGAAATAGATTAGCTTAATCAGCAGGCGCCAGTTTATGAAAAATTTAGGGATAGCGTTATCCATGGTTATGTTGACATGCTGCATGTCCCTCTCGGACCGGCCACTGCGCCCCATAAGAGACGCCATACTTGAACTAAACCCTGGCATTACCTTGGAAAAGGAAGTCTCGGTAAATGTTGGCGGGGTAATGCTTAACTTTCTAGATTTACTGAGTTTGGGTGGTCAGGCTTTATCTGAAATCGATAGCGTTCACATAGCGGTTTATAAAGTATACGGGCTGGAAACAGATGGGATTTTTTCCCGCCAAACTTTCCAAGACGCTTTGCTAGAAAAAGACGCTAGCCTGCGATGGGAGCAAATAATTCGAGTTAGGGATGATGGCGAAAACGTATGGGTGTTTGCGGGCTTAGATTTGGCAAGGAATAGCTTGGTGGCTATATCTTTGTTTGCCATGGAGCATGATGAATTAGTTTTGATAAGCGTCGGCGGCGATATCGATAAGATGATGATATACGCTTTGGAATCAGCCCATGGGCGTCGCTATGACAGCCGCGCTGGTTAAGTTTGTTTGGGTTTATGGTAGATTTGGTGGGTTCTAAGGCCTTCCAAGTAGCGGCGGCTGCAGACAAGCTCTATCAACAACCTAATCAAAGGCCCGCTTATAAGCTATTCGAGACCTATTATTTCCATTCTTTCACTGCTCGCGACGGCAACGGATAGTCCTCCAATAGTGACAAAAGATTTTTCACGGAGCTGGTATTTGTAGACGTCGTAGCTGACCGGTTCGATCTGGCTATCTCGGTATAGATTAATGGTGAGGACGCTGTGATCGTCTTGCCATTGGAAATAGTACATTGCGCCACCGATGCCGGCGGTTAACAGCAAAAATAAGTAGGCTCCGAGCCGCATATCCCCCGACAACAGATCCTTTTCAGTGTCTTTGGAAATAGGCCCGTTTGGTTTCGGCGTCTGAGAAGTCTTAGCCCGCTGATTGTTTTTACCTTGATTGGAGCTTCTCTGTCTCAAAACTATAAAAGCGATAGCAATGACAAAAACAGTAATGATAAGTTTACTAAACATAGTTTTATAGCGGCACCGCTGGAACTTACTTGGGCCTTAAGCCGACAGATTGTTGGAGTTTTAAGTTTTCAATTGAAACTTTGGCTTCTTTGAGAAATGGATTCTTTAAGAAATCCAACCGAGAAAATATGCTATTGTTCGAAGCGTAAAAGAACGGTTTAGCCGTAACAAAACCTTCATGGCTGAGGTCATATAGCCATGAATAGGAACTATAGCCAATTGAGTAATCCCCCAGCCGAATCTTCCTTTTCTTCGAAGGCCGCAAGCGCTCCTCCGTATGTACCTCCAGGAATGCCCCCCCTCGACCTGAGTGGGAGGTCTACATCTTTTTTTGAGTTCTGGCCTATCTGGCTGGTTTACCTCCCTGTGGTAGTGCAATGGATGCTGCTTTCTATTCGTTACAGGAGCTTAAGCTTGCCATTGCTGGCTAATCCTGCAATACCCTTATCGGGCATGGTTGGGGTCGCTAAATCTGCGGTTTTTGATGTCGCGGGAGATGCGGCCCGGCAGTGGATTCTGCCTTGGATGCTCTATGAGGTAAGTGCTGAAGATGCAACTGTTCAGACTAAAGCAGTGCTTAAACTGTTAGATCAGCAGGGCTTTACGCTTCCAATTGTGGGCAAGCCCAATGTTGGTTGTCGAGGAGCTGGAGTAAAGCTCCTCGAGGACAGTAAAGCCGTGTTGAATTACATTAGTGAGTTTCCTTGTTTCGGTGTGGTTCAGTTCCAACAGCTCAGTCAATGGGAAGCAGAGGCCGGTGTTTTTTATGTCAAACACCCCGGCGCAGAAGCAGGCATAGTCACCTCACTAACATTAAAGTACACACCCTATGTCGTCGGCAATGGCCGGGAGACATTGGCACAGCTGGTGGCATCTGATCCTAGGGCCGGCGAGTTGCTGCATCTTTACAAGGAAAGGCATGCTCAGGCTTGGGATATTGTTTTGGCAGATGGAGAACCTTACCGACTGGTGTTTTCTGCCAGCCACTGCCGCGGTGCTGTTTTTCGTGACGCCCAAGACCTAATTAACATTAAACTGTCACAGTCTTTGGATAGGATTTTCGCTGATATTCCAGGTTTTCATTACGGACGGCTTGACCTTAAGTTCAAAGATCTCGTTAGCCTGAGTGCAGGAACAGACTTTGAGATTATCGAGATTAATGGGGCTAGTTCAGAATCGATTAATATCTGGGATAGGGATGCAAAGTTAGGCAGTGCGCTCAAAACACTATTGCAGCAATACAGTACGCTGTTTACACTTGGTGAAAAAAATCGGCGACTAGGTCATAAGCCGCCAGGAATGCTGGCGTTATTAAAGGCATGGCGCTATGAAAATAAACTAGTAAAACAATACCCCAAAAATGACTAATCCTTGCAGGCTGCCTATAAAGCCTAGATTTTTAGCCAGTGTTTTAGAGAAGGCGCTAGGCTTAGGTCGACTCGCTTATATCTATGACGAGCGCCCACCCAATTGCTCTGCCTATGAATTTCTGGACCATTCGCTGAATGCGCTTGGGATCACTCTTCAGATTGAAAATGGGGAGCAATTACTAGAAATCCCTAAAACTGGGCCGGTTCTTATTGTTGCTAACCACCCCTTGGGTGGTTTGGAAGGCGTCGCGATAGCTAAAGTCATAGCGCAGTACCGTCCAGATTTGCGCGTTCTTACTAATCAGCTTTTACGTCGTATCCCAGAATTGTCAGAGATGTTCATCGGCGTTGATGTTCTGTCATCCGCGGGCGCGTCTGGTAATGTGGGCGGTATCAAGCAGGTTCACCAGCATTTGAAAAGCGATGGTGCTGTATTGATTTTCCCGGCTGGAATGGTCTCCGCTTATGAGCATAAGCATAGGCGCGTTCAAGACAGGCCTTGGTCACGTTTAGTGGGCCAATTAATTAAGCGCCATGAATGCCCCTGTATTCCCGTGTATGTCGGGGGCAGAAACAGCAATTATTTTTACACTGCGGGCCGAATACATCCGCGCTTGCGAACTATGCTACTGCCAAGGCAGCTTGCGAACAAACAGAATTACAAATTACCTTTGTCGATCGGGCGACCAATTCCCGCTACCGAGCTTCGCTTATTGAAAAGCCCTAAAGCCGTTACTGAATACATACGGGTTAGCACTGATGCGTTGGCTCAGGAACCAGTCAAAATGAAGGCTGCATCTCATCAGGGAATTGATCGGTATGATAGCGATTCTAGTTTGATTGCGGTGCACGATACCGTGGCCGCACTGGAGCAATATCGGCTTATCGAGCATGAAGAGTTTGATGTTTATTGTGCGCCTTATGACAAGCTTGGCAACATGATGGACCAAATCGCAATAGCGCGGGAATTTTCATTTAGGGCGGTGGGAGAAGGCACCGGTCTGTCGAAAGATTCCGATGAATTTGATCCTCACTACCTGCATCTTTTTCTTTGGGACAAAGGTGAGAGTCGTATAGCGGGGGCCTATCGCGTTGGGCTAGTGGATGAAATAGTAGCCGCTCACGGTGTAAAGGGGCTTTACAGCCGATCGCTGTATGAGTACGACGAAAGCTTCATTACTCAGCTTGACTCGGCGATTGAAATGGGCCGTTCGTTTATTCACCCAGACTATCAGCGCCGACCAGTATCCCTTAATCTTTTATGGCGAGGCATTGGTGCCATATTGGTTCAGCGCCCCAAGTATCATACGCTGTTTGGCTCTGTTAGCATTTCCCGAGAATACAGTGATTTAGCGCGCTCACTTATTGCCGACACTTTATTAACGAATTTTCAGGCTGAGGATTTTGCCACTCTAGTCAAGCCTATTACTCCATTAGAAGTACGTAACAGGGTTTGGAGTATTGATATGCTCTCTGAGCTTGCCAATATTAAAATGTTGGGCAAGCTGATTGGGCGCTGCGATCCGGGCAAAGCTGTCCCTGTTTTACTCAGGCACTACTTATCATTAAACGGCAAAATGGCCTGCTTTAATGTTCATTCCGGATTCAATGATTCCCTCGAAGGCCTCATTATAGTTGATGCGCGGCAAACTAGCCGTAAGACCCTCACGCGGTTTTTAGGTGCTCAGGGCTATGATTACTTTATGTCTTTTCACACATTGCAAGACTCTGCCTGATTCACAGGCGTGCTAGATTGCGTATAATGGCCTCATGAAAAAATTAACCGCCTACACTCAGCTATTACTTGCCCTGCTATGCACAATCGCTGGGCTTGCGACACTAACCAACCTTGTACTTATTAGCCAGCGACCGGAAACAATCTCTGTGGTTAACGCTATTATTGGCCAAGGGGTCCTGATTATTGCTTTTTTTGCCCTTGCGCGAGTATTGTTTGGAAAGGCGATGGCGAAAATTAAAGAGGCACCAGCGCCTTCTCAAGGCTCAAACTCCTCAGATCAAGCCAGTTAAGCAGAGCTTCGGGGCGCCGTGTTTTGATTTCCCGGGGAACCGAGCCCAATCCAACGCTAATCCTCCAAAGTTTGCTGAGAAAAGAGTATAATCTCGCGCTTTTATGATTCGGTCCCCAAAACCCCATGATCATTTTTGACGACACTGACCGGTTTTCCCAGTTTCAGCAAAGCTGCGTAGCAACTATTGGCAAGTTCGACGGTGTGCACCTAGGGCACCAGTTGATTCTTGATCAATTGAAGCAAAAAGCAGAGCAGTTCAATTTGCCTTCGCTGGTTATTCTTTTGGAACCTCATCCGGAAGAATATTTTGCGGGTGCTGGCGGCCGCGCTCCTGCTCGGCTTACTTCGCTTAAAGAAAAATTCGAACTTTTGGAAAGCTTCGGAATAGATTACGTGTTCCAGCTTAAGTTTGATGAAAAACTGTCCAAATTAACGGCAGAAGAATATATCCAAGATATCCTTATTGATGGGCTAGGCATTGTCAGTTTTATTGTTGGAAATGATTGGCGCTTCGGGCACAAGCGTAAAGGGGATTTTGCGATGCTTCAGGCTTGGGGCGCAAAGCATAACTTTGAAGTATTAGAAACCGCTGCTTATGAGCGTAATGAGCAAAGGATAAGCAGTACATTCATACGAGAGCAGCTAGCCATCGGCGATTTCTTTTTAGTAGAGCAGCTGTTGGGTCGTCCGTATTCCATAAAGGGCGAAGTAGTGAAAGGCCGGCAATTGGGTGCAACTATTGGTTTCCCTACCTGCAATGTTAACCCCCAGCGACGAACTGTGCCGCTTCACGGCGTGTTTGCATGCGAAGTTAGATTGGCGGATGTGTTTTTACCGGCAGTCGTAAACATTGGATACCGGCCAACTGTAACTGACAGTGTTGAAGCTGTTTTGGAAGCCCACATACTCGATTTCGATCAGGAAATTTATGGCCGTACGATTGAAATAATTTTTAAGGAAAAGGTTCGCGACGAAGTTAAATTTGATGGCCTTGAGTCATTGAAAAAACAGATAGCAATCGATGTCGCTCAGGTACGTGACTTATTGGACAAAAAGCAAAAAATCGCAGAAGTATAAAACCTATGACTGATTACAAAGACACTCTAAACCTGCCACTGACAGATTTTCCCATGAAAGCTAATCTGGCTCAAAGAGAGCCTGCTATTCTAGAAAAATGGAATAAGTTAGATCTCTATAAGAAAATTGGTGAAAAAAATGCAGGTAAGCCTAAATTCATTTTGCACGATGGTCCTCCCTACGCTAATGGGGATCTTCATTTAGGCCACGCCATTAATAAAACGCTTAAAGATATCGTCGTTAAATCTCGTCAGTTGAGCGGCTTCGATGCGCCTTATGTCCCGGGTTGGGATTGTCATGGCTTGCCTATCGAGCACAATGTAGAAAAGAAAAAAGGCAAAGCGGGCCAGAAAATTTCCTTCGCAGATTTTCGAAAAGCTTGTCGTGAATATGCAGCTAAGCAGGTTGAAATTCAGAAAGCGGGGTTTATTAGGCTAGGTGTGTTGGGTGATTGGGATAATCCTTACCTGACAATGGATTTCGACACGGAAGCGGATATAGTTCGCTCAATCGGTAAAATTGCCTCTAATGGTCACCTTGTTAAAGGTTATAAACCGGTCTACTGGAGCGTAGTAGGGGCGTCAGCATTGGCCGAGGCTGAAGTTGAGTACCAAGATAAGCAATCCTTCGCGATTGATGTGCGCTTTCCTGTCGTGAATCGAGATGAGTTTCTGGCGGCATTCGAAGGGGAAGACCTAAGCTCATCCAGCGAACCTCTGGCAGTCGTTATTTGGACGACCACTCCATGGACTTTGCCCTCTAATCAGGCGGTTAGTTTAAACGGGGAATTTGAGTATGCTTTGGTGCAATGCGATATAGGCCAAGGCACAGAAATTCTCGTGGTGGCAAGCGAAATGGTTGCCGGGATAATGTCTCGTTATGGCTGCACCGACTTTAAAGTTCTCGGCAAGTCCTCGGGCGAAAGCTTAGAGAACATGCCCCTGCAGCATCCCTTTCTTGAGCGTCATGTGCCAATGATTCTAGGGGATCATGTGACAACCGATGCGGGAACTGGCGCTGTTCACACCGCTCCAGATCACGGCGTGGACGATTTTAATGTTGGCAGAGAATATGGCTTAGGCACTTTAAATCTTGTTGATGAAAACGGAATCTTTACTTCCGCGGCTGGAAAATTTGCCGGGGCACATGTCTATAAAGTTGACGAGCAAGTTCTTGAAACTTTAAAACAAGAAAACACGCTGGTCGCCCACGAAATAATAACTCACAGCTACGCTCATTGCTGGCGCACGAAAACTCCACTGATTTATCGAGCTACTCCGCAGTGGTTTATTAGCATGACACAGAAGAACTTACTTGGTTCTGCGCTAGACGCTGTAAAGGATGTGAAATGGATTCCTGAATGGGGCCAAGCCAGAATTGAATTAATGCTTAAAGGTAGTCCTGATTGGTGCGTGTCCAGACAACGAACCTGGGGTGTGCCAATCACACTTTTTGTTAACAAAGAGACTCAAGAGCTTCATCCAGAGACGGAAAGACTAGTGGAAGAAGTTGCTCTGATGATCGAAGAGAAGGGCATCGAGGCGTGGTTTGAATTGGAGCCGGCCCAGCTATTAGGAGAGCAGGCATCTGAGTATGAGAAAGTAACTGACACCTTAGATGTGTGGTTTGACTCTGGCGTGACGCATCAATCGGTCCTGCGAAAAAGAAAAGAGCTACAGTACCCGGCAGATCTTTATTTGGAAGGATCGGATCAACATCGAGGATGGTTTCAGTCATCTCTCAAAACAGCCGTCGCAATGAATGGAACCGCCCCTTATAAAGAAGTATTAACACACGGATTTTTCGTCGACTCCGAGGGCAAAAAGATGTCTAAGTCTGTGGGTAACACGGTGGCGCCCAGTCAGATTTATAAACAATACGGAGCTGATATACTAAGATTATGGGTTGCCGCTACCGACTACCGCGGCGAGATGACGGTATCGGATGAGATTTTCAAACGGGTTGCAGATTCTTATCGCCGGATTCGAAATACTGCCCGATTCATGCTGTCTAACTTAAACGGCTTTGATCCTCTGACTGATCAACTTGAACCTGAAAAGATGATGGAGTTGGATTATTGGATCGTGCGTAAAAGTCAGCTGCTACAGCAAGAAATCATAGAGCATTACCATGCCTACGAGTTTCTTAATGTGTACCAAAAAATACATAATTTTTGCGTTATTGAGTTAGGTGGATTTTACTTGGATGTCATTAAAGACCGCCAATACACTACTGCATCCGATAGTTTGGCGCGACGGTCTACCCAGACCGCTATGTTTCAGATTTTAGAGACATTGAGCAGGCTTATTGCGCCGGTGTTAAGTTTTACAGCTGATGAGCTGTGGCAACATATTCCGGGCAAGCGGGTTGAATCGGTATTCTTGTCAAATTTCAGTGAGACCACTGAAATGTTGGCAGAGCATGAAAAGTTTAGCGATGCTTTCTGGGATCAAATTTTGCAAATTAAAACAGCGGTGAACAGAGCGTTGGAAGCTAAACGCGCCGATAAAAGTATCGGTTCAAGTTTAAGCGCCGAAGTTGATTTGTATTGCGCTCCGGAACTAGTTGAATCCCTTGCGCACCTCGAGACAGAGTTGAGGTTTGTGTTAATTGTTTCTCGAGCTACTGTTAGGCCTTTGACCGGAGCGCCCAATGTTGCGACAGATACTGAGCTTTCAGGATTGAAATTGGAGATCACCGCTTCAGCTCACGAGAAGTGTGAGCGTTGCTGGCATTTTACTAGCGATATTGGGGTTAGTGAGAACCATCCCACCCTGTGCCAGCGTTGTGTAGATAACATTGATGGAACAGGTGAGATACGGCACTTCGCTTAAACTATTTAAGGCGTCGTGAGTGCGAACACAGAAAACAAGGTTTAAAAATGACGCAAGCAGAAATCGAAAACACTATTGAGGAGGGCTCGCTGGTAAGCTTGCATTTTTCTTTGGCGCTTGTATCCGGGGAAACAATAGACAGTAACTACGAAGGACCTGCAGCTAGCTTTCGCCTAGGCGACGGCAGCATGCTGCCGGGGTTCGAAGAGGCTTTGATCGGACTTAAGCCCGGTAATGAGCTTACTGTGACTTTAGCTCCAGCAGAGGCTTTTGGGGAGAAAAATCCTAAAAATAAACAATCCTTTCCCATAGCAAGATTTCAGCACTTATTTGAAGATGACCTTGTTCCAACGGAAGTCGGAAGTGTTGTTTCATTTAAAGACCCTGGCGGATTTGACTTGCCAGGGATTGTAGCCGGGATAAATAAAGATACTATTTCTATAGATTTTAATCACCCGCTTGCCGGAAAATCTATTGTATTTAAAGCCAATATCCTAGCAGTCATGCCTGCGAACGTCGAAACCCTTCAGGTAAGACTTTAGGTTAATATCTAAGTCACCGTTCAGCTCACTACTTGGGTCAATATGTCAGACACTTGCAAAGAAGAAGCTTCCAATGCAATGAAAACTATCCTGCTTGCTAACCCGCGAGGGTTTTGTGCTGGAGTTGATAGAGCGATTGATATCGTCAATCGGGCGCTGGATATTTTTGGCGAACCAATCTATGTTCGGCATGAGGTTGTACACAATAAATTCGTCGTTGAGAGGCTACGTTCCCGTGGCGCGGTGTTTGTGGAAGAGCTATGCGATATTCCTTTAATTGATCGTACCGGCAGAAATTCAGTTGTCGTGTTTAGTGCTCATGGTGTCGCTCAATCTGTTAAAGATGATGCTCGCGTAAAAGGGTTTCAAGTGTTTGATGCCACTTGTCCCTTGGTCACAAAGGTTCATCTGGAAGTGATTAAGTTTGGTCAAGGAGGGCGAGAATGCATCCTAATAGGCCATCAGAATCACCCTGAAGTAGATGGCACTATGGGGCAGTATGATGATTCCCTAGGAGGGAAGATATACCTTGTTGAATCTGTGGAAGACGTGTTAAATCTGACTGTAGATAATCCAGAAAAGCTGTCTTATGTAACGCAAACTACGCTATCGATGGATGATACATCGAAAGTGATTGATGCTTTAAGGGAAAGATTTCCTGGCCTTGAAGGCCCCCGTAAAAAAGATATTTGCTACGCCACGCAAAACCGACAGGACGCCGTTAAGCAGTTAGCTCTGGAATGCGATCTGCTTCTTGTGGTGGGTTCGCCCAATAGTTCAAATTCGAACAGACTCAAAGAGCTTGCAGAGAGGCTAGGCTGCGAGTCTTACTTAATCGACAGCGTTCAAGATATCGACGAGCAATGGCTGGCAGGAAAGCATCGCTTCGGTGTTACTGCTGGAGCATCTGCCCCTGAGGTACTTGTACAACAGGTAATTGCTAAACTAGAGAATTTGGCCGGTGTTAATGCGGCTGAGTTAGGTGGTGTAAAAGAAGATATTGTCTTCAGTATGCCTAAAGAACTGCGCTAGGTTGAGTTTCCACTCACTAGCGCAATGGGTTTTAGAGTTCGTCTAACTCCTTCAGCTTTCCCTTCAGTGCTTCTAAGGTGCCGGTCATCTGCTCTGCTTTCCCGCGCTCTTTAGCAACAACCGCATCAGGTGCGTTGACCACAAACTTAGCGTTGTTGAGTTTGCCACTCACAGATTTAAGCCCGTTTGTTAGCTTTTCGATTTCTTTGCTTAACCGTGCTTGCTCGGCATCCACATCGATAAGGCCAGCTAGCGGCACTAATATCTCTAAATCTTTATAAATGCCGGTTGCCGCTTTAGGCGCGTTGGCTTTATCGTCAAGCCAATTAATGCTTTCGAGTTTGGCTAGCTTTTCGAGATAAGGGCGATAACTTTCCAGTCTCAGTTGGTCAGCTTCAGATTGGCTTGCTAAAAAGACGTTGATATTCTTCGCAGGTGAGATATTCATCTCGCCTCGAATATTCCTGATGGCGATGATTACACCTTTTATCCACTCAACATGTTGCTCTGCTTCTTCGTCTTTGATTTCATTAAGCTCAGGGTACGGCGCTAGCATAATACTCGCTTCGCTGCTGTGAGCCTGACCTGTGAGCGGAGCTATTTTCTGCCAAATTTCTTCGGTAATAAATGGCATAAATGGGTGCAAAAGGCGCAGGCTCTTTTCCAATATGGATAGTAAAACTAAACGGGTAATCTTTGCACTTTCCGGGTTTGCGTCTTCGTCCCAGAGCACAGGCTTGGAAAGCTCTACAGTCCAGTCACAGTATTCATTCCAAATAAATTCGTGAAGAGTCTGAGAGGCAAGGTCAAATCGAAAGTCATTCATTGCTGCCTGCACGGCTACGTTAGCTTTGTCAAAACGGCTAATGATCCAGCGATCGGCAACCGACAGCTTCGCGCTATCAAGGCTGCTTGCGACGTCTTTTTCTTCTGTATTCATTAATACATAGCGAGCGGCATTCCAAATTTTATTGCAAAAATTTCTGAAGCCTTCGGTGCGGCCTAAATCGAATTTAATGTCCCGACCTGTGGTGGCTAATGAATAAAAGGTAAAGCGAAGTGCGTCGGTGCCATAACCTGCGATGCCATCTGGGAAAGCCTCGCGCGTCGCTTTATCAATTTTTTGCTTTAGCTGGGGCTGCATCATGTCAGCGGTACGTTTTTTAACCAGCTCTTCAAGTTCGATGCCGTCAATTAAATCGATAGGGTCAAGTATATTGCCCTTGGACTTAGACATTTTCTGGCCTTGCTCATCGCGGACCAAGCCAGTGATATAGACTTTTTTGAATGGTATTTCACCGGTAAATTTTAAGGTCATCATAATCATTCGAGCAACCCAAAAGAAAATGATGTCAAAACCGGTAACGAGGACGTCGGTAGGGTGAAACTTATCAAAAAACTCACGGTCATCTGGCCAGCCTAACGTTGAGAAGGTCCAAAGGCCTGAGGAAAACCAAGTGTCTAATACGTCTGGGTCTTGTTGAAGATTTAAATCGTCAGCCAAACCGTATTTCACCCGAGCTTCGCTTTGTGTTGGGGCTACGTAGATTTTGCCTTCGTCGTCGTACCATGCAGGAATTCTATGTCCCCACCAAAGTTGACGACTAATACACCAGTCTTGAATGTTGCGCATCCAGGCAAAGTAGGTGTTTTCCCAATTTTTTGGTACGAATTCAATGTCGCCATTCTCGACAGCTTTAATGGCAGGGTCGGCAAGAGACTGAATGGCAACATACCATTGGTGTGTAAGGTACGGCTCGATAACAGCACCACTGCGGTCCCCGCGCGGCACTTTAAGGGTGTGAGGCTCAATTTTTTCAACGAGCTCGAGGGCTTCTAGATCCGCCACGATTTTCTTTCTAGCTTCGAACCGGTCTAATCCGCGGTAATCCGCGGGGGCTTCATCATTGATGCTGGCATTTTTTGTGAAAATATTGATGACAGGAAGGTCGTGGCGTTTGCCAACTTCATAGTCATTGAAATCATGGGCTGGAGTGATTTTCACACAGCCAGTTCCAAAAGCAGGGTCGACATATTCATCTGCAATGATCGGAATTTTTCTGTCACACAGGGGGAGGTTGACCATTTTGCCAACTAAGGCGCTATAGCGCTCGTCTTCTGGGTGCACGGCAATGGCGGAGTCGCCTAAAAGTGTTTCTGGGCGGGTTGTTGCTATGACAACGCAGTCGTCACTGCCTTCAATAGGATAACGAAAATGCCACATGAAGCCGTTTTCTTCTTCGGCCACGACTTCCAGGTCGGAAATTGCAGTCAGTAGCTTGGGGTCCCAATTTACCAGTCGATTGCCACGGTAAATAAGTCCTTCATCATAAAGTTGGATAAAAGCTTTTTCCACCACAGCAGACATCTGGTCGTCCATTGTGAAGCGTTCGCGAGACCAATCTATCGATGACCCCAGACGTCTAATCTGTTGCGTTATAATTCCGCCTGATTCTTCTTTCCAGTCCCAGACTTTGTCAAGAAAAGCCTCTCGGCCTATTTCTTCACGGTTTGTGCCAGCAGCATTAAGTTTGCGCTCTACAACCATTTGAGTGGCTATGCCGGCATGGTCGGTACCTACCTGCCAGAGAGTCTGTCTGCCGAGCATGCGATGGTAGCGAATCAACGCATCCATGATGGCATTTTGAAAGCCGTGGCCCATGTGCAGACGGCCAGTGACGTTGGGAGGTGGAATTACGATGCAATAAGGATCGCCGTCACCTTGAGGTTCGAAATATCCTCTTTCTTCCCAGGTCTTGTACCAATGGTTTTCTAGCTGCTGTGGTTGGTATGTCTTTTCCATAATGTTGCGGCTTGGCTCGGCTGTCTAAATTGAAGGCGTGATTATACATGATGAAACGCGGTTTTACCGGACTTCAGCAGCTCAAGGCGCATTGATTTTAAAGTTAGCAGTACACTGCGGGGATTGATTAACGAAGGGTTCTTCTAGATTTTGTTGGTGACAATCTCAATGCCTTGAGCTTTATAGTGACGGTAGCGTTCTCGACCGGTAATCAGGCTTGCTTCATCGGGGCCTACAAATTCATTAACACGGCTGAACTGAGCCACCGAGGATACCGGAGCGCTGGATAAGTTAATGAGCATGCCACTAAAGCTTTTGGGGGGAGGTGAGTCGCCTAATATGACTTGGTCATGGTGACTGCCAGAGTCAGCCATTTGGCTATGAGGCACAAACGACGAATTACGAAACTGCCATAGCAAGTCATCTAGTTGCTGTGACTGGGTTGGCGAGGAGGTATGAATATAGACTTCATGCTGATGACCGACTGCTTTCTCGGTCAGTCGGCACACCACATTCAGAACGTCGCCAGCGCTTTCGTAGCGCTGGGAACTCAACGTATAAAAGTGAACATTAGCCATCAGATTAGCGCTTTAGGCTTTTTGATTGCTGAGGTATTCAACAAGCAGCGGCACTGGCCTGCCTGTAGCCCCTTTTTTTGCTCCTGAAACCCAAGCACTACCAGCGATGTCTAAATGGGCCCAATTGAATTTTTTAGTGAAGCGGGACAGAAAACAGGCTGCCGTTATGGTGCCAGCGCGAGGTCCGCCAATATTGGCAATGTCCGCAAAATTACTGTTTAACAGACTCTGATACTCGTCCCACATTGGCAACTGCCAAGCAGGATCAGCGCAGTCCGTGCCGTATCCGATTATCTCGCTGGCAAGGTCATCATTGTTGCTAAGCAGTGCGGTGACATGAGAGCCGAAAGTGGCCACGGCGGCGCCAGTCAACGTAGCAATGTCGATAACACTCCGAGGATTGAATCGCTCTGTATAAGTGAGTGCATCGCAAAGCACTAGCCGTCCCTCAGCATCGGTATTGAGTATTTCGATGGTCAATCCGGACATGCTGGTGACTATGTCTCCAGGCTTTGTGGCTTTGCTGCCGGGCATGTTTTCAACAGCACCGACAATACCAACGATGTTAATTGGTAATTTGAGTTCGGCAACACATCCCATGGTTGCTATTACGCTTGCAGCGCCACACATATCGTATTTCATCTCATCCATGCCGTTGCCACCTTTTAGGCTTATTCCGCCGGTATCAAAGGTGACGCCTTTGCCTACGATGGCATAGGGACGACTGTCCGCTTTTGCGCCTTTATACTGCATAACGATGAGTTTAGCTTCTTCTGCGGACCCTGCTGATACCGACAGCAGTGACCCCATGCCCAATCGTTGCATTTGTTTCTCACCCAGAATTTGTGTGGTGATGCTTTTATTCTTAGCCCCTAACTGTTTGGCTTGTTCGGCCAGATAGCTAGGGGTGCATACATTGCCTGGCAAATTACCTAGTTCTTTGGCTACATTGATCGCTTTGCCGAGCGCAAAGCCACGCTTTAAGGCGCTATCTAATGATTTTCTCTGGCCTCCATTAATTGGTGAGATGGAGACTGTTTTTGTGGTTGGGGCTTTGGCATTTTTGCTTTTTGTTGCTGTGTATCGGTAGTAGCTGCTTTCTCCTTCTTCGGCCACTCTGGCGGTGAGCCAGCTGCTGTCTCTATCGGTCACGGTCACGCTGGCAATGGCGAAGTGCAAGCTAGTTGCCGGTAAACTTTGAGTAACCTGGTAGGCTGCTCGAATCGCTTTGATTGCGTTTTTGCCATTGAATTTTGTTTTCAGTCCCGCACCTATTAATAGAACGCGCTTGGCGCTTAGTCCTTGAGGCTGGTGGAGAAGAGTGGTTTCGGCAAGGTTGCCGTTGAAATCTCCGGTCTTGATGACTTTGCTGATTACCTTATTTGCAGCGGCGTCCAGCAGCCTAGCTTCATCTGACAGAATGCCCTTAGCCCAAACGAATACGATCTCGCACTCTGTATTGATCTTGTCGGCGACCCCAGCTTTGATTGAATACTTCATCAGATTCGATAACTCCTTTGATCTCGATCGCATGTATATGGCTGCGTCGATTTAGAATGTAAATTGAAGAGGATGACAATCCTAAAGTTATTCAATAGCTTAAGCAATAGATACTAAATATGAGTTAGGTTTTCCTATTTGGCTATTCATTTTTCAGAGAGATTGCTTCAGAATGAGCGTGCGTTAAAGATTTTAAAGTCATTCGTATTTGAACCAAATGAGACCGTTGCTGTCTCAAAATAAATATTTAAAGCTTTGTTTTGGAGACGTCATGCCTAGAGTAAAAGTCGAGTCCCCGCCACAGTTCCTTTTTAGTATGGAGCGCACCGTTGGTATAAGCGATGTTAACTACGCAAAGCACTTAGACAGTGTGGCGATGGTGAATATACTTCACGAGGCAAGGCTTCAGCTTCTAGCTAGCTTAGGTTTCACCGAAGGCAATATTTATGGCTTGGGTATGGTGGTAACTGATCTGGCAATTGATTACCGATCTGAATCGTTCGCGGACGATAAGCTAATCATCGATGTTGGTGTGAGTGATTTTAATCGCTATGGCTTTGATATCGGTTTGCAGGTTTCCAATAGTGCGTTGGAGTCTGTTGTGTGCAGGGCTAAATTCGGCATCGTCCTTTTTGATTTCGATCGTCATCAGATAAGCCAGATTCCGGCACTTTTTAAGTCTATGCTCGGTCATGGCGACGCTAAGGTTGCTTAGCTAAGCCTAGTTTGGATTGGTTTAGCTGAAAAGCGCAATCTACGGCACAACCTCCAGCATTGGCTGATTCTGCTTCTCGCTTCTAGTACACTGCAGCTCAAGTTTCGTATCACCTACAAAGCTTTGTCTTTGTATTTGGGGTGCGGCAACAAAAGGGTGAACTTCAGGCGTGATAATTTTTCGCTATCTTAGTAAACAAATTCTGCAAATAATGGTTGCGGTCTCACTAATTCTTATGGTGGTGGCTCTCACCAGCCGTTTTATTCAGTATCTGGGTCAGGCGGTTGCCGGGGAGTTGGCGTCTGATGTTCTGCTTCTTCTAATGCTTTACCGCTTGCCAGACTTTCTTTTAGTTATCGTGCCTTTGGCCCTCTTTTTAGGGATTCTGTTGGCCTATGGCCGCATGTATGCGGACAATGAAATGGTCGTTTTACTTGGCTCAGGGATGAGTCAGCTAAGGCTTTTAGCGCTGACTCAAGGGGCTACTCTGTTGGTGTTTGTAGTCATGTCTTTTGTCAGTTTGTCACTGGCGCCTTGGGGGGTTCGTAATACTGAGCTGTTAAAGCTGAATCAGGCGCAATTGACCGAAATCGACCTTATTGTCGCGGGTCAGTTCCAGTCTTTTGCAGACGGTAAGCGTGTTACCTATGCGGAGCGCTTGTCGGCGAGAGACGAAGGTAGGCGTTTGGAGAGGGTTTTTGTCGCAGCTGGAGGCTCCGCAGATACCGGGCCTGGTACCAGCATGGCTCCCAGAATAGTGATCGCTGAATCAGCGATTCCAGAGATAGATCCAGATTCCGGAGCGCGTTTTATGCGCTTGGAAAATGTGTTGCAATACGAAGGGCGCCCCGGTCAGAAAGACTTTTCGGTTGGTCAGTTTGATGTCCAATCAATTTTGCTGCCCGATGCGGCCGAGTTTGAAGAATTCGTTGAGGAGGCCGCCTTAAGAACAACGGAGCTGTTCGGCTCTAGTTCACTGGAACGGCAGGCCGAATTGCAGTGGCGGTTCTCGATCATTTTGCTTATTCCGATTATAACGCTGATCGCAGTACCAATGTCTAAAGTGAATCCGCGGGCGGGGCGCTATAGCAAGCTAATCCCTGCGGCGCTGATTTACGCGCTTTATTTTTTCCTTTTGCAATTCTCTCGTGATGGTGTGGCTGAGGGGGAGATCAATCCAATGCTTGGCTTATGGTGGGTGCATACTCTGTTTATCATGCTAGGAGTCATCATTTATCAGCCCCATGGCTTGTTGCTGTTGTTGAAAAAGGCTACTTCATGAAAATCCTTGACCAACATATAAGCCGGACAGTGCTCCTTTCCATGGCGGTGGTTATTGGGCTGATGGGGACACTGGATCTAATTTTTAGTCTGCTTGATCAGATAGCCAACACCGATGAAAATTATAGTCTGCTCAATGCCATAAGCTATGTGCTGCTTACAACCCCCACCAGTTTGTATGAAATGTTACCTTTCACAGCTCTGGGAGGTGCGTTGATCGGTTTGGGTATTCTTGCATCAAATAATGAGTTGGTAGTGATGCAGGCAGCTGGAATTAGAACCGGCCGAATAATTCTCGCAGTGCTCAAACCAACACTCCTTGTCATGGGGTTGAGCTTGCTGATTGGCGAATATGTTTCACCGCCTTTAGAGCAAACCGCGAAAAGTAATCGTGCGGTGCAACAAAGTGCCAATGCATCCATAGGCTCAGAACAGGGTAACTGGCAGCGAATAGGAAACGACTTTATTCACATTAATGCTATCGCCCCTAGCGGCGCTCGCCTGTTTGGGGTTACCCGGTATACTGTAAGTGAGGATCGCCGCATGATTTCGGCGAGTTTTGCTGAAACCGCGCAATATATAGAATCAAGCAGCGGTAATTACTGGCTTCTTGAGAATATAGACGAGTCGGTTTTGGGAGGCCGAACTATTTCCAGCAATCATTATATACAAGAAGACTGGGTCGTGGACCTCACTCCCGAATTACTCAGTGTTTTGTTGGTTGAGCCTGACGAGCAATCCATAACCGGGCTTTATCGACTAGCAAAATATTTCGAATCCGAAGGGCTTGATAGTGCCACATATAATTTAGCCTTTTGGAAAAAGCTCACTCAGCCTATCGCGACGTTGGCGCTGGTGGTGTTAGCCATCTCGTTCGTGTTTGGGCCATTACGAGAATCGACTACGGGATTTCGAGTCTTTATATCGTTGTCTATCGGCTTAGTGTTCACTATTGTTCAACGAATGATGGAGCCTGCAAGTTTGATATACGGTCTCAATCCATTGCTTGCAGTGCTTTTTCCGATCTTGCTGTGTGGGATACTTGGCATTGTTCTTATTCGGCGCGTGCGTTGACATCGGTATTATAGTCTCAGTTGTTGAAAATACGCCTAACTAACAATGCTTTGTTAGCGCAAGTAAACTCCATGGGCGGCGTGCCTACCGTTAAATATGAGTCAAGCGAAGCTAGTTCTCAGGATAAAATTGTGATCACCTGTTACCTGAAATATACAATAGACCCAAAGAAAACAAAGGAATTTGAGACATATGCCAAGCTTTGGATTCCTTTAGTTGAGCAATTTGGGGGCCAGCATCATGGATATTTTTTGCCGTCGGAAGGAGCGAATGATATCGCGCTAGCACTTTTTAGTTTTGCTAGTCTTGCTGATTATGAGGTCTATCGGAAAAAGTCTTTCAAAGATGAAAAATGTAAAGCGGCGTTCGCTTATGCGGACGAAAGCGGATGCATACTGAGATTTGAAAGGAGCTTTTTAAAGCCGATTTTGAAGTAGTTGATTAGTGCGGCACTTAGCATGACGCTAACCAGATAGGCTGAGGCTCCCGTTCAACGGCCAGTGAGGTTCTATTTTAAAGGCCGGTGAGATTTGGGCACAACAACAACCTTGGTGTGCGAAAGTTTGTCATGTAGGGCATCACCTTCGTTGTCTAGGTAAAGCCAAAAGTAACCGATACCAGCGCAAAAGAATGATGGCCAAGCCAAGAAATATCTCACCAGCCCATATTTCAAATCCACTAACTGATTGTCTGTTGTCACGAGCTTTAGACGCCATGACATCATCCCAAGAGTCTGACCATTTTTTTGCCAAAACCACAAGTAAAAACCTGAGGCGCTAATCACCATCAGTGTGAAAAGGAGAGCGCTGGTAACAGGGTCAGTCTTGACAACACCGTCGACTAGTTCGTTGGTGTCAGGCCCCACTACTAATTGCAAAATAAATCCAATTAACATCCATATTGCGAAAACCAAAAAGCCATCATAAAGCAATGCCGCAAGCCGACGCATTAGCTTGGCGCGAGGTAAGTCGGCGTAGTGTAGAGTTTCCATTATATATCGTCATTGTTCGAATTGTGAGGTCGCAATTGTAGGGTATCTTAATGCTTTTAACCATCCTGATGGCTTTTTGTAATGGCCCTGTTGTTCACCACGGTCCGTAATCTGGGAGCTAGTTCTGGGCTTTGAAGACTGGCCCGTTGAATGCTGAATTCACATCAAATGGAGTTTAACTAGCTGCCCTAGTTGAGATGGCTGGCCTATGGCTATCCGTAGCAGCAAAGATTTTGTTAGAATGCGATCTCGTTTACGATTTTAAGATTTTTTTAGACGTCATATTCAATATTAAAAGGATGAGCAATGAGTACGGCAAAGCCGCGGCATATATCTTTACTGGACACCACTCTTAGAGATGGTGAGCAAACACAGGGCGTCTCTTTTTCAGCTAATGAAAAAGTGAATATTGCTCGGGCGTTGTTGCAGTCCCTTAAAGTTGACCGTATTGAGGTGGCATCGGCTTGCGTTTCCGAAGGAGAGCAGAAGGCGGTAGCGCAGATTACCGCATGGGCATCTGAAGTTGGATTCGTTGATCGAATTGAAGTGCTCGGTTTTGTGGACTACAAACGAAGCGTTGATTGGATTGTGAAGGCCGGTGGGAAAGTAATTAATTTGTTGGCGAAGGGCAGTGAAAAGCATTGCCGGCAGCAATTAGGAAAAACACTAGAAAGTCATTCTGCGGATATCGCTAGGACTGTTGAGTACGCGCAATCCCAAGGGCTAAGAGCCAATATGTATTTAGAGGATTGGTCTAATGGTTATAAAGACAGCAAGGATTATGTGTTCGGTTTGGTTAATGCGACAAAGCACTTAGGTATAGGACACTATTTGCTGCCCGACACATTAGGGTTGATGTCACCTCAAGAAGTTACCACAGCCTTAACTGACATGATGTGTAGTTTCCCTGAGCAGGTGTTCGATTTTCATCCCCATAATGACTATGGCCTTGCTACCGCAAATGCCCTCGCAGCAGTCACCGCTGGAATCGATACGATTCATTGCACTGTCAATTGTCTGGGTGAGCGGGCGGGTAACGCATCTTTGGCCGAAGTGGCGGTGGCATTGCGCGATAAGTTAGATATGACTCTCAGTATCGATGAGTCACGGATAACTGTTCTTAGTCGAATGGTAGAGAATTTTTCAGACAAATGGATTGCAGCGAATACTCCGATTGTGGGTGCGGACGTTTTTACTCAAACAGCGGGTATCCACGCTGATGGCGATATGAAAGGGGACTTGTACGTCACCAATCTAGGCCCAGAGCGTTTTGCTCGAAAGCGCACCTATGCTCTTGGCAAAATGAGCGGTAAAGCATCGCTGATTAATAATCTGGATGAGTTAGGCATAAGTCTTTCAGAAGAGGATCAGGCGAAGGTTCTCAAAAGAGTGGTTCAGCTGGGGGATTCAAAGCAAAACATCACCGCAGAAGATTTGCCGTTTATCATAGCGGATGTGATGCAGAGCAAGGATATTCACTATATCACCTTGCTCAACTGCTACATTAACAGTGGTCTCAATGTTGATAGTACCGCTAGTATTCGAGTGGAATTAGAAGGGAAGCAATTGCAAAGCTCAGGCTCTGGAAATGGCGGGTTCGACGCGTTTATGGCAGCTATTTCGACATTACTTCATGAAAAAGATTTTGTAATGCCAACCCTAACGGATTTTGAAGTGCATATCCCTCGTGGAGGCAAAACCGATGCCTTGACTGAATGTGTAATCAGTTGGAATGATAATGGGCACGAGTTCAAAACTCGGGGCGTGGACGCTAACCAAGTCCTTGCGGCAGTTAAGTCGACTATGCGGATGATTAATATTTTGCTTCATCAAGTCGCCGAGACGGCAGATTAGTTTAGCTGAGGTATAAGTCAGTTTAAATCGGCTCTGCGCTTCGCGCAAAAGCCGATTTAGCTTAGCCAATCTAAAGTTTGGCTAGCTCTTCAACAACCAAGTCACCAAAGCCATCGGTGCTGATCATCTTCACATTTTTGCCTGGCTTAGAGAGGTCAGGAGTCGAAAACCCCTGGCCAAAGACACTTTGCATAGCCTGCCATACGTTTCGAGCTTCTTGTTCCATGTTGAAACTCATTTCAAGCATCATAGCGACAGAGCCAATCATTGAGTATGGGTTTGCAATGCGCTGGCCAGCTATATCAGGTGCAGAGCCATGAGAAGGTTCATAGTAAGCTTTTTCTGGGCCTAAACAGGCTGATGGCATAAGTCCTAGCGAGCCTAAGATGCCGCCACACTGGTCGCTTAGGATGTCTCCAAACATGTTTTCCATTACCATGACATCGAACTGACCTGGGTTTAAGCATAAATAGGTGGCTGCTGCGTCGACCAAAATTGGTATGACTTGCACATCCGGATAATTAGCTCCCACCTCACTCATCACTTCATTCCAAAGCACGCTGGACTTCAGTACATTACTTTTGTGAATGTTATGTAAGATCTTCTTACGCTTCTGCGCAGTTTCAAAGGCAACCTTGGCGATGTTGGCGATTTGATCTTCATCGTATTCAAGTGCTTCGCTTACGTAGCGTTTGCCATCAGCGTTGATGCCGCTTTCTTTCTTGCCGAAGTAAAGGCCGCCCACTAGTTCACGAATAATGATGAAATCGACTCCATCTCCTATTATTTCGGACTTCAAGGGAGAGAAATGGGCCAATTCTTTGGGTAAAAATACCGGCCGGATGTTGGCGAAGGTGTTGTAGCGCCGGCGGAGAGGTAGCAGGGCGCCACGCTCAGGCTGCATATCGATAGGTATTTTCTTTGACTCTTCATGGCTAAGACCAATGGGCCCTTTTAAAATGGCATCAGCCTCATCGCAGAGTGCTTTTGTAGCGTCAGGGAATGCATGGCCATGTTCAAAATAGGCACTAGCGCCAAAGGATCCATGGACTAGCTCAAATTCTAAGTCATTACGTTCGGCGACTAAATCTAATACCTTGACTGCTTCGGCCATGATTTCCGGACCGATACCATCACCGTCTAAAAGAGCTATTTTGTATTTGGGCATACCGATTCCTTCGGGGTTGGGCTCACTCTTTGAGTGAGTTTTCAGAGTAAATTTTAGGAGGCGTAATCTAACACGCTAGGCAAAAACTGAACAGGCACAGAGAAGACCTCTCGCAAAAGAATCATTTGCAATGCCGTTAATGTGGAAAAGTGGGGAAAAATTTTATGAGGCGCTATCTATAAAGAAAGCTTGAGCCTTAGCTAAAGAACCGCTGTCGCTCCAGAAACCTGATAAATAAATATGATCGTCAGCACTATAACAACACCGTAGGTTACCGAATCACCAACTTCAAACCCGAAAAATGTCTTAGCTTTATCGTCGTCATTTTTATCACTTGTGTATTTGCTGTCTTCTTCGTCAAAACTCATGAATTAGCATCTCCTGTGGCTGTTTAAATTGTCCGACCAAGGATCTGCTAATCACAAAGTCTAGATTGTTAAGTTTCGTAACCTTACTTAATCAATATTGGCTATTATGTTAAGAACTTAAGCTATTTGTAATTAAAAAAGCCTAAAAAGGCCCCGGTGAGCGGACTTGAGCCGCCACTCCTGTGAAGGAACCGGATTTTGGATTCAGTGTGTCTATAATACTTGTTAATAATCAGTATATTGTGCTCTTCTTTACCAGCTTCGGAACACGCCAAATACCGACCTTGCATGTTATGCCACAACAAGTGAATCGGCACGACATTACTTAGCAACTATACATCTGTAAACAAGACAGCAGTAAACGCTGGCATGCGCAGCTTGTTATCAGCGAAAAATGGATATCTAAATCCACCTAAAAAGCCGATAAAGACAAGGCTATAGTAAAAGCGACTCAGATAAGTGCTCAATATGAGTATGCTGCTCTTCATAATATTCCCATACCAAGTAAGCGTTCTAAACATGTCGCCAAATTAGCAACAGAGCGAATGGAGGATTATCTGGAGGAGGGCTCCGGGAAAAGCATCTACTGGGACTACATTTCTGTGTTGCGCAAATATCACATTCCATACTTCGACAATACCTACATTACTTCGATTGGCTATTAATCGATGATTCTAAAATTTTATGTAGTGCACGAACTTCCCCGGTGACTTTTATTACCAGTGTTTCTTTCGCAATTATTGCTTAGCTTTCTTTATCAGTCACTGCCTGCTAGAGAGCGTTTCTGTTTGGCTTCTCTTTCGGTTACCAGTTTGTCATAGCCTTTATCGTCTAGGTGCGTAATGGCGATCCAGGCGTGAGTCATTTCATCGCCGGTGCGGCTACCACCCACCACCCACATATCAGGATCCGGGTTGTAGGGGTTGTTAGCGGTGTTGTCATACCACTGCTTTAGTACCAGAACCGCGCCGGCTGGCAGCAGCGGTGCCGCTTCGGGATCGTAGATATGGTTGTGATGCCAGGTGGCGGACCATTTGGAGATCTGACTGACCGGCTCCGTACGGCCGGTTTCCGGATAGAAAATTTCTAGCGAGGCGGCATTCATGCGCAGGTGACCGTGGGGCTGATAACTATCGATACGCACAGGATGGTCAAAGGAGTGAAATCCCTGGGTCATTTGATAGCCGTTGGGTGGAATCACAAGATCGCCCTGTTGCTCGATCTGATAGCTCGTTAGGTCCTGTCGGTAGACGCCTTCCTGTTCGCTGAAATCTTCGTTGTGGAACCACAGGCCGATTTCAACCACGACGTCCTCGATAATCTCGCCCCGGGCAGTCGCACCGACGCCACCTGGGAAATTATGAATATTCCATTGAATCTGTGCGCCGGGGGGCAGGGTACGACAAACATCGTCAGGCACTTTCTCGCCCCATTTGCCCATGGCGTATTCAGTGAGCATGCCATTTCGGCGAAGCTCACCGTATTCGTCTTCGATAAAGATGATGGAATTTGCGTGGTGCACTACCGCCGCTGCATCTCCGCGAGGTTTCACCTGAACTGCCTTAATGCAGCGCCCTACAACTGCCGCTGTTACTCTGGGGTCAACAATCTCCCTTATCCACAGGTCATTACCATTGGCGGGGACATCATAGGAGGATGAAGGCACGACCAGGTCCGGCGAGCCAAGTTCGGCTTCGAAGTTCCATTGGCTTGGGGTTTTCACCTGAGCAAAAGCTGCAGTTGTGTCAATATTTCCACGAGGAGAGCCAGCATTCACCCAGGCCACTATGGTATCGATTTCATCCTGCTGCATACGCCAGTCGCCAACCAGATCCTGAATGCCGATGCCGTGATCATAGGCATAGGGTGGCATTTCACGATTGGCTACCTTTAGCTGAATCAGCGGAGCCCAGGGGCGCACTTGGTCGAAATTGGTGAGCTGCATAGGGCCGATGCCGCCTTCCTGGTGACATACCACACAATTCTCATTGATAATTTGGGCCACGTGCTCGTTGTAGGTGAACTGCTCCTGGGCGAATACGCCCTGCAGTCCAAGCAGTGCAGCAGCCGCGACTAATAATTTGGTATGTTTCATTTGCATTACCTCTCCAGGGGCTTGTTCTCTAATGTGCTTGTAAGGGGTGCTTAGGTTACTTCTTTTTTCTAGAGTACACTCTTTCTAGCTGGAATCTGTAAGACAAGTCAGCGACTTGTCGTCACTGTCTCGCCGTTTTCTTCGCTACGGTTCTTGATGTAATAAGAAGTGGCTATGATCCGCTAGACTGACAAAGACAAACAATGGAATTTAGCGTTTGACACAGGTTTTTGCGCTACTACTGGCATGCCTAAAATTAGGCTTCATGATGAAGCGCTGATTCACGCGTTATGGAATTTGGCGCAGCGGCCATGGAATGGACACAAACACCGAAACAAGCCGGTGTAGTTTGCGTTATATGAACGAGCAGATATGATTTGATTTGAAAATATAAAAAAGAATTATTAGACGAGAATAATCATGATTATCACTCTCAGCCTCCACAAGAAAGCACATACACTTCTGCTAATGTTCTTATTCATTTTCTTGTCAATAAGCACGATGAATCACTCACAAGCTCAGGACCAGGAGTGGCGCACCTATGGAGGCGACCTAGCGAGCACCCGATATTCTCCGTTGGACATAATTAATGGTGAAAATTTCAACCAACTAGAGATAGCTTGGGAATTCGACACGAGTAATTTCGGGTCTAGCCCTGAGTTCAATTTTCAATCAACACCATTGATGGTAAATCGAACAATTTATACCACCGCTGGAAGCAGGCGAGCTATTGTTGCTTTGGATGCGCAGAGCGGAGAGATTCTCTGGGTGTCTCGCCTTGATGAGGGAGAGCGCGCGTCTAACGCTCCCCGTCGATTGTCAGGCAGAGGACTGGCATGGTGGAATGATGGCAGTGACAAGGGCCGAATCATTTATGTGACACCTGGCTACCAGATGATAGCACTGGATGCGGCAAGCGGAGAACGCATTGAGGATTTTGGGCTCGATGGTATTGTAGATTTAAAACAAGAGTTCGATCAGGAGTTGGACCCCAAAACAGGTGAAGTAGGGTTGCATGCCGCTCCTATAGTTGCCAATGGCGTCGTCGTTATCGGATCGGCGTTTCGAGCTGGCAGAATGCCAACTAGCCGAGAAAAACCGAAGGGCCATGTGCGTGGCTACGATGCGCGAACAGGCAAGAGGCTTTGGATTTTTCACAGTATTCCTCAGGGTGGTGAATATGGAAATGATACCTGGCTGAATAATTCCTGGACTTATACGGGTTATGGTGGCGCCTGGGCTCAGATGACTATCGATCCCGTGCTTAATGCAGTATATCTGCCTACTGAAACCGCCACAGGGGATTCCTATGGTGGTCATCGACATGGAGACAATCTTTTTACTAACAGCGTGGTGGCGCTTGATCTCGCAACGGGTGAGCGAAAGTGGCATTTTCAAACTACTCATCATGACGTGTGGGATTGGGATATTCCGTCTGCGCCAATGCTTCTTGACTTGACGATCAATGGAAAAATCAGAGCCGCCTTAGTGCAAACAGTTAAACAGGGGTTCACCTTCGTCTTCGACCGAGGGACCGGAAAGCCTCTGTTTGAAATAGAAGAAGTGCCAGTACCCGCATCCGATATACCGGGTGAGCGACTTTCTCCCACTCAGCCCATTCCTGTGAGACCTCCACCGTTCGCTCGCCAAGGGCTCAACGACGATGAGTTAATTGATTTCACACCGCAGCTGAAAGCCAAGGCACGAGAGATACTGTCTCGGTACCGCTACGGCGACATATATATGCCTCCGTCTCTGGCGGAAGCCGACGATGGTACGTTCGGCACACTGTTCATGCCCTCACAAACCGGTGGGGCCAACTGGCCTGGAGGCGCAGTCGATCCTGAATCCGGCATCATGTATATTTTTAGCAAGTCTGATGTGGGCCGAATGTCTATGAGTAATCGTCCGGACCGCTCAGACATGGACTATATTAATCTGCAATTGAGAACTGCGCCGCGATTGAATGTGGAGGGTTTGCCATTAATTAAACCACCTTACGGACAGATCGTGGCACTGGACTTGAACGAGGGTGAAAAGCTTTGGGATGTTGTGCATGGTGAGACTCCGGATTCTATTCGCAATCATCCTGCACTGGCCGGCCTAGATATTCCCCGTACCGGGCAAGCTGGGCGTGTAGGTGTTTTAGTAACCAAAACACTCCTTATAGCCGGCGACGGTGGCAGCTATACAAACGCTAATGGCGAGCAGGAAGCCTTGCTGCGAGCCTATGACAAACTTACCGGCAGACAACTAGGCAGCCTATCCATGCCAGCGCAACAGACTGGAAGCCCAATGACCTACGCTATCGACGGCGTACAGTATCTTGCGGTGGCGATCTCCGGTTCAGATGTGCCGGGACGATTAAGGATTTACAGTTACGAGCCTTGATTCACTGGTTTTTTAAGTGCACATCCACAGCCGAACAATGTAACGAGATAACTAATGAAATTATCCACAACACTATTCTTATTCTGCTTTTTCGTTGCTGCTGAAGCGCAGGGGGAAATAGCGGAAAGTGAGAAAGAGATGCGCATTCTATCAGCGTATCACGGGCTTGATCCCTTACCGCCACGAGCAACTCGACTATGTGGAATGCCGCCTGCTGGTGGTCAGGATGGAATGCCCGTTACCTTTTCTGTTCAAATAAATAGTGCATCAGTTTCTGCAGCTGCCTTTGCAGTTGAGACCACCTCCGGTGAGATTGTTACTCCACTATGTGCGACTTTGCGACCTGCTTTAGAGACGCTCGAGAAGCGCACGGTGCTTCTTATTGGACCTTTTAGTGTCGACGATTCACTGCCGCTCAGTGTTGAGATTGTGGAACAACTCGAAGATGTCGATGGGAATTCACTGGTCGGTTTGAAAATAGAAAAGGTGACGCCCCTCGCATTTGGACCCAGCCTGGTGCTTGCCGAGCGCTTTGCTCCCAATACTTTAGGGCTTAAAGGGGAATGTCCAATCGATACCGCACAAGCAGTTCAGCTAACTTGGGAAGGCGGTGTTTCTGGACCACAGGGTGCTGATCTTGCCGAGGCTCAGCGAACAGCTATATCGATTCTTCTTAGTGACGGTAATTCCGTGCATCCTCACATCCTCGCTGATGATGACCCGGATAATCATGTCATTGCCTGTGTCGCTGAGACCAGTCCAGCAATTTCGGTTAGCGTAGCAGCGGGCTTCTTTCATGACCCAGGTGATGATGCTAATCCCGACACCAGAATAGGGGTGATTTCAAAAATGAATCAGTAATTTTTTCGAGGTTGCTGCAATGTCTTTATATAATTGAAATATGAAATATAGACAAGAACTAACTATATCTATGAAAGGAACCGCAATATGAGCCAGCTTTCTAAGCAAATGTATTTAATTGTACTGTCGGTTCTTCTTTGTTCCGGGGCTTGGGCTCAGCAAGTTTTGCAGCCCACTGATAACTGTCGAGATCATGCTTCCTCCGACATTGTGACTTTTGCCGATGCAGTTTTGGAGGAAGAGGTGCGCGAGGCTTTGTCACTTGGGCCACAAGAAACTTTAAGCTGCGGTCGAGCCGCGCGATTAGCGACGTTGCGTGCCCCCGGTGGAGGAGCGAGAAGATCGGTTTCAGGATCTCCTGAATGGGTTGACCCGGAACACATATTTCATGACCTTTCCGGAATACAAAACCTCAAAGGTTTAACTAACCTCAATCTATCAAATCGAGGCCTCTCCGACATTAGCCCTTTAGATGAACTTACCGAATTGACGCATTTGAACCTTCATACAAACTGGATTTCTGACATCAGCCCCTTCCGGGATTTGACCAAACTGGTTGATCTGCGTATCGCCGAAAACCCTTTAAGCGATATCAGTGCTCTGAGTAAGCTTACAGAATTGCGAGTACTTCGCATGCATCGTCACGGCGACTTCATAGGTGGGCAAAAACCTAGGACGCATATGGGGGCGACAGGATTGCTTTTTACAAATGCCGTTACCGATATTAGTCCTCTGGCGAAACTAACCAAGCTAGTGGATCTTAATATTCATACTCAGGATATAAGCGATCTGACACCGTTGAGTGGTTTGACATCACTGATTGAACTGCGACTAGCGGCCAACTCGTTCGCCGATCTCAGCTCATTGCGCGGACTCATCACTCTCGAGTATCTAGAACTTACTGGCAATGACATAACCGATATAACGCCACTGAGTGGCTTGACGAACCTGATGCAGCTTGATCTTCGCTTCAATCCTGATTTAACTACTATTCAAGCGCTGTTTGAAAACCCGGGTATCGGGCCTGGAGATATCGTCGAGCTGAGACATACTAATGTGTCATGTACAGATCAGGCGCGGCTGGCAGAAAAGGGGGTGGAAGTTCGTACCGAATTGTTTTCTTCTTGCGCTACTGCTACTAGGCAGAGATAAGACCAGACAAAGCAATAAATAGGTGTCTGAAATTGCACCCCGGGAACTTTATGAAAGCTAATAAATTACAGAGACGGCCAGGCCGAGTCGCATCGCATATAGTTACACTTGTTTTAGCAGTATCGAGTGGCCTTTCAGTCAACCTATCAGCCCAGACTGATTTGCCGCCGCTTGCCGATAGGGATCGGGCAATGACCATGCCGGGAGAATTCGTTCTCGCAAGTGTTGGTGACTTGATGATACGCCGTCCCGCATCCCGGCTCGCCGACCCAGAAGTACAGGCAGTTTTTGAATTGATAAGAAGTGCCGATCTTGCAGTGGCAAACATGGAGGGGGAGTTGGCGAATCTGCGAGAATTCGATGGCCCCCTCAATGGTTTTGTCGGTAGCCATAAGGTCGCAGCAGATCTCAAATTGATGGGGTTCGACATGGTCAATCGCGCTCAGAATCATCTCCTTGATTCTGAGTTCGAGGGCATGTTTTCAACGAACGCTTTGCTGGACCAAGCAGGCATAATTCATGCGGGCAGCGGTAGAAACCTACAAGAAGCGGCCGCACCGGCTTTTCTCGAATTGGCAAAGGGGCGCGCAGCGTTAGTTGGCGCCCATGCCCCCATCTTTCCAGAACACTATCGACTCGCGGCAACATCTCGCAAAGGAAATCTGGGAGGAAGACCCGGTCTCAACATGCTCAACTATAGAGAGACTATTTTAGTATCCCAGCAGCAGTACGATGCACTGCTGCAAGTTCGACAGGGATTTCTGGAACACCGAGACAACTATGACAATCCGCGCCCCGTAGCCAGTGCTTCGCCCGATACGGGTATAAGCATTCCTGCCTCGAGTTCCGGACGGAATGACCCCAGGTATCGAGTAACTCAGGGCGATGAAATTCCAGGCTCAGTTGCGTATACCTTGAATGGCAATGACGTGGATCGCATGCTCAGGAATATCCGCAATGCCCGCCAGCTTGGGGATTTCGTTACTGCCGCCGCTCACATTCATCAGAGTGAGTCGGTCGTGGAGTTTCAGCATTTGAGCACGCGCCCTCCGCAGTTCTATGTGGACCTGGCCCATCAGGCTATTGATGCAGGGGCCGATGCCTTTGTTGGCACGGGAGTGCAAACACTACGCGGCATTGAAATTTACGAAGGTAAGCCAATCTTCTATGGTCTGGGTGAATTTTTTCGGGAAGCACAGTGGGAATTGGAGCTGGTTGTCGGTGCTGCCGATGTAGACCCACAAAGAAGAATGCAGCAGTTTTCCCGAAATTTCGGCGGTTCCAGTCAGTCTTTGGAAAGCGTGGTTGCAATCAGCCATTATGAAGACGGTGTTCTAAAAGAGGTGCGCCTTTACCCAATAGAGTTAGGAATAAACGGTCCTGACTCAAAGCTTGGCATTCCGCGCATTGCCAAAGAGAGTCATGCTCAACTAATTTTGGAACGTGTTGCACGCCTGTCAGATCAATGGGGAACTACAATCGAAGTCGAAGGGAGTGTAGGTGTAGTACGTGTGCAATAATACAGCCTTTTATCAGCGTGAACCGAGCATTTCAATTATGCCAAAACTGAACAATTCCCAAGTCCATCAGAGTGTAGCGGTTATATTTTCGCTGTTTTCTTCTGTTATTGCATTCTCTCAGGTCACGGATGCCCGTTTCACCCCCAGCGATGACTACAGCATCGACGAGGCTTTCTTCAAACTGCCACCGGGAAGGTCAGTCGGTGCCACCTCCGGCCTGGGAATTCACCCGGATGGTTCGGCATTCTGGGTCTTTGATCGCTGCGGTGCCCAAGATTGCCGAGGTTCAGATCTTGCCCCAATTATGAAATTCGACCGGCAGGGCAATCACCTTCTCAGTTTCGGTGAAGACCTGTTTCAGCGTCCTCATGGTTTGACTGTAGACAGAGGTGGCAATGTTTGGGTAACAGATGATGTTGGCTCACGTGACATCGATACTGTTAGCGAGGCCAAGGGGCATCAGGTCTTCAAGTTCAGTCCTGAAGGCGAATTGCTCATGACCCTGGGTAGTCCCGGTATTCCTGGCGACGGTCCAGACACATTCAATATGCCATCGGCAGTGCTCGTAGCGCCGGGTGGCGACATCTTTGTCGGTGACGGACATGGGCCTAGATCAAACGCTCGCATCGTGAAGTTTGACTCTCATGGCGACTATCTCATGACTTGGGGATCATTTGGCGAGGGGCCGAATCAGTTCCATACGCCTCATGCACTAGCTATGGACTCCGCTGGCAGATTATTTGTTGGTGATCGTGGTAACGATCGAGTACTTATTTTTGATGAGTTGGGTAACTTTCTCGACGAGTGGAAACAATTCGGTCGACCCAGCGGAATGTTCATCGATGACAATGACCTGCTGTATGTCGCGGATTCCTCATCTTCAAACACAGCACAATCTAATCCCGGTTTTGAAGAAGGTATTCGCGTCGGGAATGTGAGAGATGGCAGTGTGATGTTGTTTATTCAGGACCCCGATGCGAGCGGGAGTCAGGAGGGTGTGGTTGCGGACAGTGATGGAAATATCTATGGCTCACTCACAGCAGGCATGGCTTTGCGAAAATATTCACTCTCTAAGTAAAAAGAGAATAAATAAATTTTATTTAGCGGTTGTATCAAATCAGGAAAATAAATCCGTCCCCTTTATTATTCAGTAAGATTGGAGGGGATGCTTAATTTGCTCGTGTCGACCACAAACGTTTCTAGCTAGAATCCCTAAAACAAGTCCGGGACTTGTCGTTATTGTCTCGGCGTATTCCTCGCTACAATCTCGGATGTGATGCGATTTAGCAGTGGTCGCGGATATTACAGGAACGGGTCTGGTAATCAGCCATTTGCGGCGCCTACTTACGAAGGAGTATAAATGAAAAATAATGCACGTAAATTAGCTAGCTCAGTTCTGATTTTGGCCCTGATGTCTATTGTCAGCCCATTTACGGCTCACGCGCAAAGCTTTGATGGTCTCAAGGTTTTCTTCTGTGGCACTGGCGGGCCCCTTGCGAGTTCTGGTCGTGCCCAGCCTTGCACGGCGATTCAGGCGGGTGATTCACTTTATCTGATCGATAATGGAGTTGGCGGTTGGAATACTCTGCGTGGAATGCGAGCACCGGTAACTAGTTTGAAGGCGATCTTCATCACTCACCTGCACAGCGATCATATTGCTGGTGTGGGTGAGGCGGCTGAACAGAGCTGGATCAATGGGCGGGTCGAGCCATTGACGGTGATCGGGCCGGATGGTGTGGACAATCTGGCCGATGGATTCAACCTCGTCTACGAACGAGACCGGGTATTCCGTAAAGCGCATCATGAACAAGAAGATAACAAGTTCCCGCTGGATGCTGCAGAGATTCGGTCGAAAGTCGTCGAAATTCCGGACCCTGCTGGAACGGCGCTGGCCTTAAAAGTTGGTGAACTGAGCATCACGGCAATCCGCGTAGCCCATGATCCGGTCAGCCCAGCTTTCGGTTATCGGTTTGATTACAAGGGCCGCTCTGTGGTGATTAGCGGTGACACCATAGCCTGGCCGCCACTGGGTGCGGCCGCTAATGGCGCCGATGTACTCATCCATGAGGCGCAGAGCAATGCCATGCAGATTTCGGCTTCCCGAAGAGCGAGCAGAATAAACCCAAGAGGTGCTGCAATGCTGGCTGACACAGTAACCTATCATACCGAACCCAGAGAAGCCGCAGAATTGGCCCAATCGGCGGGTGTGGGGATGCTGGTGCTGAGCCATCTTACACAGGCAGGTATGCCGGAATTTCTAGAGACCTTCACCGAGGGCATTGAGGAGGGCATTGAGGAAAGCGGAAATCTCAACTGGCATCTGGCCGAGGATGGCATGACGTTGGAGCTTCCTGCTGGCGGAACCGAGATCAACATAGCTAACTAATGCGTTACGCTAAACAGGATTTTATTATTAGAACTATCGTCGACCTTGTGCCTTCAATTGTGTTGATGCATGTGGCATATTACTGCATACCAATATTGAAGCAACTGAGGAGATCCCTGCGGCTAGTCTTGCTGCTACAACAAAAGCCTATGCCAAGATAATTGAGCGGGTAAACAGCATGAGCCATTCTGAACTAGTTCAATAATATGAAGAATGGTGTTTATAAAAAGCAGTCGGATAGCTAGTTTATTGCAATGGTACCAGTGGGCGGTATCGAACAAGTAATAAAATCAAGAACTTAGGTTAAATAATCAATTCTACCTACTAACCTACCTACTAACCTACCTACTAACCTACCTACTAAAAGGTCAACTTAGATTGGCTTTTTGGCTTTCTTTTAGTTTTAGTCGAACATGAACAGAAATATACAGAACCTTTAAGCTGGAGAAATAAGTGCCTTCAAAAATTAACAAGCAAACATACTCGGAGTCGGGGCAAGAAATTGAATTAAAAAACCTTTCCGGAATAATATATATAGATTCACTACTCAATAAAAGAGAAGGCGCTCCTATCAAATGGATGAGCGACTCGTTTCTTTCGGAAGGAGTAATGGATCAATCCAAAACAGTGATTTCATATAGTTTTCCGACGGGCAGTAATTCTTTAGCAGGATATGCTTATCAGGATGACGTCGGTGAAATTTCCCCGATACCCTTTAGTTCGAAACAACAAGAAGACACTCGTGCAGCGTTTAAGGAAATTGAGAAATACATCAATGTAGCTTTTGTAGAAGTTATTGAGACTGAAGAAAAAGTTGGAACTATTAGGCTTGCTATAAATACGATTACTGATGAGCAGGGGAACTTTATACCAGGCGTTGTAGCAACAGCAGATCCTCCGTTTAGTGACCCGCGAGGAGGAGACATTTGGTTCAATAAAAGTTATGCGAAATCAGATTTTTCAACTGGGCTTGTAGCTATCGCCGAAAACTCACAAAGTATTGGTTCTCAAACTCCTATTGGAGATTTGACCGTTATGTATCATGAGATATTTCATGCGCTTGGTGTTGAACATCCTAACGATAATCCTGACATACCTTTTCCTGAAGATAAAAATTCTCGAGAGTACACAGTTATGGCAGGTGAGTTTTCTGTTGATGGCGCTTCTATAAAAATTATAGATGAAAAGTCGTATGCAATACCCTCCACGCCAATGGCATATGATGTAGCGGCATTGCAATACCTGTATGGTCCAAATACAAAATTCAACAGTGGAAATACAACTTATACTTTTGATCCTAATATTCCTGAGATAAAACTCATATGGGATGGAGGCGGCACTGATACTTTAAACTTTAGTAACTTTTCAGAGAGTAGCACAATCAATCTTACAGACGGTTCTTACAGTACTATTCCTTTTAACGGCTGGTTTTTAAAAAATAACTTTAGCATTGCTTTTGGTGCTGTTATTGAGAATGTAATCACCGGTTCTGGTGCGGATGTGATCATTGGGAATTCCTCTAACAATGTGATTACGGGAGGGTTAGGCGGAGATACCATAGATGGTGATGCGGGTATTGATCAGGCTGTTTACACGGAAAATTTTACAGATGTTTCTTTGGTTAAGTCGGGTACTTTTTGGAATATTGCTTCGGGAACTGATAAAGATACTCTCAGTAACATTGAACGCCTTAAGTTTAATGACAAGCACATAGCTCTAGACCTTGATGGTAACGCAGGGAAGACAATTAAACTGGTAGGGCTACTTCTTGGAAAAGATCAAGCGACAAATAAAACATATGTTGGTGCAGGATTAAAGCTTCTTGACGACGGAATGACCTATGAACAGCTAATGCAGACTGCACTTGACGTGGTTTTGGGGCCTAATGCAAGCTCATTATCAGTGGTTGAAATGATTTGGGGTAATCTGATCGGACCACCTACGCCAGCCGATAATATCAGTCAGTATTCGGCTCTCATTGATAATGGTACCTATACTGCAGCCGGTCTAGCCATAGTTGCTGCTGATCATAGCTTGAATACTACATCGATTGATCTGGTAGGGCTGGCACAAACAGGCGTTGAGTATGTTGTTTCTGGCTAGGCTCACATTAGGACCGAAGTCTTAATCAGCCCACACAACCGTTACAGACCAATGCGCATCCACTGGCTCTTCAGCCTTGGATAGCTGCACCCACCTCTGTTTCCTAGCAACCGTCCCGCCAGCACCCCACCCTAGGGGGTACACCCCGATAAGTCAGAATGGTTCCATTGCACCGGTATACATACTATTCTGGATGACCTGTTAGGTAACATTGGAATTGACTATTAAGCCACTCGTCCACACAGCTCTATCTCTTCTATTGTTCTCACTAGCAGGGCCTTCCTATGCGCAGGTTCCACAGATTGAGCGTGATGCCTTAGTCACACTATATAATTCCACCGACGGTGCTAACTGGACGGATAATACTGGTTGGATGGGAGCTGTTGGGACTGAATGTAGTTGGTCTGGGGTTACTTGCACGAATGGATCAGTATCCCGACTCTGGTTTTGGACAAACGGATTAAACGGCACTATTCCTAGTGAGCTAGGAAATCTTTCAAATCTTACCTCCCTGAATTTGGGAAATAATTCTCTCAGCGGAACTATCCCTTCTGAGCTGGGCAATCTGAAAAACTTAACCTTCTTTAATATTGGTGGTAATTCCCTCAGCGGAAGCATCCCTGCTGAGCTAGGTAATCTGGTATATCTCACTACTTTTACTGTTCGTGATAATAACCTAAGTGGAGAAATCCCTAACGAACTTGGCGGAATCAAGAATCTTACTTATCTTGATCTCTGGGGTGAGAACTCATTCACTGGATCGATCCCAAGGGAGTGGGAAAAGCGGGAAGTTTTAATCGACCAAGGAACTCGCTATATAGATCATAACAATCATTTTATAGACGATGTCGATAGGGATGGTATTGATGATGCGATAGATAAAGACGCAGGATCGCCAGCTAAAATAAAAACCATTGAAACGGCTGATTATTCGATATCGATTTTAGGAAGCGGAAGGGTAGTTAATTTAGTATCTAATTCAAAATATCAAAATGAATTTAGAGATATTCAGCGGGGAGGAAATGGATCGAGACTTGCTTCAAGCACTGTCAAATTAATAACAAATATACTTTTTAAACATTTTGAAGATGAGTTTGATTTTATTATGATCGCTTCTGGCTGCTCAAAAATTTTCCCTTGTGTTGAAAATAATGGTGGTACATATGGGACTTCCTATAGCGTTAAAAATGATGTCACTGGAATTGCGGAAGAACTATTCGATTATTCAGATGATTACGGAAGCAATGGGAAATTAAAGTCTGTCCATTATTATCCTCATCTAAATGGTATAACCATGGGTCCTAGTCTTCATGAATTGATGCACACGTGGGCATCAAAATTAGAAATACTTGATGGATACCGTGGCGATCCGGAACTAGTTTGTCCAGACCATTGGGGTTGGACAAATATTGGCGGTCAACTTGGGGGATGGAAACACGGGTCACTTCAAGCGCTTAGTAATGGGTCGTATCAAGCTAAGGGCCCTAATAATACCAAAAAATTTGATGGGCTTGTGAATGGAAATTCTGGAGTCTCAAATAATTCATTTTCTTACAGTAATTTTGAACTCTATATGATGGGTCTAATTGGAGCTGACGAAGTCGGGCAAGAAATAAAAATAGCTCAGGATTTTAAATGGGAAGATATATCTAATGGGACTTTCGAGGCCTCAACTATTCATTCTCTGACGATGGAAGAAATAATTGCCGATGCGGGTATAAGAAGTCCTTCACATCTAGAGTCTCAAAAAAACTTCAGAAGTATGTATGTTGTTGTCTCCGAGGAGAAGTTGAAACCTAATGAATGGGGTTATATTGATCAAGAACTTCATAGATTCCAGTTGCAAGGAACTGGGTACTCAAAGTCGATAAAACTCTCGCTGCTTACCCCGGCCTTACCTCTAAATTTTTGGGAAGCAACTCAAGGTAAAGCAACCATCACTTTTGATCAGGTGGATACTTTCCTTACCTCACCGGCTACCCTATCGGCCCTGGTTAGTCCTCCAACTGTTTCTATTATCGGTGGAGATAAGGCTCTCTCTGACACCGACAGTGCTGCTGGGGAATCAGTCAGCGTCAAGGCTAATGCGACCGACGATGGTACGATTGCAGCTACTCAGTGGTTGATAGATGGGATAGAAGTGGCTACTGGTTTAAGCGCCATTCTTTCATTACCGAATGGCTCAACAGTTGTCACCTTTAAGGCGACTGATGACGACGGTGAAAGTTCAACAACAACAGCAACTATTACTGTTGCATCTCTCGCCAATAAACCTACGGAAGAATGGCCCTCGCCTTACAGCGGGGTAACACCTGATTCATCTTTTGGACTAGCGTTTAATAATATCGGCGTCTTCGATGCGAGCGAAGCAAAAATCTATACTTGTCTAAGAGTAGTTACCGAAGGACTGCAGAATTTAGCCGACGGCATTAGTCAGTTTGATGTGGGGTTAGAACTCGTACCCTCTCTCACTGGGGTTACGTTGAAGATTGCAAAGTTTAGAGAATTCAACGCTTTTAGTGCACTTAATGAGGACGGCCAAACTCCTGATTGCAGCGGTAAATTTGAAACGACGACTGGTGTGTATACAGACATTATTCAGACTGATGCTAGTGTCCTCGAAACCACATGGAGCTTAATTGATCCCCTCAACTTGATTCTGAAGTTGGACAGCTTTAAGGAGCTGACTGCTAACTAATAGCCTATCCATTTCCCCAAACCTAATCAGCCCTCACCCTAGGGGGTACACCCCGATAAGTCAGGATGGTTCCATTGAACCCGTATACATACTATTGTGTACGAACGGCTAGGTATCTCTGAGAACAACCCTATGAAACTACTCATCTCTGCATTATTCACTCTACTGCTTATTGGGTTTGCAGGGGGTTCTTATGGTCAGACTGTTGAGACTATTAACTACGCCAACGCCGGCGTTTGCTGTTATAAAGCATTTCAATGTAATCAAATATATCACTCCTAGCTGCATCTCTTGTAGCGTAGGTTTGTCCGTTTCCCGTGCGCACTTTTTCACGTATCTTTTGTCAAAAAGTTAGCTCCACGATGATGATGTCGCTGTAGCTGCCCGCGTGTACGTTCTGGAGAGCGGGGATACGTCCGTAAACCCCGTAATTTACATTCACACCAATACCGGTGCCGTTTACTGTAACGGTGCCGCTGGTTGCGTCGCCCCACACGACGGCGCGGTTAGCGGCGGTATAAAGGTTGTAGTTGAGCCTGTGGCCGCCGCTGTCCATGACGCGCTGTGTATGGGTCCCCCCGCCCGCGGTGAGCGCCATGGAATACCCGACGCCGCGAGGGCAGTTCACGTCAATATTACCGGTGGTATCAAGCGCTGAATTACTGAACACATCATAACTTCCGAAGTTCACCCCTGTGACGTTAAGGGTGCATGCATGACCCTGCTGCGCTGTTAGCGTAAAGGCCAATGCAGTCAGCCAGGGCGCCAAAACGTCACACTTACAGGTGCCCGCAAGGGTACTTGACGCTACAGAGCTCGCTGGTTGACATATGCGGCGGACACTAGATTTAAAACTGATAAATATTGTCATGGTTCTACTCTAGTGCAAGTATAAGATCCTAGATAAGGCAGCGGGTCGGTCGACTCAGGGTAAGGCAATATGAACTCGCAACGCTGATCTAGCCAAGTGACTCTCAGTCGATTGCGCGCCGCCAGCCCGGTCAGATAAACCTCGCCCCTCAAGCCGATGGGGAAGACTTCATTTTCTTCAACGTTATCTCCAACTATGCGCGCTTGCGCGCCCGTTGGTAAAGGTTCCCCGTTTTCCAGCACCACGGTGAGCAGCGCTCCGCGCGAGCGCTTAACCGGAAACCTCAGTAGCAGGCCACTGCGGAAATACGGCACGGCGTCCAGCTGAACCGCGTCGATCTTTACATCGAGCGGTAAATCAGCCTGTTCAATGCGTACTGTGTTCTTTTGGTACGGGCGTACCCTTGGCAACAACGCATTGCCGTCGGCGTCAGTGCGCGCAACCAGTTGGTTGTCTGCGTAGATGCCCACGCCGGAATAGTCGGGCACCTGCACCACGGCGAAGCTGTCGGTAATACGCTGGCTCAAGAAGGCGCTACCTCCGAGAAACGCCACGCCACCGCTGGCACTGCCGCGGAAGGCCGTCTGACCCTGGAACTGATCTACCGCCAAGTTATAAGCACCGATTCCATTTTGCGCACTGACCTCCGCCGCACGGCGATCTGAATCGCCCACTCCTGCAGCTAGACGATAACCCAAGCCGCTACCTGCTGGCACACTGCGACTCACCTGTAGACCTGCCTGCTCGCGACCTGGTTGCGCCGACGTGTTGATGCTGGCGTTGGTCCGATTGCCCAATGACAAAGAGAAACTCAGGTTGAAGGTCGTCTTTGCGTCCCCACTGAGAAGCCTAGTCACAGAAGCGGTCAGGTTGCCTTGACGCCCTACCTTCCTGCTATAACCCGCGCTCAGTATCTTATTCCCAGTCCGGTCACGGAAGGCCTGCTGCGTGTAGTTCGCTCTGAAGGAGCCATAATCGGTAGTCGCCAGATTGACAAACATCTGGCTTATCTGCCGGGGCGCAAGTGCTTCGGGCTGCAGCCCCAACTTCTCGAAGCGCTGGCTGGCGAGCTGTGTGTTGGCGCCGAAACTAACGTAGCGGCCCTGACGCTGAAACCCAAGCTCCAGTAATCCGCCCACGCCTCTATCGCTATGGCTCGCAGCAAAGGAACCAGATAATACGCCAGCGGCAGGCAACATCAACACGCCGCCCAGCCCTAAGGTCTGCTGATGGCCGAGCAGCTCACCGTGGAGCTCTCCGGTGAAGTGCTTGGTGATTCCTAAGCGGTGCGTGCCGACCGCCAGGGGGCGGCCGTAGTTATTACTGTCGCTGCCAAAATTCCTGCGCACAAAACCTAACTCGTAAGAATACTCTTGCAGGCCCGGCTTCAGCAGGCGGGGGGTGGCATAGAAGGGCTGTGTGATGACCTGCTCGCGCCCTAAAATATCGCGTACCACCAAACGTGCATCCCCTTGGCCAGTCGTAACCGGCAGATCCTGGATGCTGAACGGCCCGCTGGGCACTTCGCGGCTCATGCGCAAGGCACTATTAACATAAAGGTCCACTGTGGAGGGCAGCGCCGCTTCGCCAGACACCCCGGGTAGCGGGAAAGCAATAAAGCCAGGCTGGGTAGAAAAATTAGTCGACCACTGCACGCCGCCGAAGCGCACCGCTCCCCCCCAGCTGCTCGTGCCGCTGATCGCGTCGCCGAATCGCAGGCTGGCGAGCTGCATCGGCTGGTCGCGCGTCCAGGTGGTATCCAGACGGATGGCGCTAGCATGCCCGTCCAGATCTCGTGCCAAAATACGGGTTTGGCCGGCACCCCAGCCGCTGAACCCGCCCAGTTCCAGCAGCCCGCTGGTCGTTGTTCGCCCTTGCGCATGATTGGCAGACACATCGTAATTAAGAAAGCCGCCGGGCGACGCCGGGGTGGGCGCACTGAAATTGGTCACCGTTCCCTTTAGCCGCGTGGCATCAAATAGGCTTGGGGGCGCTTGAACCGTCAGCGCTTGACTAGATTCATCAAATGCGTACAAAAGGCCCGCCAGCGCATCAAGCGCGAAGAAGTCTTCGCCGTAGTGGGTAAGAGGGGCGGTATCAGGCAAGCGCAAGCGCCAGCGCCGCAGATCTTGAGCCCCCGCGAACAGACGATCGTCGCTGCGCAGTAAAAAGACGATGCCCTGTGGTTGCTGGTTGATAAGCACCGCCAGAAATACTTCGTCTACAGCAAGCGCCGTGTCTTCCGCCAGCGCCGCAGACGGTGTTAGCGTCAGCATAGTTAGCAGAAGTAGGCGTGCATTTAGAGACTTTTTGGCATTAATCTTATGAGCAACGATCCCTGCCTGGTGCACATCAATTCGCAACCAATACTTCGGCCTCAATGTCACCGACATCCGTCTGCGCAAAAAGCTGTAAGGTGACGCCTAGCGGCGGAGCTGGGTTTTCCGAGTTAGCCGGCAGGGTCCAGTCGCGACTCTGACCGGGCAGCACATACTCAGCAGATTCTTTGGTCACCCAAGGTTGCTGGCTCCCGGGCAGCGACAACTTGAAGTTGGCGATTTGGATATGGGCATTACCGTTGTTGGTCAGGCTAATCTTGAGGGCGCCTTGCGGGGTGCGAGCCGCCTGCCACAGCAGCACGGGTTTAGCGTCGACCTCGGGTAAAACAAACACTGGCAGGCTGATGCGCATCAACATCCGCGTACCCATAAAATTGGGATTGGGGGGGGGCGGCAATTCCTGCAGGATGACGCGATAGGTTAGCTCGCGCTGCGCATCGGGCGCCCGCCGCAGCCCAACCCGGACCAACTGCGAGCCACCAGCTGGCACCGTAAAAATGGGCGGGTTGGCGAGCAGCTCGCGGCTGGGCGTCAAAACATCCTTGCCCGCCTCTTGTGACCAGTTCAGCACTTCCAGTTGCATTGACACCGGCTCAGTACCGTCGTTGCGCACGGTGAGTGCGCCCATCTGCTGGCTCTCGGATAGCGTCACACGCACAGGGCTCACCCCAAAAGAAGCGGCGTTTGCGACACTGGATCCCATTACGAAAAGAATGATGCTGAAAGCTGCTTTGATTATTGCACGCGCGAGCATTAGAAAAGCACCGTTACAGTGACTGTATCATTATAGCTTCCCGCCGCCGCAGCTTGCTGATTTTGAAAAACTTTACCATAAACAGTCAAGTCATCAGAGGTACCAGTACCAACAACGCTTCGACCTCCTAATTGAGTCCATACATCTGTATGGCCTTCGTTCGTATAAAGCTCATACTTCAGCTTACTATCACTTCCTACATTTGACATGTGGCGACTATAGTCCCGTGAAAAAGCTATGCGACTCCTGCCAAAGCTAGTAGTTGCGTGGAGCCCATTACCCATTTTAACACTCGCAATTGCACCTAAAGTGCAGGTCGTTGATACCGTGGCAGAAGCCGTAAGATCTTGCGTTGCGTTGGCTACAATAGGATCATAGATGCCAAAGTCTAAGCTTGTTACGCTCATCGTGCAGGATGCGTTAACGTTGGCTGTCACAGCCATGTCTGAAGCTGATGTGGCCGCATAGACGGGCAGGCTAAGGCCCGCAGCGTACAGCAGCACAGGCGATAAACCCAATATTGTAAGCAGCTTTTGTTTTCTTGTCGCTTGCACACGTTTGCCCTAACTGATACGCAAAGTCAAAAAGAACAGGCCGCAAGCGGCCTGTTTTAGCACTGGTATTAGCATCAGTAAGTGAGTGTCACCGCGACGCTGTCACTGAAAGCTCCGGCGCTAACACCTGTTTGGTTCTTAGGAATCCGGCCATAGGCTGTAAAATTCTGCGCGGTGCCGTCTGCAGTGATCGCTTTACCTGATCCCGCGGTATTTCCCCATACAGTTCCGCCGGCGCTATCACTATACAATTGGTAATTCAATTCTTCTGGCGCACCTTCGCTCCCATTAAACATCGCACGCAATGGAATGGCGTCGGTCGAGCCGGGTTGTGCACGACCACCCTGACTCATTGTTATGACTGCCGCTCCGCCCGCAGTGCAGGTCGATTCTATCGTGGCAGTAGCATCATTATCCGCCGCGGCGGTCGGATCATAGGAAGCGAACGTCATCGCTCCGGCTGTAATAGTGCAGGACATCAAAACTGACGTGCTAACTTCCATGGTGCCCGTTGCCGTGGCGGCGTAGCTAGTGGCGCTAAGACCAGCGGCACCAGCAGCTATGATTGCGGATGCGATCGCAAGTTTAATTTTTCTTTGACGATGCTTAGCCGTTTGGTCGATGGATAAAAACATTGATCGGCATTCTCTGAACCGCGCCGATCTGTTGCTCTGGTTGAATTTCGTTTTCATACTTTTTCCCTTTTATTGATAAATGCTGTTGTCTTCAAGTGATGGTTTGTTCGCATCGAACTGATTTGGGCTCAGACGATGCAAGAGAGGATGTTATCTACGTGTTTTCAGGAAGTCAACAGATTTTAGTACTTATTAAATTTGTCTCATAGATAAATTTGATTAATAGATAAATTTGATTAGTAGATAAATTTGATTGGTAGATAAATTTGATTGGTAGATAAATTTGATTGGTAGATAAGTTTGATTGGTAGATAAATTTGATTGATACACAAATTGATTTGGTAAATAAATTTGATTTATAATAAGATGTTTTTATGCGAAATTTTGAAACTTATCCTAAAGACGTCTCAAGTATTAGCTTGCATAGCCGTCTGCTGTATAGCTCGGGCATTGTCAGTCACGCACTCAAAGAGGCGGCAATGGGGGTCTTTGTCCTGCTTTACTACAAGCAGGTGCTGGGCCTGTCGGGGACGCTGACCGGCCTTGCCATCGGCATTTCAATTATCTGGGATGGTATCAACGACCCACTGGTTGGCGCCTGGTCAGACCGTTTGCGCTCGCGCATTGGCCGCCGCCACCCGTTAATGATTGCCGCTGTTATTCCAATGGCTGCGGGTTTTGTCATGCTGTACGGGCCACCCGGCAGTGTGCTGAGCGACCAAGGCCTGCTGTTTACCTGGCTGCTGATCAGCATGCTGCTGGTACGCACAGCTCTTAGTTTTTTTATGGTGCCCTACCTAGCCATGGGTGCAGAGATTACCGAGGACTATCACGAACGCACACAGCTGACTGCGGTGCGCACCAATATGGCCTGGATTATCGGCACTCTTGTCTCGGCCACCGCCCTGATTTTTATATTTAAGGAAGAAAATGGCCTTGACGGCCGCTTCCTCATCGACAATTACCATTTTTTTGGCTGGGTCAACGGCCTGCTCGTCATACTGTTTAGCTTCATCTGCATTGCCGGCACTTGGCAATACATTCCCAAACTCGCCAGCGGCACAGGACATACCGACGGCAATATGCTGCGCGATATATTCATCACATTTCGCAACAAGAACTTTTTATACATGGTGATTTTGGATATGGCCGTGGGCGGTATCGGCAGCATTACCTCTACATTGCTAATGGTGACTTACATCTATTTTTGGCAACTGGATGCGGTCCAGACTTCCTTACTGTTTGCCGGGCCCATTATTCTCGCGGTTCTATTGTTGACCGTATTTTCCAGATCACTGAATCGGCTGTTTGAAAAACAACAGTTACTGCGCCTGACCTGTGCCCTGACCAGCATTAACCTGCTCTGGCTGACACCGTTGAAATTGTTTGACCTACTGCCAGATAACAGCACGGTGGTATTTGCCTTGATCTGCTTCAACTGGACAATACATATGACCATGACTATTCAGCGCGTGATCACCGTTCACTCGATGCTGGCTGATATCGTGGATGAGCAAGAGTTGGCCACTGGCAAGCGAAATGAGGGCATTGTTTTTGCTGCGGCTTTCTTTTCCTCCAAATTCATGGGCTCCTTTGGCTACATGATAGCCGGCCCGTTTCTGGACGTGATAGGCCTGCAGACTGGAGCGCAACCAGGCGAAGTATCCAGCACGGTAACGTGGGGTCTGGGCGTGATTATGGGCCCGGGGCTGGCGATTATTATGCTGTTACCGGTGTGGATGTCATTCAAAGTGAATGTGAGTCAAGCCAGTCAGTTGAACGTTCGCCAGGCTCTGTCACAGCGACAACAGGCAGCCGAAAGCGGCGAAGCGCCTCCGTCAGCACACCAAGGAGAGCCGAGTTTACCGAGTTCAATCAGCAAAGATGCCACTGAAACACCGTCTGGCAGGAGTGTTTAGGCGCCCCAGTGCGGGAATGGCCGGAATAGATCTACGATGGGAGCGATACGAGCATAATGTCCGCTGGAAATTGGTGGAGTTTGTAGGTATGCATCGCCTGATGTTACCCATTATGGCGACTTAATTTGGCAATACCGGCGAGCTTTTCATTTAACCCTCATTGCAACGCCACAGACTAATGGCTAATAACTAACTTGATAGTGGAATAAACTACAGGCTGTTGAGTCTGTTAATTTCTTCAATCAACAAAACGTGAAGCTCGGGACTGGCATCGGCCGCGTACACCAAAAGTATGCCCTTCATGGCCTTGTGACGAAATTGATTCAAATCAATGTAGCCGA
>CAWKZY010000004.1:0-158743 GCA_963854625.1 Gammaproteobacteria bacterium | reverse complement strand
ATTGCTAAATGCGTTTTAGCTTGTCGACAAAATTACAGGGCTTGAAGCTCGAGTCGAGCTGACTAGATATGATTTTTGTCCAGCCCGTGAGACAGGCTCCTGGTGAGCCAGGCAGGCAGAAAATAATACAATCATTGGCAAATCCCGCAAAAACGCGAGATTGGATGGTAGAAGTCCCGATCTCTTCAAAAGATAATTGTCTAAACAGCTCACCAAATCCCTCAATATGAGAATCAAACAATGGCTTAATGGCCACTTGGGTATTGTCACGTGAGGTGAAACCAGTACCTCCAGTCATTAAGATAGCCTGAATTCCTGAATTAGCGATTAAGTGCGACACTTCAGCCCGTAGCAAATAGATATCATCTTTAATGATAGATTTATGCTTAAGCAAATGGCCCGCACCTTTTAGACAATCAATCAGAACTTGACCGGATTTATCTGTTTTTTCAGTTCGAGTATCTGACACAGTAACCACTGCAATATTTAATGATTGCGATCCGCTCATGCTAATCAACCTCCCGTTATATTCATAAGCCGCGCAGGCTTTACGTAGTCTTTTTCATACAAATAGTGTCTCTCTAGCTTTATGCCCATACACTTCACCAGCCCCACTTAAGATCGCGCTCTCCTTTATCAGGGCCCGCAAAATTGTCCGCAAATCCACAGAATGCTTGTTTCCCAAACGCAGCAGCAACCTGAACTCTACTGTCACTTTATTGTAGTTTTCACAAAAATTATGTGTTACCGCGGAGATGAGACCAATTTTGCTTTTCCTATTCCCCAATAAAACATACCGAGCCGGTCCAGCTGTCGTATGCTTACTGTCAGCCAGCTCGTACTTACCCTCAATTTTTTGGCCCATGCAGTACTCTGGCCGTCTTTTGGCGATCGCGCTCAGAGACGACGCCTAGCGGCATCTCTTCTATAAGGGCGATGTCAATGTCACGCTCGATAGCATCGTCAGCTAAAGCTATAATCACACTTTCATTATATCCGTTCATCATCAATGAATTTAACTTTATTTGTTCGAACCCAGCTTCGATTGCCCCATCAATACCCTGCAAGACTTTATCGAGCTTCCCAACTCGCGAAATACGTTTAAAGCGATCAGCCCCTAAACGATCGCTACTTATGTGGATTCTATTGACCCCGACTGCACGTAATGGCTTTGCATATTCATCAAGCAGCGCAACATTGCTGGATAGTAATAATTCTTCTTGCCCAGGCAATGTATCAAGCACCTCAAAAAGACTCATGACATTACTACGCGCCATTGGTCCACCGCCTGTCAGTCTGATTTTACGTACACCTAATTCGGTGAACGGTTAAGCAACCGGGAAAAGCTCCGCTAACGAAAATATCTGCCCTCGCGGAAAAGTGTCATGTCCCCTTTCATACAATACCCACAGCGAAGATCACAACGATCTGCGACCGACACATTACGCAGCCTATGTGTCGACCCAATTTATCGACGAGCTTGTTCGAAATTGCGATTGCAGACATTGTTATTTTTTTTAAGAGTCATAACTCAGTTAGCATTCGAGTTGCATAGCAAATAAATGATTGTAAAGCCCTACATATACTAAACGAACAATACAATTTGTACGGCGAGAAAAATAAGAATGATTCCCATTATTCGCTCAAACCAAACCCCTAGTTTCAATATTCGACTTCTAAATTTTTCACGCCCTAACACAACAGATAACATTGTGAACCAAGCAAAAGTAGCAACAGCTAAATAGAGACCGTAGCCAGCTTGAACAAAAGTCGGGGTTGCTGGACTAATGGCCACGGTAAACAGAGAAAGGAAAAAAAGCGTAGCCTTGGGGTTCAGACCATTAGTCAAAAACCCTAAATAAAATGCCTGAACAGGCTTAATTTCTAAAGCAGAAGAAATCTCAATTTCGGCACTTTTGATTTTCATTGATTCTTTGATCGCTGCAACACCAAGATAAAGAAGGTAGATAGCAGCTAAATAACGGACAGCCAGAAACAGAAGCGGAGACTGGGTCAGTAATAAAGCGACACCAAATATACAGTAAGTTACATGAAGAAGAATAGCCGCGCCAACACCTAGACTAGTCCATATACCAGAGCGGGTTCCACTTGTAACACACTGTTTAAGCACTACTGCAAAATCAGGCCCAGGGGACGCGACCGCAAACAAATGAGCGATTGCTATAGTAAAAAACTCAGTCCAATACATTAGCAAAAATTCTATTGTAGCGGTTCAACTAATATCAGCTCAATCTCTGCGTTTTGCCCGTTGGGGGAAAAGCTCTGTGAAATCACACGGTAATCTCCCGCTCTAGGGGAAGCTACCCCTGCATAGGATACAAGTGCTGAAACGTAAACTGTCTCGGCCGACGACAAATTGAAGGGACCAACAGCTGAAAAATCATCAAGCCGTATCACTGTCGGCAACTCCGCTACGGTCAAGTCAATGGCAGCTAACGGAGGCAGTCCTTCCTGTGCGGCATTGCGGGCGGCGACAAACACTCGTAGGTTGTCAGGCAAATCCAATCCATCAGCCAAACTCAGTCTGACGTTAATAGACGCTCCCTGAGCCAAATCAGGGTTATCCCTAGCCAGCACCATCTGCGCCGCTGCTATATTTGTTCTAAGAGTCTGAGCTTGTTCAGAATTTGGACTCGCCTGAATCAATAGCCTCCAATATTCTATGGCTACAGTGTAATCTTCTCTTTGCTCTGCATCTGCGGCTAGCAGTTGCAATATTGATATTTCCGAGGGGTTGATTGATCGCGCTTCTTCTATAATCGTTAAAACTTCAGGCGTAAACTTAAAGCCGGCCAAAATATATTGAGATAACGCAACACGGCCAAGCAGCAGAGCCTTGTCTGGAGTGTCATCTAATAATTCAGCGGCCATTTCATAAGACCGAGAAGCTTCAGCGAACATGCCAACGTTGGCGAAATTTTCACCTAAAAAATACAATGGCCATGGTTGGTCAGGATTGCTTTGCGCGGCGCTTCCTAGACTAATGATTAATGACTTAGCCTCTTCTAAATCATCCTGATTATTTATGGTTCGCTCAAATAAATCAGTAAGAGCAACCTCATCTAAAAAACCCCAACGCTCATAAAGTATATAAGCTGCTATCGGGATAGATAAAGTAAAAAGCAACGGTACTAGCATGGCAAACTTGAAAAAAGCTGGCTTATTATTTTTCGCTTTTTCCTTACCATCACTTCCAATCTTAGCGTCGTCATCTAAAGACACGTCGATCAGCAAGCCCTGCTGCAGCTCCAGCACCAGCGCATCATAACTTGGCTGATCTATATCGCCCGCCGTATAGTCGGCTTCAAGCTCGTCTCTACGCTCATGAAATAAAGCAATGTTTGCCTCTTTCCTTAATGCCACTCCGACATAATTAAGTGAGCGGCCTCTTAGCCATAAAGGAATAAGCACGAAGAGTAATGCAATAATTAAAAGAATTGCTGATAAATACCAAAACAAAAGAAAACCCAATCAGATTGTGATCATTGCTTACTATCAAGCAGATCGTTTAAACGGTTTAGTTGACTAGCATCGAGAGATTCTGACTCATCAACCGCCTTTTTTGATTTACGCCAAACTATATATCCTCCGGCGAAACCTAGCAAAAGGAAAAGAATCGGAGCAAACCAAAGCACTGCAGTCTCTGCACGAAATCGAGGCTTATAGAAGATAAAATCACCGTAGCGATCAAACATGAATTTCTCAATGTCAGCGTCGGTCAGATTCTCAACAATCATACGGTGAATCTCTCGTCTTAAATCTTCCGCGACGCCACCCGTAGAACCACTAAGATTCGTGTTTTGACACATTGGGCAACGCAGCTCATCTGAAAGTTTACGGAAGCGTTGTTGTTGCTCAGTAGTTTGGAATTCAAAAGTATCGACCTGCGCCACTGAGGCACTTGGATTGGCAAACACCAACAAAACCAAAATCAGACAGAAAAATAAATTTAATTGACTCACAGGGCCACCCTGTCTCGAAGCTCTGCTATAGCCGGCATAAATTCTTCTCGCCATACTGATTCATCAAGCACACTCACATGTCGATAGCGAATGACGCCATTACTGTCTACCAAATAAGTTTCCGGGGCACCATACACACCTAAGTCAATACCAAACCGGCCACTTTCATCCAAAATACTAAACTCAAAAGGATTGCCGTTTTCACCCAGCCAATTAATTGCTAAACCCTGACGGTCTCGGTAGTTCACTCCAACCACGGGAATCTCGCCCTCCTCGGCTAAACGCATGAACGTTGGATGCTCTATCAAACAAGGAAGGCAGTAACTACCCCAGATATTAAGAAGAAATATCTGATCAGGCAAATCAACGTTAGTTACCTCATCGCCATCAACGGTAGTTAATGCAAAACTAGGCATAGGTTTATCAATCAGCATCGATGGCAGAGCTTTAGTGTCTAGAAATAGCCCTTGCCAAAGCAATACTGCTAGAGCGAAGAAAACTATTACCGGTAAAAAAAAAGCGAATCTACTCATAATTTAGGAAACCGGTTGCAGAGCTTCACCAGCATTAATAAGCGCCTTATCCTCAGCGCGCTTTTTAAGCTTGCGATAACGCTTATCGGCGGCCGCGAGGCTACCACCAAAAGCCATGAAGATCGCACCCAACCAAATCCAACGAATAAACGGCTTTACGTATATTGTCATTGACCAGGCTCCACTTTCTTTCTGCTCACCAAGAGTTACAAAAAGATCTCTCAGAAAACCGGCATCAATAGCCATTTCGGTAGAGGGAGTTCCAGTCGCAATATAGATACGTCGCTGAGGCAATAATGTGGCTATGGGGACACCTGCCTTAGTAACTAACATAGCCACCTCATCTCCTACATAATTGGGGCCCCTAACCTGGCTGCTACCTTCAAGTGTAAAGACATAACTACCTACATCGATACTTTGACCGGCATCCAGCAAGACGCTTTTCTCAGTACTAAAATAACTAGTCAAAGCGACGCCGGTCACCATTAGTGCAATTCCAAAATGCGCTGCTTGCATGCCATAGTAGCTATAACTCAGAGACCGCAGCCCGGTAATCAAATCTGGTTTATTAGCAGTTTTATTAGCAATATCTTTTACCATGCCCAGTATAATCCAAGCAGACAGTGCCATAGCAATTGTTGCTGGCAGAGAAAACTCCATTAGGATGACCAGCGGCAGAGCTACCCCGATTGCGATGCTCGCCAACGCCACTTTTGTTAGCTGCTTAATCAAAAAACTTACTGAGGTTTTCTTCCAGCGGCTAATTGGCCCGATACCAACAAATATTACCAGCAAAATCATCAAGGGTACGAAGATTAGATTAAAATATGGAGGACCAATGGAGATCAGGTCATCCGTCACAGCCTGATATACCATCGGGAATAAAGTTCCTAGAAAAACTGATGCCGCTGACACAACTAAAATAACGTTGTTCACTAGGAGAAATATTTCTCTAGAGACCAAATCGAAACTGAAATCACTCTTAAGCATCGGCGCACGAATAGCAAAAAGGATTAAAGAGCCACCTATAGCGACAGCGAGAATTCCAAGAATAAAAAATCCTCTAGAAGGATCGCTTGCGAACGCATGCACGGAGGTAAGCAAACCAGAGCGAGTAATGAAAGTACCTAACAAGCTTCCAGAAAATGCCAAGATTGCCAGCATGATTGTCCAACTCTTGAATACCCCACGCTTTTCAGTGACCGCCAGTGAGTGAATCAAGGCAGTTCCGAACAACCAAGTTATAAGAGGCGGATTCTCAACTGGATCCCAAGCCCACCAGCCGCCCCAACCTAATTCGTAATAAGCCCACCAGCTTCCCAGTGCTATCCCAATAGTCAGGATTGCCCATGATATATTCGCCCATGGTCTGCACCACCTAGCCCAGGCTGAATCAAGGCGTCCGCTTAACAATGCTGCAACAGCGAAGGCAAACACCACCGAAAAACCAACATAGCCCATATACAAAGTAGGCGGATGAACAATAAAACCAAAATCTTGTAAGGCTGAATTCAAATCAGCACCATCAACCGGAGGAAGCGGCACCACTCTATCGAACGGATTAGAGGTCGCCAGCATAAAGAGCAGATAGCTAAAGCAGAGCATACCTAAAATGCCCAAAACCCTTGAGGAGAAGTCTAAAGGCATGCTGTTGCTATAGATACTCACTGCCACCATCCAGCCGGTAAGCATAAATGTCCAGAGTAAAAAAGAACCTTCGTGCCCTCCCCAAACGGCCGTAAACTTATAGCGCATAGGCAAAAGGCTGTTGGAATGCTGAGCCACGAACTGAACCGAGAAATCATCGGTGACGAAGGCATAAGCCAATATTGCTAAAGCTAGACCAACAAAAACAAAGACTCCAGCTGACAATGGTCGAGCTAGCGACATCCATAGAACATTATTAGTGCTGGCCCCAATGATCGGCAATGTACCGAGGATCACACAAAGCAGTAACGCCAGAATAAGTGAAAACGAACCTAACTCAGGTACCATTAGACTCTCCACCATAAGATTTTTGGTTTTCAGCTGAAGCACCTGCAGCGTCCATCGCAGCTTTCACTTCCGGTGACATATAATTTTCATCATGCTTAGCCAGCACCCTCGACGCCTGAAAAACACCCGCAACGTCAACCTGCCCCTCAGCAACAATTCCCTGACCCTCCCTGAACAAATCAGGCAGAATACCTTCATACTGAATAGGCACATCGCTAACAAAGTCTGTCGTTATAAACTTAACTTCCAAACTGTCGCCAGAACGCACAACAGACCCATCCTTAACCATCCCACCGATTCTGAAATGGGTGCCAGACTGCACCTCCCCGTCAGCTACCTGAGTGGGCGTGAAAAACATATTTATATTCTGACTAAGGGCGAACAAAGTAACCCCTGCCGCAACGCTTAAGCCCGCTGCAATAAAAAGAATAATACCCAGCTTTTTTCTTCGATGCGGTTTCATGTTATTTCTCCTGAGGAGTCAAATTGAGGAGTCAAATTATTGAGTATCTCCCCGCTTGACTTAACCACTTTCATTAGCATCAGATTCTTCATTAAGCACTATCCTTCGATATTGCTCTTTCAATATTGATTTACGTCTTATCTTGGGTGCCAATAAATTCGCCACAATAAAAATGGCAAAAAGCCCATACACAGCCCATACATTAAAGGCATAACCGCCCATATTTAAAAATTCACTAAAACTGGAAAACTCTATCGCCTCTATCATCTTAAAACCTAAACCTCCGCGTGCTGCTTCTTAACTATCTCTTTAACCCACTGCGACCCTTTTTCTCGCTGTAGAATTTCATTACGCGTTGATAATATAAGGCTAACTGTGAAAAACAAATACACAGCGATGATCATTATCGCTGTAGCGACCCAAAATTCAGGGCCGTTGGCACTTCCAGAGTCCAAATTTACTGGGCTCGATGGCTGATGTAAGGTATTCCACCATTCTACTGAGTACTTTATAACTACCACATTTATACAACCGACAATGGACAGCAAGGCACAGGCTTTAGCTGCTGCTTCGGAGTTATCCAAAGCAGATCGCAGGGAAATGACACCTAAAAGCAAGAAAAATTGAAAAAGCATCGAGACTAAACGGCTATCTGTCCACTCCCACCAAGTACCCCAGCTTGCGCTACCCCAAATGGATCCGGTGGCTAAAGTGATAAACGAAAACCAAGCCCCTAAAGGCGCGGCATTCTTCGCCACCATATCGGCTAGCTTCATTTTCCAAACTAAGGTAATCGTTCCGGCCACAGCCATCAACGGGAAAAATGCTAGCGACGTTCCTGCCACGGCAACGTGGACAACAAGTATTCGCGAGGTATAGCCCTGCTGGTAATCTGGTGGCAAATACAATAAAGCCCATACAACACCAATCGAGAGAAAAACTACCATTGCCCCTACTAGCCAAGGCAACCATTTCTCAGAAAGCTCGTAAAACCATTTCGGCGAGCCAAGTTTTGAGAACCACAACCACATATAATTTTACCTAAGCTGTTGATTTAAGGACTATACCACGGGGACCATATTGTACCCTTGTTACGGATTGTAACTCACTAAAAATACGAGGGTCGTGAGGTTTTGGACCAAAAAAAAGTCTAATTTACACTGATTCTAAGCGCCGCTGCTGAAGCCAGTGGCGCCAGGCTCAATGAAGCAGCAAACATCGCAAAAAGCAAAGATAAATATCCCGTAGGACTGATACCGTTTAACTGGGATTGAACAGCCAAGGTGCCAAAAATCAAGACCGGCACGCTCATGGGCAAGGTGATTACGGCAAGAATCAGACCGCGACTGCCAAGACCTACGGTAAGTGCAACCGCAATAGAGCCTAGCAAGCTAATAATCGGAGTGCCGATCAGCAATGACAAAACCAAAACCCCATAGGCTTGACTGGGCAGATTCAACATATAGGCCAATACAGGAGACACTAATATTACCGGTACGCCACTAACCAGCCAGTGACTTATATTTTTAGCAAGTACCAGAAAAAACAATGGGTTAGGAGACAATAAGAGTTGCTCAAGCGAGCCATCTTCGAAGTCAGCACGATACAAATTATCCATCGACAACATCGAAGACAGCAACACAGCTATCCAAATCACCCCGGTGGCTATTTCACTGAGCTTATCTGCATCCGGACCTATTCCTATGGGAAATAGCGACACCACGATAAAGAAAAACATAAAGGGATTCGCAATATCATTCTTGCGCTTAAACGAAATCAGCAAATCACGCTTTAACGTAGACAAAAACGCCTTCCAAACGGAAGTTCCCGCAGTAGTTGCAGTATTCATTACAGATTTAGCTCCACAAGCCCATCTAGCTTAAGAGGACTATGGGTAGTTACCAACACACTTCCACCTTGCTGAGCATGGCCGGTGAGCATATTTTCGAGCATTAGAACCCCTTTAACGTCGAGTGTTGTGAAAGGCTCATCCAAAACCCACAACTTTGCTGGACTTAACAGCAATCGCGCCAAAGCCACCCGCTGTTGCTGCCCTGCAGATAAACCAAAACATGCTGAGTACTCAAATCCCCGCAGACCTACTTCTGCCAAAGCATCCAACAATTGGGCGTCATTAACCGCGCTCTGCAAGCTACAAGACCATTTTAGGTTCTCCATTGGAGTCAGCACCTTGTTTACTCCAACACGATGACCGATGTACAACAAAGCGGCAGCAAAATCCTCTGTTCTTTCGCTTAATTCATGACCGTACCAACGGATATCACCCTCATATCCATCATTTAGCCCACATAAAATCCGTAATAAAGTAGTTTTACCGCTACCATTACTGCCCTTAACTTGCATAACCTGCCCTTCAGCCAAGCTAAAATTTAAGTCTTTGAATAGGACACGCTCATCCCTCTCGCAAAATAAATTGGCAGCTGAAAGCATCTCCATTGGATAATTCGGCTGTTTATATTGGTCTAGCATCAAAACTCGGGTCTCTCTAACAAAAAGTGTCGATTAAGGTACGGATTATAGCCAGTTTACTTGGTGATTACTCCTCGAAACCACTTCAATGCAACGATTCTAAGAATCTTATCTATGGCCTAGTTTCAGGTCTCAGCTATCGAAATAAGCCTCCTCTAACTTAGACTTAAGCTATCCTTAGTAAAGACAGTTCGGCTCTTTGAGACATAACCATGGTAGATGAAGAAGAAACACAATCCGAAGACAGTGGCCAAGACCCCATTGAGGAGCTTCAACTAAAGGCTAAAAAGCAACTGACAATATTATTTGCGGCCTGTGCCAGCAGTGTTGTTTTTTTAGGCATGCTGGGTTTTACCTATACGACTTTGACTGGAAAACTTTTGTCGGCGACCCAGGAACCTTTAATCGAAATGAAAAACCTAAGCGGGCTAGTCAGCGAAGAATATTCAAATTTAACGATGGCAGTTGAGTTTTATAATCATCAAATGAAATCTTTGGGCCAGCGTCTAGATGATATCGACCCCACAATAGATCAGACGCAGTTTGCCAAGTTAGAAAATGTGATAATTAGTCAGGAACATGATTTCCAAGTATTTCTAAGCTCAGCCCAGGATGCTGTATTCGGTCTTTCAGAGATGGTGAGTGGATCACGTGGTTGGCGGCAAAATTTCAAAAGCAAGTTAGATCTTGCAATAGCAGCAAGTGAAGCAAGAGCCCTTAACCTGTCAGACGAAGTCGCGGCAGTGAGTTCAATCCAAGAAGCCATAGATGGCGATGTTTCTGCACCCTAAACCGATGAGAGTCCTCAAGATGAAAACACCCTCAATTAAAAACAAGAGACTTCATGCTAAATCCTGATCAAGAAACCCTGACCAGCCGGCTGAAGTTAATAAGCCTGTTTGCACCCATGGTTCTCGCCATGAATTGCATTGGGATTCTACTCTGTATCTATATACTTTTTAGTGTAGGAAGCACAATTAATCAGCGTTCTGGTCGAGACCTTACACAAAAAACTCGAGAAGATTTCAATGAATTTAAAATATTAGATAGGACAACTCGTAGTTCGATGGTGAAAGTGAGAGATATAGAGAGTAATCTTGAAACTGAGCTCAGCAAGAAAGGGGTTATGACTATGGCGAATACCATAACCATAACTGAACATAATGCTCAGCTTTTTCTAAGATTATTAAAAGTAAATGTTTATAATTTGACAGGGCTAATTCCTGGGACCGCTTCTTGGTATGAACTCTACGCACCCATCATTGATGCAGCTATTGAGAGAAGCCGATTAAGACAAGCACAACTTCTAGAAATTGCACAATACTACGAACTCGCAGCTTAAGCCGCTTTGCTGACTCGGTCCTGCTTAGTGTGAACTAGACTCATCAACTGAGCTTCCGCCTCGGACAAACCAAAACCTGAGACTAACTGATCTGAATTCACGCCTAAATCGAGCAGTTTATTAGCCTGTGTGATATTAGTATTCATGGACTTTTTTATTTTCAATTCTGCTTGCGCAGCACTAGCTGATTCTATCTTACTTTCTGCTGATTGAAGTCGAGCTAATACAACTCCAAAATTACGCACTATACGCTCCCTATCATGGCAGAATCCTTGCCGCAGATTAACTAGCTCAGCCTGCATTCGCCTTAACTTAGATAACAGGTAGAGACTTATTACTGAGACATTCAATGCCAGCAGCATGAAGAAGAAAGAGTCATTCAAATAGGTAGTCATAGTCATCTCCTTGACTAAATCATAAGCAATTCCCTTGCTTATGAAAATTCCATTATTCTAAAATCAAACCCAAAACTAACGCCAATCAGAAAGCCTTGCCCGAAGTCTTAACGCAGCTTGGCTGTGAATTTGGCTGACACGGGATTCACTAACACCGATAACCTCGCCAATTTCTTTGAGGTTTAACTCTTCATCGTAATAAAGCGCTAAAACCAATTTCTCACGGTCAGGCAGCCCATCAATTGCTTTCGCCAAATGAGCTTTAAAAGTAGATCTTTGTAATCCGTCGCACGGGCCTGGAAGATCCCCTACGGCCATTTCTATAGCTGAGTCATCACCGTCCATAACATCATCAAAGCTAAATAGACGACTTCCTGATGCGTCTTGAAGAATAGCGAAATAGGAATTGAGATCAATGTCCATTTCTTTAACTATGTCTTGCACTTTCGCATCCTGACCCGTTCTTGCTTCGATAGCCTTTATTGCTTCCGCTACCTTTCGTGATTTACGGTGTACTGATCTCGGCGCCCAATCACCTTTTCTAACCTCATCAAGCATTGAGCCTCGAATTCTAATACCTGCGTAGGTTTCAAAACTCGCGCCTTTTGTGACATCATATTTTCTAGATGCCTCGAGCAAACCAATCATTCCTGATTGAATAAGATCGTCGACTTGCACGCTCGCAGGCATACGAAGTAGTAAATGGTGAGCTATTCGCTTAACCAATGGCGCATAACGGTTTACGACCTCGTCAAGATTCTCATCTTTATCGTCACCTTCTGTTTGAACATTGTCGTAAACGGAAGCCCCAGTTGCTGAAGTCATTATCAGTCATCCCGATTTATTGTAGTACTAATCGCTCCACAAAAAACTCGAGGTGTCCCCGCGGTTGGTCCAAAATCGGCCACTCGCTGACAGTCCTAGCCAGTTTTCTGTAAGCAATAGATGATTTGCTTCTGGGAAATTCTATGATCGCAGCCTTTTGTTTTTTTACCGCTTTTCGCACAAAGTCATCGAATGGAATTTCACCCGCATATTGCAAGTTTATATCCAGAAATCGATCAGTTACATGCGTTAGCTTTTTGAACAGGTTTCGGCCTTCCGTATCCGACCTGGTCATATTGGCTACTACTCTAAACTTAGACATTTGGTAGTCACGGTTCAGAATTTTTATCAATGCATATGCATCAGTTATAGAGGATGGTTCATCACAAACCACCAATAATACTTCCTGAGCAGCTCGAACAAAACTAATTACAGAGTCCGAGATGCCTGCGGCAGTATCAATAACAAGAACATCCATGGATTCACCAAGGCCGTTAAAGGCGTTGATTAATCCGGCATGTTCATGCACGCCTAATGATGCAAGCTCCTGTGTGCCAGACGATGCTGGTATCACTTTTATGCCCCCAGTTGCTTCAATTAAGATGTCCTGTAATTCACAATTCCCTGCCAGAACATCCGCAATATTTCTTTTTGCTTTAACTCCTAGTAATAGGTCAACATTTGCCAACCCTAGATCTGCATCCATCAGAACTACGCGCTTACCAAGCTCAGCCAAACCCAAACTAAGATTCACGGAAAGGTTTGTCTTACCAACTCCTCCCTTGCCGCCCGTAACCGCAATCACTTGTACTTGGTGTTCCTCTTTCATCCTTGAACCTATCTCCTTGGTTAGACGCTTGCGCTAAGGCTCTGCTCCTGCAAAGCACTAATTCCTGTCAAACTCACACTGTCTCGCGTATTTCCCTTTTGCTAGCGTTTATTTGAACGGAACTAAATCCTGCAACCACCTGATCCTTTGTAATCGAACGCTGTCGCGACACCGCGACCGCCTTACTAACCAAATTAGTGGATCCGCCAATAACTATTTCGTCAGGAATCGATTGCCCATGTGTCGTATAAGCCACAGGACAGTTATGTGACATTAACAGACCAAGGCTCTCACCGAGGCGAACCGCTTCATCGGTCTTAGTGAGAATTGATGCTACCGGTTGCAGAGAACCGAATGCCTTAAGCTCAGCGGCCTGAACTTGCGCCTGACTAGTTGTGCTCAACAGTAAAACCGGATGTAGCCGCCAGCATCCACTGACGCGCTAACTTCAACACAACCCGCTAACTTTCGAGTTGACCAAATAATGGCTTCCTCGCCTAACTGGGCGCGGATTGTCTTCATTGCTGTTCGCATATCACTTGCGTAAAACTTTTTCACTGCCATGCCTGGCATACTCCCTTTTAACTTAACTCAAAACGTCCATTTAAATCGTAATTGGCCTAATAATTCTGTCAGGCTTCACTAAAATCAATTTTTCTGAATCACTTGCCTAAACTCAGCTCTTGGTAAGTCGATCTACTTTATCGATCGCATTAGGCGCGAGATCCTGCACTAGCAACTACTGTAACTTGTTTATTGTCAGGAATTTCCTGATAAGACAACACATTCAATCCGTTAATGGTATATCGCGCGAATCGACTTAACATCGGCCACAATGGCGCCGCTAACAACAGTACGGCGGGGTCGCCAGAAACTTCTTGTTTCTGAGCGGCGTCAACAAGAGACTTCTGAAGTGACTCGGCCAGATTTGGCTCGATAGTCATTCCGCTTCCTTGCTTGTTCAACCCCACTTTGAATGGGCTGCTATACACACGTAAGCAATAATTGTTCCAGTCTGCTGTCAAGCGTGATCACAGGCAGCTCAGACCGCTCATCGTAGATACTTTGGACAATTACGTAGCTTAGGGCAATTCGCGTAGCGGCAGTCAAAGCGACAGAATCTTGACTCTTTTCTCCGACGGCCGCCAAAGTTTCAGCGATTGTACGCATATCGCGAATAGGCACCTGCTCTGATAACAAGCTTTGCAATACTTTAAGCAGCACATTTGTATTCACTGACTCCGGAAGCTCTTCGGCCAATTTAGGTGAGTGCTTTGCCAACAAACTCAATAGCTGTTGAACCTCTTCGTGACCTAGGATTTCATGAGAACGAGATTGCAGAATGTTATTCAAATGAGTGGCAATAACCGTGCATGCATCGACAACCGTGTAGCCCAGTGATTCGGCTTGATCGGTTTGTGATTTTTCGATCCATAAGACGTCCAGACCAAAAGCTGGATCCTTGGTTTCCAAGCCCTGCACTTTGCCGTAAACCTACCCTGGATTTATTGCCATATCCCGCTCTGGGAACACTTCAGCGCTGCCAACATTCACACCGGATAAACTGATCTTATATTCATTCGGTGTAAGATCTAAATTTTCTCGAATGTGAACCGATGGAATGAGAAAACCAAAATCTTGAGATAGCTTTTTACGAATACCTTTTATTCGCCCAAGCAATTCTCCCCCCTGAGCTTTATCCACTAGTGGGATAAGCCTATATCCAACTTCTAGACCGACAGAGTCAACCGGCATGATATCTTGCCAATCGGTTTGTCGCTGTCAGCGGCTGGCGCGCCAACTTGACTACTGATGCTTTCAGGCTCTGGCTCTTCAATCTGCGTAACAGCTACTGCAGGATTAAATCGTGCAATATAGTAAGCTCCTGCAGCAGCAAGCAAGGCCAATCCAATGAAAGCTACATGACGCATGCCAGGCACTATGCCCATGACAAACAGGATAGCTGCAGAAACGCCCAATGCACGGGGGCCCGCAAACATCTGGCGAACTACCTGAGCACCCATCATTTCTGATGAGTTATTGCGAGTTACCAAAATTGCCGCAGAAGTAGAAAGCACACGTGCAGGAATTTGGGCTACCAGGCCATCGCCGATAGTTAATAATGCGTAGCGTTCAGTTGCCGCTGCAAAGGTGAGCTGATATTGCATTATGTCAATGGCTAGGCCGACTACTAAATTGATGACCAATATGAGTATTCCTGCAACCGCATCACCCTTAACAAACTTAATAGCACCGTCCATAGCACCGTAAAACCCCGCTTTTTGGGTAATGTCCAAGCGCCTGGCGCGCGCTACCTCTTGGTCAATAACACTTGCATTTAAGTAGGCATCTACCGCCATCTGTTTGCCGGGCAACGCATCCAAATTACAGTTCAACATGGCTCCATCACTTCGATCCAACCACCTTAATGTGCCTCCATAGTAAGCTGCAAGATCACGAGCAGACTCATGCATATGCTCCACAAGTTCTGCTGTTGATACATTAGAGGTTAAGGTTGTTTCACCTTTAGCGAAGATGAGCATGTCTCTAATCTGTCTTTCTATATTTCTTAGACGGGAGATTATTTTGCGACCACTATCATCGATAGCTTTGTCTTGCTTGTTTCGTCTCATCAAATTATCAGCGTGAAGTAACGCAGCTGACAAAGGCGTTCGAATTTGGTGAGCCAAAGACGACATCATCTTACCCATGGACGAGAGGCGCTGATGACGACTAAGTTGAGTTTGTAGTTTTCTAGTTTCTGTTAGGTCGTTAATAACAATGAGTTGGCCGCTTTCACTCTCTAATGAACGAGTAGATAGATTAACCCTCAATCCATTTTTCAATGAGACCTCATGCCCGTCATCAACCCGAGGTTCAAATTTTTCAACAATTAATTCACGCCAGTATTGTCCTTGCCTCAGCGCTCCTAGCATCCGAACTGCTGCGGGGTTGCTATGTTTTATCGCCCATAACTGTCTAAAATGACGATCCCTGACGGTAGCGCGTGCATAAGACTCTCCACAGAAAGTCCTTTAAAGCCGACTTCACTGCTGGTTCTTCCAATGACGTTGACAAATTTATTTCGAAGCTGCTCTAGACTTGGTGCGACTAAGCCGTTGTGCGCCACTGGATTTGCCATACCCAACACCGCCGACGCGCAACTTAGCCGCAGTTTCGGGTAGGTTTCAGATGAGACAGTGTCGCTATCGGAAGAGACTGCTTGATTGAATTCGTTAATTTGGTCGAGACTAGTCTGATTGCTAGACGAAGTGACAATACTCATGGTTTTAAGCTTCCTGCTCATTGTGTATTACAAAGTCTCAATCCTAGAGACTCATCAGAGGAAGGCGGCCAATTATTTCCCAACCGGCAAGCCTATGCCTCTTGTCTTAAGCAGTGCAATCTTTATGCCAAATAGAAAAAGCGCTGTTTAACAGTTGCTTAACAGAAGTTCAGAGAGGCAGGTCAAGAATTTGACCGAAAATAGATAAGTTTGAGCACGGTTTTTTGACAAAAAATACATTTTAGGAATAAGTAATAGAAGGCTTATTTCCTGTGGCGCTAAGCACTAGCCCCACAGCGAGGGATTGATAAGCGGCTTTTAGTTTAACCTCTGGGTGGTGTGACACCCATTTGCCCCATATATTTGCCATTACGTTGCTTATAAGTCATTTCACACTGCTCATCAGATTGATAAAACAGCATTTGAGCGACACCTTCATTGGCGTAAATCTTGGCTGGTAGCGGCGTGGTATTCGAAAATTCCAAGGTTACATGCCCCTCCCACTCAGGCTCAAGAGGCGTGACATTGACAATAATGCCACATCGAGCATAGGTCGATTTACCCAAACATATGGTAAGAACGTCTTTTGGAATGCGGAAATATTCAATAGTTCTTGCCAAAACGAAGGAATTGGGCGGAATGATGCAATAAGGCTCGTCTATTGTGACGAAGCAACTCTCATCGAAGTTCTTAGGGTCAACAACGCTGGTGGTATGGACATTAGTAAAGATTTTAAACTCAGTGGCACAGCGCACGTCATAGCCATAGCTAGAAGTGCCATAAGAAATCACCTTTTCGCCCTCTTGGTAACGCACTTGTTCCGGCTCAAATGGCTCTATCATGTCCTGGGTACGAGACATTTCTCTAATCCAACGATCTGACTTGATACTCATATTCAGTTCCCAAAAGGCAGCGGTGCCCATCTCAAATAAGGGCGCATGATAATGCGATTTTAAGGCTGAATCACCTGTTATTTGTTTGTCGAGTTGAAAGAGGCAAAACCCTAAAAAGCTACTGAAATTTTTGCCGATTTGAAGTAAAATATTCTGTGTAGATCAACCGCTATGTGGCAATTTTTGCCGCCGCCCCCAAATTTGAAACGTTTCAGCTCGCTCACCAAAATATTTTTTGGCCTGAGTTAGCGTTTTAATGCTGATTTGGGGAATAGCTAGACAAACTTTAGAATTGGAGGAAATACACGTGAAAAAGTGGCAATGTTTGGTTTGTAGCTTCATATACGATGAAGAGCTAGGACTCCCAGAAGAAGGATTAGCCCCAGGCACACGCTGGGACGATATACCAGATGATTGGATGTGCCCAGATTGCGGCGTTGGTAAAGAAGATTTTGAAATGGTAGAAATCTAAACTAACAGGATCATCTAAAACCACACAGCTTAGCAGTGTCGGGTGGCCTTTAGAGTCAAAAAGACCGCCCTGCAAAGTCTATGGAACTTAAAATAAGGAAATTTCGTGAGTACTCGCAAAATCCTCGTAACCAGCGCGCTCCCTTACGCCAACGGTGCTATTCATCTGGGTCATATGATGGAGGCGATTCAAACTGACATTTGGGTGCGGCTGCAAAATTTATTAGGCCACGATTGTGTGTATGTTTGCGCCGATGACGCCCACGGAACCGCAATAATGTTGAGTGCTCAGCGTCAAGGGATAACGCCTCAGCAGCTTATCGACACCGTCAATGCCGATCATCAAAAAGATTACGCAGGCTTTCACATTCGATTTGATAATTTCTACTCGACTCATACGCAGGAGAACCGAAAGTTATCCGAGTCGATCTATAAAACCATAGATAAAAACGGTCATATCGCAAAGCGACACATCAAGCAGCTTTTCGACCCCGAGAAAGGCCTTTTCTTGGCCGATCGCTACATCGTTGGAACTTGCCCAAAATGTAAGACAGCCGACCAATATGGGGACAACTGTGAATCTTGCGGCTCTACCTACAGCCCTGCAGAGTTAATAAACCCGCGATCAACTATTAGTGGCGCCACCCCAATTGAAAAGGAATCCGAGCATTTCTTTTTTAAGCTCCCTGAATTCAAAGACATGCTCAGAACGTGGACACGAAGCGGCACATTACAGGAGCCGGTGGCCAATAAACTTAGCGAATGGCTAGATGATGAACTTCAAGAATGGGACATAAGCCGAGACGCACCCTACTTCGGATTTGAAATTCCTGACGCCCCAGGTAAATATTTCTATGTCTGGTTAGACGCACCGATAGGCTATATGGCCAGCTTTCAAAATCTTTGTGAGCGGAGCAACTATAAATTCGATGAATATTGGAAGGTTGGCAGCAATACCGAGCTGTTTCATTTTATTGGCAAAGACATTATCAATTTTCACACTTTATTTTGGCCTGCAATGCTTACCAGCGCTGGCTATCGAACTCCCACTGCCGTCTATGCCCATGGATTTCTTACTGTTGACGGCACCAAAATGTCTAAGTCCCGCGGAACCTTCATCAACGCCAAAACCTATTTGAAGCATTTGAACCCAGAGTATTTACGCTACTATCTTGCTGCCAAGTTATCCTCTGGGGTGGATGATTTAGATTTAAACCTTGAAGATTTTGCGCTCAGGGTAAACTCAGACTTAGTGGGGAAAGTTGTCAATATTGCGAGCCGCTGCGCTGGGTTTATTACCAAAGGATTTGATGGGCAGATGTCTAGCGAGCTAGGTAATCCCCAGTTACTTGACGAAATGCAAGCAGCAAAAAAGGAAATTACCGACCATTACCAATGTCGAGAATACGGAAAAGCTATTCGACTCATCATGTCGCTTGCAGATAAGGCCAATCAATACATCAACGACAAACAACCTTGGGTGATTGCGAAAGAAAATAAACAATCCGAGGAACTTCAGCAAATTTGCAGCACCGGCATAAACTGTTTTCGCCTTCTAATCATTTATCTCAAACCGGTATTGCCTGCAATGGCTGCACAGGCTGAGGAATTTCTGGATGTACCGGAACTTAGCTGGGGCGATCTAGATAGCCTACTACTCAGTCATGAAATAAATAAATTCAAACCGCTAATGACTCGTGTAGAAACAGATAAAGTGCTGGCAATGGTATCTGAGACTCAAGCTGAATTTGAGACCAATCAAATTGACATTGTGCCACTCGTTAATGCTGAAAAAGATGATTCAAGCGCAGCTTTTGAGCCAGAAATAGACTTTGAGGATTTTGCAAAAGTCGACTTACGAATCGCAGGAATTATAGATGCAACTCACGTGGAAGGCGCCGAAAAGCTTTTAAAGTTGACCCTTGATCTAGGTAAAGATCTGCAGGGGCAAACCAGAACGCGAACAGTTTTTTCTGGCATCAAAGCCGCCTATGACCCAGCTTACCTGAAGGGCAAGTTAACGGTTGTGGTCGCCAATCTGAAGCCTCGGAAAATGAAATTTGGCTTATCAGAAGGCATGGTCTTAGCTGCAGGGCCCGGCGGGGAAGATATCTGGCTACTTGAGCCTCACGAAGGTGCGAAACCGGGAATGCGAGTCACTTAAAAACTGTAGAGCCCAGTGTGACAACTCACATTGGGGTTTTGCTTTTATATTTTTTCAGGTGAAAAACTCACAGAGGCAGCTTAGCCGTCATAGCAGTTGAAAATAGTAAGCATTACTGACATCGTATGATCGAAACGTTGCCAATGCATCGCTCGTAATTTATCTAAGGATGAAACAATAGGCCAATATGAATTTAATTTCAAAAATAGCAAGCCACCCATCAGGACCTTCCTCGCGCAGTACGATTCTACTTACTGCTGTTATAATTTTTTTCTTGGTGAGCGCAAATGGCAATGCTCAAAACAGTGAAATACAGGCGATTGAAGATTCAGTTATTAAAATCTACACCACTCAAGCGGCTCCGGATTACTTTACTCCGTGGCGGCTTTTGAACCCACGGCAAAGTAGTGGTTCTGGCGCGGTCATTGCCAACAATCAAATACTCACCAATGCTCACGTAGTAGCCAATGCAAGCTATGTTCAGGCACAAAAACACAACGATCCTAAACGCTATCTGGCAAAAGTATCGTTCATCTCCCACGAGGCAGACTTAGCCTTAATAACGGTAGAAGAAGAAGGGTTTTTTGATGACCTGAAAGCACTTTCAATAGGCCAACTGCCGGAACCCTTGGATGAGGTTTCAGTTTATGGTTATCCCATCGGCGGAAAATCGCTGAGTATTACTAAAGGCATCCTCTCCAGAGTAGAGCAGCAAATCTACGCTCATGCCGGAGCCTACCTTTTAGCGGGACAACTCGATGCGGCTATTAATCCAGGTAATAGCGGCGGGCCCGTTATAGTTGATCGCGAGATCGTAGGGGTTGTAATGCAAGCCAATGCCGGAGGCCGTGCCGAAAACCTTGGCTATTTTGTTCCTCCAAGCATTATTCGGCACGTGCTAAAAGACAGCGAAGATGGCGAGCATGATGGCTTTCCGGATCTTGGCTTTCGAACTCAAAGTTTAGACTCCCCAGCCGCAAAGCTGGCCTACGGCATTGGTGACGATCAGCACGGCGTTTTAGTTATTAAAGTATTTGAAAATTCGCCTGCTCGCGGCAAACTTAAAGAGAACGATGTCATTTTAAAAATTGATGATTATGACATCGCAGATGATGGCAGCATTAAATTATCAGAAGACCTTCTCACCGATTATAAACATGCAATCGATTTACATCACACCGGCGAGGACATTGACATTACTTACTCTCGAGCTGGCAAAGTTCGCACAGCTACACTTGATGCTGACCGGGCATTAGAAAGTTATAGCCTCGTTGCCGGTGAACAGTTTGATGAAACTCCAGAGTACTACATTTACGGCGGGATTTTATTCGTACCGCTCAATATGAATCTCATCAAACGGTGGGGCAATGACTGGTCAAGAGCGGCTCCAGTTACTCTCCTGCAGGCTCGAAATGAATGGAGCTCACCTGAACGCCGTGAACGTGTGGTTGCTCTACAAGTGTTGGCAGCTGATGTAAATTTAGGCTATCACGACTGGCGCAATTGGGTAGTAGACTCGATTAACGGTGAGCCTATCCGAGATTTCGCACACTTTTCCGACATGGTGAAAAACGCCGACGCCGAAAATATTGTTTTTGAGAATACTAACGGCTATCAAATGGTCATCAACCATGCTGATGCAGTTGACTCTGAACAGAAAATCTTAGAACAATATAGGATTCCAGCCGCCTACTCAAAAGAACTTTTCCCCGAATAAGGCGGCGACTATTTAACCGCTAGTACCTTCACCTGTTAGGCCTTTATCTGCTAGGCCTTTTTTTCAGTCAGACCCTGCAAAACGAGCTGGTTTTTTTATGGTTGACTTAACCGTGCTAGAATCATTGCCAATATTTCAACGGCCTAATCAGGACTCCCATTCCTAATGTCCGACATCGCGAGTCTCATCTTAGCTGCAGCTTTGGTGAACAATGTAGTCTTCGTCCAACTTTTGGGTGTCTCTGCTGTTGCCAATTTTAGCGAGCGTCTCCAACCGGCAATTGATATTGCTATTTTCACCGCTGTTGTTCTTATTCTTAGCTCCACCATAAACCAGCTTTTGTTTTGGTTCATCTTATCCCCGCTAGGCCTCGAAATGCTAAAGCTGATTGTGTTTATAGGCATTAGCTCAATTCTCGCCACGGTCTTAGCTAGAATTGTTCGAGAAAATTTCAAGCTCACTGCTCGTCAGCAGCCTATCGGGTTTTATCTGGCAGGGATCAATAGCGCCGTTGTTGGGGTATCATTGCTAAACTCTAGCATTACTCCTTCTTTAACCAACTTTCTTAATACTGTAGCTGTGAGTGCGGGCTCAGCACTAGGCTTTGCTTTTGTCCTAGTAGGTCTTGGCGCAATTAAAATAAGACTAAGCACTTCAGATGCTCCAGATGCGTTTAGACATAACCCTGTTATGCTCATCAGCGCTGGCATAGCCGCAATGAGCTTTCTTGGTTTTGCAGGATTATTCTAGTGGAAACTCCCTTCGTCAGTACAATATTCACCGTGATCTTATTCATCGGCATAGCTCTAGTATTTTGCCTGTATGCCTTAGCTGTCGCTTACAATTCGCTCAAACAACGGCGCGTGCAGGATCAAATTTTTGTAGATAAAATCAATCAGTTATTGCCACAAACACAGTGTGGGCAATGTGGCTATGAAGGTTGCGAACCTTACGCTCAAGCAATAAGCCAAGGGGAAGCAGTAAATCAATGCCCTCCTGGCGGAATGGCAACACTCGTTAAGCTTACTACTTTGCTAAATGATCAGGTCAAACCTCTTAACCCTGCTCATGGTCAGTTCGAGGTTTTTAAGGTTGCAGTAATTCGGGAAGATGAATGTATTGGCTGTGTAAAATGTATAAAGGCATGCCCGGTTGATGCAATTCTTGGCGGTCCGAAACTGATGCATACGGTTATCGAGGCCGAATGCACCGGCTGCGATTTGTGTGTCGATCCCTGTCCGGTAGATTGCATTGATATGGTTCCAGTCACTGCGGCCGAATCACCCGCTTGGGCTCTGCCCAGCGCCCTGCCCGATGACTTAAATAATTTCCCAAACAACGTGGAGAGACAAGCATGAGCTTTCTAGCAGGTCTTTTCTGGGACAAGAGCTCAACTAAAGCCCATAAGACGCCGGGGGGAATAAAGCCAGCTGATTTCAAAGATCATTCACTGCGCTCGCAAATAATGACACCCCCTGTACCAAAAGAGTTATGGTTATCCCTAAGGCAAAAAGATGGAAATAATCTTGAAACTCTGGTTGCAGTAGGTGACAAAGTTCTCAAGCATCAACTTATTGCGGCAGCAACAACCCCCTTTGGTGTGCCAATCCATGCTCCCACATCCGGTCAGATTAAAGAAATAGCTGCAAAGCTTGTAGTCAACGCATTCGAGGAAAGGCAGTTGCATATAGTTATTGCAGCAGACGGCCTAGACAATTCCCAGCAGTTACATCCACTAGAGATGTATCAGTCGATAAGTAAAATCCAATTAATAGCAAAATTGCATGATTTAGGAGTTGGAGAGCTAGGAGGCGCGGATTTCCCGAAGGTCATAAAACCGGATATTGCGAACCAATCACAAACAGAGTTATTAATTATAAATGCATGCGAATGCGAGCCCTTTATCAGCGCCGATGAAGCTCTAATTCGTGAAAAAGCTGAGCAGGTAGTTATAGGCGTAGAAATCTTACAACGTGCGAGCGGCGCAAATAACTCCGTGATAGCTATAGAAACTAGAATGCTAGATAGCATTCAAGCATTAAAGGCTGCAGTAGAAAACAGGAACATAAAGCTAGTGTTGGTACAAACTAAATATCCAGCTGGCGACAAGAATCAGATCATTCAAGCGGTCACCGGCAAGGAAGTCCCATCCGGTGACTTGCAAAAAGATAACAGTATTCTTGTTCACAATGTAGGCACAGCATACGCCGCCTACAACGCGGTAATAAAAGGCCAAGCTTACATCAGTAGAATCACTACGCTAGCTGGAAAACCATTAAAAACTGCGAAAAATTTTGAGGTCTTACTAGGAACACCCGTTCCATTTTTGTTAGAACTTTGTGGTAATGACACACTCAAACAAGAATCCACTATTGTTGGCGGATCCCTTATGGGCATTACTCTTTTTGAAGAAAATGTGCCCATAACCAGAAAAACGAACTGTATTATCGCAGCATGCTCTGATTGGTTTCCTGAACCACCGGCAGAATTAGCCTGTATACGATGCGGAGACTGCGCAGATGTCTGTCCGGCCAAATTGCTGCCCCAACAGCTCTATGCGTTTTCGCGATCTCAAGATTTGGAAAATTTGGAGGATCAGAACCTAATCGATTGCATCGAATGTGGCGCATGCTCATATGTATGCCCAAGTAACATTCCCTTAGTACAGTATTTCAGAGCCAGCAAGGCAACTCAGCAAGACCACTTAAAACAATCTGAATTGAGTGGTCACTGGAAGGAACGTTATCAATTCCATCAGTCCAGATTAATTAAAGACAAAGAAGAATCTAAGACCCGCAAAGCACGCGTCACTAAAAGCAGAGCAGCGAACTCTGAGTCCACGGACTTCTCTCGCAGCACAGCTAAAACTGACATTGCCGCCGCGGTTAACCGAGTTAAAAAACGAAAGATCGAAGCCGCTTTGAAAAAAGCCAAAGAAGCAAAAACCGAGCCCGGAGAAGGACCAATTTGAAACCTTCTACAATATCTTCTCCAAGGCAAACTAATTCCAAATCGGTTAGCAACCTAATGAAAACCGTCCTTATTTGCTTATGTCCAGGCATTGTCTCGTCTTGCTGGTTCTTTGGCATAGGCATACTTCTAAACATATTGATTGCTACAATTGCGGCACTAGTTTTTGAAGCCGTATGCCTCGCTTGTCGAGGCAAAGATCCTAAAGTACAGATGACCGATTTAAGCGCTGTCGTTACTGCCGTATTGTTTGCTCTCACCGTTCCCGTAGGTACACCTTGGACTTTCATAGTTGCCGGCATCGCCTTTGCGATATTAATTTCTAAACATGCTTATGGTGGCTTAGGCCAAAACCTTTTTAACCCAGCGATGACAGGCTACTTGTTTCTCTTACTCAGCTTCCCTTTAGCCATGACTACTTGGCATATACCGCTTAATGACCTAACAAGCGGTATGCCCATTTCACCCCTCAGCATGGAAGGTGTCAGACAAAGCCTGCTCGCCAGCTTTCCATTTATGGCATTCGATTCAAACATGAGCAAAGAACTTATCGACGGTATGACGGTGGCAACACCGCTTACCTTAACTGAAATGGCCAGCCCAAACGCGTTCGCGGCAGCTCTGTCTAGCGACGCTTCCATATGGTCGCGGGATGCCCGTACTGGCTGGGAAATTGTAAATATGGCTTATTTGCTAGGAGGACTTACCTTACTCGGATTGAAGGTTATTCGCTGGCATATCCCTCTTGCCATTATCGGTACGGTGACTTTATTGTCTTTAGCCTTTTATTCGCCAGGAAGTGCCACGATAACTGGCACCCCTTATATGCATCTATTTGGCAGCGCAACAATTCTTGGTGCATTTTTTATCGCTACAGACCCAGTGAGCGCTGCGACAACTACATCCGGCCGCCTGATCTATGGAGTCATTATTGGTATTAGTCTCTACAGTATTAGGGTTTGGGGAAGCTATCCCGACGCAGTCGCGATAGCCGTCATTTTTGGAAATTTTTGGGCCCCAATGCTTGATCACTTTTTTAAGCCCCGCAGTTACGGGCACAAATCAAAACTTAGCCAGCTTATTCAAGGGCTTAAATCATGAGTATTATAGAATATACAAAGCCACTACCAAGCTCACTATCGGCTCCAATCTGGGTCCGAAACCCAGTTCTGAGTCAATTGCTAGGTTTAAGCCCCTTACTCGCAATCTCCACTACCGCAACCAAGGGGGTGGTGTTTGGCCTAATCAGTGCAATACTTTGTATCGCTGCGGTCACTATTAATTCTTTTTTTCACACCAGAATAAAATCGACATGGCGATTTGTCTGGTACCTGTTTTTAACTGCAAGCTTAACCACTGCAATTGATTTAATCCTACATTTAACTCGGCTACCACTGCATGGGGAACTTGGTTACTACCTGCCATTACTTGCCTGTAATTTTACTATCCTCGTCCACCTAGAAATCAGATACCAAGACCGCAGCGCTGTCACGCCGTGCCTCTCATTTAAATCTAGCTTATCCTATAGCGTAGGGATAATGCTCGCTCTATCTCTGTTCTCTTGCATGAGAGAGCTGTTGATTTTTGGCACAGTTTTCAGGGACTGGTCGTTATTAAAAGCGGCAGCAAATAGCAATATAGAAAACGTAGTTTACTCAAGCTCTGAGCAGTTGATCCCTTTTGCATCTCTCCCCCCCGGGGCATTTATCTTGCTCGGTTTGATTTTAGCCAGTAAAAAGGTGATCGATAAGCACTTTAACCTTGAAGACAAAGAGACTCAGCGAGAAATCAATAAAGTAGAGCGAGCACGAGTTACAGGAAAATTATGAACAAGCTAAAGCGAACAGAGATATTTAGCCGTTGGCAATCCGAAAATCCAGAACCTAAGACTGAATTAAAATATAACAACAGCTTCGAACTGCTTATCGCTGTCATGCTGTCAGCACAGGCAACTGATGTTAGTGTCAATAAAGCGACGGCAAAACTCTACCCTATCGCCAATACACCTCAAGACATTTATGACTTAGGGATTGATGATCTAAAAACATACATCAAAACCATTGGCCTGTTTAATACCAAAGCAGCTAATGTGATCAAGACCTGTAGAATTCTGGTAGAGCAATACGATTCCCAAATACCCCAAACCAGAGAAGCTCTAGAAGCACTTCCTGGCGTCGGCAGAAAAACTGCCAATGTTGTTCTCAACACAGCTTTTCGCCAGATAGCTATGGCTGTAGATACACACATTTTTAGAGTTTCAAATCGAACCGAGCTAGCTCCGGGGAAAAACGTACTGGAAGTCGAAAAGCGCCTTATTAAACTTGTCCCAGACGAATTTTTGCTTGATGCCCACCACTGGCTTATTTTGCATGGCCGCTATACCTGCATCGCTCGGAAACCACGCTGCGGCTCCTGCATAATTGAAGACCTGTGTGAGTATAAGAAAAAAACAGAAATTTAGACCCTCTCAAAATCCGTCGTGAAACAAATGAGTAGGCACCTCGCTTGCCGAAAATTCTTTATCAAATAAGGAGCCAGAGTCACAGCCTAAGTTTCGTCACAGGGTAATCTCGTTGCCCCTTGCAACTTCTGCAACCGTCACATTAGCGCCATACTCATGAGAGATGTCGATAACATTTTTCGAAGCAAAATTGCCGTGGACTCTCCGAGCCTTGTTACCTCGATTGCAACCTGAGCCATTTCTTCAAAGCTCTGCCGGATAGTGAGTCTAGTAAGTGAATAAAATCGCATAAGTGGGGATAGCTTTGTGTTGCTGTATTTTTGATTTTGAATTTCATTGAACACAATAAGTGCATCTACATCCGCGATAGATTTAGCAGATTCCGATAAAGGATAAGAGACAAAACTAATAATAAGTTTATGACCATTCCCACACCAAAATAGAGTGTGCTCTACTTTGGTTGACTTACCATTTTTGCAGGCATCGTAAAGAACACGGCTTTTCCACTGAGAGCCAACGTTATCCTAAGCTCTCTCTAACAGCGTTTCGAAATATAAACCTTCTAGCTTAGGCAATGTTGTTCGCAACAGCAGTTGGATTGGCAAAGATAATACGCCCCTCTCCGTGTAGGGCAGACATTCCTTCAGGCTTTTGATTGTCGCAACGACCGTTTTCAATGTAATGGCGACTCAGAAAACCGTATTTGCTCTTTAGCATAAAATGTTTTTGTATCTTTTCCACAAAGATCTTTTTGTTAACGAATTTATGAATTGAATCTAGCGGGGCAAGTATTGTGCTATGAAGATTTAACTCAGCCTGAGCCAAGCTAGGCGACATAAATATCACCGGAGTTCCAGAGGTGCGGGGGTCGGCGGCAAGTTTGTTGAGGACTTGATAGCCGTCCATCTCAGGCATATCGGTATCCAGTATAGTCAGAGCAAACTCATGCCGAGATGCAAATTCAAGCGCTTCACTTCCTGTCTATGCGATAATTGGTGCAACATCAACTTTCTCCAACATTTCCATCAATTGGAATAAATTAATCTCATTATCGTCAACAAAAAGTATTCTGGATTGATCTGAATACATACTCCCGCCTATTAGAATTGTGAATACTTATCAAAGTATAGTCAGCAACCCTTAGACTTAGCGGCAATTAGGGGAATTAGCAGAGCCTATTCCAACCCTAGCTACGACCTTTCTGCGCCGCTATTCTGAGGCGAAGCGCATTAAGTTTTATAAAACCGGCGGCATCAGCCTGATTGTAAGCACCCGCATCATCTTCAAATGTGGCAATACTTTCATCGAAAAGTGAATCAGCAGACTCACGACCAACAACGATTACGTTACCTTTGTAGAGTTTGAGGCGCACTTTCCCATTAACGAATTGCTGAGATTGATCGATTAGTCCTTGTAACGCAGTACGCTCTGGAGACCACCAATAGCCGTTATAAACAAGCGAAGCATATTTAGGCATGAGCTCATCTTTCAGATGAGCTAACTCTCGGTCTAGGGTGAGAGATTCAATTGCACGATGTCCTTTCAGCATAATCGTGCCTCCGGGAGTTTCATAGCATCCCCTAGATTTCATTCCCACGTAGCGATTTTCTACTATATCAGCACGGCCAATACCATTATCACCACCCAGCTTATTGAGTTTCTCTAACACCGATGCCGGGCTTAACGTCTTCCCATCAATGGCAACTATGTCACCTTTAATATAATCCAAGTCTATATAGGTAGCTTGATCTGGCGCCTCTTCAGGAGACACGGTCCATAGCCACATCGCCTCATCAGGCTCAGCAGCGGGATTTTCTAAAATATCTCCTTCGTAAGAAATATGAAGAAGGTTCGCGTCCATCGAATAAGGTGATTTTTTACCTAACTTATTCTCGACAGGTATCCGATGTTCCTCGCAATAAGCTAAAAGCCGATCACGAGAATTCAAATCCCATTCTCGCCATGGCGCAATCACCTCAATACCTGGGCTCAGCGCGTAAGCACCTAATTCAAAACGAACCTGGTCGTTCCCCTTACCCGTGGCGCCATGGGAAATTGCGTCAGCTTTAGTCTCAGCAGCAATTTCAACTAACCTTTTTGCTATTAGTGGGCGAGCGATCGAAGTACCAAGCAGATATTCTCCTTCATACAAGGCGTTTGCCCTGAACATAGGAAAAACATATTCGCGAACGAATTCCTCTCGAAGATCTTCAACATAGATCTCCTTAATGCCCATAGCCTTAGCCTTTTGCCTAGCTGGTTCGACTTCGCCACCCTGGCCAATGTCTGCAGTAAATGTAACTACTTCACACTCATAGGTTTGCTGCAACCATTTGGCTATAACCGAGGTATCCAAACCACCTGAATAAGCCAAAACAACTTTGTTAATCCCTGACATGCATTTCTCCAAACATTGACGATTATTGATTACTGAAGGTTTCAACAATCGGGAGGCAAAGGAAGACTTCGGAAAACATGCACGACAGAAGCACGCCCTCTACCAAAGGGGCCATATTCTATCACTAACGGGATTGAAGGTTGAAATAAGGTGAAGGAGATTTACTTAACTATGCTCAACCCGTTGCGCTGCAACATGACAATGTTGACTCGGCGATTCCGATTTCGATCAGCTTGAGTCTTCTCAGGGCTCACAATTAGATATTCTTCGCGCTCGCCATGGGCTCTGGTCGCAATTATTTCTGGATCTATGCCTTTCCTGATTAGGTAGTTCGTCACCAAGAACGCGCGCTCTTCTGACACCAGCAGGTTATCCCTCCTCTCGCCGGCTGTGTCAGTAAAGCTATCGATTTCAAACCCTATAATCGAGTCATCTGCTCGGCTGTACAGGACTATACTGTCCAATAACTGCATAGACTTAGCGCTAAGGCTTTTGGCCCCGCTAGACCAGAAAATAGTCGAGCGGTTGATCTGGGCGTAATTGGCCGGCAACAGGCTATCTGAACAGTTTTGATAGAACTCGTAGGCCACTTGAAACCGTAGCGGAGATAAAGTCACAGCAACCGACTCAAAATTCGTATACGCGGACTTTCCTACTATTCTGGGCATCATCCCAGTGAGCATTTCCGCTATTAACAAATTCGCCGTATCTTCTTCCAGCTGAATATTGCCGTCTTTAGGCAACCCCAAAGGCCCAAAGTCTTTTTCTGCTGAGTTAAAATCCCATGGCGGGGGAACGCTACTTAAACTGAGGCTATCGCTTTCGAGTATGCGACCAAACGTATCGAGCCGAAATTGCAGACCTTCGCCCGCTCGGTGATAAAATTTTGCCTCACCAAACTGAGGAATTATCTGTGTTAACGTGCATTCGAACACTGAAGTATCAACAGACCAGGGCGCCTCATGCATAGACGCTTGATACAACCGAATCTCAGTATCGTTATCGGCATTTACGCCGAGCTGCGCGCCGATGATGCCCACACCGACAAATACCTTGGCAAAATTATTTCTTAAACACATTTCAGAACTTCCTGTTCTCAACTAATAAATTTCTTGGATTAAAATGCCCGCTCTGTCAAAAAAGCACAGGGATTTTTCCTTAATCAACTACAATATTTCATTAAAAAATTCCGCTATAATAGAAGACTTTGTAATATGACTAACGCCTTAATGACCAAGCAAAGTATAAGAATTACTCAACCCGATGACTGGCACTTGCACCTGCGAGACGGCACAGCACTGACCACAACAGTGGCCCATACAGCTGAGCGCTTCGATCGAGCTATTGTAATGCCAAATCTAAAACCACCAATAACCTCAGTTGCCGCAGCTCGCGATTATCGCGCAAGAATATTAGACGCAATACCCCCAGGGCTTACCTTCGACCCCCTAATGACTCTGTATCTCACCGATGACTTAAGCCCTGACGAAATTACAGCAGCGCGAGAGTCTGGAGTAATTATAGCCGTAAAATATTATCCAGCAGGGGCAACGACAAATTCAGATAGCGGTGTGACAGAGATAAGTAAGAGTTATTCGGTGATTGAAAGGATGATTGACGAGGGTATGCCTTTACTTCTGCACGGTGAAGTCACCAATCCTGAAATTGATATTTTCGATAGAGAACAATGCTTTATCGATGAAGTGCTGGCCCCTTTGACGCAGCGATATCCTGAACTAAAGGTCGTTCTTGAACATATCACCACAAAGAATGCGGTAGATTTTGTGAATTCGCAGAAAGACAATATAGCGGCAACTATCACTGTCCATCACCTATTGTATAACCGCAACGACCTTCTAGCAGGAGGAGTTCGACCGCATTTTTACTGCCTGCCCATACTAAAGCGTAATACCCACCAACAAGCTCTTCTCAATGCCGCCACCAGTGGCAGCCGGCAGTTTTTTCTCGGAACTGATTCAGCTCCCCATGAACAAGACCTAAAGGAAAGTGATTGTGGCTGCGCTGGCATCTACTCCGCACCTGCTGCTATTGAGCTGTATGCCGAGGTATTCGAATCTCAAAATGCGTTAGACCAATTGGAAGGCTTTGCGAGCTTCTTCGGACCTGACTTTTATGGTCTGCCTAGAAACAAAAATACAATTAACCTTACAAAGATCCCATGGACTATGGATCAAAATTTTCAATTTGATAATAGTTCCGTTATCCCCATTCGCGCCGGCGAAACAATCAGCTGGCAATTAGGCAAGGATTCTTAATGAGTTTTAGCGAACCAGAAGAACCAATGAACGAACTTTTATCCGGACGTTTTCGAACTTATCTACCAGTTGTGATTGATGTCGAAACTGGAGGCTTTAATTCTAAAACGGATGCCATTCTAGAAGTTGCGGCAGTAATTCCTTCCATGGATGAGAATGGAATACTAACTATCGAGCAGACCTTTTTCCATCGAGTCGTGCCATTTGAAGGTGCCAATCTCGAAGAAGCCGCGCTGAAATTCACCGGCATTGACCCTTACCACCCTCTGCGGATCGCGAAATCTGAAAAAGAAGTCATTCAGAACATGTTCACGATGGTCAAAGAAGCCCTAAAAGCCCACGACTGCAAACGCGCCATATTAGTCGGTCACAATGCTCACTTTGATCATGGCTTTATCAATGCCGCCAGCGAACGCCATAAACTCAAGCGCAATCCGTTTCACCCTTTTTCTAGTTTCGATACAGCCACACTTAGCGGTCTAGTTTATGGTCAAACTGTACTCGCTCGAGCCTGTCAGGTTGCTGGCATTGATTTTGATGAAAAAGAAGCACATTCAGCACGGTACGATGCGGCTAAAACCGCGGAACTTTTTTGCGAAATAGTCAATAAATGGAAGCGCCTCGGGGGCTGGCCGTTAAAGGGTTAACTGAGGTGGGTTGTAGTTTTTAACTGGCTAGGCTTTGATAAACAATTAGACCTTAAAGAGAATGCGCCTAGTGAAAATAACCAAGCGGCTGGAACCAAGCAAGTAGAACAAGCAAGATTTTAATAAAAGGCAAGAACTTGATGAAAGCTGCACTCTTGGCTAATAGCAGGATTTTAATAAAAGAAGCGATTTAGATAAACCGGAAAACAAGCTCGGAGACAGAGCCTCCGAGCCATCAAAGGCATGTCACATTAAGCGGACGTGTCCTGTGAAGCACCCTCTTTTGAATTATCTACCAAAGTCTGCAGTTCACCTTTCTCATGCAACTCAGTAATAATGTCACAACCACCTACTAGTTCTCCGTCTATAAAAAGCTGGGGGAATGTTGGCCAGTTGGAGATAGCAGGCAAATTAGACCGTATTTCTGGATTGCTTAAAATATCAACATAAGCAAACCGTTTTCCACAGGTCATCAATAGTTGCGTTACCTGTGCTGAAAATCCACATTGGGGCTGCTCAGGATTTCCCTTCATGTATAGCAAGATGCTGTTGGCGTCTATTTGTTCCTGAATTGTGGTCTCGATACTCATGTTAATTGCCTCAATAATGTCGCGAATTGGTGTCTGGTGTAGCCATTGAAGGATTCTACACATTCACCGACAGAGTGTCAGTTCTCTATTTGTTGATAGTTTTTAGTTGTCGGTTAATCATCTGGAGCTTTTTATATATTGAGCCATTGGCAACTATTTCAAGGGCTTTAAGATGGATCTTTCGTATCATCACTCGCGGCTGATTCTGGCTTTCCCCAACCACCAGCCCCAGGCGTCATTAGGGTTAGCAAGTCACCTGCGGCTACAGACAAATTACATTTAGCTGGAATTTTTTCACCATTAAGCAGATTAACCCCAACAGCACCATCGCCGCCGCCCGCTAATCCCCAAGGTCCTTTTAGCCGACGTTCAGTGAGCAGGCTTAATTCTGCTGGGCGCAGAAACTCATACTGCCGGACTACCCCTTCACCGCCGGGATTCTGACCGCCCCCAGCACTCCCTTTACGCTTTTCATAGCGATGAATACGCAGTGGGTAATTCATTTCTAAACTTTCAATTGGAGTATTTAATGTATTAGTCATGTGGCTGTGAACTCCATGAAGACCAGAGAAATTAGGTCCTCCCCCCATACCTCCCCCTATAGTTTCATAGTAGTCCCAACGCTCTCCTGTGGTCGTGTTTATATGGCCCATTGCCACATTATTCATAGTGCCTTGGCTAGCAGCAGGGATTCGCCCAGGCAGAATCACAGCTAGCGCGCCAAATACCAAATCCACAAGCCGCGTAGACGTTTCGACATTGCCGGCGGCTACCGCGGCAGGTCGGTTAGCATTAACGATACTTCCCTTTCTAGTTAGTAAAGTAATACGCCTGAAAAGCCCGGCACAGGCCGGTACATCTGCTGGCATTAGGCACCGAAAACAGTAGTAAGCTGCGGCAGCCGCCACTGCCTCTGGGCAATTAAGGTTACCTGGCACCTGATCTGAGCAACCGGTAAAGTCGAGCTCTACACTGCTATTGCAAATAGTAAGCGATACCTCCAACTTTATATTTTTTGATCCTTTTCCATCATCATCTAAGGTGTCAGAAAAAACACTTCGACCTGGCTTTAGCGTGGCTAAGACCGATTCAGTAATTCTATCAGCATAGTCATTCAACTGCTCCATGGCAGCCTGATAGGCAGAATCGCCTATTTTATTTACCAATTCTGTTAAACGCTCCACCCCTACTTGATTAGCGCCGGCCTGGGCGGCAAAATCACCGCTTAAGGTTTTATCTATCCCTGGCAACAAGCTTGCCCCCGGCATAAGCTTCCCGCGCCGAACAATTAGCGTTGGTGGGATAACAACTCCTTCTTCTTCTAATGTAGACGAAAGCGGCATCGAGCCGGGGGTGTCACAGCCTATATTTGCGTGATGGGCACGATTTGCAATAAAACCTATTAGCTTAATAGTCTCTTCTAACCCCTCTTGAACCTGAAAAAAGACCGGCGAGACAAGGGTTACATCCGGCAGATGAGTGCCTCCAAGATAAGGGTCATTTACTGCCAGCAAGTCGCCCGGCTGCCAATCCACTGCTTCGACTATACTTCCCATGGCAAACGCCATACTACCGAGATGGACAGGAATATGAGCGGCTTGGGCAAAAAGCTCACCAGCCGGGCCGAAGAGCGCGCAGGAAAAGTCCAATCGATCCTTTATATTCGGTGAGAATGCCGTCCTTCTCAAGACAATACCCATTTCATCGCAGATAGCAGATACCCTGCTAGAAAACAGACTAAGCTCAATTGAGTTCATTTTAGACATAGTGAAGACTGATTTTGGTTGGGCCATGAAGACTACCCAAACGTACAAGCAAAGACAATTGCCCATAAATTGCTTTACGTCTAAAATGCTGGGCAACCTGGTAGCGCAAGCTACCTTTTTCATTTTCAGGTTATGAGTCTGCCAATCTAACTACATGCAGACCTGTAGCTATTAGAAATCACGAGACCTTATGGCTATTCAAAACTTCCTGACCTTGACTGACCTCAGTCCTGCCGATTTGAGCACTATCGTCCACCGGGCTATCGAACTTAAAAAGCAACCAGATCTTGCGAAGAAATTTGACCGCAGCACTCTTGGGTTAGTGTTTGAAAAATCCTCCACACGAACCCGAGTAGCTTTTGAAGTGGCTATGAACCAGCTTGGCGGTTCATCGGTATTCTTAACCACAGCGGATTCGCAACTTGGGAGAGGTGAACCCATAGAAGATAGTGCCCGCGTGCTTTCGCGAATGCTCGACTGCATCGCTATTCGTACCTATGAGCACAGTAAACTGGTCAAATTTGCTGAATACTCAAAAGTGCCACTGATTAATGCCCTAAGCGATGATTTCCACCCCTGTCAGTTATTGGCCGACATGCAAACTTATATTGAGCACCGCGGCAGTATCGCAGGCAAACGCGTTGCCTGGATAGGCGATGGCAACAATATGTGCCATTCCTACATCAATGCAGCAGCAGCATTCGATTTTGAACTGGTTATTGCCTGTCCGGCAGGTTTCGATCCTGCCTCTTATCTGGTGGAGGCAAATCGCGACCGCGTCTCTATAGTCAGAGATCCAACAGTTGGGGCAACGGGAGTTGATTTGGTGGTCACTGATGTCTGGGCATCTATGGGGCAAGAAGCGCAGCAAAGAAAACGCGAAGACGCCTTTGTCGGATTCGAGGTCGACACAGAGCTCATGTCTAAAGCCAAATCCAATGCCCTGTTTATGCACTGTCTGCCGGCTCATCGCGGTGAAGAAGTAAGCGCTGAAGTCCTAGATCACGAAGGATCTGTGGTGTGGGACGAAGCAGAAAATCGAATGCATTCCCAAAAAGCGCTTTTAGAGCACCTACTTAGCAGCTAAATCTACTAAAATATTAAAATACACATAACACAATATGTAGTGTTAGCCACTTCTGCCCTTAATCGCCCAAATTCGGGGCAATTAAAGGTGGCTTTGCGGCATTGAGGGAGTCAAAATGGATACTGCCCTCCACAAAACCATTTATTTACATAAAATCCTTATACAACAACAATCTATTCACAATTTGTCCACAAGCTGCACACAAAGAAATCACTTGCATTAGCCTCCAAACCTCATTATCTTGTGTAATAGAAATACTGCTTACCTATATGTTGTAAAAAAATCTAGATTTAAGGTCAATATATAACCCGATTAAAAATAGTAAGCTTTAAGGCGGTTGTGGCCAAAAAAGCCAAATAAGTCAAAAAACAAGAAAAGTACTTTATATACAAGGTCTAACCGCTCTACTTTGATAATATGCCTTAAGGGAATAAAAAAAATCTCGGCAAAAACTAAAAAAACTATTAAAGTTTGGGCGCAAAAACACAATATATAGTATGTGCCTTTTATGCAGATAGTATGCTTGGACAGAAGATCACGTCTTGGTGATCCGTCAGAGTTCTGAGCAAGCCTAAAGGTCAACAATGACAAATAGCGGTAGTTTCGGACAAAACGACTGATTAAATTACGACCTCACAACTCAAAAATAAAAAATACTTATAAATATAAGTAACATTTCTTAGTATAAACAAAGGTGAACCCACATTCGGGGCTCACCGTTTCGGAGCAAATAATGCAGACTGATGTTCACCCAGCAGGAAATACACCTGTAGCCGCTACTCCTAGCAACAGCAGCAATGTGTCTGTTTCACAGACAGCACCCGGATATTTGCGGGTAATAAAACGCAATGGTGCGGTGGTCGCCTATGACGAGTCGAAAATTTCTGTTGCCATTACTAAAGCATATTTGGCAGTGGAAGGTGGCAACGCCGCTGCTTCTTCACGGATTCATGAATCTGTCGCTCAACAAGCCGGTCTAATAAGCCAGATATTTAATCGCCGCATGCCCTCTGGCGGCACAATCCATATCGAAGATATCCAAGATCAAGTAGAACTCGCCCTGATGCGCTCTGGCGAACATAAGATTGCTCGCAGCTATGTCATTTATAGAGCTGATCGCACTCGCATGCGCGAACAAAAGCAAGATAATGTTAAGTCTAGCCAACCAGAAATTCTTGTGACTTTGGCAGACGGCAGCCAAGGTCCTCTAGACACCGAACGCCTTCGCACTGTTATTGAAGAGGCCTGTGAAGGTCTTGAAGATGTCTCAGCAGACCTTATTTACAACAGCACCCTTAAGAATTTATACCCCGGCGTAAAAATGACGAACGTTCGCGAGTCATTAGTAATGACAGCACGAACAATGGTTGAAAAAGACCCTAATTATTCTTTTGTAACCGCCCGCCTTCTAATGGACACATTAAGAGCAGAGGCATTAGGCTTCTTGGGCATTACGGATGCAGCCACCCACAGTGAAATGCATTATCGCTACCCAACCGCGCTGAAGATGTATATCGAGAAAGGTGTTGAACTAGAACTTCTTTCACCTCACCTACTGGAGTATGACTTAACTATCTTGGGCGAAGCACTTCAAGCAGATAGAGACCAACAGTTTACTTACCTTGGGCTGCAAACTTTGTATGACCGTTACTTCATTCATAGCGGTGGCGTACGTTTCGAACTGCCACAAGTTTTTTACATGCGAGTAGCCATGGGGCTTGCCAGCAACGAAGAAAATAGAGAAGAACGAGCTATTGAGTTTTACAACTTAATTTCGAGTTTTGACTACATGGTTTCTACGCCTCAGCTTTTTAATTCTGGCACATTACGCCCGCAGCTGTCTTCGTGCTTCTTGACGACAGTACCCGATGATTTGCACGGTATATATTCTGCTATTAAAGATAATGCGATGCTTTCTAAGTGGGCTGGCGGTCTTGGCAATGACTGGACTCCAGTGCGAGCACTAGGCGCGCACATTAAAGGCACTAACGGCGAATCACAAGGCGTTGTCCCTTTCCTAAAAGTTGTTAACGATACAGCTGTTGCAGTAAACCAAGGCGGCAAGCGGAAAGGAGCTGTGTGTTCTTATTTAGAGACTTGGCATTTAGATATAGAGGAATTTCTAGAGCTTAGAAAAAATACTGGTGACGAGAGACGTCGCGCCCATGACATGAATACTGCCAATTGGATCCCTGATCTGTTTATGAAAAGGGTATTTAAAGACCAAGAATGGACGCTATTTTCGCCCAACACTGTCCCCGACTTGCATGACTTGCACGGTCGTGCGTTTGAAACAGCTTATGTAGAGTATGAACGTAAAGCGATGGCCGGGGACATCCACCCTTACCGGACTATAAAAGCAGCTGACCTCTGGCGGAAAATGATTTCAATGTTGTTTGAAACAGGCCACCCGTGGATGACTTTCAAAGACACTTGTAATATACGCTCGCCTCAGCAGCACATTGGAGCTATCCATTCATCAAACTTGTGCACCGAAATCACGCTGAACACAAGCGAAGAAGAAATAGCCGTTTGTAATTTAGGCTCCATCAACATTGTAAATCATGTTGATGAGAATGGCTTAAATAAAGAGAAGCTCAAGAGCAGCATTACAACCGCTGTTCGTATGTTGGACAATGTCATCGATATTAATTATTACTCTGTACCTCAGGCTAAAACCTCAAATATGAGGCACCGCCCAGTTGGAATGGGGATAATGGGATTCCAAGACGCCCTGTATAAACAGAAGATACCTTATTCTTCCGACAAGGCTGTTCAGTTTGCGGATTTGTCCATGGAGATTGTGAGCTACCATGCCATAAATGCATCAATGGACCTTGCTGTAGAACGCGGCCAGTATGAAACTTATAAGGGGTCACTTTGGGACCAAGGCATACTTCCGATCGACTCTCTAAAGCTTCTTCAAGAAGAACGTGGTTCTGATTATCTCGAGATCAATACAGAACAGCGACTGGATTGGGACGGAGTTCGAGACCGCATGAAAACTACTGGTATGCGCAACTCAAACGTATTGGCAATTGCACCAACAGCGACTATTGCAAATATCACTGGGGTTTCTCAGTCTATCGAACCCACTTATCAGAATCTTTATGTGAAATCGAATTTATCTGGCGAGTTCACGGTGGTCAACCCCTACCTAGTGAAAGATCTAAAACAACTAGGTTTATGGGACGCAGTTATGGTCAACGACCTTAAATATTACGAAGGCAGTGTGCAAAAAATTGACCGTATCCCTCAAAACATTAAACAAATGTATGCAACGGCATTTGAAGTAGAACCGCGCTGGTTGGTAGATGCTGCAAGCAGGCGTCAGAAGTGGATAGACCAGGCTCAATCGCTTAACCTTTATGTTGCCGGAGCAAGCGGCAAAAAGCTCGACGTCATGTACCGCATGGCATGGTTAAGAGGCCTTAAAACAACCTATTATTTACGCGCATTAGCAGCAACGTCAACAGAGAAATCGACAGTTTCAGATAACAGCATGAACGCAGTTTCCAGCGCAGCAGCGCCGGTCCCTATGGCATGTTCAATCGATGACGCCGATTGCGAGGCATGCCAGTAGACTAAAACTGACCAAAGCTACCAGGCTCTTTTGGGTCTGGTTTAAGTTTTAATTATTAAATTTGAACGAAAACTAAATATACAAATAGAGGAAAGAAAAAATGTTGTCATGGGACGAATTTGACCAGGACGAAAGTCCAATTCCAGCCGCACCTAGGCAAGCCCCAGCACAAGCTGCAGCGCCTACATCTATGGCTTCAACTACATCCACAGCACAAGAGCAAAGAAGCGTTGAGCCAAACGTGACTTCAGCGGCCACCCCTACCGCAGTACAAAAAGCGATTCAAGATCTCGCTGATCTAGATGTGAGCGAAGGCATAGAAGAATTAGAGGGCTGTTCTTCACGAGTTACTGTTGATGAAAAACAAATGATCAACTGCCGCGCTGACCTTAACCAACTAGTGCCTTTCAAATATGACTGGGCATGGAAGAAATACGAAGACGGCTGCGCCAATCATTGGATGCCACAAGAAGTTAATATGACCGCCGACATTGCTCTTTGGAAAAATCCTAATGGATTAACTGATGACGAGCGCTTGATTGTTAAACGAAATCTGGGCTTTTTCTCAACCGCCGATTCTCTAGTTGCAAACAATTTAGTCTTGGCAGTATACCGATTGATTACCAATCCAGAATGTCGCCAGTACATCTTACGGCAGGCATTTGAAGAGGCCATCCATACTCACGCCTATCAGTACTGTATAGAGTCTTTGGGTATGGATGAAGGGGAAATCTTCAACATGTACCATGAGGTTCCTTCAGTTGCGAAAAAAGCGGCTTGGGGGCTTAAATATACAAAGTCACTCAGTGACCCGAAATTCAATACCGGAACACTAGAGACTGATCAGGAATTATTAAAAAATCTAATAGCGTTTTATTGCTGTCTTGAAGGCATCTTCTTCTATTGTGGCTTTACTCAAATTTTATCTATGGGTAGACGTAACAAAATGACTGGCACTTCTGAACAATTTCAATACATCCTACGTGACGAGTCAATGCATCTGAATTTTGGCATCGACATGATCAATCAAATCAAGCTAGAGAATCCAGAGATCTGGACTGACAGCATGAAAGAAGAAGCGACACAAATGATTTTGCAAGCTGCCCAGCTAGAAATAGAATATGCCAGAGACACTATGCCTCGCGGCGTATTGGGAATGAACGCTGCAATGATGGAAGAATATTTGCAGTTTATAGCGAATCGCCGTTTGGTACAGATTGGTTTACCAGAGCAATTCCAAGGTGTCGAAAATCCATTTCCTTGGATGTCTGAAATCATGGATTTACGTAAAGAGAAGAATTTCTTCGAAACACGCGTAATAGAATACCAAACAGGAGGCGCTTTATCCTGGGATTAACCTATACATGTCGTTTAGTGAGAAGTAGCACCGAGGATGTTAAATATGAGTGAAGAAAAGCACTTTGAAAACGACCCTGAGCGAACCTTAATTACTCTCGAGCAGTTGAGCCAGACGATAGAAGTCATGACAAGTGTAGTTAATCGTTTGCGTCAACATTTAAGCGAGCAGCTGCACACCCAAATGGAGGAGCAGCAGGAACAAAAAAAGGTGGACAGTAAGCAAAGCGCCGATCTAACTGAAGATTCCGCCACCTTGGCGGTGTCTACAGCAAGCGATGAGCGGCAAGAAAAGACAGCAAATCAAAAGACGACCGACGATTCTGCGGAAAAGAAAAAGGAGAGCTTTGTTGTTGAAATCCGGCAGCAAAATGGCAACCTTATTCGCAAAAACGGGAAGACCTTGCATTAAGCTTCTTAGAAGCCTTAAAACCTTTGCTGATAACATCAGCAAAGGTTCTTTATGCCCACTGTGAAGAATCAGACTGGCGCGATACTTTTGGCTGCGGGTTTCAGCAGCCGATTCGGAGCATCAAAGCTTCTCGCCGAGCTCGATAGCGGCACTACTGTTTTTGCTCAAACTTATCATCACTTAAAACTCGCGGTCAGTGATGTCTTGGTCGTTACCCGCCCTGAAATTGCCCACCAGTTAAAAGTCGTAAGTCCAGATCTGATCGTATTTGATAGTGCACATAACGGCATGGGCGCAACCTTAGCTTTTGCAATTAGAAACACCTCTTCCTGGGATTCAGCTCTGATTTGCTTGGCAGACATGCCGTTCATAAGTACAGCGACTTACAAGAAGATTGTCTGCGCCAGTGACCCTCGAACTATTGTGGTGCCTATTTGCGAGGGTAAAAACGCAAACCCTGTATCGTTTGGCAGCCACTTTTTCTCAGAACTTCAAAATTTGACTGGTGATACAGGCGGGCGCGAAGTACTAAAGCGACATCCTGATTCAATAATAAACCTCGAGATCAAGGAGCGCGCGGTCCTCGACGATATAGATACCCCTGCGGACTTAGTTCGTTTGCAATCCTAAAGTCTGCCATCATTCGCTTTACTCTATTGCAAAAAGACTCACTTTAGCCCTAAAATCAAGTGATATACAATGGTCTGAATATGAAAAAAATTAAAAACGAGTCAGAATTACTTAAAGAAGCTATTCGAGTTGGCGTTCGCTATTTTGAGGCCAGGGGCGCCGGTAAGTTTGAAGCCACTGACCATATCGACATAAAGGTCAGAGCCATTTACTTACTTTTAGTTAAAGATAAGGTGGTTCAGCCCTTAGCAAGCAGCGATGAAACATTGCCAAACATGCGCCATAAGCTTGCTATTTGGATTTCCAAAAACCTTCCCTCCGACCACTATTTATTGCAGTAACACCAATGAGTTCAGCCGTTTTAAAAGTTGTCAGTTACCCAGTCGCTTTTTTCAAACTAGCAATTTGGTTATTTTTGTCCAGTATTGGCGGGCAGTTATTAGCTGACAGCAGTTCGGCACTACTGGCTATGGAAGACCCCTCCAACCCGCTACTACAAATAAGCACTTCGCGGGGCAACCTGTTTGTCGAACTTTATCCTGAAGAGGCACCTCAAAATGTTCGCCGCTTTTTAAATTTAGCTGCAGGCGAAATTGAATTAGTCGACAGTAATACCGATACTATTTTTAAGCCTCGATATTATAACGGCATGCCGTTTCATCGAGTAATACCAGGCATTCTTATTCAAGCTGGCAGCCCCGCTTACAACCCCCTAGGCGCACCTAGTGATTTATTAGAAGATGAGATCAATGCCAACATGCTTGGCCTAAACAAAGAAAATGTCTTACTTCCCGACTCCACCACAAATCCCATCCTGAACATCACAAGCGCTGAAGAATTTTCGAAACAGCTGTTACAGCCGCTTTATAAAAGTATGGATATTGAAACTGCTGAGGATCTCATCGGGCAGGAAGAAAATATCGAAAGAAGATTACGTTCAATGACTATAAAAGAGCTTTATCAGCTCTCAGGATATACCTACAGCGAGGCAAATGTGAGCCGCCCTATCAAGTCCGGCGTCTTAGCCTTAGCCAACTCTGGCCCAAATTCCAATGGACCTGAATTTTTTATCAGCATGACGAATTCAGAGCAGCTTTCTGGCAAATATACTGCCATTGGATCGGTGATAGAAGGAATGGACGTAATTGGGAGTATTGGGAGTCGAGCGATAAACCCTCTAAAAGCAACTCGCGCCAGCACTGTAATTTACGCAATAACAAAAATAAACTAGCTATGTAAATAGAGGTCTCTCATGTCTAAAAAAAATCGTAAGGCAGATCAGGGCACATACGCTCTATGCATCACTGTTGGATTGTTTGCTGGGCTTGGGCTTACGCCCATGTTTGATAATGCCATGATTCCACCTTTAATAGGAATTGCAGGTGGATACGCGGTCGGTTATTACATCACTCATAAAAGCCGAGCCAAGAAAAACTAAGCAACTTAATGACAGCTATCTCGACATTAATGCATACACCGCAAAGCTCTTAATAACTTTTCGTAATTAAACGATTCGATTTAATAGTGCTTTGACGTTCGCGCTACAAAAAATTAAATCTTGGCAAACTTACCCTCTGTGACCATTAATTTTCTCCTATACTCAATAAAGAACTGTATTAAAGTCTTCTGATTCGGGTGAAGTAGTGGAAAAAGTATTTATCATTGACAGCGATCGTGGCGCCTGCATTGAAGCTTTCAAATCATGGCGGCTGAGTAACACTGGCATCTATAAAGAAAGCAATCATCTTCAATTATTGACCCTTATCGAAGATAAAGCACTAGCGCTTGTCGTGTACAATCTCGACAGGAAGGAACATCAGCTAGAACACCTTCTCACTGTTGTAAACGCTAACCACCAGGAAAAAAGTAAACCTATTTTGGTCGTAAGCAATGACCAAAAGGGGCTCGATAGCTTATTGGATTTCGACATTCAAGGAATCGAGTTTTGTAATTCCAGTAAAGGCTTAGACTATGTTCAATATCGCGTTAGCCACCTTTTAGAGCAGCAAAGGATTGCTCGCCATCAGTCTCAAATACTTATAGAATTTAAAAACCGTTATAAGGTAATAGTTGAAGGCGCTTCCGAGGGAATAATTCAATACGATGGCACCGGAAAAATAAGCTATGCAAACCCTAAGGCTCTCAAGCTATTACGCTATTCTCTAGAATCAATTAAAAAAGTAAATGTATTCGACCTTCTTGCGAATTCCGATGAGAATATAGAAAAGTCAGAGAATGCAATCACTGAGCTGACCGGAAATATGCTTCAGAACAAGGCATTTACCTGTAATCGAGTACTAATCCGCAATTCACAAGACATCAATATAGTGACCGAAATCAGCTGCAATAGCGTGCTCGATGCAGATGGTTTAGTAGACGGCCACATTATAATGTTTCAAGATATCACCGCCCGGACTTTGAATGAACAGCGGCTAATTAAACTCGCCAAATATGACGTGCTTACAGGTCTGTCGAACCGCAGCAAGTTCCATGATTTTACCGAAGGTAAAATAACCTATTGTGCTCATAACAATAAAAAACTGGCCTTATTGTTTATCGATATTGACCACTTTAAAAATATTAATGACAGCATGGGCCATGACGCCGGAGATGAGCTCTTAGTGTCTATTGCGGAAAGGTTACGCAACTGTATTCGAGAAACTGATTTAGTAGCAAGAATTGGAGGCGATGAGTTCGCAATCACCCTACTAGAGATGGGAAGCCCAAACCAGGTAACAAAAATTGTTCAACAAATTCTTAAGGTATTACGCAAACCGTTCTTTATACAATCTCAGGAAATTAATATCTCGGCTAGCATCGGAATATCTCTCTACCCCGAAAGCGGCTCCGACGTAAAAACTCTCACCAAAACTGCTGACACCGCTGTTCACCAAGCAAAAACTGATGGCAGAAATACCTATCGCTTTTTTTCCAGCGAAATCCAGAATCGAGTACTTGAGCAACACTCCTTAGAATTAGCGCTTAAAAAAGCTCTATTGAATGATGAGTTTTTCATGCATTACCAACCTTTAATTGATGCCTTAAGTGGCAAAGTTGTAGGACTAGAAGCCCTAATACGCTGGCAGCATGAAGACTGGCCAAACATCGGCCCCGATCAATTCATCCCGGTAGCAGAAGAATGTGGTTTACTTCCAGCACTTGGAAAGTGGGTGCTCCTCAATGCCTGCAGACAAGCCGTGAAGTGGTTAAAAGACAGTGCTATCACATTTGATCTTCCTGTTTCGATCAACCTTTCACCTAAGCAGTTAATTCATAGTGACTTCGTGGACGTATTGATAGATGTCCTCCATGAAACCCAGATACCTCCCGAAAATCTTGTTTTAGAGCTAACCGAAACTGCCGTTATGCAAGACCCCGAAACTGCAATAACCACCCTCGGGGAAATAAGTAAAGCCGGAATCAAGTTAGCAGTCGATGATTTCGGGACAGGCTACTCCTCACTTAATTATCTTAAGCAACTGCCAATCAACAAGCTGAAAATCGATCGCTCCTTTGTCAACGACATAGGTGTAGATCAAAATGGCGAAGCTATCGTTAAAGCAATATTGGCACTGGCTCATAGCTTGAACCTAGAAGTGGTCGCTGAAGGAGTAGAAAAACAATTCCAAGTAGACTTTCTCCGCGGCCATGAATGCGAGGTCTTACAAGGATATTTTTTCAGCCGACCACTCCCAGTTGATGCCATCGCGGATCTACTGCGACAGGAAAAAATCAAATGGAGCACGCCTGTAACTGAGATAGGTAACAAGCAAGAAACGTTGCCTGAAAAACCAGAGTCTCCCTTTCACTAGCTCTCCTATTCCCCCCGCTCATAGAACATTATTGAAATAAAACAAGGGAATTAATTGCCTGATAGTGAGCGCTTTTTTTCAAGTCAGTGCTATAGTTTTAATAGTGAAAAATGAAGCGAGGCATGATTTCACAGACACCCCACAATCAAGGTAGACGAAGATTCAAGGAAGAAGTATGAGCAAAATGGAATTAGCAAAGAAGCTAGCTGAAATGACCCAAAGCATGGATGTAGCTCGCGCAGAGCGGAATTCGAAAGTCAAAAAGATTTATCACCAAACTAATCCTCAAGGCTGGGATGCATTAAAAATTATCCTTAACTATTCTGAGCCCTCTTTAGAAGAAAGGGATGCTTAGAGCTTGTGACCACCGTGCGAGGTTCAATTCTACGAAAGAGGCCCGCGCAGAGCAGCTTACACGCTAAAAAAACTGGCAGGCTTAAGCGCTTGACTGTCTTTTCTTATACCATCGCCATCCTTAGCCTACCGGATAAAGCAGCTTTCCCTCAAGCTGCCGAAGACAAAGAGGTAAAAAGCTGGCTACCTCGCACTCTGAATCAATCTCTACAAGAGTCCTTATCGAAAGCCATAGATCATGTCAATACCCGGGCAGGATGCCTTAGCGTCCTCGAAGGCAAGATGAGTGAGAGCAGCGACCTACTAAATCCCAAATTTATAGTGACTTGCTCAAGCATGGGCAATGCCACACTTAATTTTGTCTACTGGCAAAGCGATATTGAAGACGGTTTTAAAGGTGTTACCTATCCCGAAAAACAGAAGAAGCAGGTTTTTTCGGTTTCCGAGCAACAGCGCCTAAAGCTACTGAAACTTCGTTATGATAATAGTGTCCTGATAGCCAATTGCGAGGTCCAGCTAAAATCAAAACTAGGCGATAACGCGCTCTATAGCAAAAGTGACGTGAAGATTAGTCAGCGAGGTGAACAATTGCCCGTAGTGTATATAGAATATAGCGCAGGCCAGTCCGAATTCTCCCTCTTGTACACTGCAACTTGTCGCCGAGACATAAGCAAATCAATCCATATGAGAATCTTTCCGCGTCATAGGCGTTAAATCTGCAGCACTAGAGCTCTATGGTTTCCTGAAATATTTCCTGTTTGTATGGCGGCAGCGATTCTAAAATTTGCTTGCCATATCTTTTAACCACTAAGCGCTCATCGAAAATAGTTATCTTACCGGTATCGGATTCGTTTCGGAGTAATCTGCCACTTGCCTGAACAAGCTTGAAGGCTGCATCGGGAACAGCTAGTGTCATGAACGGGTTGTTACCTTGCAATTCAACCCAAGCCGAAAGGGTCATTTCTATCGGATCATTCGGTACCGCAAAAGGTATTTTGGCAATTAGTACATGCACACAATACGGCCCAGGAAGATCAACTCCTTCGGCAAAACTAGACAGCCCAAAAATCAGACTCCCCTCACCGTCATCTATTCGCTTGCGGTGGTACTTTATAAGCTCTGATTTCTGGTAATCGTCCTGACAAAGAATCAAATCTCTCCACTCGGCAGATAATCCTTGGATTACATCATTCATTTGACGGCGACTAGTGAAGAGCATCAAAGAAGCGGATTTTTTATCCACCATCTGGGGAATAGCCTTAATAATAATCTCGGTATGTTTAAGACCATTCGAAGGCTCACAGTTTATCTTAGGTATTATTAATTTAGCTGAATTTGCGAAATCAAAGGGGCTGGGTATAGACAAATACTTAGTGTGTTCAGGAAGCCCCGCACGCATCTTGAGAACGCCAAATTCGCCTAACGCAGATAAAGTCGCCGATGTAAGCACCGCGCCTGCGCAGGTTTTCCATAACCGTTCCTGAAGGTTTTCCGCCGCCAAAACCGGACTTGATGAGAGGCCAATATCGGACACGCCTTCGTTGTCGTTAAAGCTAAGCCATCGGGCTCTAGGAACCACCCCTGCAGGGTCTACGACGGCAAAGCTGCGCCAAAGTTCCACATTCGAATCAGCTCTGCGCTCAATACTACCCACCAAGGGATACCATTGTTCAGCAATTTGGCGAAGTTTTATATCAGAACCATCCTCCATGTCTTCCTTTAAGGCATCACTAACGGACTGAAAGCTATTGCCAAATCGAGAAAACAGATGTGCTAGATTTTCTGCTACAACTCGAATGCCATCAGGCACTCGGCCTAATTCAAATGTGTATTGAGCACGGTTCTCATAACTATCAACTTTATCAACCATTGAAAGCGTCTGTTCTAACAATAACCATACACTTTCTAAATTATCTCTAAGCTGGAAAAGTAAATTCCTCGATATCTCTTCTCCTTTAGTATCGAGAAACCCATCATTCATTAGCTTTTGCAGTATTGGTTCGCAGCGTTCTATCCAGGCGATAGTAGATCGCACTTTAGTATAGGTAGAAAAATGATTATTGCTCTTAATGGGAAGGTGATGGGCCTCGTCAAATATATAGATGCATTTCTCTGGTTCGGGTAAGATCGCCCCGCCGCCAAGTGCCAAGTCAGTTAGAACCAAGTCATGATTCGCAACGATGCAGTCGGCGCTGTCCATGGAATCTCGGGCCTGATAGAAGCAGCAATTGCGAAAATGACTGCACTTAGGCCCCATACACTGCCCAGCATCTGCTGTCAGCGGTTTCCACACAGAATCAGGCAAAGGGCTTGCCCAGTCGTCTTTATCACCTTGCCAGCGCCCAGCGCTCAGCTCAGTTAGCATGCTTTCGTACAAGGCAGTATTAGCGGTATCCGCGCCGTCTACAGCCTCACCATACAAATCCATCATCGCATTTAAACTGTCATTACCCTCCAGCAGCATATCCAATTTGGCTAAACACAGATAACGCCCACGGCCTTTAGCCAATGAATAGCTAAATTTTAAGCCAGAATCGTTAACTATTTCAGGTAAGTCTTTAAGAACCACTTGCTCTTGTAAAGCAACGGTAGCTGTAGCGATGACAACTTTGTAGCCTAATTTTTGAGCTAGAGGCAATACTGCCAACACATAGGCTAACGTTTTTCCGGTGCCAGTACCGGCCTCTACAACACAGATAGGGGGCGCACCACCGGAATCTATGGTCGCCAAACATTTCGCTATTTCAGCTATCATTAGCCGCTGGCCGTAGCGTGGAGTTAACTGTTTAGCATCTATGAGTTGCTTATAAGCTGACTGAATCGACTCTTTTACTTGATCTGTCAGCATTAATTAGATTCCGTAGTTGAGTGCATGGTCAGGTGCATAGCTCGGTAAATGGTTCGGTAAATAGTTCGGTAAATGGTTCGGTAAATAGTTAAGTAAGTAGGCACATGCATGGCTATTTACTTCGCCATGGCATGTGGAACCCACTGACAAAAGTGGCGCAGCAATCATGCAGCGCCGAATTATAGCACCTGCAGCCAGTTTGAGACGATAAACTGTCAAAGACTGGCGACAAACAATCAAGCTAAGTAAAACTATTTAGTACTAGAAGTCGTGCTACATAACTCGGGAAAAGAAAGAAGTTCTGTTAAACTATTGCCCTGACTTACAAAACAGCCAAACTAACCTTAGACGCTCGCCGGATTAATCAAACACATGACAACTGCTTCTATAAAGAATACCGCAGACTTAGCAAAAGAATCCGATTCAAGAAAAAGTGGGGAGACTCCAGAAATCAAGACAACCAGTAGTCCCGGCAACGTTGGTGAGGTCACAACAAAAGCGCCTAAATCAAATGCCAAGGCCGGAGCTGAGGTAAGAACTCCTGAATCGGCTAGCAAGGCCGAGGATGAAGTAACAACGCCTGAATCAGCTAGCAAGGCCGAGGATGAAGTAAAAACACCTGAATCACCTAGCACCGTAAAAACTGCAGGGCCTGATATAAAAGCGCCCGAATCAGCGAAGGCTCCGAAAACTGCAAAGCCGGAAGTAAAAGCACCTGAGATAGTAGCAGCCGCTATAACGACAGAACCCGATTTAAAGGCCGCCGAGCCCACTAAGACTGAAGAGCCAGAGAGCCCGGTTGCTAAAACTAAGAATTTGTATAAGAAAGAGACTGAGGCAGCTAGCATTCAAACGGCCCTTCCAGAAGAAGCTGGTAGCCCAGATCAAGCCAAGGCCAAACCGGCTCCAAAGTTGCCGCCCGAACCTGCTACTGCGGAGCAAGTTGCCGCTTATTCTGACTCGCTTAACAAACTGAGCTTTAAAAATACAATAAAGCTTTATGAGCTGCGCGGATACCTCAACAGAGCCAAAAAATCTCTTACTGAGCCTGAATCTGAAATTGCCGCTAAAGTCATAGAGATGCTGAGTAAAATTGAAGCTCTCCTTGATCAAAACAAAGTTCATCAGGAGCAGCTAAATTCGAATACAGAATCACTCCTTGAAGGGTTAAAGAAATTTCTTGAGGATGGTCAGTCCCACGAAGCGCTCCCCGCCTGGGATAAGATTCAAGGCAATATTAGCAATACCTCCGGCAAAACACGGGCTGATCTCCAAGAAAAAGCCAATGCATACAAAACTAAAATAAACGAGCTGCGAGATTGGAAAATCTTTGCAGCAACTGAAAAGAAAAAGCAATTACTTACCCAAATACAACATCTTGTTGATTCTAAAATGCATGCTTCAGATCGTTCTAAGCACATTGCAACCATGCATAAAGAGTGGAAGTTGCTTGGGCGTTCTAATCAAAACGAAGAGCTATGGAAAGAATTCAAAGTGCTTTCTGACAAAGCCTACGAGCCATGTAAAGAATATTTCAAACAGCGCAAGCAGCTAATGGCTGAAAATCTAAAGCAGCGCCGCGTACTATGCGATCAACTTGAAAAAGACTTAGCGGAACTAGACACGGAAACGGTGGATATCTCTGCAGTCAATAAGTTGGTTAAAGGCGCCGAAGAAAACTGGAAGAAATACGCTCCCATCGAGCAATCCAAAATCAAAAGCCTGCAAAAGCGCTACTACGACTTGCTTAACCAACTCCGCAAGTTACGACGCACAGAAATGCGCGACAATGGCAAAGCAAAGCAACAGTGTATTGATGAAGCGATAGCCTTAGCGCTACTCGAAGACAATAGAAAAGCCATGAACGAGGCCAAAGCACTTCAACAGCGTTGGAAAAAAATTGGACCGACTTCGTTTAAAGAAGACCGAAAGTATTGGGATGAGTTTAGAGCAGCCTGTGACAGATTATTCGAGCAGCGCAACCAAGAAGCGGAAAAACTTCAAACTGCATTAAAAGAAACCGAAGAAGGTCTGAGAGTCACACTGAAAGAGTTGGAGCAGTTAGAAACCCTCGACGAAGAACAATTCCGTGGCTGCCGGTCTGAATATCAAACTCTGGCGCAGAAATTTTCCAACGATCTAGATCCAAGGTTAAAGCAGCAGCGTGCGCAGTTGACCGAACAATTTAACAGCATCAAACGCAAAATAGACATGCGCTTTAAGTCATTGCCGGACAAAAAGTTTTTACAGTTAAAGGAGAAGCTAGCATCGAAAATCGCCCTGCTAGAAAAAGTTGAAAGTGAACTCAATGGAATTACTGACGCAGAAGGCTTTTCTGAGCATCTTAAAACCTTAGACACCACCTCATGGAGTGAGCTTCCAAAAGTAGGCAATGAGCCTCTAGATAGCGCGCTGAACAAGCGCTGGAAAAGTCTGACCGCACTCAAAGCTCCACAAGACTTTTCGGTGTTAGTAACAAATGAGACAGAAGCCTTGCGCAAACAGTGTATTGAGCTAGAGATTCGCGCGAACATGGATACTCCAGATTCAGACCAAGCGACCAGAATGGAAATCCAGTTAGCCCAGCTCAAAAATGCTTTTGGCAAATCAAAACCAGACCGACAAGAAAACACCAAATACGCTAAGCTAATAGAAATACAGAGCCTTTGCTTTGGTCCACTCAATCCCGACAAAAAACAGCCTTTAACGAACCGGTTAGCTGCAGCTATCCAACGTTTGATCTAGCTATTTATCAACCGGTTACTCGATTTTGTAGCGCCCTATAACCGGGTTGGCGTAACTATAAAGCCACGTCCTTACGAGTGCGGGCTCTACTTGACGTAGTCGATCATTAAAAAAAGCGCGAGATGTCGGAGAAACCTCGTGAGTTTCGAAACCTGACCTCAAGAGGTGCAATGGCAGTATTCCATCTTGCTTGAGTCTGCTAATTGCGAGGTAGTTACTATCCGACAAGGCATAGTTTTCCAAAATTTGTACATCGATGTCAGCAGCAATATGATCTGGCTCATCATCAGCAATATTAAACTCCCTACCAAAAGCGACGTGCACAGCCCCCTTAAATCCAACCATTCCAGTGACAATGCTGTTGATATCTGTTGATTCGTCTTTTTCGAAACTGCCTGTCTTCTCTATCTGATACAGCTCTTGAGCTTTTAATACATCACAGGGATCATATTCATAGGAAATACTTACTGGAATAATATGGAGATTTTTTAGACTTTTACCCAGTGACACTTCACGGTTGCCCATTGCGAGCATTTTTAATAAGGTTGGGTCGGTTTTATCTATTCCGTCTTTAGCCCTTCCCTCGCTTTGCGCAATCCAAACGTTCTGCCCATTAGCTACGCTGTGATGAATATACTCAGACATCAGCTTCAACGAAGTTAACAACTCACGTCCTTTTAATGACCTTTGCACAATAAAACTTTTGTTTAAGCGCATGAGATCGGATACGAATGGTTTTTTTAACAGATTATCGCCTATGGCAATTTGAAGGGTTTCATGGTTTGCGTGATAGAGCACGTAGTTTACAAAAGCAGGATCCATCACTATGTCGCGATGATTACTTATAAACAGGTAGTTACGGCCTTCTTGCAAATTCTCCAAACCAGAATGAGTCAAGGCTGTGGTCGTATCTTCAATCATTTTGTCCATGTACTGAGCGATCACGTCCTGCATCGACGAGATATTATATACGCCTTTAAGCTGGCCTTTTAACTTAAGCTCAGCTGCAAACCGCATAGCATTGGGCATCATCCGAGTCAGGCGGGGAAAGTAAAACTGTGCAATGGTAGTTAAGAACTCAGGGTTCTTAATAAGCTCATTTAATACCGGCCGTATTTCATCATCCAAATATGGTCGGATATCCTTATACTTGTCCAAGAATTACTTCCTTAAAATTTAACAACGTAACTAATACTTGTTAACTAAAACATGAACTTTTAAGCACTTCATTGTAGCCCAATTTAGGAAGCTGGACGTCAAGTATTTCTATGGTCTATTCCATTCTAAGCCGGCTCAACATCGAGCTTACTCGCTGTCGGTAGATCTCCCCCCAAATGATCCGAGAATTGGAGATTTGCTAAGTTAGCATAAAGCGGGCTAGAGCTAAGCAACTCTCTATGGGTACCCTGCGCTACAACCTTGCCCTTATCAAGAACCACTATTCTGTCGACATTCACTACCGTTGCCAAACGGTGGGCAATAATCAATGAAGTCCTATTTTGCATAAGCTTATCGAGTGCCAACTGCACCTGCCGCTCACTTTCAGCATCTAATGCGCTGGTAGCCTCATCTAACAAGAGAATTTCTGGGTCTTTAAGAATTGCTCTAGCGATAGCTAGTCTCTGTCGCTGCCCACCTGAGAGACGTATGCCTGACTCCCCAAGAAAACTGTTATACCCCTCGGGAAGCTCAGAAATAAAATCATCTGCAAACGCTGACTTAGCAGCCGCGACAATCTGCTCATCACTAGCGTCTGGCTTTCCGTAACGGATATTGTCTGACACATTGCCGGTAAACATAGCTGGGGTTTGTGACACCACGCCAATATGGCGACGTAAGTCAATCGGGTCTAGTTCACTGATTCTAACCCCGTCCAGAGTAATCTCGCCCATTTGAGGGTCGTAAAAACGCATTAACAAATCAAACAGCGTCGATTTACCCGCGCCAGAAGGACCAACTAATGCCACACTCTCACCGGACTCTATGTTGAGATTAAAGTCCTGAATCGCATTGACTTCAGGGCGCGATGGATAAGCAAAACTTACCGCAGTAAGGCAGACAGCCCCCCGAAATGGCTTTGCCAACGTGGCGGGCTTATCCGGAGCAACTATTAGGCTTTGCGCATCAAGTAACTCCATCAACCGCTCGAGGGCACCCGCAGCCCGCTGCAACTCACTAATCACCTGACTAATAGCCCCCACTGCAGCTGCTACCAAAACCGCGTAAACAACGAATGCAGTTAACTCACCAGCCGACATATCGCCATTAATAACGTCTTGACCGCCGACCCATATCATTAATCCTACCGCAGCAAAGACCAATGTCATTACTACTGTAATTAAAAAAGATCTCGATTTAATGCGCTCAATGGCGACATCTAGTGCAGATTCGACATGGGCAGCAAACTGCGCTCGGTCATGCTCTTGATGATTGTACGCCTGCACGGTTTTTATTTGCTGAATGCTTTCACTGACATAAGCTCCAACATTGGCAATTTGATCCTGGCTACTGCGCGATAAACGCCGCACTCGGCGCCCAAAATACATAATCGGGCCAATGACCAGCGGAATACAAATCAGCACGACTGTGGTTAAGCGCGGATTTGTAATAAACAGAAAAACAGTACCACCAATCATTATCAGAATGTTTCTAAGAGCAATTGAGGCGGAAGATCCAATAACTGACTGAATCAAGGTTGTATCAGTGGTAATCCGTGATTGAATTTCACCGCTAAGATTGGCTTCAAAGTATCCAGGATGTAAGGCGATAATGTGCGAATAAACCGCCTTACGAATGTCCGCGGTTACCCTCTCGCCTAACCATGAAACCCAATAGAATCGTGCAAAAGTACCCAAAGCTTGAAGGAACGCGATAACCATAAAGCCAACTATGGCTTGGTTCAGTGACGCCGTTGAACTGGCAACAAATCCCTGATCTACAATAATTCGCACATATTGCACAAGACCAAGGCTCAATCCCGCGGTAAACACCAAAGCGACAATGGCCCAAGTAATTTGCTTGCCGTAGGGTTTCAAAAAACGCAGTGCGCGTAAGAGTTCGCTAGTTGTGGATGTATTAGACATCGGCGCAATGTAGCAGCAACCATGCCAATTGCAAAGATCTCAAACTCAATCAACCCCATCCATTTGATCCCCAAACCAATTTTTTCAAGTTAGGCGGCTCAAATGTAAGCATTGAACTGGCAAAACTCATTATTTCGTACCATACTTTGAAATGTAGATAGACTATTTGGCATTGTGACGTCGTTTTTAAGACTAATAGCTTCCAAGCCGCCGCCATTGTGGCTGCTTGAAAAGGAGAGTTCGTGAGTACCAAACAACCAACATCGTTGGTTAAATTTACTGATGCGGCAACAGCTATACGAATTTTAGCCGATGCGAAACTGCGCTGGTCGGCGCCTTGTTTGCTAAACGACCCATTCGAACTTAGCCACCGTTCAAGTTTGAACTTTGATTCCAAAGGACTTTTGGTTGCCTGCGTAAAAGCCACTCTAAGCCTGATTTTTTCCCGAGATGAGCCGTCCGGTAATAGCCCCCTAATTAAAGCTATACGCCGCTGGCGAGCCGAAGATAGATTTGATTCCGAAGATGAGGCCACCGAAGTTCTCAACGATCTGTTGGCAAGCATGGTCCAACACAGGGACCCAGAACTCATCGAAATTATGCGAGATTGGAAACACTATGCTAGCCGGCTACGCATTCTTAGCCTCAGCGACTCCCATGAAAACTTAGCTCTCTGGGACAGCTATGGCGATCGCCACACCGGCATTGTTATCCGCTTTGGCTGCGGCGAGGACAGCAGCTTAGAAAACCCTATAGCAGTCAGCTACAGCGACATTCGACCTGAAATTTCCACTCTTAATGAGCAGATTGATATCATAATGGCTCAGCAAAAAACCCACTTTCAAGACTACTTCCCAGACAAATTTTTGAACAAATCTAAATCCCAGAGTAAAGAGAAAGAATGGCGTTTGTTAACAACAGTGGATACAGCACAGCAGGATGAATCTCTCTGGTTTGAAGACATTAGTTTTGCTTCCACAGAAATCAGAACCGTGTATCTTGGCGCAGGAATGGAAAGTGCTAAAAAACAAGAAGTAGTCACAATACTTCAGCGCAAATATCCTAAGGCGAGGCAATTTCAAGCCGTCGTTAAAAATAGCAAATTCGAATTGAGTTTCGAAAGACTTAATCCATAGGACAAATCAATAAAAAAGCCTAACTGTTGAAAATGCTTTTCAAGCAAAAGAGCCCACCCTTGAAAACAGCTCATCAATCAAATTCCACTCGACGCTGAATCAAATTAGCACCAGAAACATCTCTGATATAAAGATCAAAAGCAGGTGTTTCGCTACTCCAATCAATTTCTATCAGCCCAAAATTAGCCACAGCAAAGGCCTCTCCGACACGATGCCTGTTGGGGCTTATCGCTTTCCATTCCTCAGTTAAACCTGACGATGTCAATTCCAGCAAGGGCCAGCCATTAGCAGTTTCTCTTATTTCACTGTACTCAGACCAGTGCACATCCCCAGAAAGGATTAGAACCGGCTCTTGCTGATACTTTTCTAGCAACTCGAAGAAACGCTGGCGATCTTTTGGGTAATTTGCCCAGGTTTCCCAACCTGTAAATTCCGCGAGCAACTGAATGCTAGAGCCAATTATTCTGACATCTGCCTCCACCTGCAACTCATTTTCCAACCACTGCCACTGAGGTTCTCCCATAAGCGTTGCGCCTTCTGCAAGTGATGCTTCGTATGGTCCTCGGTTACCAAACTCACGAGCCTCTCGCCTCAGCGTGTCCTTTACCACAGTCAGTGGAGAACGGTTCCAGCGCAGGTCTAAAAGTATGACTTGGACTTTCCTTCCGGCCTCCCCATATAAATAGGATGTGTAAATTCCAGAGTCTCGAGTTCTTCTCAGTGAATCATCAGGCTCATGCCAGAAATCAAGCATCACCCTGCGAGACTCCTCCTTTGAAGCGTATTCCGCACCGCTATCATTCTGGCCATAATCGTGGTCATCCCAGATCGCTATTATTTCAGTGCTTTCTCGGAGCCTTTGAATTCCTGGCACAGCTGCCAATTTTTGATATTTTGCGGCCAGCACTTGGGAGTCTTCAGAGTCACCATAAATGTTGTCACCCAAGAAAATAAAAAGGTCAGGGTCTGCCGCCAAAACCTCACTCCAAATCGGCTGCGGCTTATCTTGATGACTGCAAGAGCCAAACGCTATTCTTTGAATATCCTCTCCAAAACTTGAAACACTAAAAAAGACAATCAAGAAAAAGACACAACTTCTCATCGCAGGAACTCCTTCATTGGCGCACCCATCTCTGGCTGTAAATCTCTATAGTCTTGCCCTAACAATTCTAATAAGGTTGCGGCAATGCGATTGCTGCTAAGACAGTTGCGGCCAGTGTTAATTAATTTAGAATTCGGTATTCCAGGCCCCATACCAGCCATCCAAACAGCATCTGAGCCCACTATCCCCTCTTCATAGCTTGCCAATGAAGACATATAACTGGTGACTGAGGTTTTACTTGCATGATGGCGCCAGGTCTCAGCGGGCTCTTCACCTCGTCCGTGATCCACCGTTATAAAAAGGTCAGTATTGTCTTTATAGCCTTCAGTTTCCTGCACCATTTTCCAAATTTCGCCAATAAAACGATCCGTTCGATTTGCAGCAAAGATGTATTCATCGTATTTACCATCGTGAGCAAAATCGTCGGTCTCTCCATAGCTAATAAATAGAACTCGTGGTTTCTCCCTTTTGAAGTAGGACATTGCGTAATGGTGGGTAAAGGAATCGTTTCTGACTGTCGCCCATGGAGCAGGAGTGTCTTCCAACAAGCGGTTAAGTAAGAGTTCAAATTCCGATTGCGGATCTTCTTCTTTGTGAAAAGCGTTCACATGAAGACCGCTTCGCTGAGTATTAAGAATAAATGGAAAAACATCCCATGAGGCAAATGAAGCAGAACGCCCCTTAAACTCGGGAACAGCGTTTAGAAGTTCAAAAATACTTCGCTCTGGATTTGGTGTTTTTACGTTAGAATTAATCGAAGGGTTCACAATGCCAGTAAGTATTTCAGAATAGCCAGGGTAAGAAAAATACCAATCATTGCTTACCTTCGCACAGGAAGCTTGGTCGCGATTTCCCACATAGCTGCCCTTCTTGAACACCACGTCGTGTAAAAAAGGCAATAGCTTTTGAGCACGCACATCGGCTGAGTCATCCCAAAACTCATCCATCAGCTTATCACTGAGACCGGAATAGTCCTCACTCAGAGCGAGTCGGCGGTCAAGCCCAGAGAAAACTTCCTGCCAACGCAAACCATCTAGGGTTATTAGCACCACATTGTCCGCCGCGCTGACGTTGAAACTTTGTGCCATGGAGAGGCACAGAATAATGTAGAAACATTTCATTTCATTTTACCCCGTTAAAAAGTCGTCAAAAGCCGCTTTATCGACGGCTCGATTGCGCTATTTCCAGTTAAATCAATAATGGATTAAAGCAGCCTCATGCTGCCCTTATCTCACGCGGATTACAAACCCGCGGTCATAGCGATTAATTCATCTCACAGGGCCGAGCCTGTTAGAGTGAGTTTAGGCCCCAGCGCTTTAATTTTTGCACTCACAAACCTTTAATCCTTATGCCATAGTCGAACGAATTCAGTTAGAAAAATCACAGTAAAAACAGAGTCTTTGCATCTCCTTCAGCCGGCTTTATCGCCGTCTGTAAAAGCAAAATCAGATCCACGTACCTTTGTCGATACTATTGTTGGTAGTATCGAAGCAAGCTCAGCTAAAAATGCAGCACTGAGCATTCGCCAAATTTATTACGATTAGTAAAAGGATGAAAATGCCAATCCGACAAGAATGGTTAGACCAAGTTAAAGAAGATGTCCTAGAACCTGATCTTCCAATTTGTGATCCCCACCACCATTTTTGGGACCGTCGTGATGGTCGCTATATGCTAGACGACTTGCTCGATGACGCCCGCAGTGGCCACAATATTTGTTCGACCGTTTTTGTTGAATGTCTGTCAATGTATTCAAAAGACGCCAGCATTTCTATTTCCCCTGTAGGGGAGACCGAGTTTGTGCAAGGGTTAGCCGCGCAAAGCGCCAGCGGTGATTATGGCGAAATTCGCGCAGCGGCGGGGATCGTCAGCTTCGCTGATTTAACGCTTGGCAAAGAAGTCGCAGACGTTCTTGCAGCCCATCAACAGGCGAGCCACAATCGATTTCGGGGAATTCGACACGCTTGCGGTTGGGACGCATCCCAGCAGATAAGAAACTCGCATACCAAGCCTCCACCTCATCTCTATCTTAATAAAAAGTTCAGAGAAGGATTTTCCTGCCTTAGTAGTTTTGACTTGGTGTTTGATGCGTGGCTCTACCACACGCAATTAAAAGAGTTGTTATCGCTAGCTCAAGCATTTCCAGGGCAGACTATAATCCTTGATCATGTCGGCGGCCCACTGGGCATTGGACCATACGCAGGCATGCGCGACAGCGTTTTTGTGGCCTGGAAAAAAGGGATTCAACAACTTGCTAGTTGCGAAAATGTTGTCATAAAACTAGGTGGAATAGGAATGGCTATAAACGGTTTCGACTGGCATAAACGCCCGAAACCGCCAACTTCCAAGCAGTTGGCCACTGTCAATGAACCCTATTTTGCCACCTGTATTGAAGCCTTCGGGATCGATCGCTGCATGTTCGAAAGCAACTTCCCGGTGGACAAAGTTTCAGCTTCCTATGCCGTTCTTTGGAATTCGTTTAAGCGAATTACTGCCGGCTGCTCTAGTCCAGAGAAAGCTAAGCTTTATCACGACAACGCGGTAAGAGTCTATTCCTTACCTGGCTCTTGATCTGAACCAAGGCCTGAATAAGGTAAGGAAATGCCATCCACCCAGCTCTGTAATTCCGCCAATACGGCATGGCCCAAATTGTCACCATCTTCTGCTATACGCTCTTTTGCTTCAGCCATGGCGGATTGAAAACCTTTTTGCGCCGTTTCATCCAGCACCCGGGACAACCTAAATTCATCCCAGAGATGCCCGTCTTCTTTCGATAAGGTCTCTGGGTAATTTCGAGCGCGAAAACGAAAAAGCAATTCTTTCAGGCGTTTATCTCGAAATGGCATGTCCAAACGTCCAAGATCGGCAGGCTTAGTTCCACGGATGGTTTTCATCAAAGATTTATCGTTTTCCCCAAAAAATCCGCCACTGTAGATCATGAAGTCTGGATCTGCGTCAGCAACTAGATAGTCCTCCTGGAATATGTCTGCTATTTTTTGCAAAACCTTTGTATTGCTATTTAAGATTTCCCAATGAGCTTTACAGGCAGCCATATCGACTGAGAACTTCTCGGCTTTTTCTGCTGTTAAAACTGACATGGACGTGATCATCGGACATTTATTAATGTGAATGGTCGTCAAAGGAACCCGCTCCACCCCTTCAAGAAGCTTATCACTGCGGGTATAAATCCTTGCCTTTATTTCTTCGACACTGAGATCGACCCATTGCTTAGGGTCCACGCGTAAATCGTAAACTATTACCCCATTATTATTAGTTGGGTGTTTACACAAAGGCATAATCACGGCCAAGCAACCTCGTTTTGCGGGGTAAAGCATAGAAACATGTAAAACTGGCTTTTTGGACTCTGTGTTGAGCTGAACCTGCACCTTTTTTTTATTACGCATTTCATACGCGAATTCATAAAGTTTGGGTTGCTTTGATTTGATCAACTTAGCTATTTCTATGGTTGCGATGACATCCGCCAAAGCATCATGGGCATCTGTGTGCTCAATACCATTAGCATAAGTTAATTGATCCAGTTTAAAACTATTGCTACCGTCTTCTTTAACGGGCCAGTTAATCCCGTCTGGTCGGGTCGCCGCGCACAGTCTGACCATGTCTATAATATCCCAGCGGGAATTGCCGTTTTTCCATTCACGTTCGTAAGGATCACAAAAATTTCGATAGAGCAGCTGCCTAGTAATCTCGTCATCAAAGCGAATGCTGTTGTAGCCAACAACACAGGTATCTGGCTCAGAAAACTCACTGTGAATTTGGCGGATGAACTCTGTTTCGCTTAGTCCTTTAGCTTTCGCTTTTTGAGGCGAAATACCGGTTATGAGGCAGGCAACAGGATTGGGTAAAAAATCATCAGCTGGCCGACAATAAATCACTAACGGATCACCAATGATATTTAGCTCTTCATCGGTGCGAATGCCTGCAAATTGAGAAGCACGATCGCGGCGCGGATCTGCTCCAAATGTTTCGAAATCATACCAATAGAGAGTTTTCAATATTTGAGCTTCTTTTCATCGTTTAGGATGTGACCATTGTGCCTTATTCTTCATCTAATGGCTTTTAGGATGCAATTGTTTCACTCAAGCAATTACTAAGAATCACCCTTGTGTAGTAGAATCATGAAATTGTTTATTTAACCCCACCGCCTCTTATGGCTAGGATACTTACCTCAACAATGGATTTTCGTGGCTCTCACATAATAAGTGTAAAGCAGTTCTCAAGAGACGATGTCGAAACGGTATTTGAAGTTGCCGGAAGCATGGAGCCTTATGCTCAACGCCTTAAGCTAACCAGAGCTCTGGAAGGCGCCATATTAGGCAACATGTTTTTTGAACCAAGCACTCGTACCCGGCTCAGTTTCGGCTGTGCGTTCAACCTACTTGGTGGCGATGTTCGAGAGACCACTGATGTTAAAACCACTTCCATCTCCAAAGGAGAATCCCTCTACGATACCGCTCGAGTGATCAGCGGCTATAGCGATGTGATTGTGATGCGGCACCCGCAAATTGGCTCTGTCGCCGAGTTCGCCAAAGCCAGCCGTGTACCTGTAATAAACGGTGGCGACGGAGCTAATGAGCACCCCTCTCAAGCACTTTTGGACCTCTACACCATTAAGAAAGAGCTCCAATCTAACGACAAACTAATCGACGGCATGAACATAGCAATGGTCGGCGACCTCCGTCATGGCAGGACAGTGCATTCCCTTTCGCAGCTTCTCGTGCTTTACAAAGACATTACCTTTACATTGATTTCGCCAAAAGAGCTGCGTATGCCGGAAGACATCGTCAGCCTGCTAAAAGACGCGGAACATACAGTTATTGAGACCGAAGACATGGAATCTGGTCTGAATGATAATGACACCGTTTACTTAACACGAATTCAAGAAGAGCGTTTTACCACAAAATTAGAGGCAAACGTTTACCGCGGCAGGTTTCGGCTAAATAAAGAAATCTACACCATGAATTGTCAACCCAATACGGTAATTATGCACCCTTTACCTAGAGATTCTCGCGAGGAGGCTAACGAGCTAGACCACGACTTAAACCAACATCCTAATTTAGCCATTTTTCGCCAAACCGACAATGGGGTACTCGTGCGTATGGCCCTGTTTGCGCTGATACTAGATGTGATCGATACCGTAGATAAGACCGCCAAAAAAGTAGGCTGGTACACACAAAGCAGGTTTGAAGGTAGCTAAACTAGGTTATTGAAAAAAGGACCGGATCAAATATATCAGATTTTAAACACCCGAAATGACCTACCTCCCCATGCATCGCATAAGTCTTCCAGCCGTGAGCCAAGATCTAGGACTAAAAACTAGAACCAGAACCAGAACCAGAACCAGATTATCAGACCTGACCGCCTACACGCTGAGCCAGTCCAACTTTGTTACTCCTCTTAAGAAAATAGCACACCACCTCTTACGCGAAGCCCTCTGCGCCACCTCCTTATATCAACCAAAAGTGAATTCCCTAAGCGCTTTAACTAAGAATTCCTCACAAATCCGATAAATGAACTACATTAACAGGTATATCCCAATAAAAGGATTTTGCTATGGAAGTTATCGCCGTAGTTCAGTTAGCCCGATTGTTTAATCAACACAAAAAATTGGACCGTAAAGATTCATTGAAGTCTTTAAGCAAACAAGTGTCTTTACTGCAGAAGAGTCACACGATCAGCAAGTGGATCTTCACTGCATCCAATGACTATTCCGCAAACCTTCCATTGGAATCTCTGTCCCAGTTAGGTATTAAATTAATTTTTGGTTTAAAATCTGACCCTCTGAACGAGTTCTATCACGCGGCAAGGGCCAGCCGAGGGGCCACTGCGGGCGTATCGGTGAATCCACTAGTAGTTAGATTAGTGCCATGCAGTGAGCTCCCCAAAAATGAGGTGCTCGCTGCAACATAGTTTTTGTTGCGTTCATAACATCTACATTGGCTTAAAATGATCGAGACGCAGAAATCATATTAGTCATTTCTTCAACCACATTTACGTTTGGGTAGTAAACATAACCTTCTTGATCTGCCAGAGGATGCTGTGGCTCGTAGCGCAGCTGGACAGGTTTTTCACTTTCCACAACACCGGTAACCTTAACCCCTTCAAAGTTTTCATTAGTACCTGAGTCGCCCAGTCTCATTTGAGCTTCATTTTGCACAGCGGAAAACAGGGGATACCTAGCTTTAAATGCCTCAGCTTCACTACCTGCTGGTGTTTCTGCATTGGCCAAATTACTTGCTGTTGCATTGAGCCTCAGCGTTTGTGCGCTCATCCCAGAGCCAGCGATATCAAATATATTTCCTAAGCTCACATCCCATTCCTTTTATTCATTCTTATCCAAACTGAAAATAAATTTGCGCTTGCAACATAAACTCTTTGCATGAACTTATTCACCTCTTAAAGCCTTAATCAGTCCCGTGAATTTGCCATTAAGGAACTGGAAGCTAGCTTGATGCTCTATTGCATTCCTCGCGAAAGCAGCATTTTCTTGCTGCTCGTCAACAGTGTTGCCATCTAAAGACATCTGGGTAGGCAAACGATAGGAAAGACTTACTTCGGTTGCTGGGTTTGAGTTCCCGATATGCCTGGAGTTTGATGTCATCAACCGTCTTCCCCCTATAGCCTCTCCCTGTTCGGACAGCGCAGCTTTAAAATCCATATCTCGAGCTTTAAAACCAGGGGTATCCGCATTCGCAATATTGTTAGCAATAACTGCCGTGCGCTTATTTCGCAAAGTCAGTGCCTTCTCATGTATTCCTAATGCATTTTCAAAACTGATAGTCATTTCTAAGCTCCAACGCCTCACTAGTTTTAAGTCTCTCTCTTAGATTTTGCAAAGCTTGTGCCAAGTGTCATATACCCCATATTCCCTGGCATGCAGAATTAGTGGCCTCCTTATCCGGCAATGATTTACCGGCAATGGTTTACCGCTTTGGGCTAGATTAGAGGCAGTCCCATTGCCGCACGTTACGTTCAGGTTAAAAAAATAAGCGCAATCTCAGAATCAGTCCTACACTGTCAAAATGAGGAAACAAACCAACACAGACATTGGGAAACTAATCAAAGACACTTGCCAGCTAGGACGGGTTTTGAAAAATCTCGCACTTATGGCTGTTTTAGGAAGCAGCATCCATGTGTTTGCCGAACAAAACGTTATTACCCAAATTAGCGTTGAGATAGAGCTATTTCTCAAAGAGTTCCATGCCGGCCGATTGCAAGCCAATCACCGTATCGAAGTGTCGGTTGACTATATCGACCCACGGCTTAATCTACCCGAATGCAACAGCGGCCTGCAGCTTTCTTTAAATGGCAATCAGAGAGGCATTGGGAGGCTTCAAGTTAAAGCAAGCTGTGCAGGTGACCGACCTTGGACCAAATATGTGGCCGCCGAGGTTAATTTATTTGGTGAGGTGTTGGTTGCGACTGAAAATATTCGACGGGGCACTAAAATTGAAGAAAGACATATGCGCCTGCTGGAAACAAATATAGCCACACTTCGAAGAACACCTGTGACCGATAAGAGCTTAGTAATCGGGATGGAGCAGAAGTATTCGCTTACTTCCGGCGCACCATTCTCTCTGGAAGGATTAAGCAAACCGCTACTTATTGAGCGCGGTGACTTGGTGCAATTGGTAGCAGAATCACAAAATCTGAGAATCAGACAGCAAGGGGAAGCGCTCCAAGACGGAGCTCTTGGTAAAGTGATTAACGTAAGGAATAATAGCTCCGAGATGATCATTCAGGCCGAGGTTGTTGGCTCAGGAAAAGTTAAAGTTCAATTATAACAATGACTTAAACAAATATTTTACAATTATTTTCGTTATAACTCTAACGTCTAAAGCTCAATCAAAGATGGTATCAAATCGACTTAAAGATATTTTTACACCAGTCGTTATAATTGAGACCTGCTACAAACAGCCTGAAAATAATTTTTTCGAAAATCAGGAATAGGAAAATGATTCTTTTAATAATGGATATAGAAGCTTTGTCGTTGTGAATAAAATCGGACCTAATATTACTCAAACCGCGCCTGAAAACCGCGGCACCAAAGCAGCCGTAATTACTCAGTTCACGAGTGATCGGCGCGCCGTTAGCGATGTAAGTTCTCAGAAAACAAGCGCTACGGTTGCACTCAGCTCACAAGCTGTAGACATGAGCGCACTGGAATCGCGGATCAAAAATCTACCAGATATCGACGCTGCACGCGTTGTAGAACTTCATAACCGCATCACCTCTGGAGATTACGCTATTGATTCGGAAAGCATTGCTGGCAAAATCCTTTCATTTGAAAGTTCAATAGAAAGCTAGTGCTTCAGTTATCAGAGCTACACACCCTCTTAGACAGTGAACTTAATCACTGCCTTCTTTTGACCAACATTCTTCTTGCCGAACGCAAACTCATAGAAACTAGGCGGCTTGATGAACTTCCCAGCATATTAAGACAAAAAGCCGATTTGCTGGCAGTAATTGAATCAGGCCACAGCCAACGACAAAGCTGGTTATCTTCAGTGGACCTGCCGGCATCCTATACAGAGTTTCAAAAAAAAGCTCAAAATAGCGAAATAGACGAGACAGAGGCATCCACTTCCAGCTCGCCTAATGCAGCACTGTGTTTGGAAAAGTGGCAAGACCTCAATGCTGCTAAAGAGGCCTGTAACCAGCAAAACACCGTTAATGGCATTGTCATCACCAGAGCAAAAAAACGTAATGGCGAACAATTAGACATACTAAAAGGAATCAGCCAGGGTAAAGAACTCTACGATTCGAGAGGAAAGTCTATTAACAACAGGGGCAGTCAGAGTAGCCATACAGCCTAATGACGGGCCGTATTTTCTCAAAGTTCCAACACGGCGCTGTCGTTTTCCACTGTTGGTGGCCATCTTGGCAGCTACTGTAAAAGGATGAGGACTCGATCGTCCACCCAAGCGTCGCAACGCGCTGGGTGAGAACTGCGACACATAATTGCTTTACCTACTGAACTAGCCTTAGATGAGATCATGTCACCTATAAGTTCAATTATCAGTCCCGTAGAGTACGGGAGTAGTATCGGAAAATAAATTGCTTGCATGATCTTGTAATATAGAAACTATTGGTTTCTAATACGCGGCCGTTATAGTCCTATAATATAGCGCCGTCACCACACCAATACAGAACAAGTTGCTTTGGAGAAGTTACACTCCACCAACTGGAAATAATGTGAATTCGAAAAACTTTTATATAGTGGCATCAGCACCAAACGAACCGACTCTGCAAGTAAAGATCTCCGGACCGTACCTAACAGAGCAAGCAGCCCATGCTGACTTAGCAGCGGCTATTGATGAAGCTATGGACATCGACCCTAGCGCAAAGTCGTACAGCTACAGCATATCCCATGTAGAAAGCCGTAAGCCCGGCGTGATCCAACATATGGCAGCTCATGCTTAAACGAGTTAGAAAGCCAAACAAGGTCTCTGAAAAATCAGCAACCGCAAGAAATCGATAAAAAAATCCCTTTCACATACTTAGCCCCCACCCACTCAAATAAAACCAGCTGAATAACCCGCTATCCCATTGATAGGCGCTTGCTCATAAGCGATATTAAGCATCTAAATGACCTGCTTTTCAGTTTTTATAAAATAAAGCGAAGATAAACTCTTTCTAACCCAGCCATGACGATAGCTTTGCGAGCCGATCCTGATTTTTGCCTGTGTCAAGATGAAAAGGGAGAAGGTGGTCTTGAAGAAACTAAGCGCACTGCACCATATAAGCATAATCGAATCTCGAGAAATCAACCGCGCTTGGGTGAGAATTCAATACGGTGGCAAAAGTTTTAAGCAACCATTCCCATTTAGAAAATTTGGCAGCGTAACCAAAGCCATTGCGGCAGCTAAAGTTGCCCGAGATTAGCAAGAACAAGAACAAGAAATTTACGGGGAAAACTGGCTCTTTTGCAAAATACAGCCTTGGAAAAATCTCACCACTCAATTCCTCGGTTTAAATTGATGCCAGCTATTCAGAAAAAGATAACTTTTAGGTTGCCATATGGCAGCAAGCCTAGACCGCACAATGCTTACTTCTCAATAAACAAGTACGCCAAGATAACGGCGAAACAGCTCTCCATTAAAACTCAAAGGGATTCGATAGAGAAAATATGGTCAATTGAAGGCCAGCCAGCGAACTTATTCTGAAGCAGTCCTTACAGTTTGCTCTGGTGTGACCAAATAGCAGACGCATCTAGCGAATTCACATAAACCAAATTTGCTTCAAAGTTCAGCCTATCTAAGCCATAGACTTCAAACAGGGCCTCAAAAGACGCAACCGCCTCGTCTGTATCGTCGTCAATTGCAACAACCAGATCATCCAAAGTTTGGGTTTCGGACAAGGCTTTCGCAGTATGCATCAAACCGGCATCGCGCATGCCGGCAATCATCACCACTTGTGTTTCACTACTTGCCGGATAAGTTGAAAACATCCCGTAATCTCTGAATTGCTCTCCCTCCTCAGGCAAACCGGCGTCGCTGGTAAAAAAGCGCAATGATTCTTTATCAATCAACTCATCATAGCTTCGGCCAATTTGCAGCCCTGAACTTGCAAACGTCATCTGCTTGAGCTTTTCCAGCGCACTGATGTATCCAATATAAACGATATGGTTATCTCTGATATCCGCTGTTGATAAGTCAGACATCATCGTTATGTTCACTGTTTTGTTACTGGCCTGCAGTACCGGTACAATTCGCGCAAGCGCATAGGCACTGCCCTCGGGCATATAAGATAAATCGAGATCGAGATAGTTTTCAGCCTGCTCAATGTCCTGAAACTGAAGATCCTCTAAATCGCTACTGGAATTAACATTAAACTCTCTGACCATTCTCGCTATATTGCCATTGGCGTTCAGTTCGCCAAAAATATAGTAGTCCCCCATCACAAGCATAATTGGATGCTGGTCTTCAAGAACAGACTTCCAAATTGCATGTGACACCACAGAATTCATGCGGTCTGGCTCAGAACCTGAATTCGACTTTACTAGATAAATCAAGTTGGCTGAAAGTAAAATAACAGCCACAATAAACAAACCCTTAATTTGAAAAGACTCAGCAATTGACCAAGTTTTCCCGCTACCTGTTTTGTAGAGGCTCCTGTGGGAAGTAGCAGCTACTGTGTATTGGCCTTTGGGAATGATAATTCGATAGGCCGAGGTTTTATCAAAATCTCGATAGTAAGTGTCAAGCTTCTTTCGGAGCTGATGCACATAAACTCGAACACTTGAGTCTGAAGAGACATCAAAGCTCTCATTTTTACCAAGCACACTAACCGCCAGCTCTATCTCTTTTGGCGATTTAGATTCTATCGAGCACGCAACCAAAAATTCTAACAACGCCCCGTATTTTTTTGACCGACCCAAGACTCCGCTCGCCACGATTTCTTTTGCCAACGCGCGCAGCTGAACCGGCGTAAAAACACTGGAAGCTGGAGTTTCTGTAGCTTGAGAGGCCGCTTTTTGATTCATAAAGACTCGATATTGTTGATTCTATTATACAGCTTACAGCGCCACTGCGCTTCTCTAACTTTCTCTAACCTCCACCAAGGCCCTGATGCGATCTTCTAAACGAGTGCAACAACACACTCGCGGATATCAACAAAATTCTTCGCAGTTTACACCTCACCCTTAATCCCTCATTAACCTCTCCTCATCCCCATGCGCCGTCTGAGTAATGTTTTGTGCATTTTCGAATATCAGCGGGCCAAAGTCTCATACACTCGGCAAATCTATCAGGGTTATTACCATAAAGCGCACGTACGGCTTCTTCAAAATTGCTGAGGTTGCCGGCAATTGCATAGATAAACCGGTTGGTGCTGTCTTGAGCCAGCCGAATCATATCCTGACCCATGTTTTCTGCGCGACATTGATCTATCAATCTTCGCAATGTCGCAGAGGCACCCCCGCGCTGGCCGTCTAACCATTCCCAATGCCGAGGCAAAAGTGTTATCTCCCTGCCCACGACCCCCAGCTTAGGTCTACCGGGCTTATTCTTAAGTGCTGGTCTGCCTTCGGAGCTGCTACTCAACTCTGAGGCTGACTCTTGATCAAAGATCAAGCTTATCTGCCTACCATTATCCTGATCGAAGACCAATACATTTTGCCTATCTACAAGGTTTTGTATTTTCCCTTTGACCTCAACTGTCAAACCTTCTGCGATTAGTTTCTCGCCTGCAAAGGCGAAGACTGACTCACTCATTACTATCTCCCAGAATCGTTAAACGTGTAAATAATATTACCAAGGCAATAATAATAACACCAAGATTATAATAATAAAACCTTGGTAAAATAAAAGATTAAAACTAGCCCAACTTACACACCTCCTCCTCCTTAAAGTCAGAAAATTTAATATCTAGAAAGTTTAAAGGACTTATTTTCGGCGAAGTCTTTAAATCCTTTTCATCGGTAACGAGCTCATTCAATTACTACTTTTTACATTAATTAAAGCTTCTATATAATTGTTTTAACTACTTTTTAATTTTAATTTACTATCGCCAAGTATCCCAAAATAATTTAAAAATGAGTTACCTCTTAAAAATAGTTTAGCAACAGCGCTTGAAATCTGCTTTTGCCAGTCCTATATCTACGGCAAGCGAGTGCTCTTAGGAGGCTTGCGTAACCGCCCGATCAATAGATGGGCACATCACATATTGCTAGATCATTGTCGGCAGATGCCGACGCAAAGGATATGAACATGAGAAATTTTGACTTTTCACCTCTTTACAGAACCACCGTTGGATTCGACCACCTTTCAACCTTGCTCGACACTGTTAACCGCGCAGACGCTAGCGCGAATGGCTATCCGCCCTACAATATCGAGCTTCTGGATACCGACCAATATCAAATCACTATGGCGGTCGCTGGGTTTGCTGAAGCCGAATTAAACATCCAGACCGAGAAGAATACCTTGCTCGTGAAAGGCCAGCACAGCGCCGAACCTGGTAGCAAAAACTTTCTCCACAGAGGCATTGCAGCAAGAAACTTCGAACGTCGATTTCAGCTCGCTGATCATGTAGAAATCACATCAGCTAGACTTACTAATGGACTGCTTTATATAGAATTAGTAAGAAAAATTCCCGATGCTATGCTGCCAAAAAATATCCCCATTGGCACGCAAAAAGCGACCTTGCTGAATACTGAGAAACAAAACGTCGCTTAGTTCGCCATCTTTAAATAGACAATAAAAAAGCCGCACACCCGGTGGGTGATGCGGCTTTTCTGCTTTATCGACACTTGGTTCTGTTAGGCAAACGCTCAGTTCTGGGAGGCCGAGGTTTTATTCTTAAAGAGCGGCTCTGTTAACTGGAAGCTTTGCTAGATTCGGATTCTGCCACATAAAGGCTCTGAGCTGACCAATTCCAGCCATTAAAACACTCGACTTCTTAGAAAAAACTCATATCCAAGGACAGTCCATGTAAACCTTTTTGGACCTGCTGGCGTTTATAGCTATACCAATTCTACTATTAATTATTTGCAAAACCCGAGATAGCAATGCATTTACTAAACGATACGAAACAAAATTTAGGCAAAGTCATTTGCCACTACATGGGAATACGTCTTAAATTTCGTGGAACTGTATTTACTGAATCAACGCTTTCGGACGCACCTGCTTCGCCGAAAATCGACTCCGTAGCCAATTCTCAGCCGACTATCCTAGAACACTAGTCCAAAACGTGAACAACCAGCCCACTTTTTAATTTTGGTTCGAACCAGGTTGATTTTGGCGGCATAACCTCCCCTGCATCCGCTATATCCATCAGACTCTCAATGGAGGTTGCGTGTAATGCAAATGCTGCCTGACACTCGCCGCTATTTACCCGCTTTTCCAATTCTGCGAGGCCCCGAATACCACCAACAAAATCTACTCGCTTGTCTGTGCGTTGGTTGAGAATATTAAGGTGTGGCGTGAATACCGCGTCTTGCAGGAGGCAGACATCGAGCCTCTTGACCGGGTCATTAACATTAATAGACTCCATTAACGCGGAACTCGGCACCAAGGAATACCATTGACCGGAGAGATAAAGCGCAAATTCCTTTTCATGCCTGGGCTTTGCCTGGCCTGCGTCAGCCACCGGTTTCACTAAGAATGATTGCTCAAGCGCTGCCAAAAAATCTACATCCGAATGCCCGTTGAGATCTTTAACAAGACGGTTGTAGTCGAGAATCTGCATCTGGTCATGAGGGAACAAAACTACTAGGAAGAAATTATACGGCTCATCTCCTACATGCTCATCGTTTCGCTTAGCATTTAGATGCCTAACCCTCGATGCCGCAGCAGAACGATGGTGGCCATCAGCAACGTAAAGGCAATCTACTTGGGCAAACTGCGATTCGATGTCGGCAGACAAAGCTATATCCTCGATAACCCAAAAAACATGATGGGTTCCATCCTCAGCATCGAACTCATACTCTGGGCTAGTCAGCATTACTTTATCAATCAACAAATCAATTGCCACCCTTGACTTATAAGTAAGGAAAACGGGGCCTACTTGCGCATTCAGAGTGTCCATATGCGCCACACGATCATCTTCTTTCTCGGGCCTAGTGTATTCGTGCTTTTTAATCAGACCCTTCTCATAGGCATCTACTGACGCCACAGCCACAAGTCCAACTTGCTCGTGCCTTCCCATTACTTGCTTGTAGACATACAACTTATCTTCGTTGTCTTGCACCAAAGTACCCTCGGCGACAAACCGCTTGAGGTTCTCCGAGCCCTTATCATAAACAGCCTGATCGTGAAGCCCCACATCGGCGGCAACATCAATTTCAGGCTTGTTGATATGCAAAAAACTATAAGGATTATCTTTTGCTATTTCAGCGGCTTCTTCACGGTTAAGAACATCGTAAGGATGTGAAGCTACTTTAGCCGCGAGGTCACGAGTTGGGCGGAGACCGCGAAAAGGTTTAATTAGTTTCATTTATTGGGTCCAATAATAGAATTTCAGTCAATCTAAGGTTATTTTTTACCAAATATATACACGCCACCCCAGTCATCTGGTGGCGGGCTAATTTGGAAGTGGCTTATTCTTTCAAGAAAAACCTTAGGTAATGCAACATTGTCGCATGAGGTAAGCAATTGCGAAAACAATCTCTCTGCAAGGTCCCAGTTTTTGCTCCGATAAGCCTGCAACGCCTCTGCAAACGCTTCAGCCATTGCTAATTTATCTGCAGATACCTCTCCTAACACACCTAATAATTCAAAAATCTTTATTGCATGACTTCTGCCAGCGACGCAGACCTCGTCGAGTTCCATAAAACAAAAGTCTGATGCTGCGTCTTTACTTGCGTCACTGACAATATTGGTGACGTTATACAACCGCGTCAGACCTTCGAGTCTAGCTGACAAGTTAACGGCGTCTCCTATCACAGAATAATTCAATCGATTACTGGATCCGAGGTTACCCGCGACAACCAAGCCGGTGTTGACACCTACACAGGCACTCAAGCGCGAATCGGCTGTTTCCATGGCTTTTACAATCTCCAGTGTCGCCAGCATGGCATTTCTCGCGTCAAGTTCGGACTGTATTGGCGCGCCAAAAAGAGCCATCACAGCGTCTCCTTGAAATTTATCAACCACACCATTGTGCTTTTCGATAATATTGCTAATGGTGCTCAACACTTGATTGAGTTCCACCAACACCTGTTGCGGCCTTAGGCCCTCACAAAAACCTGTAAACCCACGAATATCAGAGAACACTACTGTGACGACTTTCTCTTCGCCACCAAGCTCTACTGGATTGTTCAGCAGTTGCTCTGCGATTTGCTGAGACACCACCTTACCCAGCAGGTCTCTAACCTTCTCTTTCTCTGCTAGCCCCCGAGCCATGGAATTAACAGAGTTAGCCAAATCTCCTATTTCATCGCGGGAATTCACCGCTACAGGTTTCCCGTACTCCCCTTCCTCTATTTTTTGAACCGCACTTGCAAGTTTTACCAATGGATTAGTAATCGATCTGGAGAGGAGTCCAACAGCAATCGCGCTAATGGTGATAATCACAATGTAGAATTCGATAAGCAACGTGCGAAACTGAATCACATTGACGTTATTTTCATCATAAGAACGCTGAATAATAGCGAGCACCTGCGACCCGCCTGAAGATGATTCAAGCAAGCTGCGTGTTAGTGTAGTGAATTCCTCGCCCTCGAGACTTATCCGTTGAAGCCTATCCACAGCGATCGTATTTATTGCAATTTGCTCAGCCAAGACTTGTTGTTTTAACGCACTAAGTGTCGACGCCACAACCTCTAAGTCCTTCTCATTGCTACGACGAATAATGCTAACTTCTGAGACAATTGTGTCCTTGACCGTGTTGACAAAATTTTGATCCAAAGCAAAGCCGCCGATAATCCAAGCAACTTGCCTAGGAAGATAAAGAGGCAACGCTATCAATTGAAATGGAGCTCCTTCGATAGCAACAATAGCCTCAGCCAAACCGTCTTCACTCGCATCAGCCTCTTCGATCAAGGATAACCACGAGCCTGATAGATCAACAAATCCTTGTAACTGGGTGTCGATTACAACCTTATTATCCATACCAACAATCATTAACATGTCGGCGCTGCCTATGGATCTGTCCAACACATTCAATGCGGCGTCAAAGAGTGTTGCCGGATCGTTTGAAGCAAACGCTGTTCTAAAACCAAAATCCCAAGTTAGGCTATTAGTGATCGCTTGCAAGGTCCCAGCCTGTTGAGCCCGAGTAAAATCAAACACGTCGGCACCCAGTTCTAAGTAACTGTTAATCGTCTCCTCGGTGTATTCGATATTATTACGGTTAACGTAGTAAAAGATTCCGCCCAGAACTGGTGCCAACAAACATAGCAAAAAAAAACTTAAACGAGATCTAAAACTCCCAAACGCTAACATGGGGGGTAACCTAGATTGTCTGTAAGATTAACGATAGCGGGTTCTGTTCGAAGAAGGAGCACGGCGAACTCGGCGGTCTCTTTCAAGCTCGAGCGTATACTCGATAACTGTTTTCTCGCCATCTACAAACTCAATCGTCTGCGTCATGGCTATATCTTGTTCCTTTAAGCGAGAATGCCAAATACGCAACTCAAAAGTACCGGAGGGAACATTTTCCAAGGTGGCTTGCCCACTATCATCGCTGATTGAATTGAGAGTCGTTTGTGCCACATAGATATAGGCAAGCATCCAATCATGAATATTGCAGCCTATCTCTACAACACCAGTTTCGCTAAACCTATGGCTATAGTCATTCTGAGTCCCTTTTCCATACAGCGGGATGTTAAATGTGCTGATTGGTGAAAACGAGTACACGTGGTGAAGAATATCATCACTGTTTGGAAACATAACATCACTCCCACTAACAACGGTGGATATGTGAGGAACGAATTCTTTATCTAGTTGATCAACTTCAGTTTCATCACTTAACTGATACGTAGAACGCATTTCCTCGGGCAAAATTATTTCTACAACTGCTCCACTTATGGGGTTTCCCTCCGAATCATCGAGTTGGACAGTTAAACCTTGTGCATGGCCCGAGACCCACCCTAATGAAAGCAGCAAGCCAACAATAAGATTTAGGCGAACTGAATACAGGCTAAAGAAACCTAGTTTATAGAGAGAATGTAAGGGTGATTGCATAGATCGTATTTTCATAGTCACGGCTGTTGGAAGCCCTAATATCAGTCCAGTTAATACTAAAGTCGATTGAAGTGTCCATGGATAAAGGAATGCTTAAGGCACCCTCCCATTGATCTGAATTAGTCTCAAGTAAATAACCGAACCATGGTTTCGCGAAGTCCTCCGGGGGAAACGCCGGGTCGGAGTAAAAAGCATTGGAAATCTTGAAAATTTCTAACCAAGGTTTCGTCGTGCTAGCGACGGTAAAACCATTGATGCGATGGTAGGCAACACCGGCACGCCAGCCATTAAGAAAGTCATAATCTATTGCGGCGAACACACTTAATGATTCGAAATCAAACAACTCGAATGAAAGGCGGTTAACTAGATCAGAGCCTGAAGCCAGCACTGCAGGATCAATGTCTAGATCATTAGTGTAATTACGCTGATAATCGATTCCTGACTCTAACGTAAAACCAGACTGAAAACGTTTATCAATGCTTAATTCAAATTGTGCAATTTCTGTGTCGCGTGCTTGCCCCTGAGTATTTTCCACATCATAAATGAAGCTCGCATTTGCGCCAGGGGCAAAGGGCCCAAATCCGAATTTGTAGCGATAGTTTGCAGCAATACCCAAGGCAACCCGATCAAATCCACGAAGATCATTGAAACGGCTAAAGCCAAGATTACCGGAAATCGTCAAAGAATCGTTTAGTCCCAGCTGATATCGCTTGCCAGCAGTTATCGCTGCCCGGACAAAGGTAGACTCTAATTCATGAAAATCATCTATGCCTCTGGGAAGGTTCGATTCCTGACCGCCCCCAAGGCTAAGTGTATAAAACTCATTAGCATTCGAGACAGAGCTCAAAAAAAGAAGTGCAGCGGCAGCCGAAACCTTTTTAATATTTGCAAAGAAAATCATAGTGAATATTCAATGACGAGTGCGATTTTAGAGAACCAATCCTGCGAAGGTTAATACTAAACCAAACCACTACCTTTATGATAGAGCCGCTGCCTCAGCACTGTATGGGAGGGGAGTTAGAAGCCCTAGCTAGAAAGCCAAGGCTGCAAACCCTTTCTAATTTGATCACTAGTAAAACCGCGACCGGTCAAAAACCGCATTAACCTGCGGTGCTCTTTGCTGCCATAAGGAAGGGATTTCATCCCCCTTAGCTTTTTTATGACCAGTGTCTCAATCATCTCATCCCAACCCTCATCGGCTGTTAGATACTTAAAGATAGTGTGCTCACTTACTCGACGGCTCGCTAAATCCGCTTTGATATGTAAAAAGCCAAAGCCCCTAGATCGGCGATAACGTACATAGGACTCAGCAAATCGATCATCTGATTGAAGGTTTTCATACTGCAAAGTTTTTATAACGGCGGTTAGATGTTCTGGGGCTGTATCAGGAAATTTTTTTGTTAGCTTTTGATACAGCTCGAAAAAAGAGTGTTCTCGGCGAGCCAAGAAATCCATGGCGGCTCGCCTGAGAACGGGGACATCACTAGGAGTGTGATTCTTTTGTATGGGACTCTACTTACTTTTATCTACTATTTTGATTTTGCGTCTGCAAGCGCAGTAACATCATCATTTGCCGGCTCTGCTTCTGCCGCCTTTTCTGCATCACCATCACCCAAAAGTTGAGCACGGATTTGTTTCTCAACTTCTTCAGCAATCGCAGGGTTATCTTTCAAAAAAACCGACACATTCTTTTTGCCTTGGCCTATTTTCTCACCCTTATAAGCATACCAAGCACCGGACTTTTCTATTAAACCTTGCTTAACACCAAGGTCTATAACCTCGCCCATGTGGTGGATGCCTTTCCCGTACATGATTTGAAATTCTGTTTGTCTAAAAGGTGGCGCGACTTTGTTCTTAACAACCTTCACACGGGTCTCGTTGCCTACGACTTCATCGCCTTCTTTAATAGAACCAATACGGCGAATATCTAGACGCACAGAAGAATAAAACTTCAAAGCGTTACCGCCGGTAGTCGTTTCAGGTGAACCAAACATAACGCCTATTTTCATTCGAATCTGGTTTATAAAAATAACCAGGGTGTTCGAGTTTTTAATACTGCCAGTCATCTTACGGAGCGCTTGAGACATTAGGCGAGCCTGCAATCCCATATGGCTATCACCCATATCGCCTTCTATTTCTGCTTTGGGTGTGAGCGCAGCAACAGAGTCGATAACCACAACATCCACAGCACCGGAGCGAACAATCATGTCGCAAATCTCGAGAGCCTGCTCACCGGTATCAGGTTGGCTAACTAGTAAATTGTCTACATCTACTCCTAGATTTTCAGCATAAATAGGATCTAATGCATGCTCGGCATCGATGAATGCACAGCTTCCGCCCACTTTTTGGGCCTCGGCAATAACCTGGAGGGTTAGCGTTGTCTTACCAGATGACTCAGGACCATATATTTCAACAACCCGACCTCTCGGGAGACCGCCTATGCCTAGAGCAATATCTAATCCTAATGAACCTGTAGATATGGCTGGAATTGGCTCACGCTTCGTGTCGCCCATGCGCATCATGGAGCCCTTACCAAATTGACGCTCAATCTGAGAAAGTGCCGCTGCTAGTGCTTTGTCTTTATTGCCGTTGTTGCTGTTATCTTCGACCATAGTTGTATCCTTGGTAATCCTATAATTACAACTGATGCTGTATCCATGAGTAATGCAGTTGTTCTGCTCAGCTGCCTGAGCGCTTAATAGTAGTCTGTTCCCAACTACTTACTAAAAAACCGTGGTAATTTGTCCCCACCGCCGTTGTCATTTCTTAGTTTCTGACTTTGAACGTCCTTTCTTGGCCTAAAGGCGCTGGTGGCCTAAACTCGATGTTTCCTGCGATACTTAAACCTTTTAGAGAAAAATATTGAAAGAAAACATCGAGTTCGGCCATGACGCTTTTCGTAAAACTACTGTATATACGAACAGTGCTTATTAAATCAGAATAATACTGTACATACAACCAGTATATTTGAAAAAAGTTGATTACTTAAACTTTACCCTTAAAGGCCTTTAAACACGCTAATTAATTATTTTGCCGCTTACCAACCTACCTTGAGCGGTTTGCCTCGCCTTTACCCGAATGCTTATCTAACTCGGGACTCAACAGTTCAATGAGCCCCCCCAATGCCTTGTCCACAGTAGCCGCCCTGACCTGTTTGCGGTCTCCGGGAAAATGGAAACACTTGGCAAGCGTCTTTTCGCCATACTGCCATGCAACCCATACGGTGCCTACCGGTTTATCTGCGCTGCCGCCTGACGGCCCGGCAACGCCACTAACAGCCACCGCGACGCTCGCTCGACTGTTTTTAATAGCCCCCAGTGTCATAGCCCTAACTGTTTCCTCGCTTACCGCACCGGGTCCGCCATCTATAAAGAATTCAGCAGGCACGCTAAGAAGATGCTGTTTAGCCTCATTTGAATAGCTCACGAAACCACTATCGAACCAGGCCGAACTGCCCGCTATTGACGTCAAAACCTGAGCTATCCAGCCGCCGGTGCATGATTCAGCGGTGGATACTACGAGCCTACCCTCAATTAGCAAAGCAGCCAACTTAGCCGCCGCCGGCTCAAAAGTGCTATTAAAGTCAGCTTCAGTTCTCATGCACCAATGATAACTTTATACAGCGGACATTCAAGCCTAGCGAGGGCTGGGGACCCATCTATTTTAAAAAGGTTTCAGCAAAGGACTTCTTACGCGCAGAATTAATTGAAGACGTGTAAAGCTTAGTTCCACCGATCTATTCAAACCTGCAAACCTTCAAACCACGCCCCTTTTACCTCTTGCATTTATATCCGCATTTGCCCAAAAGCCAAAAAACCAGCTATTAGTAGCAGTGCGTAAATAGACTCCGCATAGCTGGCGCGTTTGAATGAATTTCCTGAATTATGCAGCTTTGCCCTCGTCATTTCCCCTTTTCATAACTAGCTCTCTGCAAGGGTTCCAAGTAACATTACCAAGCTAAACTTAGCGAATTAATTCGTTCTGCCTAAAATTATGCAGGTCTCTGCCGCGTACAAGGCACTACCCAAATCCGTTACGCTTCATCGTTTAATTATATGCCATTCGATGAGTTTCACGGCCTTGCAAGAAGCGCCAGAAAAATATGAATAATCCATATATTAGCCACTTATAGTAAACCCGCTTTATGAATAGCAACGTAAAACCACAACCTACTCCAATGATGCAACAATTTTCGCGCATCAAAGCCCAGCATAAAAACAATCTATTGTTTTATCGAATGGGAGATTTCTATGAGCTCTTTTTTGATGATGCAAAAAACGCCGCTGCGATATTGGGAATCACCTTAACGGCTCGTGGCAAATCAGACGGCGAGCCTATTCCCATGTGTGGAATCCCTTACCATGCCGCCGACCGCTATCTAGCCAAGCTAGTCGAAGCCGGCGTATCTGTGGCAATTTGCGAACAGATCGGAGACCCAGCAACAAGCAAAGGACCGGTTGAGCGACAAGTGGTGAGAGTGATCACCCCCGGCACGGTAAGTGATGAGGCATTGATGGATGCGGGCCGAGAAAATGGATTGCTCGCTATTTCACGCAAAGCTGGCGGCAACTCGGACGACCCAGGCTACGGCATCGCCTTGATGAACATTAGCAGTGGCCGCTTTGTATTGAGCGAGGTAACCAATACCCAATCCTTGTTGGATGAGATCGAACGGATCAAACCCGCTGAAATTTTAATTGAAGATTCCTTAACCAGTGCTCATCAACTTATTTCACATCCTGCTAAACAAAAATGTCCAAGCTGGGAGTTCGACGTTCAGAACGCCATCAAAATCCTGACTGAGCATTTCAACACTCGGGACTTATCCGCATTCGATTGCATGGATGTTCCTGCGGCAATCGCCGCTGCCGGATGCCTGATTCAATACGCGCGAGAGACTCAACAATCGAGCCTGCCTCATATTCAAACCTTGAAAGTCGAACATTTAAGCGACAGCGTGATTTTGGATGCAGCAAGTCGCCGCAATCTTGAAATTGATACCAACTTAACAGGCGGCAAAACCAACACCTTACTATCCGTGCTAGACACAACCTCCACAGCAATGGGAAGTCGTCTTCTTTCTCGCTGGCTGAACAGACCACTGCGTTGCCATAAAGCCCTCACTTCCCGCCAGCAGATCACCGCTGCACTTATGGAAAACTACCATTTTGAAGCACTCCGAGACCTGTTTAAAAATTTTGGGGATCTCGAACGGATTTTAGCCCGCCTCGGTCTTCGCTCTGCACGACCTCGGGATTTAGCGGTTCTGCGTGACTCACTTTTCCTGCTGCCTGAACTGCAGGAACAGTTAGGCCAACTCAAAAGCTCACCCCTTGCACTCGTGGCAAAGACTATTGGCGAGTTTCCAGAACAAGTCGAACGATTACAGTTAGCCCTAGAAGAAAACCCACCGGTGGTGATTCGTGAAGGTGGCGTCATAGCGTCTGGCTATGACGAAGAACTTGATGAGCTTAGAAACCTCAGCAGCAACGCGGGCCAGTTTCTAATCGACCTAGAGATCAAAGAAAAGCAAAGAACCGGAATAAGCACCCTCAAAGTCGGCTATAACCGTGTTCATGGCTACTATATAGAAGTCAGTAAGAGTCAGGCTTCAATAGAATTTCCAGCGGAGTATATTCGCAGACAGACGCTGAAAAATGCTGAGCGCTTCATTACTCCCGAGCTAAAAGAATTCGAAGACAAGGTACTTAGCGCAAAAGGCAAATCTCTCGCTCGGGAGAAGCAGCTTTATGACGAGTTGCTTGAGACCTTAGCCGGCCCGTTAAACCTTCTTCAAGAAAGCGCCCAAGCAATTGCCGAACTGGATGTACTGCTATCTTTTGCCGAGCGTGCCGTTAATCTTAATTACTGCTGCCCCACACTCAGCGATACAACCGGCATTTCCATTGTTGGAGGCCGCCACCCTGTCGTGGAGCAAGTTTCTAGTGACAGCTTTGTCGGCAATGATGTAGCACTCGATAATGAATCTCGGATGTTGATAATCACTGGCCCAAACATGGGCGGTAAATCCACGTACATGAGACAGACGGCACTCATCGTCCTGCTCTCACTGTGTGGCAGCTATGTGCCGGCCAAGTCAGCAAAGCTGGGGCCTATTGATCGCATCTTTACGCGGATTGGTTCTTCCGATGATTTGGCGGGTGGCCGCTCTACCTTTATGGTCGAGATGACAGAAACAGCTAACATTCTTCATAATGCCAGCGCCAACAGCCTAGTGCTCATGGATGAAATTGGTCGTGGCACCAGCACCTTTGATGGCCTCTCTCTCGCTTGGGCCGCTGCCGTCTTTATCGCCCAAGAAATAAAAGCATACACACTCTTCGCAACCCATTATTTTGAGCTCACCAGCTTGCCAGAAAATTATAGTAGTATAAGGAATGTTCACCTTGACGCTATAGAGCATGGCAATGGCATTGTGTTTTTACATGCGGTTAAATCAGGCCCGGCGAATCAAAGCTATGGCCTCCAGGTGGCTCAATTGGCAGGAATTCCCAGTTCGGTAATCGCCTCAGCAAGACAAAAACTGACGCAACTGGAATCTGAATCGGAGGCTTTCGAGGCCAATCCGAAAGATTCGCTGCAGCCTTTTCAAAGTGAAATGTTCGACGCCCAGCCGCACCCGGCGGTGGAATTTTTAGAACGCCTGGATCCAGATGAAATCAGCGCCAAAGAGGCTCTTTCGATACTTTATGAGTTAAAGAAGAAAACCAAGACCTAGATGGAGTTTGGACCCAAATAACTGATAGAATACCCGCCCCAAAGAGACGGTACCGAGGATTAACTGCATGACTTTCGTTGTTGGTGATAATTGTATTCTTTGTAAACATACAGACTGCGTAGAAGTATGCCCTGTAGACTGTTTTTACGAAGGCCCTAACTTTTTAGTTATTCACCCAGATGAGTGTATTGATTGCGCCCTATGTGAACCAGAATGCCCCGTTGATGCCATCTTCGCAGAAGATGAACTTCCGGAGGATCAGCAAGAATTTCTGCAGATCAATGCTGACTTGGCGGAAACATGGCCAAATATCACTGAGAAAAAAGATCCGATGCCTGGCTACGAAGAATGGACCGATAAACCGAAAAAGCTACAGCACTTAGAACGTTAGTCCTACCCCAGCCCGGAATCCCTTATCAAAGGTAGTCTGTGCTGGGAAAAACCTTACCCAAGCACATTTTCCATCGATAAGCCTTGGTTCTCCATCAATTTCCTCATTCTTGCCAATCCTTCAACTTGAATCTGGCGAACTCTTTCACGGGTCAACCCTATTTCTTTGCCAACATCTTCCAGTGTTCCAATGCTGTGACCTCTAAGACCAAATCGCCTGGTTAGAACCTCTCGATGCTTAACAGAAAGCTCATCCAGCCAAACGTCCATACTCTCTAGCAAATCACTTTCTTGCAACATCTCGCAGGGATCAGATTGAGAAATGTCAGGAACCGTTTCCAAAATAGACGTTTCAGATTCCACTGTCATCGGCATGTCCACAGAAGAAATTCGCTCGTTCAGCGTTAACATCTTTTTGACACTCGCAACCGGACGATCGAGCAGATCGGCTATATCTTGATGACTTGGCTCACGATCGAGCTTTTGAGAAAGTTCTCTAGATGCCCGCAGGTAAACGTTTAACTCTTTAACAACATGAATTGGCAATCGAATAGTGCGAGTCTGATTCATTATCGCTCGCTCAATATTTTGTCTGACCCACCAGGTAGCGTATGTAGAGAAGCGAAAGCCTTTCTCCGGATCAAATTTTTCAACAGCCCTAATCAGACCTAGGTTGCCTTCTTCGATAATATCCAACAACGACAGGCCACGGTTAACATAGCGACGCGAAATTTTTACAACCAACCGGAGATTGCTCTCGATCATGCGCTTGCGCGCTAGCCCATCTCCTTTTAGCGCTTTTCTCGCGAAAAATACTTCTTCTTCCGCGGTTAGCAAAGGCGAGTACCCTATTTCATTAAGGTACAAACGGGTAGCATCGAGGTTAGGATTGTTTTCTGACTCTTGGGAGGCTGCTGTACTGTAGTCATCCCAGTTTTTTGGAGAGGCAATTGATTTAACAGCAGCCTCTCCTGCTTTCCGTAGTTTCCCGGCATTGCCAGACTTCTTTTTGGCCGGCTTCGCTACTAACTCCAACTCCAACGATTCCATTATGCAGACTCCTCTTCCTTGATCCAAATTACCGGCAAGTCCCCCATCCTGGAGAACATAACTAAACGCCTTTCAATACATACTTTAGCGACAGGGGTGGGTAGAACATTTAAGAAGATTTTGTTCTATTAAAAAGCCGGCTTGAAAGAAAAGTTGCGAAAGGTCTAACGCCGGCTTGGAAGCAGCTCACTCGGGTCCACCGATTTGCCTTCTAATCGTATTTCAAAATGAAGCATAGAAACCCCCGCCGAATTTTGGCCTACTTCAGCAATTTTATCACCAGCTGCAACTCTGGAACCCTCACCAACTAGCATTGCGCTATTGTGAGCATAGGCACTAAGATAGCGGTCGTTGTGCCGAATTATAATGAGATTGCCGCTGCCTTGAATGCCTCTACCGGAATAAACAACATCACCAGCACTGGCAGCAAAAACCGAGTCTCCAAGTAAACCAGCAATATCTAGCCCCTTGTTGTCAGCATCACGAAAGCCACGAAGAATTCGTCCGGCGTGCGGCCAAGCCCATGCGGGGGTAGAATTACTCGATTGAATTGGTTGTCTTAAAACCCCGCCCGTACGAGAAGACCCGCTTTGAGAACGGGCGACTGAATTATCGCTTACTGCCGTACCCACCGTTGAGTTCACTGTGCTCTGGCCTACATCACGACTTAGATCAGTGACAATTAGGCTGAGCTCTTGATCCACGAAAATCGTAAAAGGTGCTCGCAGTTTATTCGCCAAGGCTAATGATCTAAAATCTAAATCATACTGAAATGCGATTGAATAAAGGGTTTCGCCTGGGCGCACGGTATGGCTGTTAGTACTAGCGGAGTCTCTTTGCACCACCGCTGTCCGCTTTGAATCTGACGCCCGAGATAGCACTGAAGAAGACCCTGAATTCGATACCTGCGTCCGAGAGGGAATTGATCGAGGGTTAGAGCCCGTCGAAATTCTCACCGCATCAGCAGCACTTCCTCTCTCAACGACTCTTCCACCACTTTCATTGCTGCTAGTTTGCGCAATAATCGGCGCACGATTTACCTGAGGCTCACCTCTATCGCTAACCGGGGCTTGATAATTCCCACCGCAGTTCGGCAACAGCAACAAGACAGCAACAAATTGTAAGCCTAAGGTGCAGCGTTTTAGCCTATAAACTAACGACAACTTAGACATTATTTATCCCCCAACTGGGATTCAAAACCCTTGTGTAAAATCACGACAACAAAAACCCCTGCCATCAAGCTACCAAGAGCGACCCAGAAATAGGGCTCATTGCCAGTTAGCTCGCTATAGCTAAGGGGTGATAAATTTTGACTTGCTAGCGGATGTAATTCGCCTGCACTGTTTGTATAACTGGCATCAAGATGCTGCCAAGGCCAGAGTGAATTAATCGAGCCTAGAAGCATACCGCAGATAACACTGTAGGCTAACGCGTGATAATTTTTAAGAAGCCATGCCAATAAATGAGTAAAACTAAGCAGCCCAATGGCGCAACCGGCCCCAAAAACTAAAATGAAATCTAATTGAATGCTAGTGAGCGCAGACAGAATAAATTCATAAACCCCCAGAATCAGCAAAATAAAAGCCCCCGACAATCCAGGCAAAATCATTGCACAGATCGCGACCATGCCACTAAAGAAAACTGTCAGATAACTAATAGTCGCCAGCTGAGCCGGAATCACTGAAACGGCAATCGCAGCCAGCAATCCTAGCAACGCCGCAAAGCCATTTTGCCATACTCCCCAATCCACCTCTGATTTTAAAAACCAGACAGAGGAGAGAACCAGGCCCACAAAGAATGCCATTAGCACTTCGAATCTATTTTCTAGCAAATAAAGAATTGAATTCGCAGACAGTAACAAACCCGCTAAAACCCCCAATGCTAAAGTGAGTAAAAATCTACCATTTATATGAATCCAAAACTTTGTGATTGAGCCGCTAAAAAATAGCTTTAAAGCCGTTATATCGATTTTACTAAGAGACTGAATTAGCTCTTCGTAGATATTAGTAATTACTGCTATTGTGCCGCCAGAGACTCCAGGGATCGAATCACCCACTCCCATCGCCACGCCTTTGAGAAACACTAGCAAGGACGGCAGAAAACGCTTCTTATCTTTTAATTTAAGGTCAACACTCGACATTGATTGTCCTTTGAATGAAATTGTTTAATGCTAGGAAAGGCTTAAAATAATTTTCTATTACAGCAATCATCCTTAGCGGCCCGGGAAACTAAGCCGGTTCTCAATGTTGAAGTTTTCCGTGCAACAGAGGCACAAAGCGCACGACATCCAATATCTGGCATGAAAATTCATCGCCTTTACGAGTAACCAAGGTAAGCTCTTGGTCGTTTTCACCACCCACAGGAATAACCAACCTTCCACCATCGGCCAACTGTTGAAGCAATTCCTGAGGAATGCTCTGAGGCGCCGCGGTAGTCATAATCGCATCATAAAGACCCCGATCTGCCCAACCCTGAGTGCCATCGTCGTGTTTGAATTCAATATTTCGCAGACCAATCAGGCGTAAGTTTTTCCTCGCTTTCTCTTGCAAAGGTTTAATCCGCTCCACCGTAAATACCGCCTTGCTAAGCTGCGCAAGAACAGATGTCTGATAGCCACAGCCCGTTCCAATCTCCAAAACGCGATTCATTGGACCTGAGGTCAATAACGCCTCTGTCATTCGAGCAACCACATAGGGCTGAGAAATAGTCTGATTAAATCCAATAGGCAATGCTACATCTTCGTAGGCTCGGTGAGACAGTGCTTCATCTAGAAAGATATGACGCGGAGTTGACCGAATAACATCAAGGACTTCCATACAGTGGATACCCTGATCCATCAACCTTCCCAGCAAACGCTCACGCGTTCGCTGGGAAGTCATGCCTATGCCACTCAAATTTAATTTAGTATTCAAAACAACCCTTATTTAAGACAGATAATGACCTTAGTATTTATGACTCTGTTTTTTGAGTCGGTTTTATACATGAACTTCACACTATATTTTGGACAAACTATAAGTAACACTTCAAATGAACTGCAGGCGCCACTTCGGATTAGCCGGTAAGGCAAATTTCCCTAAACAGACTTGTAGCATAAGTGCCACGCGGCAGTTTAAATTCAATAAGCAAATCAGATGTGTCAGTGTCTAGCCAATTCCAGCTTAGATCGACAGGCAAAAAACGCAATGAACGCCTGGAAGCCAAAACATCGAAGTGGGCTAAGCCCTCAACCAAAAGTTCAAATTCTTTTAATACCACTTCTTCCATATCGGCAGCTTCGCTGCTGCTTGCATACCTGTCTTTAGAATCTTTTTTCCCGGCAAGAGGCCCACTAATGTGGATATCAAATTCCTCCAGGCGGCGCTGTAGTTCACTATCCCAAACTTCTGGCTTTCGGGGGGCAAAAAAACGGCTTGTCCCATTTAAATTTAGGACATCCCCAGCCACGTAGCTATTCCAGTTACCATCCGTGATTCGCTTGGAAAGCAGATGATTAAACACATAGGATCTTGCTGCAGAGAACAACATACCTCTTTTGACTCTACCCAATTGGCCGCGCAAGGCGGTTACATCAGCCTCAGGTTTAAGAGCCTGCTCCATCAACTCCTCTACCTGAGCCATATTACTCATGTTGCGACCAAACCGTTGCAAGCCAAAGTAATTTGGCGCCCCCAAGGATTTAACTGAATTTAAACGCTGATCGAAATCCAGACGAGAGCCGACGCAGTTCCTCAAGAGAATCTTGAAATGGTTAGATTTGTGGCTACCTATCTTGAGTTTTCGAGTATTTCGCTGAGTTTTCAAAACCTCAACCAAACCGTCCCCCTCAACATTGATGAGTTTGGCTTCTTCTTGGCTGGTAAGCGGCAAACTAAACCACTGCGTACACTCACCTCGACGGTCTTTCATTCCCGAGTAACCGATAGTCTTAAGCTTTACTCCGCAACCTTCAGCTAATCTTCTCGCCACATCGGTGGTTGATAGATCAGTCTTCTTCAAATTGAGCCACAGATGATCCCCCTTCCCCGCCAACTCGAATCCAAGCTCTTCATCTACTTGGAAGTCGCTAAATTCTTGCTTCAAAGTGGCCTCGAGTTTGGGTTCACCGCCGACATAGCTTAAATCTCGCATAACTTGCATCCACTAATTATTAGGGCACTGATAGCGTCTTGAAAACAATCAGCAACGCCAGCGATAACGCTAAACCAATCCAATTAAAACAACGCAGTGGCAGGCGATACCTTCCTCTCTGCCAATGTATCCCATGCGCTCAGTTGTAGTTGCTTTCAAATTCACCCGACCGCGATCCAGTCCAGTAAGCCGACAAAGGCTATCCAACATGCCTACTCGGCTAGGTGAGAGCTTAGGTACTTCCGCAACAGCAGTAATATCAATGTTCACTATACCGAACCCGCCGTCCTCGAGCAGATTCAGCACAGATTTAAGAATCTCCTTACTATCGATGCCCGCAAGATTTGGGTCTGTGTCCGGAAAGTGCTGTCCTATATCGCCCAAAGCGGCGGCGCCTAAAAGCGCATCACATAAAGCATGCAAGACAACGTCGCCATCGGAATGAGCAATTAAACTATAGGGTTCATCGAGCTGATAGCCGGCTAGCACCAACGGCTTTTTTGGATCAAATTCGGCGCTAAATTTATGCACATCGAAGCCATGGCCTATCCGAATATTGGTGTTTATCATTGCCTTTTTTCCTGTGATTTCAGGATCGTCTCAGCCAAGGCCAAATCTGCTTGATGAGTGATTTTTATATTGTGACTACTCCCCTGCACGATTTTTACCGGATATCCTAAATGCTCCATGGCACTCGCCTCATCCGTTATGAGGAAGCCTTGAGTTATTGCGGATTCCATCGCTTCAATTAACTGCCTGAATAGAAATAGCTGAGGTGTTAATGCACTCCAAAGCTTGTCTCGTTCGACAGTGCCTTCAATTTCATTCGCTTGATTGACCCGTTTGATGGTGTCGCTAATGGGAGTTGCCAGGATGCCCCCGCAGCAGGGGGTATTAGGTGTAATGATTTCTTTAATGAGCCTATTAATATCCGACAGGCTCGCGCACGGCCTAACCGCATCGTGTACTAAAACCCAGTCATCCGGGCCTGCATCAAGACTTCGAAGGCCGTTCATTACTGATTGTCCGCGCTCGTCCCCACCAATAACGGTTACAATTTCACTAGCAAAGCAACCCAGCTCTATATCTGCCCAGAACTTATCCTCTGGGTGCACGACCACTGTGATCTGGGTTAACACGGGTAGAGACGAAAGTAATTTTAATGAATGCTCTATGACAGCTAAGCCATTGAGTTGGAGATATTGTTTTGGAATGGTGGCCGCCATCCGCCGACCTATACCGGCCGCTGGTAAGATAGCCCAAATTTTCATAGCTGCGTCTTCAATAAATAGCTTCAGTTAGATGTATGCAAGGAGAATGCGTCGCGCTAGGTTTAATCGATTACCATAAAGAAAGTTTCACCTTCCGCAATCATTCCCAGCTCAGAACGTGCCCTTTCCTCAACTGCTTCAAGGCCGTTTTTTAAATCGTAAACTTCAATTTCCAATAACCTATTACGCTCTGCCAACTGACTGTTTAATTGTATTTGAGCCTCTAGCTCAAGATCCAAGTTATTGAGCACACGCACGCTATCTTCCCCCAGCCACAACTGGTATTGGAGAATGATGAACATAAGCGCTAGGATGCTGAACAATACTTTCATAGTGACTTTGTTGTGCCTTTATAGCGTCTTAATTGCATTAATTAGCGCATTACTTATAGTGCCTAAAACGCCTTTATTTTAAGTAGCGCGAAAACTCAAGCGAACCTTTATACACCGCGTTTACACCTAACTCTTCTTCAATTCGTAGCAGACGATTATATTTAGCGACCCTGTCTGAGCGGCACAAGGAACCCGTCTTGATTTGTCCCGCTGATGTAGCTACCGCTAAATCAGCTATAGTCGTATCTTCAGTCTCACCTGAACGGTGAGAAATGACCGAACTATACCCAGCATCTTTCGCCATATTGATGGCGGCGAGAGTTTCGCTAAGGGTGCCAATTTGATTAAATTTTATCAAAATGGAATTCGCTATAGATTCGTCAATGCCTCTCTTTAGTATTTTAGTGTTGGTAACAAACAAATCATCACCTACTAATTGAACTTTATCGCCTATTTGAGCAGATAATTTAGCCCAGCCGTCCCAATCGCTTTCATCCATGCCATCTTCTATGGATAAAATTGGATATTGCTCGGATAAATTTTGAAGATAATCGGCAAATTCAGCTGAAGAATATGTTTTGCCTTCGCCCTTCAGATTATATTCGCCGTTTTCATAAAACTCGGACGCAGCACAGTCCAAAGCCAGATGAATATCTTTGCCTACCTTAAGACCGGTTTTTTCAATAGCCACCAGTATTGCATCCAAGGCGGCCGCATTTGATGGTAGATTAGGCGCAAAGCCCCCTTCATCACCAACCGCCGTACTTAATCCTTGTTGACTAAGAACAGACTTAAGTGCATGAAAAACTTCAACTCCGTAGCGCAGAGCTTCACTGAAATTAGGCGCGCCAGTTGGCTGAATCATGAACTCTTGAATATCTACATTATTGTCCGCGTGCTCGCCCCCGTTGATGATATTCATCATCGGCACCGGCAACGAAAACTGTCCATCGCTGCCGTTTAGCCTAGCAATATGACTATAAAGAGGAATCCCCGATTCATTAGCCGCCGCTTTAGCTGCCGCTAGTGAGACAGCTAAAATCGCATTAGCTCCCAATTTAGACTTGTTCTCGGTACCATCTAGGTCAAGCATAATTTGATCTAGCGACTCCTGATCCATTGCGTCTCGGCCAATCAGAGCGTCACGAATACTCGTATTAATATTGTGAACGGCACCCAAAACCCCCTTGCCTAAGTAGCGTTCTGGGTCTCTATCTCTTAGCTCCAATGCTTCCCGCGAACCCGTAGAAGCCCCTGACGGAGCACAAGCACTTCCGATTACTCCGCTTGCCAAGACAACGTCGGCTTCAACTGTTGGATTACCGCGCGAATCCAATACCTCCCGAGCTTTGACAAATTTTATTATAGCCATTTCAACACCTTAAATTGTTTTTATAATGTAAATTATTTTCTGTTAAGCCGTATCGATAGGCTCGAATGACTTGATTAACGAATCAAGGTCTCGCATTTGAGCTAAGAATGCAGGCAAGTTAGCTAGACGTAACGCGCAAGGGCCATCACATAGCGCACTGTCAGGATCTGGATGGGCCTCAATAAATAGCCCAGCCAAACCTTGACTCAATCCCGCCATTGCCAGGGACGTCACATCAGAGCGCCTCCCTCCTGCGCTTGCTGCTAAGCCACCCGGACGTTGCAGTGCATGCGTGGCATCAAACATTAAGGGATAGCCAAATTGTTTCATCACCGAGAAACCGAGCATATCTACCACAAGGTTGTTATAGCCAAAAGACGTACCTCTCTCACAAAGAATGAGATTGCTATTGCCGGCCTCTTCGCACTTGTTAATTATATGGCGCATCTCTTCAGGAGCCAGAAACTGTGCTTTCTTAATATTAACTACCGCGCCAGTTCTCGCGATGGCTTCGACCAAATCAGTTTGTCTAGACAAGAATGCCGGCAACTGAATGACATCGGCGACTTCACTGACAGCTTGGGCCTGCTCTGGGCCATGGATATCGGTAATGATAGGCACCGCAAAGGTTTCTTTGATTTCTTCAAGCCATAGCAAGCCCTTATCCATTCCAGGGCCGCGAAACGAGGTAAGCGAGGAGCGATTGGCTTTGTCAAACGAAGCTTTAAAAACAAAAGGAATGCCTAGGCGAGCAGTCACTTCTTTGAAGTGCTCTGCCACGCTCATCGCCAGATCTCTTGATTCCAAAACATTCATGCCGCCAAACAGCACAAACGGCAATTCATTCGCCAACGGTATATCGGCTATCATTAGTTTTTTAGATTTCATCATCATTTTAGGCCGCAATTCCCTGAGAAATTAGGCTTAAGGGATATCCTGTGTAGTTCGATCAGCTGCTGAATTAGACGTTGAGCGAAACGAGCGATCCGCCGAACCTGGACCATGAAGTTGTTCGTGTTTGGCTATAGCCGCCTTAATGAAACCCGTGAACAATGGATGGCCATCTCTTGGAGTGGAGGTAAATTCTGGATGAAACTGACAACCAACAAACCAAGGATGATCAGGCACCTCAATGACCTCAACCAGCGTCCCATCGCTGGAATTTCCAACTAGATTCAAGCCTGCTGCTGCCAGAGTCTTTCGATAGTCGTTGTTAAATTCATAGCGATGACGATGGCGTTCAGTAATCGTTTCTGACTGATAGCATTCAAAGGCTTTGGAATCCTTATCCAATACACATTCCTGGGCCCCTAGGCGCATTGTTCCGCCCAGATCAGAATCCTCGTTTCTGATCTCTGTACTTCCGGTCGAGTTAATCCATTCGCTGATTAAAGCGATCACAGGGCTCTCGCTTGTCTTATCAAACTCAGTGCTGTGGGCACCCTTGAGACCAGCAACGTTTCGGGCATATTCTATAACGGCGACCTGTAAGCCAAGACAAATACCCAAATAAGGCACTTTATTTTCTCTGGCATATTTTACAGCAGATATTTTGCCTTCGATTCCTCGCTCACCGAAGCCACCAGGCACTAAAATCGCATCTTGGCCTGCTAAAATACCGATGCCGTTAGCTAGAATATCGTTCGAGTCGATATAGCTTACTTTAATCTTTGTTCGGGTTTGAATGCCTGCATGAATAATGGATTCGTTTAAGGACTTATAAGCATCCAATAAATCCATATATTTCCCAACCATCGCCAGATTGATCTCTCGCTCAGGGTTTAGCTGAGAATCTACCACCCTATCCCATTCAGAAAAATCGGCTTTGGGGCAATCCAATTGGAATTTACGCACCACAATTTCATCTAAACCGGCAGCGCCAAGCTTAGCGGGAATTCGATAGATAGAATCTGTATCCGGCAAAGAAATAACCGCAGGCAGTTCAACATTGGTAAACAAAGCGATTTTCCGTCTAGAGGATTCATCAATTTCTTGCTCTGAGCGACAAACCAATACATCTGGCTGTATGCCTATAGAGCGAAGTTCTTTCACTGAGTGCTGAGTTGGCTTGGTCTTAGTCTCCCCTGCAGTGGCAATATAGGGCACGAGGGTAAGATGAAGAAATAAAGCATGCTCAGGGCCTACTTCCACTCTTAGCTGCCTCACAGCTTCGAGGAAGGGCTGTGATTCGATATCACCAACCGTGCCACCGATTTCTACAAGCGCAACATCTGCGTCCCCTGCGCCATCAATAATTCGTCTTTTGATTTCGTCGGTGATATGAGGAATAACTTGGATTGTCGCCCCCAAATAGTCGCCACGGCGTTCGCGCTTGAGAACTTCTTCGTAGACCTTGCCAGTAGTAAAATTATTTTTCTGCTGCATGGTAATGCGACTAAAGCGCTCATAGTGACCGAGATCTAAATCAGTCTCCGCGCCATCTTCAGTCACATAAACCTCCCCATGCTGAAACGGGCTCATAGTGCCCGGATCTACATTGATGTAGGGGTCGAGTTTAAGCATGGTGATTTTGAGGCCGCGGGCCTCAAGGATTGCGGCAAGTGAAGCAGAAGTAATACCCTTGCCCAACGATGAAACTACACCGCCGGTTATAAATATAAAACGTGTCATTAGGGCCCCATCTCTTGTATCCGAATCAGCATTGCGCTGACACTTTCAGATGGACGATCATATTACGTGAATGACTCCTACAGCTCAATTGGATTTCTCGTTTAAGGGCCAATTAAAATTCTGCGGCACCCATTCCACTGTAAACGCGCGCTCATCAGAGGGGCTGGCAAAATAGCTCTCAGCAACCCCGACTCTCGGCACAAAGGCTAGTTGCTCTGCAATATAAATAAGCGGCAGCTGCTCCCGCAGCCAAGGCTCTATGCCGGCTTCTTGTAGAAGCCTCTTCAACGACTTGGTTGGCCTTCCTGGCATCTTCATTTCTTCGCCACCTTGGCGATAGCGAATTTGAACATTCTCCATTCGCGACCTATCAATACTCATTGCCGCCATACTGACCGAAGAAATAAGACGCAGACATCCATTGCCCGGCAATACACACTCTTGCTTATCCAACTGCCAAGGCAAGCTTTGCTTAATTAGCTCCTGCACGGGAGGCAGAGCGTAGAGCTTGCCAGCGTAAACAATTAGCCTGAAATCATTAGCTTGTACCAGCGTTCTAGTTTTTTGTTTAATTGAATCAAAAGCAACAACGATGGCATTGAGTTTGCTCCAACCCACATCATCCAGCCCAAGACTATGTAACCAGTAACGGATTGCGTTTCTCAACCTACTCTGGGATAGCAATTGCAAAGTGCCTAAATTCAGCACCGAGCTATCTTCTGTTGCTGCATCAGCGATATCAAATTCTGCCAATGCCTGCATTAACTCATCGGCCTCTCCCAACAATTGACTACTTTTGGCCCAACAAGATCGATAACCAGGCCAGCGAGTGGCAAGCAAAGGCAGCACCTCATTTCGACAAAAATTCCTATCAAAGCGAGAGTCCTGATTACTTTCATCCTCAACCCAAGACAGCTGAGATGCCTGAGCGTAATCGTGCAAAGCCTGACGAGGCAGCGCAAGTAAGGGCCTGTATAAACTGCCTAGCCCCAGCCCGCGCCTAGCGGGAATGCCAGACAAACCACTTGGCCCGGCACCCCGCATCAAACGCAATAGCATGGTTTCGTATTGATCATCAGCGTGATGAGCGAGAAGAAAAGTCTCGCCAACGGCAATATCTTTTTCAAATGCCTCATAGCGACAATTTCTCGCCCTGCTTTCAAGACCCTCTAGGTTCGTTCCTAATGCGGAAAGAACATCCACAGATATGCAGGTGAGAGGCACTTCAAGAGACGCACACAGTGTTTCGCAGTGCCTCTGCCAAGAATCAGCATTGTCACTTAATTGATGATTTATATGTAATGCCCGGATGGACGAAAACCTTTCCTGTAGAACTAGACTGTGAAGTAATACAACCGAATCCATGCCGCCACTGAGAGCCACGCAAAGCGGTGCATCGGAGGCAAACTCATGCATGCTTTGGTTGATGCTATTTAGCAATGAGGTCATAGCAAGAAACACAGACAAGGGTTGAGGAACAGTTGTTTCAGAGCGCGGTTTGACATGTTTTCAAACTTGGCTTAGCGCGACCCTGGTTTAATGCAAGATTGGGCTAGTGTCAGGTCCGATTTTATGCGCTTGGCGAAACCTCACGGGTAGCTGTTTATTAGCATACTAGGAGCAATCAACAGGCTACGCCAACCTTTTTCGGATTAACACTGAACCGTCAATTAGCTCAATGCCAACTCAGTTCTAGCTGCTAATTCCATAGCTCATCAAGCGCTCGTATCGCCGGTTGACGAGCTCGTCTTCAGACAATTGACTTAGCCGATCTAGTTGTTCTATCAATGCCACCTTGATACTGGCGCACACATTCGCCACGTCTCGATGGGCTCCACCTAATGGCTCTGGGATTGTATTATCCACTATCCCTAACTCTTCAAGGCGCTTAGAAGTCACTCCCATCGCTTCTGCCGCTGCTGCCGCATGATCAGCGGACTTCCAAAGTATGGTGGCGCAGCCTTCTGGCGTGATTACTGTATAGGTTGAGAACTGCAGCATGTTCAGCTGATCAGAAACCCCGATGGCTATGGCGCCACCAGAATTGGCTTCACCTGTGACCGTCGCGATCAATGGAGTCCTAACTCGAGACATCATCGCCATGTTTTCAGCAATGGCCTCATTAATTCCTCTTTCTTCTGAATCTATCCCCGGATAAGCGCCAGGTGTATCTATAAATGAAAAAACTGGCAGCCTGTAACGCTCAGCTAATTTAATCAAACGCCGAGCTTTTCGGTAACCTTCAGGTCTAGGCATACCAAAGTTATGTCTAACCTTTTCCTTAGTGCCGCGACCTTTTTGATGACCAATAACCATTACTGGCCGGCCATCAAGCCTGGCCAAACCGCCGACAAGTGCCTGATCATCGGCAAACAGCCTGTCACCGTGTAGCTCATCAAAATCAGTAAATATGTTGCGAATGAAATCGTATGTATAAGGACGCTGAGGATGCCTTGCTACCTGAGAAACCTGCCACGAAGAAAGATTTGCGTATATTTTTTTAGTCAGCTTAGTACTTTTATCATGAAGGTTCTGGATCTCTTCACTGATATTAATGTCATTATCAGTTCCCACAAGGCGCAGTTCGCTGATTTTAGCTTCAAGTTCGGCAATCGGCTGTTCAAAATCTAAATAATTCGGATCCATTTTTTATCCAATATTTTCCACTATTACTTACTAGCCGAGGGTTGATGGTCGGCTGTATTTAATTTCTAGTTTGTCTTTACCAAACTCTAATTTTAACCTTTGAATTAAGTCCTCTGCAGGAGAGACTCTCCACATAGACCCTAGAATTATACACCCTCTAGAATCATTTCGTTGATAATTAACTACAACATGACAGCCCTCTATTGATTCTGGCAACGCCTCATCTGGAATGTAATCTACAGAATTTGGCATAACATTAGACTGCTGCGCCAACTGTAAGGCGATCTTATAGGGGCTGAGTATGGATGCCAATTTATCACCAAATCCAGTCGTTAAATTTGAAGCTTCTACGTTCAGAGCAAGCCGATTTGCAAATTTCTTGCGAGCCTGAGTTAAAGTCATAACTTCTTTTGCCCTGCCACGCATACCACCCGAAAAATCGTCCGTACTGATGCCGCATTCAACTACCAGTATTAGGTCCTTCTGTAATAGCTCACGATACTTTTCATATTCTCTTGCGAATAGCCCCACTTCAAATCGGGCACTGTGGTCATCCAAAGTCAGAAAAGCGATGGTATCTCCGGTCTTGCTCTTCATGGTTCGCACCGCATGGAGAATACCAGCAATAATCTGGTGACCTCGCTCGGGCCTTAGCTTTGAAAGCCGAGTCTTAGTAAGATGCGACAGCTCCGGCAAAAACTCATCAATAGGGTGCCCTGACAAATACAATCCTAGGGTCTCCTTCTCAGCAAGCAAGCGTTGCTGTTCTTGCCAAGGCTGAAATAAATCGGTACCGGACAACTCAGGCTCGCTGACATGGTCATCTGGGGCTATCTCCCCAAACAGATCTTCCACTCCACTGGCTTGATTACGACTACTCTGTTCCGCCGCCTTCATTGCCTGAGGAAGACTATAGCTGAGCAACGCACGGGCATAATCGCAACTACCCTTTACCAAGCTATCCATTGCGCCAGAGCGCACTAGGGCCTCCATAGTTCTCTTATTTACGGTCTGCGAATCGACACGTTGACAGACATCCAACAGACTAGAAAACAGAGCATCTTCTCTGGCTTTTAAAATACCTCCAACCGGGCCTTCACCTAAGCCTTTGATTGCCCCCAAACCATATACAATCTGACCGGCATCGTTGACAGTGAAATTAAACTGCCCGATATTGATATCCGGTGGGACTATTTCGAGCTTCATTGATCGGCATTCCTCAATCAACGTTACAACTTTTTCAGTATTGTCCATATCAGCAGAAAGAACTGCCGCCATGAAATAAGCCGGATAATGAGTTTTAAGCCAAGCTGTTTGATAGGACACCAAGGCATAGGCTGCTGAGTGTGATTTATTGAAGCCATAGCCTGCAAATTTTTCCATCAAATCAAAAATAGACTCTGCAAGCTCCGCATCCACGTCCCTCGCTTTAGCTCCTTCCACGAATAATGTTCGCTGCTTGGCCATCACCGCCGGGTCCTTCTTACCCATCGCCTTACGCAAGATATCGGCGCCACCTAAGGTGTAGCTCGCCAAAACCTGCGCAATCTTCATAACTTGCTCTTGGTAGAGGATTACGCCGTAGGTGTTGCCTAGCACTGGCTCTAGCTCAGGGTGTGGAAACTCAACCCTGGTCCGCCCATGTTTACGGTCGATGAAGTCATCAACCATGCCTGACTGTAAAGGGCCTGGTCTAAACAACGCAACCAAAGCAATAATGTCTTCGAAGGAATTTGGAACTTGACGCTTAATTAACTCCTTCATCCCGCGAGATTCTAGCTGGAATACAGCGGTGGTTTCCCCTTTCTGCAAGAGGCGGTAGACGGATTGGTCGTTGAGGGGCAAATCATTAATATCAACCAGAGGCGCACCCTCAGCTTTTCTAGCGTTAATCATCTTCACAGCCCAATCTATGATTGTCAGTGTCCTTAGCCCAAGAAAATCAAACTTAACAAGCCCAGCTGTCTCAACATCGTTTTTATCAAATTGAGTAACTAAATTTTGTCCGGTCTCATCACAGTACAATGGAGTAAAGTCAGTAAGCTTAGTTGGGGCAATGACCACGCCGCCAGCGTGTTTACCAACATTCCTAGTGATGCCTTCCAACTTATACGCCATCTCCATGATTTCTTGAGCGTCTTCATCACTGTCTACAAACTCGCCTAATAAAGGCTCATCCTCGAACGCTTTCTTTAAAGTAATCCCAGGTTCAAAAGGAATCAGTTTTGAGAGCTTATCGGCTAATGAATAGGGCTTACCCTGAACCCTAGCTACATCACGCACTACCGCTTTTGCCGCCATAGTGCCAAAGGTGATGATTTGAGATACTGCATCTTTTCCATAAAGTTCAGCAACATGGGCAATCACCCGGTCCCGGCCATCCATGCAGAAATCCACGTCAAAATCTGGCATAGAAACCCGCTCTGGGTTCAAAAAGCGCTCAAAAAGGAGATCGTATTTGAGTGGGTCTATATCCGTAATGCCAAGCGCATAAGCAACGATGGAGCCCGCACCTGAACCACGACCTGGCCCTACCGGAATGCCGTTATCCTTAGACCACTGTATAAATTCCATCACAATCAGGAAGTAACCGGCAAAACCCATCTGATTTATAATCTTTAGCTCGGTCTCCAGCCTCTCCATATAGGGAGCACGGACTTGCTGATCATGAATATTCTCACCTAGGATTGATTCTAGTCTTGTTTCCAGCCCGTCTTCGGATACCTGCGAAAGATAATCTTCCAGCTTCACACCTTCAGGCGTGGGGTAATTCGGCAAACACGGGGTTCCTAGGTCCAGTTCTATGTTGCAGCGCTTGGCTATCTCCCACGCATTTTCTAACGCCTCGGGGATGTCTACAAACAAAGCAGACATTTCCTCCTGAGATTTGAGGTACTGCTGATCGGTATAGGTTCGAACTCGCCGCGGGTCATCGAGAGATCGTCTTTCGTTAATACAAACTCTAACCTCATGAGCTTCGAAATCGTCTTGTTTGAGAAAGCGGACGTCATTGGTCGCAACAACCGGACAAGATGTCAGCTGCGCAAGCTCCAAGACTTTTTCGATATAGGCTTCTTCGTCAGGCTTTCCTAGACGCTGCAATTCCAGATAAAAACGATTAGGAAATAATTCTTGCCATTCGTCCAGCAAAGATTTTGCATCTTCCTGCTCCCCTGCCAATAGAGCCCGGCCAACATCGCCTAGCTGAGCCCCTGACAACGCAATCAACCCAGCAGTTCGCCCAGCGAGCTTTTCTTTAAGCAAAACGGTATCACTCAAGCCATTGGCATCGGTATAAATCTCTGAAATTAACTCTGTTAAATTCAGATAACCCTGTTTATCCAGTGCCAGCAAAACTAGGTGTGACTGCAAACCCGTCTCTAAATCACGCACTAGAACATCACAGCCGCAAAGCGGTTTAATACCGCTAGAAATCGATTTGCTGTAGAACTTGATAAGGCCGAAAAGATTAGCAATATCGGTCATCGCAACGGCTGGCATTTTTAGCTCGAGCAGGCGTTCGATTAAAGGCGAGATGGTGACAAGCCCGTCGCTTATAGAAAATTCAGTATGAAGTCTTAAGTGGGCGAATGCTTGCGCTGGTAAATTTTCAGGCATGGAAGTCTTATAATTTTGCTAAAATGAGAGAAGCCAATATACCACTTTTTAGAGAAAAGTTTAGCCAAGCAGGCGTGCTACAGGCGCAAATGTTTTTCTATGAATTGGACTAACTCCCAACAGGGCTAATGCCTTCAAATGCGCCGGTGTTGGGTAGCCCTTATGCTTTGCGAATCCATAACCAGGAAATTCTGAATCCATAGCCACCATTTCCTTGTCTCGGGTAACCTTAGCCAAAACCGACGCCGCCGAAATAGCCGGCACAAGAGAGTCGCCCTTTACTACAGTTTCATACGGGTAATGCCATATTGGGGAGCGGTTGCCATCGACATAAACAAAGGGTGGCTGAGGGTCCAACTGACTAACCGCACGCTTCATCGCCAGCAAGCTTGCCTGTAATATATTAAGTTCATCGATTTCTGCGACGCTGGCCCTGCCTATGGCGTAGGCCCTCGCCTTCAATATGATTTGCTCGAAGCAGCTTTCTCGCATTTTTTCAGTCAACTTCTTAGAATCTTTTAAGCCTAAGATTGGCCTGCGAGGGTCCAAAATAACCGCAGCCGCGACTACCTCTCCAGCCAAAGGCCCGCGGCCAACTTCGTCGGTGCCTGCGGCACCAGCTAAATAAGATGTTATAAGTTCAATAATTTTTGCCCGAGGTTGGTTTCTAAAATTCAGCCTTTTACGCCAACCAAGGACTCGATTGCGTTGACAGCTTGGACGGAGGCACCCAATCTGATTCTCTTATGAATCGTGGTGAATTCTTTTAGCATCGCGGCCGTTGATTCTGGCTCAGAGACAAACTTAATTATTTCATCACTAACAGCGTCCACTGTGACCTGGCCTTGTAAATATTCCGGGACTAACAGTTTGCCTGCCAATAAATTTGGCAGACCTACGTTAGGAATCTTCACCATTTTGGATGCTATAGCGAACGTAAGTGCAGCTAGCTTGTAACAAATAACCATCGGCCTTCGCAGCAGCAAAGCCTCTAACGTGGCGGTGCCAGATGCCATTACAACAAAATCTGCGGCACTCATTGTTTGCCGCGAGTCATCCAACAGACAAAACTGCTCGCCACTAAGAAGACCAAGCTGGCGCATGATGTCCCCAACAAGTCTTCTATTGTCGGCGCTGCTGCAGGGTATCAAAAATCGTAGGCTAGGATTTCTTTGCAATGATTTGATCGCAGCGCCAAAGAAGATAGGCGCTAATCTGGTAATTTCGCCGCTGCGACTCCCCGGCATTAAAGCAATGACCTTTGCGTCTTGGGCAATCCCGAGCTCTGAACGGGTTTGCTCTTTTGCGTCTGTAAATCCTATTTCATCCGCTAGTGGGTGACCAACACACGCTACTTTTATGTCATGGTCTTTATAAATCTGGGTCTCGAAAGGAAATAAAGTCAGCATCAAATCCACTGCCTTTTTAATAGCTACAATGCGTTTTGCACGGTAAGCCCAAACGCTAGGACCCACATAGTGAACCGTCTTAATACCCACATTATGCAGTTCGGATTCTAGACGAAGATTAAAATCAGGCGCATCGATACCAATAAAGGCCAATGGTGGGTTCGCAATAAAGTATTCGCGCAATTGGCGCTTAATCCCGAACAACTCAGGTAAGCGACCCAAGGGCTCAACGAAACCCATTACCGATAGTCGATCCATCTCAAACATCGACCGGCACCCAGCGGCGATCATGTCGTCACCGCCAATGCCTACAAACTCGACATCTGGATGACGCTTGCGCATTTCAAGAATCAGGCTTGCCCCAAGAATATCGCCAGACTTTTCGCCGGCGACAATTCCAAAAAATAGAGGTTTACTCATATGTCGTAACCGGGCCTAAAAAAGGTGCTGTGTTAGCGGTGAATGCCTTTGCCAGAGGCAGCCACTGAGTTGAGCAACATAGAAAGCTCGGGACAATCTAACGACAAATCCTCTATTTGGCTAATCGCATCTTGTAAGGATAGCTGCCGCTTATAAAGGATTTTAAATGCTTCACGGATCTTTTTGACTGTCGCTTTCTCAAAGCCCCTACGCTCGAGGCCTATAGTATTTACACTTCGAACCGCCGCAGGCTGTCCGCTAACGATAACGAATGCTGGCACGTTATGATCGATATGGGTCATGCCACCAATCATCGCATGGGGGCCAATTTTGAGAAATTGATTAACGCCTGAAAGGCCACCTAAAATCGCCCAATCGCCAACTTCAACGTGCCCAGAAATGCCGGCATTATTAGCGAACACAGTATTGGAACCGACAATACAATCATGGGCCACATGGGCATATGACATCATCAGATTATTATCACCTACGCGAGTGAAGCTTCCACCCACCTCAGTACCACGGTGAATGGTAACGCCTTCACGAAAAATATTGTTATCGCCAATTTCAAGCCATACATCTTCACCTGAAAACTTTTTATCAGCAGGATCTTCGCCAACCGAACTGAATTGATAAATGCGATTGCCCTTACCCATAGTAGTGTTCGAGCGAATCACAACGTGCGAATCAATTACGCTATTCTCGCCAATGATTACGTTAGGCCCGACAATACTCCAAGGACCAACCGCTACCCCCTCACCTAAAACCGCACTAGGGTGGATTATTGCGCTGGCATCAATCGACATCAACTTTCCTCTCAGCACAAAGAATGGTCATAGTACCTACCGTCTCATCACCAACACTCGCCTTGGCAGCAAATCGGAAAATGCCTCGACGATTAGTAATGATTTCAGCGTATAGCATCAGCTTGTCCCCAGGCACTACTGGACGTCTGAGGCGGAGATTGTCAGCCCCCACAAAATAATATAGATAGCCGTCTTTTGGCTTTTTTTCCTGACTTTTAAAACCCAGCACTCCAGCGGTTTGCGCAAGTGCTTCGATTATCAAAACCCCAGGCATAATTGGCTGGTGTGGAAAATGTCCTTCAAAAAATGGCTCGTTTACCGACACATTTTTATAAGCAAGAATCGATTTGCCCATTTCCATTTCTACTACTCTATCTACCAGTAAAAAGGGGTAGCGCTGAGGTAAGTACTCTTTAATTTCTTGGATATCTAGTAACATATTTTTCTCTATTCAGGCGATAGCTGTTGTTCGCTCGAAGCTTAGCCGTCGTTATTATCGTCAGAGTTCTGCTCTAACTTCTTCACTCGTTTAGCAATGCTATCGAGTTGTTGGAAGCGCACAATAGCGCGTTTCCAATCTGATGTTTTCATCTGCCCAGTTCCTGATGAGTAGAAGTCTGGGGTCAGTATAGACTTACTGACGAGACTCATCGCACTGACCTGAGTCTTATCTGCAATTGTAATATGACCAACAGCCCCAGAGCCGCCTCCCATAATACAATATTTACCAATTGTCACACTGCCAGCCAGAGCTACACAACCACATAAAATCGAATGCTCGCCAATAATACAGTTATGCCCGATCTGAACCTGATTGTCGATTTTCACGCCGTTCGCAACCGTAGTATCTTCAATTGCACCGCGGTCGATTGTCGTACTAGCACCAATTTCTACATCGTCGCCAATCACAACACTGCCGAGCTGATGGATTTTTACTGACCTTTTACCATCAAAGGCAAAGCCAAAACCATCAGCACCAATAACGCTTCCTGCATGTATCGTAACCCTCGAGCCAAGCTTAACTTTATGGTAGATAGTTACCCCGCTGTAAAGTTTTGAGTCGTCTCCGATGACGCAGTTTTCACCTATAAAACAGCCACTGCCAATGGACACTCCCTTGCCAATAACTGTACCTTTTTCAATAACTGCGTTTGCCCCAATGCAAACATCTGAAGGCACCGAAACATTTGAGTCGACACAAGCACTAGGGTGTACACCGACAGCTAAACGAGGCTCATCACTAAACAATGCAGTGGCATCTGCAAAGCTCACATAGGGGTTTGCACTAATCAATTTGTTCGTGGGACAAGAGAGTTGATGCCGGCTTAGGAGAATTACTGCAGACGCTTTGGTGTCGGCCAACTGATCCACATAAGCCATATTGCTTAAGAATCCAATCTGACCGCTCACCGCGTTTTTGAGAGTACCAATACCGGTGACAACACAGTCCCCATCGCCGACTAGGTCTAGCTTCAATAGTTTAGCAAGCTCGCCAAGTGTATAGCTCTTATTCGGAGTCACCTGGCACTTGCTCGAGATTGTAACTTCTTATTCTGAGGCAGCTTGAGCGTTCTCATTAAGTTTGGCTGTAACTTTTGCTGTGATGTCTAATACCGGCGAGAAAAACGGCGCTGAGTCTGCATTTAAGATCAGATCGTACCCGCCTTCCGCGACAATATCGGTAACCGCTTTAGCTAAATCAGGCTGCATGAGCTGGACGAAGTTCTGATTCTTTTCCTGAATAGCTGTCTGAATACGCTCTCCGATTAGCTGCAATTGAACATTCAAGTCTTGGGCGCTAGAGTTCATTCGCCTAACTTCATCTTCACTCATCACAGCTTCATTTTGCTGAAACTCATCGCGCAGAGCAGTTAATTGCTCTGTTAGCGAGTTAGCCCGATCTTGATCTGCACTAAACTCCTGCTCTAACTCTGCCTGAATAACGCCAGCGGCTTCGGAATTAAAAAGCGCTTGTATAGCGTTTAGCACTCCGATCTTACTTTGAGCGAAGGCTCCCTGTGTAACCAAAACCAAACTTAAAATGGCAGCCAAATTTTTAAATGTCTTCACTTTTTATCTCCAAAATCAAACTTCAAGACCTGCTTTGATTTATTTCTTAGCAGTCTTGGCGAAAGGTAATTCTTGTTTAGTGCTAGAAACCTTGTCCAACTGTAAAGTCAAACTGCTTCGTATCGTCACCATCTTGACCAAATGGTTGGGCCAAATAGAACGTCAAAGGCCCGAATGGTGATAGATAAGTAACACTCACACCAGCTGAATAGCGCATCTCTCCGAGATCAAAATCCGCACAGTTCTGAAGCAATTTTTGCCTTTCAGAACAAGTTGAAGAGAACACGTTACCCGCATCAATAAAAAGTGCCGACCGTACCTGATTTTTATTTGGTATGAAAGGCAACGGAAACAATAGCTCCAGCGACGCAGTAGTTAATATATTACCACCAAAACTATCAAAATCCTCATCTAGAAAGAAGTTTTGTATCGCTAGAGCAACCTCTGGATTGCCTTCAGCATCTATAACTTGATTTCCAAGACTGTCTACTAGGGGCGTGGTGGAATAACCTATTGAGTTTTGAATTTGTGCGGAACCATCTTCAAAGCGGACGAGCTCGCCATTTTCATCTCTTTGTAAGGATATTCCTCTGTCTGTGAGGTATCTGGCACCCGGCGTACTTCTTGGGCCTAGACTGTTTTCCTCGAACCCACGAAGTTGTCCCCCGCCCTGAATCAATCCACCAGCGAAGAAGTTATTAAAAAACGGCAGCTCACCAGTGTCGCCATAGCCAATGCCGTAGCCAAGATTCGCTTTAAAGGAGACAACCCACTCTTGATTCTGAGTTAAGGGCCAGTAAATTTGGGCGTTGTAGTTCAACCTGGCATACTCCAGATCACTTCCCGGCAGCGTTACTTCCAACGCGACACTATGATAAGAGCCCGCTGTAGCCATTTGTCCGCGGTTCAATGTGTTTTCGAACCAGTTTGCAGTAAAAGTAAAGTTATCAAAAGTGTCGCCGAATTTGTCGACAAAACCTGGGTCCGTATTAGCTTGCAGTTGTTCTGCTCTGAGATCTCCAACGTTCCCCAATACCGAATCAGCCACTGGGCCATTAAAAGGGTTAGCGTTAAGTGGCGTGATAACAAAGCTGTCGATGCCATCAAACAAGATGGGGCTAGAAAGAATCTCCTGAACTGAACCTACCCCTGCACTCAATTCCGTATGGGTATATCCAAGATCAAACCCAAGCAGTTGAATCTCACTGAGCGGATAGCTAAAGCTAAGTGTTCCGCCGTATGAAGAAGTGTTGAAATTGGATACGTTAAAGGGCGAATCAATTTCTTGAGCAAAAAGGTTAAAACCCCGGCTCACGCCGTCTGGAGTGAAGTAGGGATCCACATAGCGAAAGTTTAAGCCCTGCTGGAATCTTGATCGGTTAACACCTACGCCCAATGTACGCCCTGTCCCGAGAAAGTTCTGGGCTTGCAAACTGGAACTGAGGAAGAAATTTCCACCTCCGCCAGTACCCACTTGAAAACTCACTGCTCCGAAGTTCTGTTCTAGCACGTCGTAATTTACGTCAACTTGATCTTCTGTACCTGCCACTTCAACAGTGTCTACTTCCACCGTTTCAAAATAACCCAGACGCTGTAACCTAACTTTAGATTGCTCTATCTGCAGGCTGGATGCAGGAGCACTTTCTAGCTGGCGCATTTCTCGACGCAAGACATCATCAGCGGTAGCCATGTTGCCGCTGAATCCAATTCGATTAACATAGGTCCTCTTGCCTGGCTCAATAAAGAAGGTCACTTCAACCGTCTCATCATCTTCACTGACCTCAGGAACACCAGTAGCCTCGGCAAAGGCGTAACCTAAGTTTCCTAAAAACTGGACCATTATTTCTTCAGTGCCAGTCACTAAACCTTGCGAATATATTTGTCCGGGGCGGACAAAAACAGCAGCTCGTAGCAGAGATTCTGCATCGACCAAATCCCCCGCTAGATCAACACCGCTAACAACGTATTGATTGCCCTCTGAGATATTGACCGTGATATAAACTTCTTTGCGGTCCGGGGTGATGGATATAGGCGTCGAATCAATATTAAATTCAACGTATCCGTTATCCAAATAGAAAGATTCGAGACGTTCAAGATCACCCGAGAATTGTTCACGGGAATAACGATCCTTGCGACTCATCACCATGTACCAAGGCTTGAGTCCAAGCTCTAGGAGATCAAGTAAATCCTCTTCTTCGAATGCCTCATTGCCGACGATGTTAATGTGACGAATTCTAGATTCCTCGCCTTCATTTATCTCAAGTCGGATAGCAACTCGGTTTCTTGGCAATTCCTCAACTTCTATTTCAACTGCAGCCCCGTAACGACCGCGCCCAGAGTAAACGTCCTGAATTCCCTGCCTAATAGCTTCTAGCGCCGCACGGGTAAAAATTTGGCCTTCCGCGATCTCTGCAGAAGCCATATTTTCGATAATGTCTTCAGTCTCTAAAACACTGTTGCCTTCCACTGTAATTTCAGCAACCGAGGGACGCTCTAGCACTGTGACAACGAGGATATTACCTTCACGAGAGACTTCAATTTCATCAAAGTAATCCGAACGGGATAACTCTCTGATTATTAAAGCGGGAACCGTTCCATCTACAGTGTCCCCAATTCCAACCGGCAACAGATTGTAAATTATTCCAGGCGAAATACGCTGGTAGCCATCAACAATGATGTCCGCAATAGTAAAGTTTTGAGCATGCAGGAGGTTAGGAAGACCCAAGGTCAACAGCAAACCGAAAATGATTTTTTTCATTCAAGTATCTTATTTAAACTGAGTCACGATCTAATGTTAGCGGCGGGCAATAGACAGTATTGATTTAAAGTAAACGACTGACATCATTATAAACGGCTAAAACCATAATTCCTGATATCAATAACAAACCGAGTTGTAACCCGAACGATTGAATACGCTCAGGTACTGGACGTCGAATTACCGCTTCGATGCTGTAATACAACAAATGTCCTCCGTCAAGGACAGGAATAGGCAGTAAGTTTAACACCCCAAGTGAGATGCTTAGCAAAGCTAAAAATCCTAAGTAAACATTAAGCCCATAAGTGGCCGTATCCCCAGCAACCTGAGCGATGGTAATTGGGCCATTAATATTTTTAACAGAAATTAAACCCACAACCATTTTCTTAACTGAATCGAGAACAAATAGTGATTTATCCCACGTCTCTATTACCGCGGGCTTTATGGCGCTGATAGGACCATAACTTACCTCACGCCGCATAGACTCAGGAACTATTTCTGCAAGGCTCATCTGCTTTACATAGGCCCCAATGCTGCCAGTAGCAAACCCTTCTTCAGAAATAACCTCTGCAGGTGTGATGCTAAGCGAGGCTAGCTCGACTCCTCGTTGGACCACGACTTCTAACTCTAGTTCCGGATTTGCCCGGATTACTTCAACCCAATGCGTCCATCCCCGTATAGCTTGATCATTAACGAAAAGAACTTCGTCTCCTGGCAATAAACCGCCCTGCTCAGCACGACCATTTTCTACTAAACCTGCGATCATAGCCGGCATTTCTATCTGCACAATACCAAGGTCTGCAACCGGATTAGGCGCAGTGTCGCTGCCTAGCCAGGAAGAGATAGGGACTACCACGTCTCTCGGGCTGTCTCCGGAGGCAGGGTTAATCGTTAACCGCAGATCTCCGGTCTCTCCCATTCTTCCTAGCATCTGCAGAGTCACTTGCTGCCAAATAATAGTTTCCTTGCCGTCAACGGCAAGAATTTCATCGCCCTCGCTAAGTCCCGCCATTTTAGCAAGAGAATTATCTCTGATTCCATCAATAACCGGCGCTATACCGGAAAGCCCGTAGCCAATGTTTATTAACCAAAACACAAAAATAGCCAATAGAAAATTTGCCGCCGGTCCTGCTGCCACAATGGCCATTCGCTGCCAAAGAGGCTTGTATGCGAATGACATATGACGCTGGCTCGCGGGCAATTCCATGGACGTGGACACTGTTGTATCTTCTTGACCAAGCATTTTGACGTAACCACCCAAAGGAATGGGCGCAATAACGTATTCACAACCGTCTTTCCCTACCCAGGTTTTTACCGCTTTACCAAAACCGATAGAAAAGCGCAGCACCTTAACACCGCAGCGCCGAGCCACCCAAAAATGACCAAATTCATGGATAGTTACTAGAATGCCCAAGGTAACGAGTAAGGCCAGTACATTTGTTAATAATTCAAGAATCATTTTGGTGCCTGTTTTTCTCTGTATCTCGTATCAGAGTCACTAATTAATTTTTCTTTAAAATCAGCTCTTTAGTAATATTTCTAGCCAGTGAATCAGCGTCACGAATAATAGCGAGAGATGAAGCCGGTTCACAAGGAATTTTCGATAAAACCTGCTCATTAATCTCAGCAATCTCAATAAATTTAATCTGACCACCAAGAAACGCCGCCACCGCAATTTCGTTAGCTGCATTGAGCAAAGTTGGAGTTGTTCCACCCTGCCGCGTTGCGTCGATACCAAGTTTAAGGCAAGGAAAGCGCTTATAGTCAGGCTCAAAGAACTCCAGCGACCCCATCGCTATAAGGTCCAAAGATTCCGCCCCTGACTCAATCCGTTCAGGATAAGCCATTCCATGTGCGATAGGAATCCGCATATCCGCACAGCCAAGCTGCGCCAACACCGATCCATCTTTATAGTAAACCAGCGAATGGATTGTACTTTGTGGGTGAATAAGTACATCAATTTGATGAGGCGCGAGCCCGAATAGCAGACTGGCTTCAATAAACTCGAGCCCTTTATTCATCATCGTCGCAGAATCCACTGAAATCTTTTGTCCCATCGACCAAGTCGGGTGCTTGCAAGCTTCAGCTGGAGTTATGTCACCGAATTCAGTAAGCGGCTTGTCAAGAAAAGGTCCACCACTGGCGGTTAATGCGATTTTGCTGACATATTTTGTGCTGTCGCCGCACTGACCAGAAAGGTTTTGTGGTAAGCACTGAAAAATAGCATTGTGCTCGCTATCAATCGGAATAAGAGTGGCTCCTGATGCCTCAATTTCCCTAAACAGTAAATCCCCACTCATAACCAAAGATTCTTTATTGGCAAGTAGCAGAGTCTTACCCGCGCGGGCAGCAGAGAGAGTAGATTCCAACCCTGCAGCTCCAACTATTGCAGCCATCACCATATCCACTGAATCATCACTTGCCGCGGTCGACAATGCATCAGCGCCCCACAGCACCTCCACCTTACTACCAGCGGACTTTAGCGAGTCGGCCAAGCCCTTAGCGTCTTCAGACCGAGATACAACCGCTATTTTCGGCTGGTATTTTAAACATTGCTGCAACAGCAAATCGATATTCCGATGACCAGACAAAGCAACCACTTCAAATGTTGGGTTAGCATCAACAACAGCGAGCGTGCTTTGACCTATCGAGCCAGTTGAACCAAGAATACAAATTCGTCGAAGGTTATTCATAGTCTATCGGGCCGTCAACACAAGAAAGGTCATGCCAAGAACAAACACTGGCGTAGCTGCAATCAATCCATCGACGCGATCCAGCACCCCTCCGTGCCCAGGCAGAATCGTACCGCTGTCCTTAATTTTCCTATTTCGTTTTAACATACTTTCGACCAGATCTCCGGTTACGCTAAAAAAAGTGACAAGAGCGCTGATAAGAATAAGAACAGCCGTTTCAAAAAGGCCAACTGAGAAAAGCGTCCAGTTCAGCAGTATGCCAAATCCCAAACTCACCAGCAGACAAAGAGCGAAGCCGCCCCATACACCTTCCCATGTTTTATTAGGACTCAACTCTGGCGCAAGTTTTGTCTTACCGAAATTCATCCCGATAAAGAATGCACCAACATCGACAGCGGCGACCAATATAATCAACACAAGAACCAACATACCGTTAGGCTCCAAATATTTCAGCTGGGTAATTCCAACCCATGTAGGAAGTAGTGAAAATATACCCATTGTCGCAATTCTATACTCCTTATTCCAATGCTTGTTCTTTGATGGGTAATCTAACACTGCAAGAGAGACACATACCCAATAAAACAAACCTAGAACAGACAAAGTAAGCGCATGATCTTGCCGTAAAGTTTCTGTTTCAGGGCCAAGCTCTAAAAGAAAAAAGCAACCACCGAGCAAAAGCAATATACTCACAATATAAGCAACTTTGGTAGTCAGGTTCTCGAGACCAATAAAACCACCCCACTCCCATGCTGCAAGAAGCACAACTATCGCCGTGAGTAGAGAAAAAGCGAAGGGAGACATTAATGTACTCGCAGCAATAAGTCCTACGAGCAGAACAATTGCTGTCGCAATTCGCTGTCTTAACATCAGATCTTCACCTCTTGATTATGTCCACCAAACCGCCGCTGACGCTGCGCATAGTCGCTCAACGCCAGCTCGAATTCTTCATCGCTAAAATCTGGCCAGAAGCAATCGGTAAAATATAATTCGGTGTAGGCAAATTGCCATAATAAAAAGTTACTGACACGCCTTTCACCACCGGTTCTGATACAAAGATCTGGATCTGGAAGTGGTGACAGACTCAAATGCTCAGCAATCATTTGTGAATCTATATCAGCGACGGCAAGCTCCTTATTAAGTGCTTTTAGTGCGACTGCCCTAGCCGCTTCAGCGACATCCCAACGACCACCATAATCAGCCGCTACAGCAACTGTTAAACCTGTATTGTTAAGCGTCAACGCTTCCACTGACGCCATGTTTCTTTGTAGCTTTTCCGAAAACGAAGTACGATTGCCTATAAACTTTATACGCACGTTCTTATTGTGGAATTGTTTAATTTCTTTTCGTTTTAACACCAATAAAAAAAGCGCCATCAAGCCCTGAACCTCTTCTGCTGGACGTAGCCAGTTTTCACTGCTGAAAGCAAAAAGAGTTAAGAACGGGATGTCGTTATCAATACATGCATTTACGATATTGCGGGCCACCTCGGCGCCTCGTCTATGACCCGCTTTAGCGGCAAGACCATGGGCTTTAGCCCAGCGATTATTGCCATCCATAATGATAGCAATATGCCGGGGAACGGAAGGAAGAGCATCAGATTTCATTGCGATGGGTAGCTGACAAAATCAAAATTTTTAGACAAGCACAATAAGAAGGCACTTACTAAAAGGTCAGCAAATCAGTTTCTTTGACTTGATACGCCGATTCAATAGCAGCGATAAACTGATCGGTAAGTTTTTGTACTCTATCTTCAGCTCTGCGCTGCTCGTCTTCGCTGATATCTTTTTCTTTTTCAAGATCTTTAAAATCTGTATTGGCGTCACGCCGGATATTTCGAACCGCAATACGGGCATTTTCAGCCTCGTTCTTAGCTTGCTTTGTGTAGTCTCTCCGAGTTTCTTCGGTCAGTGCAGGCATTGGTACGCGAATAGTATCCCCGTTATTTGAGGGGTTTAGACCTAAATCCGATTTCATTATCGCTTTCTCGATCTCTCCAATTATATTCTTTTCCCATGGTGAAATAATCAGTGAACGACCTTCTTCGGCATTGACGTTGGCTAATTGATTTAATGGCGTGTCAGAGCCGTAATAAGAGACCATGACAGTGTCGAGGATACTTGGGTGCGCCCTGCCCGTTCGAATCTTCTTGAATGCATCGCCTAGCGAATTAACACTTTTCTGCATACGCTCAGCAGCATCATCAATAATGTCATCAATCATTTTCTTTTTCCCTATCAATTGGATTGTGCGTGACGGCCATTTACTCTATTAAAGTCCCGTCAGCATCACCCATAATGTTTTCAAGCAAAGCGCCTGGCCTGTTCATATTGAAGACCTTGATCGGCACTTGATGATCTCGACTTAAAAATATAGCGGTTAAATCCATTACTGCCAGCTGCTTTTCAATCACTTCATCATAACTAAGACGAGCGTATTTTACAGCCTCTGGATTAGTTTCTGGGTCAGCCGAGTAGACACCGTCTACTTTGGTTGCCTTCATAATTAAGTCGGCATCGATTTCGATGCCCCGCAGGCAAGCTGCTGAATCTGTCGTGAAAAATGGATTGCCGGTACCTGCAGAAAAGATAACAACATCACCAGCCTCCAAGTGACGAATTGCGGTGCGCCTATCGTAGTGTTCAACTACACCGCTCATTTGGATTGCGGACATAACACGGGTAGGAATGTTTGCCCGTTCGAGTGCGTCGCGCATGGCTAAAGCGTTCATCACCGTGGCCAACATGCCCATATGGTCGCCGGTAACCCGCTCCATGCCTGCAGCATTAAGTGCCGCTCCGCGAAAAAGATTACCACCGCCAATAACCATACCTACTTGAACGCCGAGACCTACTAGCTGCCCCACCTCAACCGCCATGCGGTCTAACACCTTAGGATCAATACCAAAATCGGCATCACCAGTTAGTGCTTCTCCACTCAGTTTGAGCAGTATACGATTGTACTTGCGATCATGTTTAGGCATAGTTTTAACCAATTACTAGTGACTCTGTTAAGAGCCTCCTTTCACTTGTGCGGCTACTTCGTCGGCGAAGTCCACCTCTACCTTCTCGATGCCTTCACCAACCTCGTAACGAATGAAGTTCACAATATCCGCACCAGCGTCCTTTAGCAATCCAGAAATTTTAACATCAGGATTTTTAACAAATTGCTGTTCCATCAAGCTAACTTCTGCAACAAATTTATTTAATCTGCCACTGATCATTTTTTCAATAATTTCTTCCGGCTTGCCGCTCTCACGAGCTTGAGCTGAATAAATTTCAGACTCCTTGGCAATTACATCAGCAGGCACGTCTTCTTTCCGAACAACCAAGGGGTTTACCGCCGCAATATGCATCGCGATATCCCGAGCTAGAGTCTCATCACCACCGCGAAGCGCTATAATTACGCCGATTTGACTATTACTGTGGACATAGCTTTCTACGATGCCCTGATTCGCGTCATCAAATTTTAACCGATCTACCCGGCGAACATTGATGTTTTCGCCAACTTTTTGGACTAACTTTTCGCGAGCCAGCTCGACGCCTGCATCAAGCAATGCGGCAACGTCAGCATCTCTATTAGCATACGCCAAATCGAGTGTTTGCTGGGTGAAATCGAGAAAGTTTGCATCTTTAGAAACAAAGTCTGTTTCACTGTTGATTTCCAAAATCACGCCGTAGTTGCCGTCTTCGGCAATTTTTATCACCACGATGCCTTCAGCAGCTACTCGACCTGCTTTTTTAGCCGCTTTCATACCGCTAGATTTGCGCAGGTCTTCTATTGCCTTCTCCATGTCACCCTCTGCAGCAGACAATGCCTTTTTACAATCCATCATTCCAAGACCAGTCCGCTCGCGCAGTTCCTTAACCATTCCAGCTGTTATAGTCGCCATGTTCTATGCCTCACTTTATAGGGCTTCAAAGCTATTTTTAGCTTTGTCAGTGTTTTAAAAAAAGGGGGCTTATAGCCCCCTTACAAAAAGATATTTAATCTACTCACATACTTAAAGTCAGTAGATGGAAGAAAGCAGGCCTAAGATTTTGCCTCAGCGGTTACAGCCGCGGCAGGCGCGGCTTCAGCAACTTTCACTGGTGCTTCAGGAGCAGCTTCTGCTACAACTTCAGTCGCCACTTCTACTTTTTCCTCTTTAACAGGTGCGTCATCAACTTCAACAAACTCGTTATCACCGCCGGCTGGGGCGTTGCGTTTAACACCTTCAACACAGGCGTCAGCAATAGCAGATGCGTAAAGCTGTATGGCTCTGATAGCATCATCGTTACCCGGTATAATATGGTCGATACCATCTGGGTTGCTGTTGGTATCAACGATACCAATAACTGGAATTCGGAGGTTATTAGCTTCAGTTACGGCTATACGCTCATGATCCACATCAATCACGAAAAGTGCGTCAGGCAATCCACCCATGTCTTTAATCCCGCCGATACTGCGCTCAAGTTTTTCTTTTGCTCGAGTCCGCATTAGGGCTTCTTTTTTGGTTAAACGGCTGAATGTGCCATCCAACTCTTGGGCTTCCAAATCTTTGAGTTTCTTGATTGAGCCGCGAATAGTCTTGTAGTTAGTCAGCATTCCTCCCAACCAGCGGTGGTTTACATAAGGCATACCTGCTCGTTCAGCTTCCTCGCGAATAATTTTTGAGGCGGCGCGCTTTGTGCCCACAAAAAGAATCTTCTTCTTTTTATCTGCCATACCAGTAACCACATCAAGAGCTGTATTGAGTGCAGGAACGGTGTGCTCTAAATTAATGATATGAATTTTGTTTCTGGCGCCAAAGATGAATGGCTCCATTTTGGGGTTCCAGTATCGGCTCTGGTGTCCAAAGTGCACTCCTGCTCGGAGCATTTCTTTCATGCTTACAGTCATTTTAATTCCTATACGGGTTAGGCCTCCACGCATCCCATAGATCAACCCAAAATCTCCTTAAGCAAGCAGTTTTGGGCACCCAGATCAAATGTGACGATGTGTGTGCGACGTTGTGGTGCAATAAAGTTAAAATCAGCGGCTTTTGCCACGACTTTCATTAGTTGCGCTCAGATCATGGAGAGTTTGGTACTCACCTTGTTTAGAACGCGCAGCTTTATACCATAACCTCGATTGTAATTAAACACCGTTGAACATCTAAGATATCTCGCAAAGCGTCAAAACTTGTCGCTTTGCCTACCCCACCCCCTATTATTGGCGGACGTCGTGATTTACAATAGTTAGCTTTTCTGCCCTGCAAACAGAGGCGACAGTAAACGAAACTATGACTATTCACATCAAGACTCCAGACGAAATTGAAAAAATGCGTGTTGCCGGTCGATTAGCTGCCGCTGTTTTAGAAATGATAGGCCCCTATGTAAGGCCAGGCGTCAGTACAGGCGAATTAGATACGATTTGCCACAACTATATAGTTGATACGCAGCAAGCTATTCCAGCACCGCTGAACTATAACGGCTTTCCAAAATCAGTCTGCACATCCGTAAACCATGTTATCTGTCACGGCATACCTAGTAATGAGAAAATATTAAAGCCTGGCGATATCATCAATATCGACGTCACCGTCATCAAAGATGGCTTTCATGGCGACACTAGCAAAATGTTTTGCGTAGGCGAGACCCCAAGCCACGCCCAGCGCTTGATACGCATTACTCAAGAATGTATGTACAAAGCCATTAACATCGTTAAGCCAGGTGTCACTCTTGGAGACATTGGGCATATTATTCAACAACACGCAGAGGCAAATAACTACGCCATTGTCAGAGAATACTGCGGGCATGGTATCGGCCGTATTTTTCATGAAGAACCTCAGATTTTACATTACGGCAGGCCAGATACCGGCCTGAAAATCGTGGAGGGAATGACGTTTACTATTGAGCCTATGCTAAATGCTGGATCGCGCTATACCAAATTATCTAAGAAAGACGGTTGGACGGTGACAACAAAAGACCGTCGACTCTCCGCCCAGTGGGAACATACTCTTGCCGTAACGGCGGACGGAGTCGATGTATTAACCCTGAGGTCTGAAGAAAATCTGTGACAAAAACTCAAATGGCTAGCACCGAAATTGGTAACGATTACCATGGTGACTCTCATGAGATCCTAGATCTCGAAACACTGATCACCGAACTGGCAAAACCAAACAGCAACATCATCACTTTACTCAGTGGCGCACTAAATTCAGCCAGTGATGAGCTTGACTCTCGCTACAAGAAAAACCTCGCAATCACAGATATTGTCGCAGATCGAGCCAAAGCGGTAGATAAAATAATCAATCTGGCCTGGGAGGCTCAAAGTTGGCCCGATGCTAGCGATCTAAGCTTAATCGCTGTCGGCGGGTATGGCCGCGGCGAACTCCTTCCTCATTCAGATATAGACCTGCTGATTCTCACTAGCAAAGACAATAACAAAGAATACAAAGACCCTATTAGTAAATTTTTAACTCTGCTTTGGGATATAGGGTTACAAGTCGGTCAAAGCGTCCGCTCCGTCTCACAATGTGTCAAAGAAGCTAAACAAGACATAACTGTTGCCACAGCGCTCATGGAGTCCCGCACCTTAGTCGGGTCACCATTACTGTATGAAAAAATGATGGCGGCGACCAGTGGCAGTAAAGTCTGGCCAATCAAAAAATTTGTCCAAGCCAAGATCGATGAACAAAAAACTCGCCATGAAAAATATCACGACGTCGATTATGCCTTAGAGCCTAATGTTAAAACTTCACCTGGCGGTTTAAGAGACATTCAAACCATCGCTTGGGTTAGTAAAAGACACTTTGGGGCAGGATCCTTTAGTGATCTTGTCCAGCTCGGCTTTTTAAAGGCATCCGAGGAAACCATGCTCAATCGTGGCCAGCAGTTTCTTTGGAAACTGCGCTACGGCCTGCATTTGCTCAGCGGGCGCTGTGAAGACCGATTGCTTTTTGACAAGCAAAGGGAATTAGCCCAAATGTTTGGCTATGAAGATGACGAGAAAAGCCTAGGGGTCGAGAAGCTGATGATGCAGTACTATCGCGCTGTGGCAAACCTTCGATCTTTGAATGATGTGCTTTTGCAATACTTTGATGAAGTCATTCTACGAGCAGGTGAAAAAGAACGCATTGTTCAGATCAATAACCGCTTTCAAATACGTAATGGATATATCGAAGCTAAATTCCAGAATGTTTTTGAGAGAAGCCCCTCCGCTCTCCTTGAAATTTTTATGCTGATGGCCCAAAACCCGGAAATCCGCGGTGTAAGAGCATCGACTATTAGATTGATTCGAGATAATCGTAGGCTCATTAACGAAGACTATCGACAAGACATTCGTAACATCAGCTTGTTTATGGAGCTGCTCCGTTCTCCCCATGAGTTGACGTTGCAGCTAAGACGCATGTCCCGATATGGGATTTTAGGCCGTTACCTGCCCGAATTTGGCAAAATCGCCGGCCGCATGCAGCATGACCTTTTTCACATTTACACGGTAGATGCTCACACTCTGCAAGTTGTTGAAAACATGCGCCTATTTCTTCAGCCCGAAGGCCATGAAACCTATAAGTTTGCGTCTGATGTCGCCCGCCGTCTGCCAAAAATAGAATTACTTTATATTGCTGGCTTGTATCACGACATCGCCAAAGGTCGCGGTGGTGACCACTCGGAACTTGGTAAGGTAGATGCTATCGAATTTTGCCGTCGCCATCGTCTGAGCGAGTGGGATGGAAAGCTGGTGTCGTGGTTGGTCGACAAACATTTATTGATGTCGATGACCGCCCAGCGCAAAGATCTAACCGATCCTGCTGTTATTCAAGAGTTTGCCAATCAAATGGGCGATACCCTGCACCTTGACTATATGCTCGCAATGACTGTGGCAGACATACGCGCGACTAACCCAAGTCTTTGGAATAGTTGGCGCAGCTCGCTTCTACATCAGCTCTACAGCAACACAAAAAAGTTATTCTCCCAAGGTTTGGAAAACACCGTAAACAGAGATGAACGAATTGCGGACAAAAAAGATTCCGCACGCGAGCGGCTGCGCTCGCTTGGGCTAAAAGTTGATCAAATTGCTGATGTTTGGGAACACACTTCCGACGAGTACTTTGTTAGAGAGTCTTTTACGAATATCGTTTGGCATTCACGAGCAATCGCACTCCATGAGAGCGACAGCCCTTTGGTTTCTATCAAGGAGGTGACCGACAGCAACGGTGAAATAGGCGCAACTCAAGTTTTTATTTATACACGAAATGCAGATTTCATATTTGCCAACAGTACTGCCGCCTTTGAAAAGCTTAATCTCAATATTCAAGGGGCTCGTATATTCACCTCTAACAATGACTACTGCATGGACACCTATTCTGTTCTCGAGGATTCAGGGCAACCAGTAGGCAAAAACCCACGCCGACGAACGGAAATAGAATCTATCCTAGGAAGCTATTTATTACGGGGAAATCGTGGCAGCAAAGCGGTAGCCCTTGCGGCTTTTAGACAAACTCGAAAAGAGAAGTATTTCGCTCAATCCGTGAAAGTCAGCCTAATAAACCCCCCTAATCGCAATTATTCCACCCTAGAAATTAATTGCCCTGATCAGCCCGGTATACTGGCGTGTGTAGGACAAGTGTTTGCTGATTATTCAGTAAATCTGAAAGACGCTCGTATCACGACCTTAGGGGAACGGGTTGAGGATTTGTTTTTCATCACCGACAAACACGATATGCCCATTACCAGCTCTGAATTCTCTGACCAGCTCCAAGAGGACGTTAAAGCAAAGCTAGAAAACCATTTTCGTAGCAAGTCCATACAGAATTGACCTTATCCACTAACAAAGAATTAATAAAGCTATGCTAACCCTTTACGGCATCTCTAACTGCGACACTATTAAAAAGACTCGAAAGCTCTTAGAAGAAATAGGAATTGAGTATCAATTTCATGATTATAAAAAATTGGGCTGCCCAATATCTCTGGCAACACTATTTTTGGAAAATTTCTCCCATGGAGAACTAATCAATACCCGCGGCACTACTTGGCGAAAACTTGATAGCTCCATCAAGGACAATCTAACTGAGGAATCAGCTATTGAGCTAATGAGTGACAACTCCTCAATGATAAAGCGACCGCTTATCCACACTGGCAGTAAGTGGTTAATCGGCTTTGATGAACCGCAGCTTAGATCTTTGAACAGCTGATCTATGGCTTGGGCCACTGCCGTTCTTATCTGGGCACTCCGTTTCTGAGCGTTGGGTCTATGAGCACTAAACATTAAATATAAAATATTAAATTAATATAGGTTAATAAAAATGAATCCTTTGCACAGCTTTGCTTTTGGCCTCGCGACTCATAATTCCAGCGCCGAACTAATCGAAGCTTTTTACCCAATGCCATGCTTTAAACCCAGTGAAGCGCTTTCAGACCTACTTGCGACTACTTTTGAACTAGCGACGATGAGTAACCGAACATACACGGTCGATCCTGACACCGCAGTTCACTTAGTGAGCGAGTTAGAAACGCTAGGTGAAAGTAGGCTGGCTACACAATTGAGCGCGATGTCAGCTAGCGAACAACCGGTTATTGCCTGCTTGGTTTCCGTGGACGCCCCCCCTCAATCCATACCAGAGGCATTTTTAAAATTACATTTACTGTCTCACCGACACGTGTTGCCACAGGAATTAAATCTCAATGGCATGTTTGGTGTTTTGAAGAACCTAGCATGGACCAACCTTGGCCCTATCGATCTTGATGACCTCCCTGCTCTGCAATTGGCTGCGCGCTTGGAAGGTAAGTTTATTAACGTTGAAACAGTCGATAAATTTCCTAAAATGACAAATTACGTTGTACCTCGTGGCATCCGAATCGCCGATGCAGCGCGAGTCCGTCTCGGAGCTCACTTAGGTGAAGGCACAACCATAATGCACGAAGGCTTTGTAAACTTTAATGCGGGAACCAAAGGCGCGGCCATGATTGAAGGCAGAATTTCCGCCGGCGTGATTGTTGATGAAAACAGTGATCTAGGCGGTGGCTGCAGCACAATGGGCACTCTTTCTGGAGGCGGCACTGAAATCATATCTGTTGGTAAGAACTGTCTTATTGGCGCCAACGCAGGAATTGGGTTCCCGCTAGCCGATGGCTGTATTATCGAAGCTGGCCTCTATGTCACTGCGGGCACCAAGGTGCAATTATTTGACGCTAGCGGCAATTTAAGTAAGACAGCAAAAGCTTTAGAGCTTGCCTCCCTCACCGACATGTTGTTCAGACGCAATTCGATCAGCGGCGCGGTGGAGTGCATACCGCTGAAAACATCAATGAGCTTGAACGAAGAATTACATTCAAATAATTAGCGAGGCAATCAACTCCCATGTCATTTGCATTAGATCTTGCGAAAAAGTTAATAAACAGAAAGTCAGTATCACCAGATGATAATGGCTGCCAGAAGGTTCTTGCTGATAGATTAAGTTCTCTAGGCTTCGACATCCGCTGGCTGCCATATGAAGATGTCTCCAACCTTTGGGCTACCCTCGGCGATAAAGGTCCTCTCTTGGTTTTTGCCGGGCACACAGATGTGGTTCCTACTGGCCCTGTAAGCGAGTGGACTTTTGATCCATTTGACGCGACAGAGCACGAAGGCTTCCTTTACGGGCGTGGCGCCGCTGACATGAAGGCCAGCTTGGCAGCGATGATTACTGCGGCTGAGAAACTACTACACGAACGCCCACTCAAAGCTCGACTTGGCTTTCTGATTACTAGTGACGAAGAAGACAAAGCGATTAATGGGACCCGCCGTGTAATGTCGACGTTTCAAGAAGAAGGCATAGCTATCGATTATTGCGTGGTAGGAGAGCCCAGCAGTACAGATCAGCTAGGCGACACAATAAAGGTTGGCCGCCGAGGTTCGTTAAATGGAAAACTTCATGTAATCGGCATAAAAGGGCATGTTGCCTACCCACATTTAGCATCTAACCCGATTCATAACTCACTTGCTGCCCTTAAAACACTTGTCGAAACACAATGGGATAAAGGGAATGAGCTATTCCCACCTACAAGCTTCCAAATATCCAATATTAAAAGTGGGGTGGGAGTCAATAACGTGATTCCTGAGACATTGGATTTGGATTTCAATTTTCGCTACTCGACAGAGCTGGACTCCCAAACCATCATCGAACGCGTTGAGACACTTTTGACTAATGCTGATGTTAACTTTGAAATAAATTGGCACTTGTCCGGCGAGCCATTTTTAACCACCAAAACAGATCTGATCGATGTGGTGAGCCAGAGTGTCAAGGAGGTTACTGGGCTGAATCCAGAGTGCTCAACTGCAGGCGGCACTTCAGATGGCAGATTCATTGCACCAACAGGAACTCAGGTGGTCGAATTAGGCCCCTGTAATGCTACCATTCATAAGATTAACGAACGTGTCCGGATAAGCGACATCGATCGGCTAGAATCGATTTACTACCACATACTTAAAGAGTTAGTCTGAGCAGCTGAGGTGGGGCAACATACGTTTAAGCGGCTATGATTCAAATAGTTAGATAAACATCGAACCTAGAGCTACTGCCCTGATAGGTGATGTCGGGTTTCTCTGCGGCGAAATCCGGCGCATTCTTTGGTCGTTTGATTATCACTCTACGCTCCGCAATACTTAAGGCCTTTTTTAATTGCTCCCCCTCCTGCATGCTTATGCCGACGAGATGATGTAACCGATCCATGTCTTTTTTTGCCCTACTCTTCCTATTAACGATTGGATACATAGGGTCTAAGTAGACGATATCAAAATCATTTTTTTGATAGCTGCACGTTTGAAAATCTGCCTGCTGCGCCACGAGGGGTAGTTTCGACCCATCACCCGTGCCAACTGAGAGCCTCTCTAAGCCATCCTCCAATAACGCATATACTATTGAAGACTTTTCTAGCATCTGTACGGAGCAGCCCGCAGAGACCATCAGATAGGCGTCTTTGCCAAGGCCGGCCATGCCATCAAGGATTCTCGGTTGAGGATTCTTTTTAAGTCCCAAGGCTTTAATCAAGTTTTGCTGTTTTATAGAATCCGATGCTCGCGAGGTTAAGCTCGGATCATAAAAGTCTACGCGGGTCGGTCCTGCCGCATTCTTTCCAAATTCACAAAGGCTCAAGCCCTCGGGCAAATACTTGAGATAAAGGTGTATTCCGAAGGCCCTGCACGCGGCTTCTTCGATAAGTTTAAGATCTAAACGAAATGCCAATGCACGCTCTTGCGAATCTGAACTTCTCTCAAACACAATAACCACGGCAACACTCACAATAAATAAAGCAAAAACAATGATGCACCTAACACAATTCTATAAATCACAAATGGCAAGAATCCAATACGCTCAATAAAAATAAGAAACCAATGTATACAAAAAAGCGCGACTGCAGCTGACACTGTTGCTCCATAACTAAGCTTCAACCACTCTACAGCGACCTCGGGGTCATTAAACAACTCAAGCCCTTTCAAAAGGCCACTGGCAAGAATAATTGGGATTGACAGAAGAAACGAAAATTTACCTGCGTCACTTTTGCTCATATTGCAAAACAATGCAGCCGTCATTGTCACCCCGGAGCGTGACGCCCCCGGAATTAACGCCATCGATTGACCTACACCAATAACAAGAGCTTGGCGCCAAGACAGAGAGTCTAGGCTCATCGTAGAGGAGCTCTTTCGCTGGGACAGAAAAAGTAACGCCGCAAAAATAATAGATGTAGACGCTATAACCGGCAGTGCCCGCGCATAACTTGCAACAAGGTTATTCAACAACAAACCCGCCATTCCAGCTGGCACTGTTGCGATGATTAATAGCCATCCCAACCTAGCTTTGCCACTGGCTTTACCTCTAAAAACCTGCAGTAACCAAGCCCAGGCAATACTGGAGATGTCGGCTCGAAAGTAAAATATAACTGCAGCTAAACTGCCCAAGTGCACTGCCACATCGAATGTAAGACCTTGATCTGGCCAACCTAAAAGCAAAGAAGGCAAAATCAAATGCGCCGAAGAAGAGATGGGCAAAAATTCAGTCACGCCTTGAATAAATGCCAGCCAGCTAATTTGTATGAAATCTAACGCCAATAGTCACCTCCGTCGACACTAATAATCAAGCTGCTCTTTAATATAATTTGGCTGAGCATGCTGGGGATCCATAATATCATTAGCGCGCCATCGCAATTGCGCCAACGCACATAGATCTTCGATATCTATCTCATTCTCCAGATTTGCTCTTGTCATCTTGATACCGAGTCTTTTTTCAAGAGCCAATCGCTCATTCCAAGCATCACCAACTCCGACCCAGTTCTTAAAAGTAACGGCAGCCTTTCGATCGAAATCAAGCTCTGCTATCGACGCGACCTGTTCTGCACCAATTAATTCAACACCAAGGTCAGTGTTAGCAGCATAAGCACCAAAATAGACTTCCTGCTCACGGGCATGAAAACATCCGATAGCGGCGTCACAAGATGAACGCTTGGTTGCCGAATAACATGCCACAGCTAAATTGGACAATGAAATTACTGGTACCTGCGCCGACATGCTTAAGCCTTGCACAGCCCCGATACCTATTCTCAACCCAGTAAAGGAGCCAGGACCCGAGGCTATAGCTATGGCATCGAGCTCACGAAGAGGAACAGCAGATTCGTTCAATAATTGCTCTACCATCGGCAGTAGAAACAAAGCAGTCTGCTTAGCAGCCTGAGTTTGACGAATGAGAACTCTTCCCTCAAACAACAATGCAACTGAGCATAGAGTTGAGGAGGTGTCTATTGCGAGAATTTTGCTTGATTCATTCATAGGTGGATTCTAAGCGAGGGGAAATAAAAAATCCCCGTTTGATTACTCAAACGAGGATTCTTTTTTTTCGAGTAAACTTGGCTAGCACCCCCTGAGAGCGGGACAAGCGGTACAAGCCGGCTAAAGCTACTCTTTTCAGCTATTTCCTATTTTTTTCCTGCTTTCTTCTTTGCTGGCGCTTTCTTCACCGCTTTCTTCTTAGCGGGTGCTTTCTTCTTTGCTGGCGCTTTCTTCACTGCCTTCTTCTTAGCAGGTGCTTTCTTCTTTGCTGGCGCTTTCTTCACTGCTTTCTTCTTAGCAGGTGCTTTTTTCTTTGCTGGCGCCTTCTTCACTACCTTCTTCTTAGCTGGAGCCTTCTTCTTAGCTGGAGCCTTCTTCTTAGCTGGAGCTTTCTTCTTTGCCGGCGCCTTCTTCACTGCTTTCTTCTTTACCGGTGCTTTCTTCTTTGCAGGTACTTTTTTCTTTGCTGGCGCTTTCTTCACTGCTTTCTTCTTTGCAGGTACTTTTTTCTTTGCTGGCGCCTTTTTCACTACTTTCTTTTTAGCAGGTGCCTTCTTCTTGGCTGGTGCCTTCTTCTTAGCTGGTGCCTTCTTCACAGCTTTCTTTTTAGCTGGTGCTTTTTTCTTAGCAGGCACCTTCTTTACTGCTTTCTTCTTCACAGCAGCCTTCTTTTTTGCTGCTGGTTTACGCTTGGCAACCTTCGCCGGTGCTGCTTTTTTTGCTGCAGCACTAGTTTTAACTGGTGCATCAACCTTAGCAAGCGCTCCCTTAGCTGCGGCTTTTGCCTTCGCTGGCGCTTTCTTCACTGCGGCCTTAGCTTTGGCTGGAGCTTTTTTGGCTACCGATTTAGCTTTGGCTGGTGCTTTCCTAGCTGCTGCTTTAGATTTAGCTGACGCTTTCTTTACTGCAGCTTTGGCTTTGGCTGAAGCTTTCTTCGCGGCAGCTTTCTCTTTCAGTGCAGTTTTCTTGGCAGCTATTTTAGCCTTAACTGCGTCTTTTTTTGCTTGCTTAGACGCTTTAGCAGCCGCCACTTTAGCTTGCTTGGCCTTAAAGTCAGCTGTAAAAGCTGCCACGGCCTTATTTAAATCTGATTCGGTTTTCGCCGCTTCAGCAACTTTAGCCGCCAACGCCTTAGCCACCGTTTCAGCCGCTTTGGCTTTAGCAGAAGCAACCCGGAGTCTTGCGTTTAAAGTAGAAGCTTTGACCGTAGCCTTTTTAGTAGCATTTGATGCGGCAACTGAAGCTTTTTTAAGTGCTGCAGTTTTAGTTTTGGTAGCAGCCTTCTTTGCTGCATTCGACTTTCTAACTGCTGCTGCAACTGCTTTCTTAGCAGCATTAGCTTCTTGTTGTATTTTCGCTACAACCGCGTTTGCTTTGATCAAGGCTGGACTTGTTACTTTAGCCGTTGCCTTTTTCTTAGCAGGTGCTTTCTTTTTAGCTTTGACTTTAGCCATACTCGTTTTTCTCCTAGGTTATGAATCGTGCCCGCTTAAGTTTTACAATTGTTGAATTTACCACTTTTCCGAAAGATATCACAAAACTTATCTGGCTAAAAGTAAACAACAATTGAGATCATTCAATCCAAATTTGATTTTGGATGATCAGAACTGATACCGCTTAACGAAAGTATCACCCTCTATTTCGCTATCTTGATCAAAAACTTTAAAAAAAAAGTTGATGACTTTTTAATCATACAAGTAAAAGCTATAGGGATTACTCAAAAAGAATCACTTAATCCTGAACTTAGCTACCATCAGTTTAGTCTAGTTAGGTTTATTGCACAGCTTATTATAATAATGCGACATTTTGTGAGGCTTTAAGGCAAAAAAAAGCCCGAGCATTTGCCCGGGCTTTTTTTTGCCATTTCAAATTATGATAACAGGTCGTTAATCTGCTGCTTTATTTTTTCTACTGGTGCAACACCTGATATTTTTATTACCTTAACAGACTCCCCGCTCTCTTCTAATCGCTTATAAAAGCCGACCAAAGGCTCAGTTTGCTCATGATAAACCGACAAGCGTTTGCGTACTGTTTCTTCTCTGTCATCATCTCTTTGTATTAATTCATCACCGGTTTCATCATCTTTGTTTTCCACTACAGGCGGATTAAATGTGACATGATAAACTCTTCCAGAATCAGGATGCACACGTCGTCCGCTAAGCCGACCCACAATTTCCTCATCATCAACGTCAATTTCAAGTACAACATCAATACTAACGCCGGCCTCTACCATAGACTCAGACTGAGGGATTGTTCTAGGAAAACCATCAAGAAGGAAACCATTGGCGCAATCCTCTTGTTCAATGCGCTCTTTAACAATCCCTATTATTATTTCGTCTGTTACCAAACCACCAGATGCCATCACCTGCCCAACCTGCAGTCCCAGTTCGGTTTTATTTTTGACTGCGGCTCGCAGCATGTCACCTGTTGATATTTGGGGGATACCAAATTTCTCAGTCAAAAATTGCGCCTGCGTGCCTTTCCCTGCACCTGGTGCCCCCAACAAAATAATCCTCATCTCAAACTCCCATAATCAATCAAAAATCGTTGTAGTTTATAGCCCGCTCTGTTTTGCCTTCTCCCAGAGCCGATTCAGCTCTGAAGCAGATGAAGCGTTCATCTTCAAACCGGAGGCACTCAATTTTTCTTCAATCCATCTAAACCTGGCAGAAAAACGCTGATTTGCACCGCGCAATGCCGTTTCAGGGTCCACGTCTACGTGTCTTGCTATATTAACCGTTGTAAACAGTATGTCACCCAACTCATTATTGATGGCTTCGACGTCATTTTGCTCGATCGCCTCTTCAAATTCAGCTATTTCCTCTCTCAGCTTTGCCAATACAGGCTTTAGCTCATCCCAGTCGAAACCATCTTTCGCTGCTTTAGCCTGCAATTTCATAGCCCGCATTACTGCTGGCATTGCCGCAGGCACGGTATCAAGTGCGCTCTCAAATGTATCGTCTTTAGAGCCAGCACTACTTTGCTGCGTTTGCGTACTTTCGCTTTTTCGAATCGACTTCTCTATCCGCTCCTGACGTTTTATTTTGTCCCAATTAGCGGCAACCTCATCGGTAGCTAATGTAGTCTTGACCCCAAATTGTTCTACCGATCCATCAGGAAACACATGAGGATGACGCCGCAAAAGCTTTTGGGTAATTACCTTAGCCACACCCTCGAAATCGAAATCGCCGCCTTCTTTTGCAATCTGAGAATAAAATACAACTTGAAAAAGTAAATCACCTAGCTCTTCTTCCAGCTCTAATATGTCACCTAACTCTATAGCGTCTACTACTTCATAGACCTCTTCCAAAGTGAAAGGGACCAAAGAGCGAAGTGTTTGCTCAACATCCCAAGGACAACCAAATTCAGGGTTTCTCAGCATAGTCATCACATCGACAAGCTGCTCTATTGCTGTTTTTTTGTCAAAATCTGCTTGTTTCACTTAAACTCAATTAACCTTGGTCAGTAATGTTTTTGCAATGATGCGTTTGCCTAAGCGCAAGAATAATAACCAATTACTTGATCAACTCAAACTCGGCCATAGATTCTACATGTGTAGTGTGAGGAAACATATCCATAACCCCTGCAGAGATCAAGCGATAGCCACTGCTAAGCAATGACGCTGTGTCCCTAGCTAATGTTGAGGGATTACAGGAGACATAGACAATTTTTTCAGCCTTAAGAGCGGCAATTTCTTCAATAATCTCTGCTGCACCAGAACGTGGTGGATCAATTAGCACTTTATTGAACTTTATTGAACCCCACTCCTTGTTCGCCATCGACTCCGCCAAGTTCGCCGCAAAAAACTTCACGTTATTGATCTCATTTGCCGAGGCATTTTCATAGCCGCGACGAACCATCTCTTCGCTTCCCTCAACCCCAACCACTTCGCCTGCTTGAGATGCTATGGCAAGCGTAAAGTTTCCTAAACCACAAAACAAATCTAATACGGTGTCTTCTTTCTTCAAATCGAGCTTTTCTAAAGCTTGGCTTACGATCGCACGATTAATGCCCGCATTTATTTGAGTAAAGTCCATCGGATGAAAGTTCAACTGCAAGCCGAATTCGGGCAGTGAATACTGAAGACGATCAGCATCACCATCTGGATATACTTTATGAACTGAATCATTGCCTGCAGGCTGGAGATACAAATGAATACCATGGGTTTCAGCGAATTCGGTCAGCTGCGTTATATCCGCTTCAACCAATTCCTCCAAGTGCCTAAAAACTAGCGCCACTTGGTTTAGGTTTAATTCAACATCTATGTTTGGCATATCACCTGCTGCCACTTCTATTTGTGGGATGCTTCTTTTACTTTCCAATGTTCCGATAAGCTCCCGCAATGGAGCGATCAACCGTGCAACTTCGGGTATGAGTATTGAGCAGTTGTCCATTTCGGTGATAAAACTACTATATTTTTCGCGAAATCCAACCAGCACCCCTCCTTTTTTCTCCACCAATCTAACGCCTAGTCGAGCTTTTCGCCGATAATTTAAAGTTGGACCGAGTAGTGGTTTAAGCAGTTCAAAATCTGTTTCGGCGAGACCCGTAGCATGTGTCATTTGCTCCAGCAGCACCGACTGTTTAAATTTTATCTGCTCTTTGGGCATCCAATGCTGGAGCGAACAGCCACCGCACTGATGGGTAAACTGGCAAGGAGGCTCAACACGCTGCTCGGAAGGATTTTGCACCTCAAGAGTCTTAAATTCATCAAACTTACTTCGCTTACGAACAAACTGCGCACTAACTCGCTCGCCTTTAAGCGCGCCATCTACGAAGGCAACCTTTCCCTCACGATGTGCCACACCCCTGCCCTCGTGGCTAATAGAACTAATCTCTAATTCGATGGGTTCTAATGGCAGTTTCTGTCTGCGAAAACGACGTTTACTCAATTGCTAATTCCTTTACTTTATAGCTGATTTAGATGGTTTAGACACGCGGTAGGAGTAATAATTATTAGTAACAATTTAAGATTGGCATTTAGATGTTTAATCATCTATCCAACAAACACCCCGGTTGAAAGATAACGATCACCCCGGTCGCAAATGATTGAAACAATAGTGGCATTTTTTACTTCTTGAGAGAGCTTTAGTGCGGCAAAAACAGCGCCACCTGCAGAAACCCCGCAAAAGATTCCCTCGTGGGTCGCCAAATCCCGCATGGTGTTTTCCGCATCAACTTGGGCTATATCAATCACTCGATCGACGCGACTTGGCTCAAAGATCTGCGGTAAATACTCTTTCTGCCAGCGACGGATTCCAGGGATACGCGAGCCTTCTTGCGGCTGTAAACCGATAATTTGAATGTCTGGATTTTGTTCTTTGAGATAACGAGAAACCCCCATAATCGTTCCGGTAGTCCCCATTGAGGAAATGAAATGAGTAACCTGCCCTTTTGTGTCTCGCCAAATCTCCGGACCGGTCGTCATGTAATGAGCATTCGGATTATCTTTATTCGCAAATTGGTTAAGCGCTTTTCCTTTCCCTTCTTTTTCCATTTCAAGCGCTAAATCTCGAGCGCCTTCCATTCCCTGAGTTTCGCTAACCAAAATTAATGTCGCGCCGTAGGCGCTCATAGATGCCTTGCGCTCCGAACTCATATTATCGGGCATAATTAACGTCAGTCGATAGCCCTTCACCGCAGCTACCATGGCAAGTGCAATTCCCGTATTTCCGCTGGTGGCTTCGATCAAAGAGTCTCCAGGTTTTATCTCACCTCGGAGTTCTGCCTGCCGAATCATGCTAAGAGCGGCTCGGTCCTTGACTGAACCGGCAGGATTATCGCCTTCAAGCTTGCCTAAGATGATATTGGAGGTGTCCTCAGGCAAACGCTGGAGTTGCACTAAAGCGGTGTTACCAATCTGACTTTCAATGGTTTGATAAGGCATGTTGAATTAGGTCACTGTTAAGGTGACCAAATTCTACATTGATTAGTGCATTGGATAAAGGAAAGGGATTTTACGTCCTCTGCTTGAATAAGGATCGACTATGCAAAGGTTTATCACCTAAGTGCACGGCGAGAGCGATACGCAACAGCCTTTTCGCAGAAGAAAGAACACCCGCATCTTTAAAATTTGAGTCTTTTATTGCCAATAAATTAGCACCAAAAAATTTGGCTGATTCTGGAATTTCACTAGTATCACTTCCAATCTGGGAGAACCCCAAGCTTGGAAAGAATCTATAGAACTTGTCTGCCGCCAATGGGGCGTCTGTTTGACAATCTGACTCAAGGTTAATTCCGTAGCCTAGTTCAGCCAGTAACCCTAACTCAAACTTACGAAGAAGGACTTCTAACTCCGCATCTCCCTGCAAAGCCAATAATGTATCTTGATAGACCAAATACAGAGGTTTATGTTCAACATGGTTATGCAATAAGCGCGCTAGCAACTCATTAAGATACATGCCGCTAAACAGTCTTTGCCCCTGTAGATGGAGCGCCCCAACACTGGACTCTAAGCCAACGACAGTTTTTACATCCCCGCGTCCACCAAAAGAAAGTAGCAGAGGCTGGAACGGTTGTACGCTGGACCTGTATGCGGATTTTTCGCTGCGTGCCCCCTTGACGACTGCTCGCACCCTGCCATAGTCCAGACAAAAAAAGTCCACCAACATGCTGGTATTTTGAAAGGCTTGCCGGTGAAGCACATAGGCCGGCTGTAACTGGACTCGATTTTCCATGGGCTAAACTTTCTGAGGAATAACGAAGATGCTAATTTGCAGACTACTGAGAAATGGGCTCAAGAGTTAACTGAACTCCTGTTTATAGCTGGACTAAGGGTCTATGTAGCCGAGGCTTTGCAGAGCTCGCTCGTCATCTGCCCACCCAGATTTCACTTTAACCCAGAGATTCAACATAACCTTGGTATCAAAACTCCGTTCCATGTCTTCACGAGCCGATGTTCCAATAGTTTTCAAGCGCTCTCCGTCTTTGCCAACAACGATTCGCTTTTGACCCTTTTTATCCACCAATATAAGGCCGTGAATGTGAAGCACCTTACCATCCTGCTCAAATTTTTCGATTTCGACAGTCGCCTCATAAGGCAGCTCATCTCCTAACTGACGAGTCACTTTTTCTCGAATTAGTTCAGCTGCGAGAAACCGAGAGCTACGATCTGTAACCTGATCTTCCGGGAACAAAAAAGGACTTTCTGGCAGGTACTTTTTAACCAACTCTTCCACCGAGGGAAGATTATGCCCACCGAGAGCTGAAACTGGCACGATCTCTGCGAAATCAAATTTTTCGGACATCGCCTGAATATGAGGGAGTAATTCTTTTTTGTCTTTTACCAAATCGATTTTGTTAATCACTAATAAAACCGGAACCTTAGTCCCTTGCAACAAAGACAGCACCAATTCATCTGCCGCTGACCAGGTTAATCGTTCAACAACGAAAAAGATCGCATCCACATCATTTACCACCGATGTAACAGTCTCATTCATCACCCGATTAAGGGTTTTGTTGATATTGCCATGGAACCCAGGTGTATCCACAAAAAGGCATTGGTAGTCAGTACCGCTGGCTATTCCAAGGATCCTGTGGCGAGTTGTTTGTGGCTTTCGCGAGGTTATGCTGATCTTTTGCTTAAGCATGTGATTTAACAGCGTTGATTTGCCAACATTAGGCCTACCTACAATTGCCACAAAGCCACATCGGGTTGTTGCGCTTATTTCAGTCAATTTTTGCACTCAATTCAGTTAAGAGTTTTGCTGCCGCTTCTTGCTCGGCTGCACGTTTACTTCGTCCTGTTCCAAACTGTGCATTCTCCAGCATGGCAATAGAACAAGAAATGGTAAAAACCTGATCGTGAGCAACACCCTCTACTTTTACCACTTCGTATCGGGGTAATGCCAAGCCTTTAGCTTGCATTAGCTCCTGTAATTGAGTTTTTGCATCTTTAGTTTCTTTTAATGTATTTTGAGCATTAATCTGCTCAAAGGCCCAAGCACGAACCTGTTCTTTGCAGGCCTCAATTCCACCATCGAGGTAGATGGCGGCTATAATTGCCTCTACTGCGTCCGACAAAATTGAGTCACGAGCCGACCCGCCGCTGTTTAGCTCGCCACTGCCTAGGCGCAGGAAACTGCCCAGCTCTAACTGGCGCGCGATAGCGGCAAGCGCAGGTTTACTGACCATGCTGGCACGCATTCGACTAAGCTCACCCTCTGAGGCGCCGGGGAATTCTTGATAGAGAAGTTCAGCGACAACGAAGCCAAGGAGAGAGTCGCCAAGAAATTCAAACCGCTCATTATTGTTTTTTTCAGCGCTACGATGCGTCAGCGCTTGCTTGAGCAGCTCCAAGTCAGCAAATCGGTGGGAAAGCGATTGCTGGAAGTTTTCTACATTATTGGCCATTTACTGCAAAACGGTGTCGAATTTAGCGACAACATCCAAGTTTAAAAATAGCTCTACACGCCGCTCATATGCAATCGTAACCACTGATTTATTGTTCTCTTTGGCCATAAGAATATGGGTCACATCAAAGTCTCGCACGTTGTTAACTAAAAGATTATCGCTCACTTTGCGTCTGAGCTCACTGGTATTGAGGTTTGCTATTTCTCCGGACTCGATGAGATTTTTGGTATAGCTGGTAACAATGTTATGGTCAATGTACAAAGGACTAAGTTTTAGTCCGGAAGTTAAAAACACCGCAATCACTAAAAACGTCATTAACATCCCTAGATTTGATGCTCCAGCCTGTTGATTTAAATTAATCATTGTAAATACTTTCATAGTATTACTCGCTTATTCACATCGGGAATCCGAATTCGTCCGAGAATGTTCCCTAAGTACATTGCAAGACACCCTTTCAAGGAAAAGCTCCCCCTAACTTGTCACGTCTCATCCACCGAAATTAATCTCAGCCAATGATGGGAATAAAAACGCCAGAAGCATCACAGTTTCGTGCGGAATAACTATTTTATTAGCTGATTCCTACCAAATGTTGGCAGATGCAAGCCAGGATCCTTATGCATCCACACCGCGAACGCTTTACCAACAATTTGAGATTCAGGAACCGTTCCCCATTCTCGACTGTCGGCACTGTTGTCACGGTTATCGCCCATCATGAAATAATGCCCTTTGGGGATAACCCAAGTGGTTCTGTTGCGCCTACTGCCCGCTGCATCAATAAACTGTGCTGGATGCTCAACGTCACCCAATAACTCTGAATAAAGCGTGCCAGAGAGATCACCAACACTCGTGTCGACGGTAATGGGTCCAACGAAGGTCTTGCTAATCATTTCACCATTGATAAAGAGGTTTTTATCCTCATACCTGATAGTGTCGCCCGGCATACCAACCACACGCTTAATATAATATTGATCTACGTGAGGCGGGATAAATACCATCACTTCGCCGCGTTTAGGCTCGTCAACATCAAATATTTTTGTGCCCAGCACCGGAAGCCGAACACCATAGGCAAATTTGTTAACCAAGATAAAATCCCCGACCTCCAGGGTCGGTATCATAGATCCCGTAGGTATTTGAAAGGGCTCAATGAGAAAAGATCGGAGAGTAAGCACTATCAACAAAACTGGAAAAAAAGATTTGGCGTATTCGATAACTATCGGCTCCTGAGCCAACAGTGAAAGCTGGGCGTTCACCTCTTCTTCAGACTTATTCTTTGCTTGGTTGCGCTTATAATCTTCGATGTTGGCATCGCGGGTTTTTTTAATCAAAAGACTGTCCAGCAGCCAGAGCGCACCACAAAAAGCGACTAAGCAAACTAGAACTAACGAAAAATCTACATCCATCGCTTTAGGTATCCATTTTAAGTACGGCTAAGAAAGCTTCTTGCGGCACTTCGATATTGCCAACTCGCTTCATTCTCTTCTTACCGGCTTTCTGCTTTTCGAGTAATTTCTTCTTGCGAGATATATCTCCACCATAGCATTTTGCGGTTACGTTCTTTCGCAGCGCCTTAACAGTTTGGCGCGCTATAATTTGGCCGCCAATCGCCGCTTGTATAGCAACATCATAAAGCTGTCGTGGGATTAACTCCTTCATTTTTTCGGCTAATGCACGACCTCGATTATGGGCATGATCGCGATAAACAATGATGGCTAAAGCATCGACTCGGTCACCGTTGATCAACACATCCAAACGCACTAAATTCGACTTTTCAAACCGAATGAAATGGTAGTCTAAAGAAGCATAACCGCGGCTTACAGATTTGAGGCGATCAAAGAAATCCAGCACCACTTCGCTCATGGGTAGCTCATAGTTTAACGACACTTGCTTGCCGATAAATTGCATGTCCTTCTGCACACCACGTTTGTCTACACAGAGGGTAATAACAGCGCCTAGATGTTCATGAGGGACAAGAATATTTGCCAACACAATAGGCTCTCGCATCTCCTCAATAGAATTCACCGCTGGCAGTCGTGAAGGACTGTCCACCCTAACCACTTCGCCACCAATAAGCACAACTTCATAAATAACGGTCGGTGCGGTAGTAATTAGATCTAAGTCGTATTCCCGTTCCAGCCTCTCTTGGATGATTTCCATATGCAGCATGCCAAGGAAACCGCAGCGAAAACCAAAGCCCAGCGCGTCGGAGTTTTCCGGCTCATAGTACAAAGATGCATCGTTAAGTGTGAGCTTAGAAAGTGCGTCTCGAAAGTTTTCAAAGTCGTCTGAGGAAACCGGGAAGAGGCCCGCATAAACCTGAGGCTGAATTTTTCGGAATCCATCCAAAGCAGCAACATTAGGCGTTTTCGCTAGAGTGATGGTATCACCTACAGGTGCACCAAGAATTTCCTTAATGCCCGCTACGATAAAGCCCACTTCTCCGGCTGCCAGATGAGTAGTCTCAGTCCTTTTGGGAGTAAAGACACCAACGCTGTCGACGATATGAGGTTTACCGAGGGTTTTGGCGATAATTTTATCGCCTTTTTTTAACTTGCCCGCTACAACACGAACTAAAGACACTACTCCAAGGTAGTTATCGAACCAAGAGTCTATGATTAACGCCTGAAGATCGTCTTCGTAGTTTCCAACGGGTGCAGGCACCTTGGCGACGATTTCTTCGAGAATATCAATAATGCCGAGACCTGTCTTGGCACTGGCAGCCACCGCTTCGGAGGCGTCAATACCAATGATTTCTTCAATTTCTGTACGAACTCGATCCGGTTCTGCCTGTGGCAAATCCATTTTGTTCAATACTGGAATCACTTCTAGGCTTTGTTCAATCGCGGTGTAACAAGTTGCCACCGATTGAGCTTCTACTCCCTGCCCCGCATCAACAACCAACAAGGCGCCTTCACATGCAGCTAAAGAACGTGAGACCTCATAGGTGAAGTCGACATGGCCTGGGGTATCGATAAAATTCAATTGGTAGCGTTTGCCGTCTTTAGAATCGTAGTACAAAGTAACACTCTGCGCTTTGATCGTAATTCCGCGCTCCCGTTCGATGTCCAGGCTATCTAAAACCTGAGAATCCATCTCCCGCGCGCTTAGTCCACCGCACTCTTGAATAAAGCGGTCTGCCAAGGTGGATTTACCGTGATCGATATGTGCAATGATTGAAAAATTTCGAATGTGGCTTAAGTCAGTCAATAGAGGATAATCAGTTTGTGTTGAGGAACGGGTGAATGAAAATGCTGGCTAGGGAAAATAAGGGCGCAGTCTACAGCAAATAGCGCGCCCTGTCAGAAAGTCGTAAAGCTGGGGGACCCCAGAATTACTAAGGAGTGAGCTCCAAATTGAGAGTGTAAGCCTGACCTTCTCTAAATATACGAATATGAACAAAACCGGTCTCTGAAAGAGCATTCGCAATCTCTGCAAATTCTCCGGTTGAATTAAGCTCTTTGCGGTTTAAGGCCATAATGACATCACCTTCCATCAATCCAGCTTCACGACCAGGTCCCGGGCCTATCTCAGCAACTCGCACACCGTTAACCCCTGCTATCTGGCGGATTTCTCTGCCGAGCTCAGCAACTCTAAAGCCCAAAGGATTCCGCTTCTCGCGAATCACCTCAGGCGTTTGGCTGGCAGCGGCATTAGTAGGTGAACTGCCCAAGGAGACGGTTAGGTTCTTAATCTCGCCATCTCGGTACACTGTAATTCCAGCCTCAGTTCCGGGGCGGTATTGACCCACGTAGAAAGGTAAGTCAGTAAAATAGTCAATCTGATGATCATTGAAGACAAGCACAATATCCTCATCCAAAACGCCAGCGGCCGCCGCTGGACTGCCGGATTGAACTTCTTGGACGAAAGCGCCACGCGGCGTTTCCATACCAAAAATTTCTGCTAGGGCGTAATCAACTTCCCCCATTCGAACTCCCAGCAGGCCTCGTTCAACTCGACCGGATTCACGGAGTTGAGCAACCACATTTAAAGCGACATTACTCGGTATAGAAAAAGAGATACCGTTTGAGCCACCGGTACTGCTTAAAATTTGAGAGTTGATACCGATCACTTCACCATCTAAGTTAAATAGAGGGCCACCAGAATTGCCTTGATTTATCGCCACATCAGTTTGAATGAATGACATATAATTGTAAGTGGACTGCCCCGGAACAGATCGACCTTTGGCGCTAACAATGCCTGCGGCTGCAGAAAATTCAAGACCAAATGGCGAGCCAATTGCCAGAACCCAGTCTCCAACCCTGATGGCATCAGAATCACCAAATTCAGTAAAAGGCAGGTCATCAGCAGATATCTTAAGTAAGGCTAGATCAGATGGTTCATCCAAGCCGATAACTTCTGCGTCAAATACTCGTCTGTCGTTCAAATTGACCTGAATCTCATCTGCTCCCTCCACTACGTGATTGTTGGTGATCACATAGCCGTCTTTAGAGATTAAAAAGCCTGAGCCAACCGCCCCCCGCTGACGCTGTTGAGGAGCATTTTCCAGAATTTCGCTGGGGTCGTCCCCTGGATTAAGTCTCCGGAGCAGTTCTTCAATTTCTCCATCAGGCAAACTAGATCGCGTCGTAGCTCGTTTCGTCGTGGTGATTTCAACGATGGAGGATGCATTCTTTTCTACCAAATCAGCGAAGTTTGGAAGGCTTTGCGCAACCAGTGTTTGCGACAGTATAGCTATAGGCAAAGAGACGATGATCGACTCAAAGCACCGTGCAGCCGTTGTATTTAGAGATGTAAAAAAAATCATATGCCAGCTCTCAGAAGGCAGCCCCAATGATGGTAAGCCGCGGATAATGCGAATATCGCTGTTCTCTCTACTGTAGCATATTGCCCTGCAAATCCAACTAAGCGAAAGATCTAAGAGTGTTATAAGTGCAATTTGTAGTAATAAGCATTGCTATTTAGCGCCGCCTGTTGAGGCAAACAACTTCGGATTTGAACAAGGAATGTTCTGAACCAAAAAAAGAGAACAACAAGAAGAGACAAATCGAGGCTAATTTCAGCGAGGATTGCCTCGGGGAGGTTTTCAGGTGATAGATAAAGCGACCTAAACCAGTAACGCCTCCGATACACTTCCAGAGGACTACAAAATCCTGGCTAAGATTTTGTTTAAAAGTTAAGTTAAGGGCTTCCTTTAAGGCTTAGCTTGAAGATCGTTAACTAACCGATAAAGAGGTGAATCTTGAATATGCTCAATGTGTACGGGTTCATTTTCCTTAGAAAACATAGCTTTGCTTAAATAATCAGAAAGACGCTTTAGAGCTTCAGGATCAGGTTCAGTTTGATTGGCACTAGCCAAAATCAACTCAAGTTCTGGATTTACGTCTCGAGTCGCTGGCATTAGAGGCTGGTTAGTTCCAGCGACAGCGGGAGAATTTGACTCATTGGCAGTTTGAAGCCCAACCACGAAGACTAAGGCTACAGATGCTGCTATGGCCAACTTGGTTAGATTTTGACGCCAGGTTCCAGTGCTTGAATCAGTTGAACTAGCTGATAAATTATAAGAAGGTTCCGAATCGAGTTGGTCTGCCACGGCACTAACGAATCCCGAACTCACTGGCACGGCCTCAGCAGTTAACGCTGAATGTACTAGGTTGTAGCGGCCCCAAGTCTCTAAAAGAGAAGGGTCCATTTCGCTTTTCTGTAGAATTCGGCGCAACTCTAGCGCATCTGTTTCACCATCTAGCAATGCGGACAGGGATTCTCGTTCAAACTCGCTCATAAACAACCTCAGATTATTGGTGGTCTTTCCGCTTTTAATAAAAAAACATTAAATACAACAGGTTACAATTACTATGTAAAGTATAGTCTACAAAAAATCAGTCGCTTACACTCGATCCCGCTGATTTAAACTAAAATCCAGCGTGGCAAAAAGCGTCTCAGTGCAACGCTAAATTACGTCCCTGATCTTCTTGTCTATCGCCTCACGTGCCCTAAAGATTCTAGACCTTACTGTCCCTACTGGGCAATCCATGACCTCGGTAATATCTTCGTAGCTCATCCCTGAAAACTCCCGCAAAGTGAAGGCGGTCCTCAGGTCTTCAGGTAATTCGGCAATAGCAACGTCGATTACCTGTTTTAATTTTTCAGTAACGAGACTGCTTTCAGGGTTTTCTATTTGCCTGAGTACTGTTCCTATTTCACTTACCTCAGCCTCTTCCACCTCAACATCATTTGCTGGAGGTCGCCGTTTTCTAGAAACCAGATAATTCTTTGCTGTGTTAACTGCAATTCTATAAAGCCAAGTGTAAAACGCGCTATCACCTCTAAAGAGAGACAAGGCCCTGTAGGCTTTAATGAAAGCTTCCTGGCTGACATCTTCCGCTTCCTGCGGATCATTCACGAAGCGCCTGATAAGGGCCAATACTCGATGCTGGTACCTCACCACCAAGAAGTTAAATGCGTTTTTATTCCCAGCCAAGACCCTGTCAACAAGCTGTTGATCGGTATCTTCTGTCATTCATTCCAACTCCGATAAAACGGGTTTAACTTATTCCCACATTGGAACAAAAGTATTCCTTGCACATGGATAGACAGTGTCTGATTGCAAAAGTTCTAAGATTTTTAAAAATTATGTCAAATTTATGGCAATTGCCGCCCTGGGCTTGCAAAATAGCGTCATACAGCAGACCCCAAGCTAACCCCAACATCCTTTTTCTAATACTCAGCGTAACAATAGCAAAAGAGTAGTTGACGTTGAAATAGCTTAGCTTAACTACAGAATCAGATCTACATAACCATAGCCACATACCCTAATTGTATAAACCAAATTTCCAATATGTTTAAGCCCCATTATAAGGATGATATGACTGACTCGCTCGCTAGTGTGAACAATAAAACGGATCTTCTCATCATTGGCAGCGGTGCCGCTGGGCTGACCTTAGCCTTGCGCTCGGCGAATTTTTGCCAAGTCACGGTCCTTAGTAAAGGCGACTTAAGAGAAGGTGCCACCTACTATGCTCAAGGGGGTATAGCTGCGGTATTGGATGAAATGGACAGTATAGAGTCACATGTTAAAGACACGCTGGTTGCTGGAGTGGGTCTCTGCCACAAACCCATAGTCGAGCATGTTGTTAGCCACAGCGCCAGTGCGGTCGAGTGGCTAGTCGAACAAGGAGTTCCTTTTACGCTTAAGTCGGCGCCATCGCCTACCTCTGATTCCAAAATTGGGCATTCAGAATTGACCTCCCTCCATCTCACCCAAGAAGGAGGCCACAGCCATCGCCGTATCATTCACGCAACCGACGCGACAGGCAAAGCCGTATTCGAGACCCTTCAAGCTAGGGCCGCTAATCACCCAAACATCCGATTATTATCAAACTGTACAGCTGTAGATTTAGTAACACAGCCACAGGCTAGTGGGAAAGCAAAGCGTTGCACAGGAGTTTACGTCTTAAATCAGGATAGTTCGAAGGTTGAAGCGATTCGCTGCAAGTTCGTCGCCCTCGCCACCGGAGGCGCTAGTAAAACCTACCTCTACACCACCAACCCCGATGGTGCCAGTGGCGATGGCATTGCCATGGCTTGGCGTGCAGGCTGCCGCGTCGCCAACATGGAATTTAATCAGTTTCACCCAACCTGTCTTTACCATCCCCATGCCAAATCATTCCTGATTTCGGAAGCGTTACGTGGCGAAGGCGCTTGGCTTGAATTGCCCGATGGCACCCGCTTCATGGCAGACTTTGATAAAAGAGAAGAGCTGGCACCTAGAGATATTGTCGCGAGAGCGATTGACCATGAAATGAAACGTATCGGTTGCGACTGTGTTTATCTGAATATCAGTCACAAGCCCGCTGACTTCGTAAAAAACCACTTCCCAAATATTTATTCAAAATGCCTGAAGTTTGGAATTGATATCACCACAGATCGAATTCCGGTTGTGCCTGCGGCCCACTATACCTGTGGCGGGGTTATGGTAGATAAAAATGGCGAATCCGATATTGACGGATTATTTGCCATTGGCGAAACCAGTTTTACCGGCCTCCATGGTGCTAACCGCATGGCGAGCAACTCATTGCTTGAATGTTTTGTGCTGGCATTCGGCGCAGCCGAGCAAATAAAAAGTAAGATCAATGACGTAGTCGAAGTCGATGCAATCGCTCAGTGGGATGAGAGCCGAGTCACTGACTCGGACGATGAAGTTTTGGTCTCTCACAACTGGGATGAGATTCGACGCTTTATGTGGGACTTTGTAGGCATAGTGCGCAACAGCAAACGCCTTGATCGTGCTAATAGGCGTATTAAACTTTTACGGGAAGAAGTGCGGGATCACTACGTCACTCATAAAGTAACTAACGACAATCTGGAACTCAGAAATCTGGCTCTGGTATCCGAACTCATTATCGCTTGCGCTATCGACCGTAAAGAAAGCCGCGGCCTGCATTTCACATTAGACTATCCAGAACTTGAGAACGAACTCCACGACACTATTCTCACGCCTGGGTCCTACTGCGCTCCTCATTTGGATTAGTTCAATAAGGGTGCTGCCAGCGAATAAACCGCCGCAGACGTCGCCCACCATTTGCAGAGATCACCCCGGGAATTATCCATAGTAGCCAGGATTGCTTGAAAAACGATGAATCACTATCGAGACAATGCAGCTTCATAACCACCATTAATCTATCACAGCGGTGGACCGTGACCTCGACCCTAATCCAGCACTTTTCATAAAGGCGAATGTGGGTAGAAAGTTGTTGAAAATGGATCGATGTGATCTCATCGCTGGCACTAAGCGCCCTGAGCACAATGAACAAGTTCAAGCTAATTGCCAGCGTTAACACTACAAGAATTGAGTTAAAGGCTTCACTCATCCATAAAGCCGCCAGCGCCGCACTATGAAGAGCGGTGGCAGCGGTAACATTGATTTTGGTTTTTCTTGGTCTGAAACGAAGTAGCATAGCCATCCATGAGCTGCCACTTGCTTTCTGAAACGTATATGCAGGGGCAAAGACTACAGATTAGGACGATTTTTATGATGTACCAAAATTTGATCAATAATAGGCATAAACTTCTCGTCGGTAGGCTTGGTTTGCTGGAGAAGCCATACCCACAAATCTTGGTCTTCCTGGGTCAATAACTCAACATACAGCTGCTGATCTTTAGGGGAGAGCGTTTCGAATTTTTCTTGAGCGAATGGCACTAACAGCAAATCTAGTTCTAGCATACCGCGACGGCTATGCCAGAATATCTTTTGATTGTTGAACTCTTGCATAGGAAAATGCCTTCAAATTGGGTGGTTGGGTTGTCAATTGGACTTCGATAGTCAACTTGTAATAACTTTAATATCTTAGGTGAATTATGCTAAAAACAGCCGCCAGTTGCGACCTTCTTTTCACGAAAACGTAGACAATCAACAATCAATTCTCCAGCCAGGCTCCTCTGGCACTGACATGAGACAACCATGAAAGCATTACCGTTAAACCATAACGATTTCGTTCAAATATTAGGCCCAGACTGCAAGAAATTTTTGCAAGGCCAAGTAAGCTGCAATATTGATTTATTGAGCCATGATAAAAGCCTGCGCGGTGTTCTGTGCAATTTAAAAGGCAGAGTAATAGCGGATTTTCGAGCAATTCAAGCAGGCGAAGCGATATGGCTGCAAACCGAAGCAGGAATGGGGCAGCAACTTATTGATGTGCTATCCAAGTATGCAGTGTTCTCAAAAGTCGAGATCTCCCTAGTTTCATTGACTGGCAAAATAATTGGATTATTCCACGAGGGAGAAATTGAGCCCTTCGCCAACCTACCGGAGACCTCTCCTCTCCCGGACTTGCCTGTTGACGACGATGCCGCAGTCTCTGGAGACGACTGCATTGTTATTAAGCTCCCAGCTGTGAAATCAAAATATCAAATCATCAGTCTCAACACAAAAGGAGACGACCTGTTAGCGAAAATTTCGGAGCTAGCAGAAACAGCAACAGCAGCTGAATGGGCAATGCTAGATATTGAAATAGGAATCCTTCATATCAACGAACAAGACAGTGAGCAGTTCACTCCGCAATTACTGAATTATGATATTTCAGGGGTTATCGACTTTAAGAAAGGCTGCTACACAGGCCAAGAAATCGTTGCTCGCATGTTTTACCGAAGCACTGCAAAGAAAAGATTGCAGCTACTGAGCAGTCCTGTAAAGGCTGATGCCACTGACACTATTATTTACAGCGAAGCAGACGCGGAGAAAACAGCCGGTATATTGCGAGTAGCGAACATCACAGATTCGGCCGGAGGCTCTCTTATTTTAGCTATTCTTGGTATTCAAGCGATCGTTTCGCTGTCGCCCCCCAGACTATTGAAGGCCTTACCTCTCGAACCTGCAGTTAATAGTGAATCTTTTCTACAATTTCTGACATTACCCTATAATAAATAGAACCCCCCTCATTAGCGTCAGGAATTTATTATAGGTCAGTGCACAAAGCATCAAACAGGCCCTGCTGCATACCATTGTTAGATCAGTTGATATCGCCCACACTTCCTGAAATTGCTCTACAAGCAAGAGAAGCTGAGTCAAATAATGACATTGAACTAAAAAATGCTGACCCTTCTGCAAAATGATGCCAGCTTTTCAGTCAGAGTGGTCAAAGGCGCTAATTGCCCGCATGGTAAAGGCCCCATCGACAACTTGCCAGCAGCCTTGAGCAGACTGGCGATCATTTATGGCTACAATCTAGCGCTTGGCCTAGCCATGGAACAAATGTTTCAAGCCACCAACGAAGTAATCCATGTCCGCCTTCGAGAAGTCTGATCGCAAAGTACTGAAGTCGCTGCCATAGCAAATGCCTTGGCCTAGCATTGCTTCAAGCTTGAGCCGAACCATGCCACTCTCGCCGTATTAACCCATCAAATCGGAACCCTACCAATATTGACCTATGCTGAAGAGAATGCAGAATTACTAATGGATGGGAATCAACACACTCTGGATAAAATCATTGCTTAGATCAGCCCAATAATTGGCGAGAGGATACTGCGAGAATGGAAATTCCCAGAAGCATTAGCCACTGTCCCAGCTCAGCATTTGGATTTATTAAGAAACAGTCCGCAAACCGATTTCGCTGATATTGTCATCGTCGCCAGGCTGCAAGGCCATGGCTTTGACAAAATGCTAAGCGATGTTCCTGAATGGGATCAAATTCCCGAATTTGCCAAATTAGGCTTAGGCCCGAGTAAGGAAAGCTTGGAGCTCGAGGATTATTCCGACGGAATAGCTATCGCGGCAGATCTCCTACGATAGGGCCTGTGCCAAACTGCAAGAAACAACAATGCTCCTGCTCTTAAATAACAAGAAAAAATAGCTTATAATTGTTATTAATCAGATGCTTACAGCTCTTTTTGAAGGTTGGGTAAAGTAAATTCTACAATGCAATTTCCCTGTTAAACAGTCCATAGGGCTTTCCACCATTGGCTGGTTGATGTTCTCCAGCATCTGAATCAAATCAATACGATCAGCAACGCCTTTTCGCACAGTCTTTTAGCTCCAGTATCTGTTTGTATAGCCAAAGCGCACCCTCAACAATAATAAGATAAACAAGAGCGCCTGGCTCGCCTTTGATCAACTGCACCTGAACCATGTAAACTGCGTATTCTGCCAATTTGGTACTACTGCGATTGCATTCAGCAAACTCCACAAGCGCCATGCTGTCATTAACCCGATGCTGCACAAGCAATGCGACCCGCCTTTTAGTTTCTTTCAGCTAAACTAATTCATCCATTGAGAACCCCGTGCCACATGATGTTGGTGATTATTTGATCATTGTGCTGACGAAAACATCCTGATACCCGAGCCCACCTCAAAATATTGCGCACGCCAAAATAGCAGGTTCAATACATTGATTTTCCTAGGCAAAAATCGCCTCAACTTAGCTTTTGCAACAATTGATAACTGCAACCCAGCCACACGTTTCGGTCTTGAAAGCCCTTTAAAGAAGTAATAGCTGTAAAGCAGGATACTGTTTGCGAGATCAATCGGGTTAGTAAGTTGTGTAGCAAGCTAGGCAGAGTGACAACCTAAAACAAGCTGCGCCTCTTTGCGCCCTTAGTTTGGATGCCCTCCTAGATTAGCGCCTGCTTAGTCATTAATGACTAAGCAGGTACCTATCGGATAAAACTTAGGACTTAGTTTTCATCAGGCAAGAATGAGTAGATTTCCGCGTATTCCAACATTTGGCTCACGAAGCTATCCGGGTACTCGATTCTAACATTGCTAACCACTCCATCGACGTCTGATGCAACGACTCGAGGGTTTATAAATCCGCCATAAGCAGGGACATCGAGGGTGGCGTAACGTCTCAAAACCTCTGCATGCAACTCTTGATCTACCTGAGTTCCGTAGTTCTCAACCAAATCACGCCCGGCTTCAAAGTCCCCTTCCGACTTGATTCTTTGTATTTCACGCAGTAAACGTCCAAAAATCTCTCGCAAAGCCTCGTAATCGTTAACAACAAAGTAGGTTTTATCCTCTTTGACCACCCTTTCAATTACATTGTCGGCTAAACCTTGCTCATAGGACCACTTAGCGATTAGCTGACGATTACGCATATGCGCCTCTTCAACTAACTCACCCGGCTGCAAACGATAAAGCTGAGTCATCATTCCGCCTCGAATGTAAGAATCGTATTCCGATCTCCCGACATCCAAACTCTCCATAACCCCAATCTCTATCAGCATAGGGTCAAGGACATAATAAAGGGCTACTAAATCGGCGCGACCCTCTTCCAAAGTACTGGCATATTGCCGCAAGGTTTCGCGAGTGGTACCAACACCGTCGTTGATTAGACCTGACGCATGCCCAATAACCTCGTGCATATCGGTATGTAAATCACCCGCTTGCTTGGCATGAGCCCTAGTGCGTGTAATCTCTTCAGGGGTATAGGCAAATTCTGCCAAAGATTTACCAGGAGATGCGTTATAGGCACCGACGATATTCGATAGGCTTACTGACTTAGAACCATGAGAGGCACGAATCCAGCTAGAGTTCGGCAGGTTAATCCCTATCGGTGTAGAGGGTGAAGCATCGCCAGACTCCATCACCACAGTGATAGCCTTGCCATCGATTCCTTTGACGTTCGCTTTTTTATGATCACCCTGTATAGGTGAATTGTCTTCAAACCACTGCGCGCGATCGCCAATAGCGGAGATTCGTTGAGTGGCTTCTTCATCGCGAAAAGACACCACAGATTCGAATGAACCTCGATACCCGAGAGGATCGTTATAAACTTCGATAAAACCATTAATGACATCAATAGCAGAATCCGTATCAGCTACCCATGCAATATTGTAGGCATCAAAGTCCGCCAGATCACCGCTGCGATAGTAGGCAACTAGCAGCTCAAGCGCAGCTTGCTGTTTGTCATTTTCGGCCGCTATAACAGCCCTTTCCAGCCAGTAAACAACCTGTTCTATGGCTTCGGTATACATGCCACCCACTTTCCAGACTTTTTCAGTGACAACGCCATCAACCTTAACCAGCTTTGAATTGAGACCATGAGACACAGGCTGATCGTTATCATCTGCTGATTTTGCCGCGTAGAAATCAATTACTTCTTGCTCGGTAACGTTTTCATAAAAATTAACAGCGGAGGTTACGATTTTATCGACCCCAGCGGCCGTGTTCACCTTTTTTGCATCAAGGTTAGAATCAAAAATGATTGGAGTCAGCTCAGCAATCAATGCCGCAGCATCTTGCCCTTCGCGCACAGGCAGTTCGCCCATCGCCGCTACACTAGCCACAACATCTGCGAAATAAGCATCATTGAAGAGCGGCGTGAATTTCGCATTGGAGTAATGATGATGGATGCCATTGGCAAACCATACCCGCTTTGTGTAAGTCAGGAAATTCTGAAATTCTTCACTTTCACGGTCACCCTGATAGTGCTTGACAACCTCCTCCAGTGTTCGGCGAATCCGTAGATTGTACTTATAGTTTTGGTCATACATCATATCTCGGCCTGACAGCGCCGCCTGAGATAAGTAGTAAAGGAGCTCTTTTTGCTGGCCACTTAATAACTCGAACCCTGCTGCCTGATATCGCAGCATGCGGACATCAGCAAACCGTTCAGCCGCATAGTCGAATTCATCTGTGATGGCTTCAGGCGCATCATTGGTTTCAGCAGCACTAATCTGCAGCCCAGGCTCAACTTCCGCAATCGGCGCGGTAACAGCCAACTTGTCAGCGTTGTCTCCACAAGCGATTAGCGTAATCATTAGCATGGCGGTAAAAAGTAGACGCAGGCTAGATTTTAGCGGCGAGGGCTTAGTGGCGTTCATTATATTTTCTCCAGTACCAAGAATTACAAAGCACCGATTTTGCCTGGGCTTTGCTAGGGTTTAATTAACTCATGAATTCTAACTTGGAAGATGCTTGGTTGCGAGGTCTGGGGGAAGTGCCTATTGGAATGTCTGCGCCAAGCTGGCGCAGGTCAACAGCGCACTCAAACTCTTCCCTATTCAAAGGTGCTGTGAAGAACAAGCTAGGGATGAGCGACGTTAAGAGTTCTATTGAAGTCGACCATTATCTCCAAAGTATCGGGGCAACCGTATGCAGAAAAACAGTCAACAGAAACCCTGATTTGGTAATTGCCCCCCTCGGTAGGGCTGCGATCTACGGTCACGCCCAAGCCACTTTGAGAGATGAGATTACTGGTCGACATAATGCGTGTATCACTCTCGCTTCTAATGGCAAAATCCGAATTCTTCAAAACCCAGGCACGGGCGGTGGCCCATTTATCCTGACAGTCCTCATCGCCGGAACAGGTTGGGATGGTTCGTGCATATTCAGCTCTTAATTCCAGGGTCGCCGGAGAAACGGCGCAAGCTGAAAGCATCAGGATCATAAATGCTATCGCACTATAATGAGCAGTCTTCATGATGTTTGGGCCTTTATTTGCTTAAGGTCAATTACCAGAGTGTAGGTCTCAGTAAAATCAATAGCAATGCTGACACCAATAAATATCGAAAAGCTGGACTTGAGAAAGGGCTTTGGTGAAGCCTTGAGTATAGTGGTGCCCCGGAGTGGATTCGAACCACTGACCTGCCCCTTAGGAGGGGGCCGCGCTATCCAGCTGTGCCACCGGGGCATGGTGCGCAGTATACCTAGACAATCCAGCTCTTTCGACCATCAAAAGCGACTAATTTCTCATCCAAACACCCTTAATTTTGGTATTCCAATGATTTATCCGTACTATTACCAAATTGTAACGTTGGTATTATTAGCAAAAACATGACTACACCTACATTTACTTGCAAATCCTTCGACGAACTCACCACGCTTGAGCTCTATTCACTCCTCCAGCTGCGCTCGGAGGTTTTTGTCGTTGAACAAAACTGTGTTTATCAAGATGTGGATGGCTATGATCAGAGCGCTATCCATCTGCTTATGTATTTAGATGACGAGCTTTGCGCCTATAGCCGACTAATTCCGCCCGGCATTAAATATGAATCTGCGTCAATAGGCCGGGTAGTGACTCAGCCCGGCGCCCGCGGCGGCGGCCACGGCAAAGCACTTATGGAGTCAGCCAAGGCACACTGCAAACGGCTCTGGCCTGAAGCCGGCTTGACGATTTCGGCGCAGGCTTATCTGGAGAAGTTTTATCAAAGTTTAGGCTTCAAAACCGGTTCGGAACCTTATATGGAAGATGATATACCTCATATCGTGATGCGCTTAGTTTATTAAGTTGGAAATAACATCTACCGAGCCCCCTCAAAGGCAATGTGCCTCTGAAAAAATCTACAACCAGTCAAACGGCCAACGCTACTCGGTATAATCATTAAGCTGCCCTAAATTATCATTAAGATACTGAACGAACTCCCATTAAATACCCATGCCATCAAGATAGCGATTAGATGGGAGCAAGACCACTAGCATCGCTGGGGCTGTGCCCACCAGCTTCGAGCCAACGAATAACCTTATCAAGGTAATCTAAAGCCAAAGCTATATGGCGAAGAAAGTTCGGGTCCGGGTCGACTTCACTTTCAGTCAAGGCAATATAGTTTTCCGCCCTTTCTACATTTATCCAGTTGACATAGCCTTGCGCATAGCCCCAATCAAAAATGCTTCAGTCCTAGCCAAATTTTTCACACCCAAGTGGAAATGTTCTAGAATCTGAATTGCAATCTCTTTAATTCGAAGCTGTCATTGATAATAATAAACAAATTACTTTACTATTATTAGTTGCGCCATGATTAGTTAAACAAAGTAAACACTTTGAATAATTTGCCAATAGGCTTGTATTCGCCGATAATCAAAATATTGATAATTAATCTAAATTATCTGGCTTTAGAAACCAATCATAGGATTAACGACTTGGCGTTATCTAAATCACAGCTTACCTTGCTTGACAGGCTCAAGACCCGCGGCCCACAGTCGGTAAAAATATTATCAAATCAGTTAGATATGACCACAATGGGTGTTAGGCAGCACCTACTTGACCTCCAATCAAAAGGCTTCGTCGTGCAGAGCGATGCTGAAAAACAGACCCGCGGCAGACCCATTCACCTGTGGACATTGACCAAAACAGGCCACGAACGCTACCCCGACGGTCATGCCCAAATCACCGTCGAGCTAATCAACGTAATCCAAGAGAATTTCGGCAAGGACGGATTAAACCGAGTCATATCCCAGCGCGGCGAACAAGCGACAAGCAACTATAAAAAAACATTAGCTAAACTACCCGCCGATCTCGCATCAAGAATAGCCGGACTCGCAAAACTTAGAAGCTCCGAGGGCTACATGGCGGAAGTTCGTCTGCTTCCTGACGGCTGGCTTTTGATAGAGAACCATTGCCCTATTTGCTCCGCCGCACAGGAGTGCCAGCAGTTTTGCAAAACCGAACTCGATACTTTCCAAGCGGTTTTAGGCACCCAAGCAAGCGTTGAAAGAGTAGATCATCTTTTGGCCGGCGCGAGACGCTGCGCTTACAAAGTCACGCTCAAACCCAATTAACGCCAAACTAAATCCAGCCTAAGCATCAGCATCAAAAACACCACACTCCAACCTAGCAGAAACGCGCTATAGATCAGCCAGCAAACCCTTGGTTATGGAACCTAGGCTCAGAGAAATATCCTTATTTTATGAGGGATTAAGAAAGATAAACGAACAGTATCACAGCCTCTTTCCTGTTATAGTACGCCAATTAAATGATCGACATTCTTAGAGAACTCAATGGCAAGCAAAACTCGCATAGCAATTACAACATTTGCCGTTGTCGTAATCTCTGCCGTGGCATTTACTCCCAAGATTATTGGCCTGGGAATCCACGATCTCACCATCAATAACTTGGTTGCTTTGATACCGCCACAAGCGAACAGCCAGATAACCATAGAAGAAACCAGCTTTGACAACGGCTGGTTTAGCAGCACCGCAACTATCAACGCCACTTACACGCCCATCGGCATGGAAGCAATTGCCGTCGATTTTGATTTTTCTATCAAACACGGTCCCTTTGTATCCACAAACAACGGACTTCGCCTTGGCATCGCCTATGCTGAAATCAAGCCAAAAATAGCTGCCGCTCTGCCCGTCTTTGAAACAGCCAGCGCGGTTCAATTCCCAGACACCTTGATAGAATTATTTGCAAGTTTCAGCCAGTCATTACTTATACGAGTAACTGTAGATCCTACTAGCCATACTGGAACTTATGAAGAATTTGAATTTGCCGGACTGTCTGCCAGCTTTCTGGCCAGAGCCGACCAGTCAGCTGAACTGCTCATCAATATTGGCCAATTAACGATTAGGGAAAGCCGAAATAACTTGGATTTCACGATTGGCGGTATAGAGGTGATTTCAAAGAGCACCCAAATAAACGATATCTTAGCACCCACCTCAGCAACATTTTCGATACCCAGCATCAAAAGCTCTGCGCCGGCTGCCTTGGCCATCGACAACATACTTGCCAGCTCTCAGCTGAGCGCCTCAAGCAATCCGAATGCGATTCAACTTAACCAGCGGATAGCCATGCAGAGCATAGCGGGAGACAGCCCCCTGCAATCTTTCGACTGGCAGCTAGAAATTGACCAAATGCAGCGACAACTTATCTCAGACTATTACGACTTACTCACCGAACTTCAAACACAATCACAAGTCGATGCTCAAGCGGCAGCCCTTAAAATCAACCAAATAAGTCAAGAGCTATCCCTGTTGGTATTCAACAATCCTCTAGTTATTAACAATCTTGTTACAGCGAAACTTTACGACGGCATCCATAGGGCAGAATTAAAGTTACGCTGGGACGGACTACCCATGCTGGACAATATTGCTGCGCTTAATTTAAATGAAGCCATTGCAAGCATCGACATGTCATTAGATGTCTCTCTTGATTTTAATTCTGTAATGAAAAGCCCAGTTGCCGAGCAAGTGGAGTCCTTCATAAACCAAGGTTTTATTGTCATTAAAAAAGACAAAATCTCAGTCAAAGCAACACTGCATAACAGTCAACTCATACTCAACGGCGAAGACATTCCGCTAGATCAATTTTTCTAGCGATAGCAGCAGTCTTACCTTAGCCAAAATTTATCACCACAGCGAATAAAGTATTAAACATGAAAAAAAATAGCAGCAAATCTCCATCCCCCAACTCCGACACCCCCAGAGAGTTGTTTGCTTACCCCAAGTATTGGGCCGAGTGTTTTGGCACAGCACCTTATCTACCGATGTCAAAACAAGAAATGGACGCTTTAGGATGGGATAGCTGCGACATTATCATTGTGACAGCAGACGCCTATGTAGATCATCCAAGTTTTGGTATGGCAGTAGTGGGTCGACTGCTTGAATCACAGGGCTTTCGCGTTGGCATTATTGCTCAGCCAGAATGGGATAGTGCCGAACCTTTCAAAATTCTAGGCAAGCCTAATTTATTTTTTGGGGTGACAGGTGGCAACATGGATTCACTCATTAATCGTTATACGGCAGATTTAAAAATCCGTAATGATGATGCGTACACCCCCCACGCAGAAGCAGGTAAACGCCCCGACCGCTCAGTTATCGTTTACAGCCAGCGCTGCAGAGAAGCTTACTATGATACCCCTATCGTTATTGGTGGCATCGAAGCCAGCCTTCGCCGCATAGCACAGTACGATTATTGGAGCGATGCAGTGCGGCGTTCGATCTTAATCGATTCCAACGCGGACATACTTTTATACGGAAATGCCGAGCGGGCACTAGCTGAAGTGGCACATCAAATCGCCGAAGGCAAAACAACAGAGGAGCTATCTTATCTGCGCGGCACCGCGGTTGTGAGAGACACTGTCCCTAACGGATGGACAGAAATAGATTCCACCCGTGTTGATTGGCCAGCGAAAATTGATGAAATACCTAATCCTTATGAGTTTCATGAGCGCGCAGAAAAAGAGAAGAAAAAACAAAAAGAGAGAGAAGCTAACGGCGAGGCAATAGAATTCAACCCCGACGTAGATGAACCACAACCGATGCGGATAGTGCCTATGCCCTTGCATCGAAATGCCGGGATCGACCCTGATACTTGCTATATCCGTTTACCCTCATTTAGAAAAGTGACTAATGACCCGGTTCTTTATGCCCACGCCTCTCGCGTCTTGCATCAAGAAGCAAATCCCTACAATGCAAAGACTTTGGTGCAGAAACACGAAACCAAAGAAGTGTGGGTCAATCCACCACCAATACCACTAACCACCGAAGAAATGGACTTTGTGTTTGACCTGCCCTTCCAGCGAAGACCGCATCCGAGTTATGGAACAGACCGAATTCCTGCCTATGACATGATTAAAACATCCGTTAACATTATGCGCGGCTGCTTTGGCGGTTGTACTTTTTGTTCCATCACTGAACATGAAGGACGCATAATTCAAAGCCGATCGGAAGATTCAATACTCCGAGAAATTGGAAAAATTCGCGATCAAGTTCCCGGCTTTACTGGCACGATTTCTGACCTAGGTGGCCCAACGGCCAATATGTACAAGCTCAACTGCAAGTCCCCAGCGATTCAAAAGACGTGTAAACGACTGTCTTGTGTCTACCCCAATATTTGTAAACATTTAAATACCGATCACAGTCCGACGACTCAGCTGTATCGCAAAGCACGGGCTATTCCAGGAGTAAAGCGTGTAGCCATCGCATCCGGGCTTCGTTATGACCTAGCACTAAAAGACCCTGAATATATTAAAGAATTGGTAACCCATCACGTCGGTGGCTATTTGAAGATCGCCCCTGAACATAGCGAAGACAAAACGCTTTCCAAAATGATGAAGCCAGGTATCTCTGCCTACGATGATTTCAAGATTCTTTTCGACAAATTTTCAAAAGAAGCGGGTAAGGAACAATATTTGATTCCTTATTTTATTGCGGCCCATCCCGGCAGTGATGACGAAGACATGCTAAATCTTAGCATGTGGTTAAAAGAACGTAAGTTCAAACCAGACCAAGTGCAGACGTTCTACCCATCACCAATGGCACTCGCTACTGCTATGTACTATTCAGAACGCAATCCGCTGCAAAAGGTGCGCTATAAAAGTGAAAAAGTTAGTGTTAACAAAGATCTCGATAAGCGACGGCTGCAAAAAGCATTTTTGCGCTACCATGATGAAAAGAATTGGCCAATGATTCGCGAGGCGCTAACAACAATGGGTCGCACCGACCTTATTGGTGTCGGCACAGAGCATTTGGTTCCACCAGTAAAACAGTCTAATCGCAGCAAGTATGCTGCAGCAAACAAGCAGCAGAATCGCGATAGAGGTCGGCGGCGTTAGGAGCGAACTTGAAGATTGATCTCCTCAAGTATTGTCCAGTCACCGCTATCTCTGTTCAGTACTAGTTTCTTTTTGGTGGAGTTGCTGAAGGTTGGCGACTCATAGTCCAACCAGAAATGAACTTTTACGGTGTTTGGCAGCTCTTCAATAACTTCATATTCGGGTAAAGTTAAGCGAATCCATTGGGCATTACCTATGACTCGCGTTCGGCTCGCTCGCCAATGCGCCAAGCTATTTTCAAAGCGAGGCTCAAACTCTGAAGAGTAACTAGAAAAATAATCCTCATCTGCTGCTGCCACGCAGAAACCCAACTATCAGCGCGGGCATTAACCTTCGCCTCAGCAGACAAGACTAAGTCAAGTTCAGCCTCTACGGGCGTAATATTTTGGATTGCTGTAGTCACATCAGCGATTTAAGGCACCGCAGCTGCGGCCTCTTCATCTAACACCCTATTTTGCAAAGCTTCGCTCGGCGAGATGGCTACTTTCAGGAGGGATTCTTCGAATTGTTTAACTAGCTGTTCGGCTAATGGTATAGCTAATGGGTGGTCTATTTCCTGATCTGTTCTCTGGGCTACTCCATTCTCTGCCCGAACTTTTGCTTGCTCCACTTCTTTTGTTACTGGCGGCGCATTAAGAGATAAGTCAGACTCAGAGAGTCGCATGTCAGACCGTAAAGAGTTCTGACTCAGATTCTCAGGCCCAAGTTGAATTGAAGCCGCGGCTCTTTGTTCACTTACAAATTCTGGGTCTATTATAATATCTGCAGCTAAACCTATTTCAGCGGCCGTCACCAAAACAAAATCAGAAATGACTTCTTCATCATCTAAAGAAAAAACTGAAGTTGGGCGCAATAAAGAAGGCATTAGCTGAACCGGTGTGCGCTCTTGGCTTACAATTTGGCTAGTGTTTTGAGTCGAATCCAATATTGAATCTGCCTCAGTGGCATTGTTATCGGAAATTAAATTCCGGGAAGTAAAAGTAGATGTGGTGGATCCAGAAAATGGCGATTCACTATCAGAGAGCTGCAGTGAACCCTGATTATGAGGAGCCACTCCATTAAACATCTGAAACATAAACCCCACAGCCGCAATGGTAAATACTGCGGCGATTGGGCCTAACACCCCCAATTGATTTACATTAAACAATTCAGCAACAGGCAATATCTTCTGAATATCTGAACTTTTTATTTGCTCAGCCAACTCAAGCTTCGTAATCACCTGCTGACCAATACTATCGCCATTAGATTGAGAGATTAACTCAACTAGTAAGGTTGCCGGCCCAGGATAACCTTTACTTGAACGGTACAATAAGACTAATGCGTCTTCGGATAGCTGCAAGCCTACCGAATCTGTTTGTGCGATATAGCTGAAAAAGAACTGGGACAGTGTCTTTTTATCCATCGGTTGCAGAAGATATTTTTGGGACACATTCAGAAGCAAAGACTTAAGCTCTTTTTTATTCAGTAAACGCTCATCCAACTCCGGCTCACCGCATAGCAAAACGTTTAACACCCGCTTCGAACCTGCTTGAATCTCAGCCATCCGATGAATTTCTAACAAAGTAATATCGGAAAGCTGGTGGGAATCATCAAAAACAAGGAGTTTGGGCTTTTCGAAACCCTTTAGGAACGTATCTTCTAGCTGTCTGGCGACATTATTGGTGGTTGGCAAATTAAATTTTTGCACGAGAACATTGCGCAGCATTTCAGGAGATTCGATGGGATAGTCAATGTAGACAACGTCATACCCCTTTCGCAGCAAATAGAGCGTCAGAGTTTCGCACAGGGCACTTTTGCCCGTTTTAGCAATTCCCATGAGCTGAACAAAGGCTTCGGGCTTAGTCAAATCTTGGCAAAGCCTCTGCAATAGCTGTAAATATTGGCCATCACTAAAGTAAAAAGATCGTTGTCGCATTTAGCCCTTGCCTAACACTGACTTGATTTTTGAGTCCGATTAAATCAACTAAGGTTCTATGTCTATTTGTGTTTAATATGGTATTCGATGTTGGACAATATCCCACGCAGAATGTTCATTTCCATAACATCGATTCTTATTCGACTAAATAACCTTCGCATACGCTGCATAAGTTGCCTAGGGTTTTCAGGGTCATGGAACTTGATTTTGATCATGACCTGTTCTAAATGCTCGTAGAAGTGCTCGACCTGTTCTCCAGTCGCTTTCTCTCGATCCCAGAACTCATCTTCGGCTACTGCTGCCTTACCCTCAAAAGAGGCATCACATTTAAAAACTTCATAGCAAATCACCATCACTGCGGCGGCTAAATTGAGCGAGCTACAATCAGGGTTGGTTGGAATTTGAACGTGATAGTTACAAAGTTGGAGCTCGTCATTATTAAGTCCTGCGTCCTCACGGCCGAAAACCAACGCGGTTTTACCCCCAGTGGATTCAGTTACGATTTTTTGGGCGCAAGATTCTGGAGTCACCATGGGCCACGGGATTTTTCGCGATCTAGCACTGGTTCCAATCACCAAACCACAGTCAGCTATGGCTTCTTCTAATGTATCGACAACAACGGCATTCTCGATCACATCGATAGCGGAGGCAGACCTGCCTCTCGCGACGCCGCTGGGAAAGTCCTCTGGCTGAACTAACACTAACTGCGTCATGCCCATGTTTTTCATTGCTCTAGCTGCAGCGCCAATATTTCCGGGATGAGAGGTGTTAACTAGTACTATTTTAATGTTGTCGGAATTTTGCATTACATTCTTGCTTCTATAATCGGTGAAGCCGATATTATAGCAGGATAAGGGCAAAGCTATTAATCCCCTGACGCTACTGAGCATCAATACAAGTCTCTGCTTTTAGAGTGCTTCATTTTTTTGCTATCATTAGAGCCTAGCAGCTGTCGCTGCCCCGTTCTTTTACAAATTATCAGGAAAAACCATGCATGCATTAGCAAATATTGCGCTGCGCGCGGCAAATGATGCCGCAGAGGCCTTGGCCCACGCCAGTGAGCGATTAGATCGCATTACAATTATTGACAATAACCCTGATAGTTTTGTGACCAGCCTTGATGAAAATGCGGACAAAACGATCCGCTATCACATCGAAAAAGCCTTTCCTACTCATAGCATCAACTCAAGAATCTCCGGATTTAAGAAGGGAGTAGAAAAATCCACGGTCTGGCTAATAGATCCGCTCGTCGGTGGTCAAAATCTCGCTGTAGGCTACCCAGCCTATGGTGTCTCTGTGGCTTGCCAGATCAATGGCGTTGTTAACCATGCCGTATTCGTAATACCGGGACTCAGAGAGGAGATCGTAGCTAGCCGCGGCAAAGGCGCTCAACTCAACTCTAGGCGTATCCGAGTTAATTCAGATCCTCACTTCGGCAGCTCTCTATTTGGCTATAGCTGCAGCCCCGAATTTATTGACTCCCAGTTGGCCATGCAAAGAGCTGTCGCAGCACAAGGCGGTAGCGCACGAATTTCTGGGGTACCTGAAATCGACTTAATCAATACCGCAATTGGTCGACTTGACGGCGGCTGGTCAAATCAACGAGACACCCATGCAATGGCGGGAGCACTTTTGATTCTTCAAGAAGCCGGCGGCTTGATTGGCAGCGAAACCGGTAATCCAAAACTAAGCGATGCTAAAGAACTAGTCTACGGCGGCCCTAGCGTGTTCAAACAATTAACCAGAATAAGAGCGAGCCTAAAATAATCGGAGATGAACAAGAAGGCAAAACCTGCCTGTTTTGAAATAGACTATTGAGCCCTGGATGGGATGGGATGGGATGATTCTGGTTTGGGTCAGTTTAACTTCCCCCAATGCCAGCAGTCCTGTAATGTCGGTTAAGATCCTTTCGGCAAGATCTATAAGCTCGGCATAATTCTCGCTACGCCCCATTATTACTATTAAAATCTAGCAGGTACCTCATTTAGATGTCGCCCAAGGTAAACAAGCGCGTGACAAAGCACAACGATCTAACCGAAGGATCGATACAAAAATCATTAGTGCGCATGACCCTGCCAATGATCATCGGCATGTTGATGCTATTCACCTTCAGCATTGTCGACACCCTCTTTATCAGCTTTCTCGGCACTGAATCTCTTTCTGCCATCAGTTTTACTTTTCCTGTAACTTTCACCATCATGAGTTTAGCCATAGGCTTAGGAATAGGTGCTTCAGCAGTCGTTGGAAGATGCCTCGGAAATGCAGAACTAAAAAGAGCCAAAGAGGCGGCCACCGTCATCAACTATATTTCTTTCGGGCTGGCGGTAATAACCGTAGGAATTTGCTGGTTTTTTATGGAGGACCTTTTCAGCCTGATGGGCGCCAGTGAGTCATTAATGCTGCTCATTCGCGAGTATATGGAAGTTTGGTTTCTTGGTAGTGTTCTCGTAGTTTGCATCATGACTGGCAACAGTATTTTGCGGGCCACCGGAGACACAAAAACACCCAGCATTTTGATGGCCTCAGCAGGGCTAATCAATGCTATTTTAGACCCACTCCTCATATTCGGATACGGCCCCTTTCCTGAACTAGGTATTCAAGGCGCAGCATGGGCTACGGTTATTGCCTGGACTGTCGGCTTCGTATATTTAATGTATTTGCTAGCTTACAAACTCGAGCTAGTTAGCAGGACCTTACCCAGCCGTGCGGTGATGATGTCATCTGGAAAAGACATGCTGAGAATAGGCATTCCAGCCGCTGGCGCCAATATGATGACACCTGTTGCCGCGGGCATTATGACGGCTGTAGCCGCCAGCTATGGCGATGCTGTTGTTGCAGGCTTCGGCGTAGGAGCCAGACTGGAACCTATTGCTACTCTTCTTATACTTGCCATTTCGTCCTCTCTACCGCCGCTAGTGAGCCAAAATTTCGGGGCCAGTCGAATCGACCGAATTGAAGAAGCTTATACGATGTCTTTGCGCTTTCTTCTGGTTTGGCAGTTGTTTGTGTACGCATTGTTGGGAGTGGGAGCTGGATTGATTGCATCAATCTTTTCTGATGATCCTGAGGTGATTGCGGTAATTAAATTATTTTTGTGGATCATGCCTCTCGGTTATGGCTTTCAAGGGGTGATAATCCTTACCAATTCTTCTCTAAACGCCCTCCACAAACCGCTGTCTGCGCTATATCTTAGCCTAAGCCGCTTTTTCGTTTTTTATGTCCCCCTTGCCTATTTTGGCAGCCAAGCTTTTGGCCTCTCCGGATTTTTCTTTGGTGCAGTACTTGGCAACTTCCTTATGGCCATGATTTCTTGGCGCTCTTTTCATCGTGCTCTGAATGGCGAGAATGCATTATTGACCAGCACTTCATAAGCAAAATAATCAGCTCTAAGCGGCCTCTTTTCGTCGTCCACAAAAAAGCCGGGTCGATTACTCGGCTCGGCTTTTATACCTTCTCACCCCATACGCGATATGGTTTAGAGCACTATTTTTTCGCCCTGTACTTTTACATACTATATTTTTAGCCCCTCTAAATTGGAGCCCCTAAAAATTAGCTACAAGTGGTTAGCGGGTGCGTCTGCTACAAGAGAGAAGCTTTTATCATTGACAGAATCTGACGCAGCATCACTAGAATCAAACTCATCATCGCTGTAAGTTAAGCGATTGTTCGCTTCCTGAAACGCCAACATCTCTTGGCAAATCTCATTGTACTCCTTGGCGCTGAGCAGATCTGGTCTCTCTTTCATGTTGAGAGTGAATACTTTGTCATTAACAGCTGACAAATAGTGAAGATTCTTTTTGTCTAAGTCCAACAGACCTTCTTTTTTCGCCATTTCATAAAGCGGTGTTCCGCGCAGAGGAATATAAGGGAAAAAGAAGAAATGTTCAGGCGATATCAACTGATTAAGTTTAAGCGTTTCACGCATGTTCGCAGCGGTCTCCAAAGGTGCCCCTACGATATTAAAAGTTAGACGATTAATACCGGCACGCTTGCAGTTTTCAGCCGCAGCAATTACCTGTTCGTTCTTCATCTTTCGACCTAAAAATTTCGACCTGTATTCCTCGTCGCCACTTTCAATTCCAAACCAAATAGTATGACAGCCAGCCTCTGCAGCAAGTTTGCAAAAGTCTTCGCCCATCACCTCAACCCGAGAATTAATTGAGAAAGGTAAATGTAATTGTTCTTTATAAAGAGCAAAGAATGCTCGAACAAACTTTAGGTTTGATAAAAAAAGCTCATCCCAAAATTCAAAATAACCAACATTATATTTGTCACGCAATCGAATCAGCTCATCCACCATATCCTGTGGATCATATTTGCGTAAGAAAGTTTTCTTAACCTTCCAGCCTTCCAACAGCGGCGTATTACAACAATAGGTACAGCGGTAGGGACAGCCGCGACCGGTCATCACCGGCAGCACAAGCTTTCCCTTTGGTCCAAAAATAGAAGAGTTCACATTGTCGAAACCGTCTTCTTTGGAAAACACGTCGTAGTCAGGAAAGGGCAATGCACCTATATCACCTATCTGGTGAGCCTCAGATTCATACACATCCCCATCAATTAACTTTTCCCACATGCCATCAGCTGGCCCGTCTTTACTACCGCGCAAATGTTGAACCAAGTTGCCAGTGGCATATTCTCCATCACCAACACAAATGTAATCCACATTTGGGTTTTCTATGGTTTGCTGTTGAGAAAGCATGGCTTGATAGCCACCAATACAAATGGGCAAGTCAGGACAGAGTTTCTTTATTTCTTCAAAATATGGCTCCATTGGATACCAATGGGGGCTCATTACTGAAAATGCGATCAAATCTGCACCGCTTTCCTCGATGCTTTTCGCATAGTTAGCAGGAGAGTAAACCTCCGCGTCGCGAAGAATTAAGATAGGTAGTAAGGTTACTTCTATCCCTGGAAAATCTCTTTTGAGATAGGCGGAAATACTGGCTACGGGCATCGATATTTCATTTCCATCGGGGCTATAAAAAGAAAAAACAATTTTCAGTTTTTCGCCTTTTTTAGTTCCAAACCACTTCGACTTTGCCTGCGGGTAAGCTGGTCGCTCAGTGCTTATGGCTATTACATCAGCCTTAGAGTTCATGAATTAACCTTTAATTTTCTTGAATGGCTTAATTTGAGCATTTGCCAACCCGGAGCGTCCCAACACTAGTGAATTTACTCAAAAAGCCCACTAATTTGATTTTGTTGGCGGTAAGACTAATATATCGACAACTTATCACAAGAGTTTACCACAATTTGGACTAGTTTTCATTGGCCAAATAGACTGAAAATCCCTTATAAAACTTGTGGTTACTGATTATTTTTTACCTAATCCTTGTTCACAGCGGCATTGCTTTCCTTTATTCTGCTTCACAGTGTATAC